>PDSA01000057.1 GCA_002748285.1 Rhodobacterales bacterium
GGCCAAACGCCGGTTTGTGGATGATGTGCAGCGCGAAATCATGGCCATTCTGGACGATTTAAAGGGGGTATAAATGACCGTTTCGCGCCCTCATAAAACGTGGTGGACTGCCACCGAGATCGCAGAAGCGAACCTGCCGGATATGCCCGGCACCCGGAAAGGTGTTGATCTTTTGGCGAAACGCTCCGGCTGGCGCAGCCATCCAAATTGGTCGCGTCAACGGTCAGGCAAGGGTGGTGGCTGGGAATACAGCTGGGAGCTGTTTCCGACCCGCGCCCGTCGTATTCTGCTGAAACAATCTGCCCCGAAGGCTGTAGCTGAAACCAAAGTGGACCTTCACGCTTATTATGAGGCGCTGCCGGATCGCATCAAGAAAAAGGCTCAGGAGCGCAAGAGGGTGCTTGATCTGGTGCTGACACTTGAGCGGGACGGCCTGCCCCGTGATGAGGCCGTGCAGCATGGTGCCGCTGAGGCGGGTGTGTCCGCCCGCACGATCTGGAACTGGTTCAAGCTGGTTTCAGGGGCGGCGGGGCCGAGCGAGTGGCTGTATCATCTTGCCCCGCGCCACCGGGCCGGTGGGTGCAAAAAGGCCAAGGCGAAATGTTCCAAGGCGTTCTTTGATCTTCTGAAAGCCGATTATCTGCGGGTCGATGGCGGGTCTTTTTCGGCCAGCTATCTGCGGGCAGTGGAATGGTGCAAGGCCAATGGAAAAGCGTTTCTGACCGAGCGCACGGCGCGGCGGCGGATGAACGAAGAAGTGCCGCGCGTGACGCAGGTGTTTGCCCGCGAGGGCGAAGCGGGGCTGATGTGTATTCCAACAAGATATTGAGCTGGCGGGTCGATCGCGCACCGAACAAGGTGGCTGTGGTTGCGGCGCTGGGTGACATGATCGAAAAATACGGCATCCCGAAGCGTTGCCTGTTTGATAACGGGCGTGAGTTTGCCAACAAATGGCTGACCGGCGGCGCTCCGACCCGGTTCCGGTTCAAGATCAAAGATGATGATCCGCTCGGGCTTCTGCCTCTTCTGGGCATCAAGGTGCATTGGGCGACGCCTGCGCATGGTCAGGCCAAGCCGATTGAACGCGCCTTCCGGGACTTTGCCGACCACATTGCCCGCGATCCGCGTTTTGCGGGCGCTTATGTCGGCAACCGTCCTGATGCCAAGCCGGAAAACTACGGCGAGCGCGCCATCCCGATCGACGATTTCAAAGCGGTGGTGGCGGAAGGGATCAAGCGGCACAACGCCCGTGAGGGGCGTCGCACCGACACGGCCAAGGGACGCAGCTTTGATCAGACCTTCGCCGAAAGCTACGCCACCACCCCAATCACCAAGGCGACTGATGAA
>PDSA01000016.1 GCA_002748285.1 Rhodobacterales bacterium
AGAAGCATAGGAATCTTGTGCCAGCTTTTCGACCCGGGCGAATTCCGCCTGCGCAAAGCTGCGCTCGGATTGCCGCTGATGCAACAGCGCCTTGGCCTGTTGCTCTTGCTGCTGCGCCTGCAACACGGAAGCCTGCGCCTGACGCAGCTGTGCTTCCAGTTCAATCGTATCCATCCGGGCGACCAGCGTGCCCGCCTCGACCCACTGGCCTTCGGACACCAGAACCTCAGCCACGCGCCCGGGCAGCTTGGTGGCGATATCGACCCGCTCGGCTTCCAGCCGCCCGTTCGAGCTGGCAATCCCCGCAGGCAGTTGAGAACCCGCAACGCTCTGCCAATAGACATAGCCGCCGCCGGCAAGGCCGATGGCCAGAATGATCCCGATTGCCCACTGTTTCCACGCCATCTTGTCCACCTTGTCTTGAATTGCACCCGGATTTTGATCTCAGGCAAAAATGGCTCCGAGTCAATGCCCAATTACCCGTCCCGCCATCAGGCAGCACAATCTTGGGCGGAGCAGCGCTGCGGCCGGATCGAGCAGGTCTTGCGCCGGGTTCAGGACGGCCGCCGTGTTGTCACCGCCGCTCATTGTCACCGCCGCTCAAGGCGGTTCTCTCTATGGTTTAAAAACTGGTAATGACGGTTACGCCAATGGACTGGAATTTATCCATGTTCATCAAAGCCTCGGGCGCTGTCTCCAGACCAATCCTGTCGCCGACCAGCCGCGCGGGGTCCAGCTTGCCGCTTTCGACCATGTCCAGCATCGCGCCATAGCGATGGGCCTGTATCCCGTGCGAACCCAACAGTTCGATCTCTTGCCCGACGATTTTGGGCATCGGCACAGGAGGCGCAGCATGTTCGCCCAGCAAGAGCCCGACCTGTATATGCTTGCCGCGCGGGCGCAGGCACATAATCGAGTTGGTCATTGTCGCCGGGTGCCCAAGAGCATCCAGCGAGACATGCGCGCCCCCCTTGGTGATTTCCATGATCGCCTCAACCACATCGCCGTTGCCATCAATCGCAGCCACCGCGCCCAGCTGTCTGGCCAGCTCGAGCTTGGCCGGGTCAAGGTCGATGCCAATCACATTGGCCCCGGCGGCCGAAGCAATCATCACCGCCGAAAGACCAACCCCGCCGCAGCCATGCACGGCCACCCACTGGCCTGCGCTGACCTTGCCCTGATCAATCACTGCCCGGAAAGAGGTTGCAAACCGGCAGCCAAGGCTGGCGGCGGTGGCAAAATCCATGCTTTCAGGCAGAGCGATGACGTTCAGGTCAGCCCGATGAATGGGCACATATTCGGCAAAGCTGCCCCAATGGGTGAAGCCGGGCTGCTGTTGATGCAAACACACCTGCTGATGGCCGGCATGGCATTCGCGGCACGACCCACAGCCACAGATGAACGGCACCGTTACGCGGTCGCCCACCTTCCAGTTCCTGACGTCTTTGCCAACAGAAGCGACCACACCGGCCAGCTCATGCCCGGGAATGTGGGGCAGGTTGATGTCACTGTCATGCCCCATCCAGCCGTGCCAGTCGCTGCGGCACACGCCTGTGGCTCTGACCTGCACGACAACACCATCTGCTGCTGGTGTGGGGTCATCGACGGTCACCACCTTGGGGGCTTCCTGGAACTTTTCGAACATCACGGCTTTCATGGCAGAGTCTTTCGGTTTTAGGGCATAATTTGGATCACTCTTATCATGTTGTGTGGAAATGTGTTTGCTTTTCTGTTCTGCAAGGCGGGTCACAAGTCCTGCGCGGATTGGAACAAGCCGCGCCTGCTCAGCGAGTTGACCATTGAAGACGCCTTTGGTTTGCGCCCAATGGGTGACGGATCGTGTTGCATATCTGGCGACCTGGCCAAATGGCTGGAGGGTCAGAAGATGAACCACGTTCGTGGTGCCCCGTTCCATCCCCAACCCCAGGGCAAAATCGAGCGTTGGCACCAAACCATGAAGAATCGAGTTCAGCTGGAAAACGATTATCTGCCTGGTGATCTCGAACGCCAGATCGGGGCCTTCGTTGATTACTACAACAACGATCGATACCACGAGAGCCTGAACAATGTCTCACCTGCCGACGTATACTTCGGGTGTGACAAAGCCATTCTGAGATCAAGGAAAAGGATCAAGAAACAGACAATCAAACAACGCCGCCTGCAACATCAAAAACAAGCGGCATAATCAATCACACAAAGGAGCCAGAGCCTCTATTGCTCAAACCGCTTTGATGTCCCAATTTTTCTGACGACGGACAGTTCGGAGTTGTGGGATCCATGCAATTCCACTCCCTTTGATACGCTCCTTGCATAACACATGCTTTCTAATTACCGTGTTGGTGTCTTTTGATTTTTCACAAAAGCCTCTGCTGAAAGCTATCAGAGGGGGGGGGGGTTAGGGCTTGGCGTCCTGCACGACTCTGGCAATCGGCTCGGAGGTTTGATCGCAAGTCTTCTGGCGCTTTGAATGAAGGAATGGCGATGAAAAAACCGTTCATCATGGTGGCACCGAACGGTGCAAGGCGCAGCAAGGCGGACCATCCCGCCGTGCCGATCACCATGTCCGAGATCGTCGAGACCGGGCGCGCCTGCCACGCCGCGGGTGCCGACGCCCTGCACCTGCATGTGCGCGATGACCAGGGGGCGCACTCGCTCGATCCGGGCCGCTATCGGGAAACACTGGAGGCCCTTGCCGGGGCTGTTCCGGGGCTGCGCATTCAGATCACTACCGAAGCCGTGGGCATCTATGACGTCGCTCAGCAGCTTGCCTGCCTTGAGCAGGTGCGCCCCGGCTGGGCTTCCATCTCTGTGCGTGAAATCGCGCGGGACACGGACCTTGCCCCGCGCGTCTATGCCGCCTGCGCCGATATGGGCTGCGAGGTGCAACACATTCTTTACGATACCGATGACGCGACCTTGCTGAAACGCTGGCAAGCCGAAGGTGTGGTGCGCCCCGGTCAGGGCAGTGTTGTCTTCGCTCTTGGCCGATACGCAAGCGGCCAGACCTCGGCCCCCTCCGACCTTGACCCTTTCCTGACCGCCCTGCCCGACGCCCCTAATTGGATGCTTTGCGCCTTCGGGCCACAGGAACACGCCTGCCTCGTCCATGGGGCCAGCAAGGGGGGCTCCTTGCGGGTTGGCTTTGAAAACAGTCTCCTGCGGGCCGACGGTCGCCCCCATGCCGATAATGCGGCCTCTGTCGCCGCCCTTTGTAACCTTCTGGAAGGGACACCATCATGAGCCACGTTTTTCCCCGCAATTGCCATGCCGAACTGCCCACCGCCGTGGGCGGCGAAGGCTGTTATCTGTTTGATCACAATGGAAAACGCTATTTTGACGGCACCAGCGGCGCGGCGGTGTCTTGTCTGGGGCATTCAAACGCTCGTGTCATTGGGGCCGTCAGGGATCAGGTCGAGCAGCTTGCCTTTGCTCATACCAGCTTTTTCACCAACGAACCCGCCGAACGTCTGGCTGACCTGCTGGTTGAACATGCGCCGGGGCGGCTGGACCGGGTTTATTTCGTTTCCGGCGGGTCCGAGGCGGTGGAAAGCGCGATGAAGCTCGCGCGTCAGTTCCATATCGAGAACGGTGAGCCAAACCGCCGCGCGATTATTGCCCGCCGTCAGAGCTATCACGGCAACACTCTGGGCGCGCTGGCCGCGGGGGGCAACGAATGGCGGCGTCAGCAGTATGCGCCGCTGCTGATCGACGCGAACCATGTAGACCCCTGTTACGAATACGCCGAACGCCGCGATGGTGAGAGCCTTGAGGACTACGGCCAGCGCGCCGCCCAGTCGCTTGAGGATGAAATCCTGCGTCTTGGACCGGAAAACGTCATGGCGTTTCTGGCCGAGCCTGTCGTTGGCGCGACCTTGGGGGCGGTGCCGCCCGTTGCCGGCTATTTCAAGCGCATCCGAGAGATCTGCGACCGGTATGGTGTTTTGCTGATTCTGGATGAGGTGATGTGCGGCATGGGGCGCACGGGCTACCTCTTTGCCTGCGAGGCAGACGGGGTTTTGCCAGATATTTTGTGCATTGCCAAGGGGTTGGGCGCCGGATACCAGCCGATTGGCGCGATGCTCTGCACTGACCAGATCTATGACACCATCGCGAACGGCACCGGATTTTTCCAGCACGGACATACTTACCTCGCCCACCCGGTTGCGGCGGCGGCAGGACTTGCCGTCGTGTCAGAACTGCTGGACCGCGATCTGGTGGCAAGGGCGAAAGAGCTCGGGGGGTATCTGGAAGCCGGCCTGCATGCCCGGTTGGCCGATCACGCACATGTGGGCGATATTCGCGGTCGGGGCATGTTCTGGGGAATTGAATTCGTGGCGGATCGCGCAACGAAAACCCCCTTCGATCCGACCACGGGGCTGGCGGCAAAGCTAAAGAAAGCAACCTTTGCCGAGGGGCTTATGTGCTACCCGATGATTGGCACCCGCGATGGACGCCTTGGCGACCACCTGCTGCTGGCGCCGCCGTTCATTGCCTCTGAAACGGAACTGGACGGCGCGATGGATACGCTGGAGCGCGCTGTTGTTCAGGTGTTTGAAACGCTGTAAGCACTTGCCTGGATGCGCGGCACCCAAATCTGGAAGAGGCTGCTCCCTTGTGGGTCGGTTCTCTACCCCCCACAGGTTAGCGTGTTCAGGCTGCCGCGCAACGTCTGGTCGAGCCCCCCCTGAGCCGGCTCGTTTTCCGTCGCCGTCAAAGGCGGGACAATGCGCCAGACCAAGCCACGTTCGATACGCCGCAGGATATTCATCGACAGGCCCAATTAAAAAACCCGCACAGAGCGTTAGGTGATGCTGTTCGTATCAGGTATTTCGTCAAGCGCCCTGTCTGTCATTTTTTAGGAATACCCCTGCGAGAAAAACCGCCGTTGAAAGCGTCAATGGATGGGACGGCTGTCAGAACACGCAGCACGGCATCACAGTCGATTGCCATCTGGCGCACCGTCTGAATTGCCTTGGAACTGACCTCTGGGTGGGCAAGGTCAACCGGAGTCAGGGTGTGATCATGCATGCGGAGTTTTCTCTTGCCTTTTACGACGTGAAAGCTGCCAAAGCATCAGAAGCGCCAACACTGCATAGGCCGGAATATAGAACCAATTCTTTGAGACCCGCATGTTGGGTGCGTTCAGCGTCAGAATCTTCCAGTCAAAATCCACCCCCCACTTCTGAGCCGGACTATCAAAAGCGACATTATCGACATAGACACCGCCGGGATCAAAGCGCATCTCCATTCCGGTTGCGTCCAGCAGTCGGTCTTTGCCGGAAGCCCCGGCATCGCCCAGCGAAATGGCCACCATGCGCTCAATCACGTCGCCGCTGTAATTCTCGCCGGTCATCAGCATCTGGATCTGGGCATCTGGCCTGGCGCTCTCGACAACTTCGTAAATCGACGCGGGGTCAACCGGACGGAACGGCGGCTGAACCACATCCAGCCAGAAACCCGGCCGAAGCAGCGACAGGGCGATCACCACCAGCAGCGCGCTTTCCAGCTTGTAACTCTTTACCAGAAAGAAACCCTGCGTTGCTGCGGCAAAGACGCACATCGCCACCGTCGATGACAAAATGATCAGCGCTGCATTTGGCCAGCTATCTATGCCCAAAAGCAGCATTTCCGGGTTGAACACGAAAATAAACGGCAAGATCGCGGTTCGAAGCGAGTAATAGAACGCCTGAATGCTGGTTTTCATCGGGTCTGACCGCGCGACGGCTGCCCCCGCGAAACTGTCGACCGCCACCGGCGGCGTGGTTCCCGACATCAGCCCGAAATAGAAAACGAAAAGGTGAACGGCAAAAAGCGGAATGACCATTCCGTTCTGTGCGGCCAGCGTCACCAGCGGTTGTGCCATGACACTGGCAACGACGATATAGTTTGCCGTGGTCGGCAGGCCCATGCCCAGCACCACGCACATGATCGCGGTGAACAGCAGCATGATCATCACGTTGCCACCAGAGACCACATTGATGATCTCGGTCATCAACAGACCCAGACCGGTCAGGGACACGACGCCAACAATGATCCCCGCCGCCCCCATGGCCACGGCAATGCCGACCATATTGCGCGACCCGGCCACGAAGCCTTCGAACAGATCCCGCCCGCCTTCTGCAAGCTGGCTCCCGCCTGAAAGCTCGCCACGGAACCAGGCGGTCAGGGGTTTTTGGGTCAGGATGATCGCAGTCATGACGACAATCGCCCAGGACACGGCAAGACCGGGCGACAAACGCTGCACCATGAGGCACCAGATCAGCACGCCGATCGGCAGGGCAAAATGCAGGCCAGCCATCAAGGTGGGCTTGAGCTTCGGGATTTCGACCAGCGGCGCGTTGGGGTCGTCAATCTCAAGCTCGGGGTAGCGCGCGGCGATCTTGAGCAGCCACAAATAGAGGACCACCATCGCCCCCCCCGCAACCGGCACCGTGTAGGCCCCCGCAACAGCCCCAATAACCGTGGCCGCCGCATAAACCATTGCAGCAACAAGCGCGACGGCCCCAAACCCGAAAAGAAACCGGCCAATGCTTTGCAAAAGGGTGCTTTCGCGCACCTTGGCCAGAACGGGCATATTCGCTTTCACCGCTTCAAGATGCACAATGTAAAACAGGCCGATATAGCTGACAATCGCAGGCACGAAAGCATGAAGCACGACCTCGAAATAGGAAATGCCGACGAATTCGGTCATCAGGAAGGCAGCGGCCCCCATGACCGGCGGCATGATCTGGCCATTGATGGAGGAAGAAACCTCAATCGCGCCGGCCTTCTCCCCCGAAAATCCGATCCGTTTCATGAGCGGAATGGTGAAGGTTCCGGTCGTGACTACATTCGCAATGGCGGAGCCGGAAATCAGCCCGGTCATCCCCGACGAAACCACTGCCGCCTTGGCCGGACCGCCCCGCAGGTGACCCAGCAGCGAGAACGACAGCTTGATGAAAAAGTTCCCCGCGCCGCCCTTGTCGAGCAGCGCGCCGAAGAGCACAAACAGGAAGATGAAACTATTGGACACCCCCAAAGGCAGGCCGAACACCCCTTCGGTGGTCAGCCACATGTGATCAACGTAGCGATTGAGCGAGAACCCGCGATGGGAGACAAGATCCGGCAACATCGGGCCGACAAAGGCATAAGCCGAAAAGATCACCGCAACGATAATCAGCGAAAGGCCCAGCACCCGGCGGGTGATTTCCAGCACGAGGGCGATACCAAGCAGCGCCGTGATCGTTTCAGTCGGGGTGCGTAATCCGCCGGCGTTTTCGACGACATCCTGAAAGAAAACCAGAATGTAAAGCGAACAGCCCGCCGCCACTATTGCCAACACCCAATCATAGGCCGGAATGTATTTGCGCGGGGCCGAGGCAAAAGCCGGAAAGAGCAGGAAGCCGAGAAAAAGCGCAAAGGCCAGATGAATGGCGCGCTGTTGGCTATCGTCGATCAAGCCAAATCCGGTCACAAAAGGTAATGGCGAAGCAATGTAGAGCTGAAAAAGCGGCCACAGCAGCGCCACCCCAAGCACAATCCGGCGAACCAGCCCAGAGGGGTCGCGCGCACCTACGTCATGTTCGGAGATCAGCTCATCCAATTCCGCCTGATGTGATGTGTCGGTTCCCGCCTGATGTGATGTGTTCGTCATGTCGCCCTCTTCCCCGCATCGTCATGTGGTTGGCGCACCTTACCGGCACGCCAACCGCTTTTTCGTTTAGTCGATCAGGCCCACTTCGCGGAAATACCGCTCCGCGCCCGGATGGAACGGAACCGAGCGCCCCTTGCTGACCGATCCCTCACGGCTGATATGCGTGTAGAGAGTGGACTGAGCCTTGAAGTCCTCAAAGTTGTCGAAAACGGATTTGACCAGATTATAGACCACCTCTTCATCCGCATCGGCAGAGGCAACCATCGTGGCCACAAGCCCCCAGGTGGTGACGTCTTTTGATCGTCGAGGCGGAAATGCCGGTGGTGTAGAAGAAGGCGTCGATCTTGCCATCGCACAGCGCCTGCGCCTGCTCGCGCGATGTCAGCCGGGTCGCCTGACCGAAGAACTCGTCGGGCGTGGTGCCATAGCGCGACAGGGCAAAGGCCATGGACGCTTCGGCCCCGGAACCGGCGTTGCCGACATTCACGGTCTTGCCTTTCAGCTCGGCAAATTCGGTCAGCCCCTCATCGGCTTGCGCGACGAGGTGCGCGGTGTCCATGTGCAGCGAGAACAGAAACCGCAAATCCTTGTTGGCGCCGTCTTTTTCAAACTTTGACGTGCCGTTATACGAATGAAACTGCCAGTCGGACTGAACGATGGCGACATCAAGTTCGCCCGCCTGAAGGGAGCGCAGGTTTGCCACCGAACCGCCAGTCGACTCCACCGTGCAGCGAATGTTGTGCCCCAGATCGCGGCGGCTCTTATTCAGCAGGTTACAGATAAACCCGCCGGTGGGGTAGTAGCCACCACCAATCCCCGCAGTTCCGATATTGACAAATTTCCGGTCCTGCGCGGCAGAAGCCGTCACCGTGATCGCAGTCACCGTGGCGGCAATGGCGAGTTTGCCAAAATGCTTAAAATATTTCATATGTGTCTCCCTGATTATGGTAGCGATTATTGGTTCAGGCATTCCCCCTGAAAAAGACGGCTGTCTCCTTCTTGGTTGCCCAAACATGATTGCGCAAAATGCGCACAGTTAGTAGCATGCACCCCTGCCCCGCAGGCGCTGAGAATATCAGCGTATCCCCCATCGGGTATTCCAGGCCGCCAGTGCATGGTGTCAGAATGCGGAGTTCTTTTCAAGCCGGGCTGGCCAATCATTGATCATGCGAAGCAGCTGGGCGATGTTCTGGGGTTCATAAAGCATCTGATGAAAATGCATATTCATGTCGCCCCACTCCCCCACTTTGGTGCGTTGCGCATCATCCACCAACAATCACTGAATTTCGCGAAAATCTCTTGCGGTCATATGTGCGGCCTTTTCAGGGGCAAGCCAGTCCAAGGCAATCCGTATGTCTGGACGCTGCAGGAAATCGGTTCGGTATGTCGGTGTCCAGCGGCACCCCTTTAGCGTTCGAACACAACCCGTTGGCCAATCCCAAGGCGGATACATGAACCAATTCCACCTGAAAGAATACGATTGCGCAGGTTATCGTAGATCGGGTCAGACAGGGCTGTCTTTACATGCAGCATTTTCTGCCTTGGCGTATCATCGGATAAACGGTTGCAAATCGTAACCTATCTTGCCAACATGGGTTACGAAAAGTCACAAGATGATCATAAGGCACCGGGTATGTTGACCAAGGCCGTAGCGCGCTTCAACCAAGTTCGGAATGGCCGCTGTTCGCGTTATCATTGTGACACATCGCTTCGCTCACTTTTCTGACCAAAAATCCGGGAAAACCTGTGTCTCTACAAAATAATAAGAGTGTGATCGTGATCGGGACCGGCATCGCCGGTATCGCCACGGCTTACTACCTCGCCAAAAACCACGGCCAGACGCGGATCACGCTGGTGGACCGGGATCAGCCCATGGCCTTCACTTCGGCCCAGTCTGGCGAGAATTACCGCAACTGGTGGCCGCATCCGACCATGGTTGCCTTCACCGACCGCAGCATCGACCTGATGGAAGAGGTCGCGCGCGCCTCCGGCAACAGAATCAACATGAACCGCCGCGGCTATGCGCTGGCCACCCGCGAAGCCAACATCGACCCGCTGATCGAGCAGCTTCACGGCGGGTTGGGTGAGCGCGCAAGCAGCCTGCTGCGCTATCACGACACCGCCACAGCACCCGGCTACGCCCCCTTTGACAAGCCGGATTGGGAGGACGTTCCTGACGGCGTTGACATCGTGACCAATCAAGACCTGATCCGGGCGCGATTTCCCAGCTATGACCCGGAGGTGCGCGCGGTTATCCATGTGCGCCGGGGCGGGGATATCAGCGGGCAGCAACTGGGCATGTATATGCTGGACTACCTGAAATCTGTCGGGGCGCGGCGGGTTGTCGGCGAGGTGACAAGCGTTGAAGCCGGTGCGGGCTTTCGTGTCGGGCTGTCCACCCGCGACGGGCCGCAGATGTTGCAGTCTGATCAGATTGTGAACGCGGCGGGACCCTTCGCCGACAAGATCGCGGCAATGCTGGGGGTCGAGCTGCCGGTCCATAACACCTTCCAGCAAAAGATTGCCTTCGAAGACCGCAAAGGGGCCATCCCCCGCGCACTGCCCTTCTCGATCGACCTTGACGGACAACAGATCAACTGGTCCGACGAAGAACGCGCCATGCTGCTGGAATATCCCGAATTCGCATGGCTGGCGCAGGACATGCCCGGCGCGATCCATTGCCGCCCTGATGGCGGTGACGGCGGCAAATGGGTCAAGCTGGGCTGGGCGTATAACGAAACGCCCGCAACCGCGACCTGGGAACCTCAGCTTGACGAAAACTTCCCCGACATCGTGCTTCGAGGTGCCTCGCGCCTGAACCCGGCGTTGAAGGCATACTTCGGACAGCTGCCGCGCAACATGCACCACTATGGCGGATGGTATACGATGACCGAAGAAAACTGGCCCCTGATCGGGCGCATGGGGCCCGAAGGGGCGTTCATGAACTGTGCCCTGTCCGGCTTTGGCACGATGGCCGCCTGTGCGGCTGGCGAACTATGCGCCGCGACCATGGTTGGGGCCGACCTGCCGGACTATGCCGCAGAGCTGTCATTGAGCCGCTATGACGACGCCAACCTGATTGCCGAACTGCAATCCGCGAACAGAGGGGTTCTGTGATAACTCAAATCTTGCCGGCTGATGCCGACCATACAGGTGACGCGCTTATAGATGGGCGGATCAGGCATTTGGCCTCAGGCGTGGTGTAGAGCTTTGTTTCCAGTGCTCGGCCGGGAAGTCATTGACGACAAGCATGGCGAAACGATGCTTAACCCGTTTGGTTGCGGCTTTCTCGTGTTTCGCGCCGTGGGTTTTAATGAAGAAATCGAAAGTGGCCTCGGCTGCGGTTTCGGCCTGCCATATGTCGTTCAGGCTTTCCTTGGCCTGGATTGGCATTTTTTCGCGTTCCGATGTGGTGCACAAGTTATGGTGTAAGCATCCTCCCGCAACCAAAATACACCAACGCAAGTATCTGCCTTCCAAACCACCACGATCCTGCAAATACCATTGAGCTTATGGCGCAATTTGAGATTGGGATGTCCATATCTCAGAAATAGCACCTGTTTCTGAGGTAACGGTTGCGTCAAACGCATGAGATATTACTTTCTGGAGTGCGCGGTCAGCAGAAACAGCCCGGACAGTTTCGTATCAGCCAAAACTGGATAGGGGTCAGCTTGAAAAACGCCGTGTTTGTGCCGCCTCATCATGACCATGTTCCAGATCTCATGGGGGATCTGGAAGCATTCTTGCATGCGGACCACCTGTTTGTGCATCCATTGGTGCGGATTGCCATTGGGCAATACCAGTTTGAGACAATTCACCCGTTTTTGGACGGTAGCGGGCGTCTGGGCGCTTGTTGATATCCCTATATCTGACGTCAGAGGGGCTGCTAGTACGGCCTGCGCTGTATCTGTCGGACTATTTTGAACGTAACAAGACCGCATATGTCGATCACTTGATGGCCGTGCGCCAAGGCAATCACTTGCGGGAATGGTTGGTGTTCTTCCTTCACGGCGTTGAAGAAACGGCGCGGGCGTCAGCCGATGTATTCCGCGCTGTTTTGGCAATCAAGGAACGGATCGAGAGAGATGTGTTGCCTCGGTTCAGCGCGCGCCGACAGGAGAACGCGCAGGCGCTGATGCGACACTTGTACGCGCGTCCGGTTGTGGATGTGAACATGGCAGCCGAAATCGACTGTTTGTTTTTACCGAATATATCGAGTTGTTCGGAAACTGATACAGGTGGCAAGTCCTTGCAAAGCCGGTCTTCGAAGATTACGCAAGCTGCATCATGACCTCGGCCATCGTTACCTCCCATATGGCCCAGTTGAGGGCGCTCGATCGAACAGCCCATTGCCCGCAGCTTGGCGACTTTTGCGCTCAATCAAGCGATTGCATTTAAGTGCTGCTAAGTGCTGGCCCATAACGCCTAAACCAGCAAGGCGGCACACGAAGTTTCGTTGCGAGCCATGAAAGAGCAGCTCAACACGCTGATCTCAAAACGCCGGTTGGTGCGTTCCTTTTGGGTGCCTTACGCACCGTTGGGTTAACCACCAGTGACGTTGGCGCACATCCTGACTTCAATCAGGCCAGATGCACAACCTCCGGGGCCAGCTCAAAGCGCCATTTGCGCAGCGGTCCGGCCATGACGTTCAGGTAATACATCTCAAACCCATGCGGCGCGCCACAGGGGTGGTGACCGCGCGGCACGCAGACCACATCGCCATCTGAAACGGCCATGGTTTCATCCAAAGACCGATCATCCGTATAAACGCGCTGAATGCCGAAACCATCGCCGGGGTTGATCCGGTGGAAATAGGTTTCTTCCAGATAGGTGATGCGTGGGAAATCATCTTGGTCGTGGCGGTGGCTGGGAAAGCTGGACCAGTGGCCCGCCGGGGTAAAGACCTCGGTCACCAGAAGGCTGTCGCAATAATCTTCGGCCTCCATTGCGATGTTGTTGATAAAACGCTGGTTGGTGCCCTCGCCGCGCGGGGTCAGCGTAATGCCATCGGGGCCGATCCGTCGTGCGGGGTGGCCGCCCTGACCCGGTGCGGAACAGACCGCAATCATGCAATCTGTTTGGGCAACCGCACACCACTCCTGCCCGTTGGGCACATAAAGGCAATGCGGGGGAGTCTTTTCAAACACATCCATCCGATCGCCCAGCACGCCCCAGTCCTGACCGGCAGCGTTGATTGCGGCCTTGCCTTCGACCATCACCAGAATGACCTCGCGATCTCCTGTCGCCTCGGCCACGGTTTCACCCGCACGCAAGCGGTGCAGTGCAAACCCCACATATTCCCATCCCGCTTTTTGCGGCGTGATGTCATGGACCTTGCCATGGCTGGCAATCGGCTTGTGTAATAGGGTCATGGCTCTCTCCTGAGTAAATCGGCGTGGTATGCGCCCTGCCTGTTCATGATCCGGTCTCAACAGATAATCCGGCCTGCGTGCAGACCTCCAGGATATGCTGATACCCTTTCTTCGAATACTCGTAAGGCGGCGCCTTGGCCGGGTCCTGTTCGGCCTCGACCACGATCCAGCCTGCGTAATCCATGGCCTTCAGCGCGTTGGTCACCGCCTGAAAATCAATGCAGCCATCGCCCGGCACCGTGAAGGCCCCAGCAATCACAGCATCCAGAAAGCTGCGGTCATTTTCGCGCACATCGTGGACAATATCGGGGCGGATGTCCTTGAAATGCACATGCTGGACCCGATCGCCCCAGCGGTTCAGCGCGGCCATAACATCACCGCCACCAAACAGCAGGTGCCCGGTGTCAAAGCACAGGCCCAACTCGGGGCCGGAACCTTCCATCAGCCAGTTCACATCGTCTTCTGCCTCGATAATCGAGCCCATATGGTGATGATAGGCCAGCGGCATTCCCTCACCGGCCATCCATTTGGCCAACTCGGTCAGCTTGTTCGCATAGGCCAGAACCTCATCCCGGGTCAGTTTCGGGCGCGCATCGACCGGCGTGCCGATCTGCCCCTGCACCGTGTTCGAGCATTCGGAATAGACAATACACGGGCTGTTCAGCGCCACAAACTGCGCCACCTGCCCGCCCACAGCTGCGCGTTCTGCGGCAAAGTCGTTGACCAGCATGTTGCCCGAACACCAGCCGCCGCACAGGGCGATGTCGGCGGCCTCAAGATAGGTGCGCAGCCCTTCGGTATCGGCAGGCATACGCTGGCCGCGCTCAACCCCGGTATAGCCGATCTCACGGGCCTCACGCAGGGCCTGCTCCATCGTGAAATCTGCGGTCAGGTCGGGCAGGTCGTCATTCTGCCACGCGATGGGTGAAATGCCGATCCTGACGCTCATTGGGTGTTCCGTTTTTTCAGGGCTGCTTCATAGGCGGCGCGTTTTTCGTTAACTTGTGGCCGTTCGCTGACTTCGGGCACGGCGACATCCCACCATGTCCCGCCATGTTCAGTCGAGGGATAAGGGTCAGTGTCGATCACCACAACATAAGGGCCGTTGATTTCGTGCCGCCGGGCCAGGGCCTCTTCCAACTCGGCAATCGAGCTAACCTTGACGCTGGTCGCCCCCATCGCACCCGCATGGGCGGCAAAGTCGATGGCCGAAGGCGTATCATGCACCGTATGATCCAGCAGATTGTTGAACTCGGCCCCGCCGGTGCCCATCTGCAACCGGTTGATACAGCCAAAGCCGCGATTGTCGGTGACAACAACAGTAAAGCTGACGCCCATCATTGCCGCCGTAGCCATCTCGGAATTGGCCATCATATAAGTGCCATCGCCGGTGAAGCAGATCACATCGCGCTCGGGCTTGGCCATCTTGATGCCCATCGCACCGGCGATCTCGTAGCCCATGCATGAAAAGCCGTATTCCATGTGATACCCGCCGGGGCGGCTGGCCTTCCAGAGTTTGTGCAATTCGCCGGGCATGGTGCCCGCGGCGCACATCACCACGGTATTGTCGTGCGCCGCGCGCTGTACAGCACCGATGACCTGCATGTCAGTAGGCAGGGCATTATCATCGTCGGGGGCATCGGTCAGGGCGTCGACCTTGGCAAACCAGTCGGATTTCAGCGCGTGGTCCGGGGTTTGGGCCCTGTATTCTGCCAACACATCGGTCAGCTCCTGCAAGCCCACAAGCGCATCTGCCTGCACTGGCATGGCGCCGTGCTTTTCCGCGTCATAAGCGGCGGTGTTGAGCGATATCATCACCCGTTCGGGATTGGCAAACAGCCCCCATGACCCGGTGGTAAAATCCTGAAACCGCGTGCCGACACCCAGCACAAGATCAGCATCGGCGCAAACCGTATTGGCAGGTGCGCCGCCGGTCACGCCGATCGGACCAAGGTTGAGCGGATGATCCCATGGCAGGGCGGATTTGCCCGCCTGCATCTCGGCCACGGGGATGCCGTGGGTTTCGGCAAATCGGGTCAGCGTTTCGGTCGCCCCGGCGTAATGCACTCCGCCCCCGGCCACGATCACCGGGCGTTGCGCCGCCCGGATGGCTTCGGCCGCGCGGATGAGCTCGCCCGTATCCGGGCGGATGCGGCGCGGGTGCCAGGCCTTCGGGGTGAAAAAGCTTTCGGGAAAATCATAGGCCTCGGCCTGCACATCCTGACACAGCGCCAACGTCACCGGACCGCAATCGGCAGGATCGGTCATCACCCGGAAGGCACGCGGCAGGGCGGTCAGGAGTTGCTCGGGCCGGGTGATGCGATCGAAATAGCGGCTGACCGGACGGAAACAGTCATTGACCGAAACCGTGCCATCGCCGAAGTCCTCTACCTGTTGCAACACCGGATCGGGGCCACGATTGGCAAAAACATCGCCGGGCAACAGCAATACCGGCAGACGGTTCACATGCGCCAGTGCCGCAGCGGTGACCATATTGGTGGCCCCCGGCCCGATGGACGAGGTCACGGCCATAGCCCGGCGGCGGCACGACTGTTTGGCATAAGCGATTGCGCAATGGGCCATGGTCTGTTCGTTGTGTCCGCGCAATGTGGGCAGGCTGTCGCGCACATGATAGAGCGCCTCGCCCAAACCAGCGACATTGCCATGCCCGAAAATCGCCCAGACCCCGGCGATAAAGGGCTGGCCATCCTCGTTCATCTGTGCCTGAACATAGCGCACAAGAGCTTGCGACATCGTAAGCCGGATTGTCTTGGTCATGGTCAGCCTCCTGACGATTAATGCGCGTTTGCACACGCGTTAAACAATGGCTGTGTCCTGCTGAATACCACAGCCGGGATCAAGAACTTATACAATTCCACCCATTGATCCTTCAAGCTGGGCCAGCCCCTGCCCGTCATGTATCAATATCTGCCAGCGCCACGGTGCGACCCTCAGCCAACGAACGGGGGCCTGATAGGCGCTCATGTAACGCTCAAGAAAAAACCATGTGGGTTTGGCACCAGTTACGCCCTCGGCGGTGGATCGCACCACGGTATTTTCCAGCATGTTCCGAACCTGAAGCAGACCCTTTGCGCCCAGCACTTCAACCCGCTGGTCATAGCCATAGGCAGCGCGGCGCGAGTTTTTGATGACAGCCAGACGCCCATCCGCATAGCTCAGCGTAACGACAGCCGTATCGACATCGCCCGCCGCACCAATCGCCGGATCAACCAGTGCCGCGCCCTGCGCTGTGATGGTTTGCGGCAAGCCGCCCATCAGGAAATTCGCCATATCGAAATCATGGATCATCATGTCGCGGAACAATCCGCCCGAAACTTTAACATAGGACACCGGCGGCGGTGCCGGATCAAAAGAGGTGATCGACAAAAGCTCGGTCTTGCCGATCTCATCGGCCTGCATGGCCGCCTTCAGAGCGCTGAAATTGGGATCGAAGCGGCGGTTAAAGCCGATCATCACCGGCTGCCCCGTTGCCGCCGCGGCCACCTGACAGGCCCGCGCCCGTGCAAGGCTCAGATCAACCGGCTTTTCGCATAACACGGGCTTGCCCGCCGCGGTTGCGGCCTCGATCAGGTCGGAATGGGTATCCGTCGGCGTGGCGATCAGAACCACATCAATATCCGGGTCGGCAACGATTTCATCCGTGCCCCGCACGCTGGCGCCAAAGGCCCCGGCCAGCGCCTGTGCAGCCTCTGGCAGTGCATCGGACACCGCGCTTAACCGACTGCCCGGATGAGCAGCGATGGTCTGTGCATGGACCTTACCAATACGGCCAGCCCCCAAAAGCCCCACTCGCAGCATAGTTTCCTCCCGAATCCTTTTTACCTCTTAAGTGTTGCCGCGTTATGCAACCGGTTGCAAGAATTATCTGACACAGGCTTCCGCTCACCCCTCGCGGCGTTGTGGCGGCGCTCCGAAGGCACGGATGACCTCACGCGCGGCAGCCTCAACCGGGTCATGCGTTTCGCGCAGGATCTGCACCCGGTCAAATCGCGCCGGATCGGCATTAACGGCAGTGCGCAACGCCTGCCCAAAGGCCATGCGCAATTCGGTGCCGATATTGAACTTGCAGACTTTGCTGTCTTTGGCCAGATGCATCCGTTGCGCCACCGGCACGCCCGAGCCACCATGGATCACCAGCGGAATATCCGTGACCGCTTCGATGGCACGCAGCCGGGCCTCATCCAGACCGCCCTCTTTGTTTTGCTGCAAATGAACATTGCCAACCGAAACGGCCATAGCATCAACACCACTTTCGCGGGAAAATCGGGCGGCTTCTTCAGGGTTGGTCCCGTCCGAGCCCTCGCCCCCTGAATAACCGACAAAGCCGATCTCGCCTTCGCAGGAAATGCCAGCGGCATGGGCCATCTCGGCAATCGCAGCCGTTTCGTCGATATTTTGCGCAAGAGGCTTGCGCGAGCCATCGAACATCAGCGAGGTAAAGCCGCTCTCCAGCGCGATGCGGCATTCTTCAAAGGTATAGCCGTGGTCCAAATGCGCCACCACCGGCACCGATGCCCCTTCTGCAAGATGGCGGAACATCTTGCCCAGGATTGGCAGCGGCGTATGTTCGCGGCAGCTTGGTCCGGCCTGCAGGATGACAGGGGCGTTTTCGGCCTCGGCGGCGGCAACATATGCGCGCATATCCTCCCAGCCGAGGGTGACAAGGCCGCCAACAGCATAGCCATTTTCGTAGGCGGGGCGCAGGACTTCGGTGAGGGTCGCAAGGGTCATTTAAACTTCGCAATCATGTCTTTGATGCCGGGGATCGTTTCGATCTGATCGGCATGGGTGGGTTGAAAATACTGAACCAGCGAACGCTGGCTGAGACCGCCGAGAATGGTGAAATAATACATCTCATAGCCCGGCAGCACGGCACAGGGGTGATAGCCCCTGTCAATGCAAATCGTGGAACCATCGACGACGTGATAAGCATCGCCCGGCTTACCGTCCTCACGCTGCAACATCTGCAGGCCCGAGCCATGACAGGGGCGAAAGCGGAAATTGTAGGTCTCATCATGTCGGGTTTCAATCGGCAGGCGATCCGTATCATGCTTGTGGCTGGGAAAGCCCGACCAGCCGCCGGTGCCCACGGTGAACAGCTCGCTCACCAGCAGGCGACCGACCTTGCCGTGGTGCTTCTGACCCAGTATGTGCTTGATTTTCCGATGCGTTTTCGTGTCATCACTGCCATATTGCACCAGATCGGGGGTGCGAACGTCAAAAGGCTCCAGCACCCGATCATAACGCGCCCCGGCCACGAATACCTCGGCCGTTTCGCTGGTGCAGACCAGAACCGCCCGCGCGCCTGAGGGCACATAAACGCCCTGAGGCTCTCCATCCCAGACATCCACACCGCGCCCGCCAAGCGCATCGAACCGCAACCCCTCGACCTCGACATCAACGGTGCCGGTGGCGGGCACGATACAGGTCTCATAGCCCGGAACCCGCGTTTCAAAGGCCTCGCCGCGCTTCAGCTTGATGATGTTAAAATAGTTCAGCGGCACGGTCGGATCGTCGATGTCGACGATGGGCCGGTTCTGGTTATCAAAGGGGGGAATGTGCATGGCAGATTCCTGTCACGGCGCAGTCGGCCCGGAGTGTTCGGCCAGAAATGCGTCGAGCTGGGCGGTAGTCGGCATAGCGCCCGCACAACCCGGCTGGCTGACCACGATCGAGGCACAGGCCGACCCGCGCAGAACCGCATCGCGCAGCGTAAACCCCTGCGCGAGTGAAGCCAGGAAACCAGCGAGAAAGCTGTCCCCCGCACCGTTGGGTTTGACGGCAGTCACCGGATAAATACCGGTGCGAATCTCTTCCCCCCGATACAGGGTCACGGCCCCCTCATGGCCCATTTTATAGATCACCATACGCCCGCCTGCGGCCAGCTCACGCGCCTTGGCAAGCCCTTTGTCCATGCCGCCCGCCATAAAGCCGAACTCTTCGTCATTGCCGACAATCAGGTCACTTTCTGCGCCCGCACGCGACAAAACCTCGGCCGCGACCTGTGGCGAGGGCCAGCTATAGGGGCGATAATCAATATCAAAGATCACGGGCAGCCCGGCGGCGCGGGCACGTTCAAAAGCACGGAAGGTCGCGGTGCGCGAAGGCTCGGCCGCGAAAACGGTGCCTGCGGTGATCAGCGCGGTAAACTTGCTGAAACCGACGCGATCCATATCCTCGGGCATCACCTGAAAATCAACGGCACCATTGCGATAAATGACGTTCTGGAAATCCTCAATGCAGCTTTCATAAACCGCCAGAGACATACGGTATTCGCCGCCAATCACGCGGATATTGTCGATGTTCACGCCATAGTCGCGCAGCCGATTCATACAAAACCGCCCCACCGCGTCATCCGAGACAGACGTCACCAGAGCGGCCTGCCCGCCTAGCTTGACCAGCCCGACACAGATATTGGCCGAAGAGCCGCCCAGATCAGCGCAAAACCGCGTTGCATCCTCGCTTTTCACACCAATGGGATCGGCGAATATATCCATGCCGGCACGGCCGAACACTGCAAACCTGCTTCCCTGAATGCCCTGCATCAGATCAGCCATACACTTTCCCCCCTGATATCGCCCCAATGGTGCGTGCGTTTTCCTGATGGTGGGCAGGGCGTTTCCACCTTGCCTCTATCCGAATCCTAAGATAGCTTTTTTGCAACCGGTTGCAAACCAAAACATCAAATGAAGCCATGACAGGCATCAGAACCGGCACGATCAGCAGCAGCATGGGGCATATGAAAACCATCTGGCAGAATTTGTAAAACGATAAGGAGTGAACAGCATGACCAAGCTGAAATGGGGCATGATCGGCGGCGGCGAAGGCAGCCAGATCGGCCCGGCGCATCGCATGGGCGCACAGGCAGATGGCCGCTTTGATTTCGTCGCAGGTGCGCTGGACCACCGCGCCGAGGAAGGCCGCGCCTATGCCCAGCGTCTTGGCATCGCCCCCGACCGCGCCTATGGCGACTGGCAAGAGATGCTGGCCAGCGAGCAACAGCGCGATGACCGTGTTGATCTGGTCACCGTAGCCACACCAAACTCGACCCATTTTGAAATCACCAAGGCATTCCTTGAGGCCGGCTTTCATGTGCTATGCGAAAAACCGATGACCATGAGCGTTGAGGAGGGTGAGGAAATCACCCGCATCGCCCGTGCCTCGGGGCGGATCTGCGCGGTGAACTATTGCTATTCGGCCTACCCGATGGTGCGTCAGGCACGCGCCATGGTGCGCATGGGCGAGCTCGGCAAGGTCCGTCTGGTGGTGGCCAATTTCAGCCACGGCCATCACGGAGACGCCACCGATGCCGACAATCCGCGCGTGCGCTGGCGTTATGATCCGGCCATGGCCGGGGTCTCGGGGCAGTTTGCCGATTGCGGCATTCACGCGCTGCACATGGCCAGCTTTATCTGCGATGATCAGGTAGCGCGGCTTTCGGCGGATATGGTCTCGACCATCCCCTCGCGCGTGCTGGAGGATGACGCGATGGTCAATTTCCGGACGGAGCGTGGCACCGTGGGGCGGCTATGGACATCCTCGGTGGCGATTGGACGCCAGCATGGTTTCGACATTCAGATTTTTGGGGAAACCGGCGGCCTGCGCTGGGCATCCGAGCAACCCAATCAGCTGATCTATACTCCGGTCGGAGGGCGCACTCAGATCATTGAAAAGGGCGAACCGGGTCTATGCGAAGAAGCCCGCCGCCTATCGCGCGTCACCATTGCTCACCCAGAAGGCTTTCTGCTGGCGGTTGCCAATATCTATTGCGATCTGGCCGATGCCATTTCCGGTGCCGCGCGTGACGGCCTGCCCGGTGCCGAAGACGGGCTGCGCTCTATTGCGGCGGTTCGTGCGGCGGTTGCCTCTGCCAAGCAGGATAGCGCGTGGGTCGAAGCCCGGCCTCCGATGCTGCGCTAAAGCGCCCGCCCTTTAACCAACCGGACGAGGGCGCAACGTCCCCCGTTCGGTAACCTGACAGGGAAAGATGCGAGCCTCTGGATAGCGGTCGGGTTCGTTCAACAGGGCCTCGACCAATTCCACTGAGGATGCGATGATCTGCACAATAGGCTGGCGAATGGTGGTCAGGTCGATGTTTTCCCAGCGGGCCATTTCCATATCGTTCAGCCCAATGACACCGACATCCTTCCCCGGCTGCAAACCACGATCACGCAACGCTGAAAGCGCACCAATTGACAACACATCATCGCCGCAGAAATAAGCCTCGGCGGGGTCTCCATCCAGTTCGCGTAACATCGCCTTACGCCCGGCATCAAAGGAATAGGCCCCGGAAAAGCTGTGCCTGACCGCCAGATCGGGGTGTTTGCCTGTCTCTTCCAAAAACCCTCGCAAGCGGTCCTGCGCCGAGGTCGCATCCACCGGCCCGCCCAGATAGCCCAGCCGCCGATAGCCACGGACGATCAGCTCTCGCGCCGCCATGCGCCCGCATTCGATATTATCAATGCCCACCACATGAACCTGCGGCGCATTCGACAAGCGCCCGAACGTATGCACCACGGGCACGCCCGCCTGATGGAAGGCAAGGGCAAAGCTGGGTGGCAGGGTAGATGAGGCCACAATCACCGCATCGACAGAGTATTGCCGCAGCATCCGAACCGAGTTTTCCGGCTCTTTCTCTTCGCTCAGATTCACGATCAACGGCCGCAACCCCCGCTCCTGAAGCGCGCGGGTGAACTGATCAAAAACCTCCAGAAAGATCGGATTGTGAAAATTGTTCGAGATCAGCCCGATCAGCTTGGTGCGCCCGGTTGTCAGCGATGAAGCCAGTGCATTGGGGCTGTAGCCCAGCTTTTTGGCGGCTTTTTCAACCTTTTCACGGGTTTTGGCGGAAACTGACGCGCCCTTGGTAAAGGTCCGTGATACGGCCGAGCGCGACACACCTGCCAGTTCGGCGACCTCTCTCAGCGTCACATTCATTCTGGGGCCTTTCGGGGGGGCTTGTGTGCAAACTGCCGATCATATTAATTTCCCGGGATGGTTTTGCAATACAGTTACGAAATAAGATCCTGATCCTACGAAACAAGAGTTTAAACTGGGCAAAAATACGGTTGGATAACGACACCTTTATCAGCGCCGCTCAAGCAGCTCGATTTGAGTGTAAGTGCAGGGACTGCTTTCGATCCAACGAGGTGTTGGGCTCCGTTGGGGAAGGCCGGGCTCTTCGGTCAAAGGCACCCGCCCCGCACCAGGTCGAGGGCACCGCCTGCATTGCGGTTTGCAGCCCGTCGGGCATGTTTTCCGGCGGCGTGGTGCCGCCGGATAGCAGGCTCATGCTCACCGGCACCGGCAGGGCCAGCAGGAGTTCAGGTTCGAGTGTCCGTCGTCAGATAATTTGGGACATCAGAACTGTTTCAGAAACACAATTGCTAGACTTCTGGCGGTGCAAGCCAAGGCTGCCCTTCGGCTTCGTGACTGTCGACCACGGCCTCGACAAATGCCACGCCTTTCAGGCCATCATAAACCGTTGGCACGTTCTGCCCTATCACACTCGGATTTCTACCGTCCCGACGGGCCCAGATGGCTTCAGCGAAGCCGGAATAGAGGTTGGCAAAAGCCTCCAGATATCCTTCCGGGTGCCCAGGGGGTGTACGGCTGCGGGCGATGGCATCCGCCGAAAGATCATCTGCCCCACGTTTGATCACCCTTACTGGCTCTCCGAGCAAAGCGTAGCTCAGCTCGTTTGGCTGTTCCTGAAACCAACCAAGAGCGCCTTTCTCTCCAAACACTCTGAGCCGGACACCATTGGAATGCCCAATTGCCACTTGTGATGACCACAGGAGGCCGCGCGCTCCGCCTTTGTAGCGCAACATAACATGAGCGTTATCATCCAGCGCCCGACCTTCAACAAAGGTGGCAAGGTCGGCGGTCAACGCTTCCAGTTCCAGCCCGGTCACGAACCCTGCGAGATGATAGACGTGGGTGCCAATGTCGCCAATGGACCCGCCGCGCCCGTTCTTCCGGGGATCGGTGCGCCATGCGGCTTGGGCATTGCCTTTGCTTTCGATGGCGGTCGCCATCCATTCCAGCGGGTATTCGACCTGAACTGTGCGAACCCTGCCAATTTCGCCGTTGGCAATGCGAACCCGGGCTTCATGTATCATCGGGTAGCCGGAATATGCGTATGTGACACCTACGAAACGCCCCAACTCGCGGCTTTGCTTTGCAAGAGCAACAGCATCTTCCAGCGTAGCCGTCAGAGGTTTTTCGCAAATAACATCAAACCCAGCCTCGATCAGCGCTTTTGCGATCGGGTAATGGGTGAAATTTGGAGTGCAGATCGCGACTGCGTCTACGCGATCCTCGCGGCCGGATTCGCCTGCAATCAGGGCATTATAGTCACGATAGGCCCGGTTTGCGACGATCCCTTCCGATAAAGCGAAGGCGCGGCCTTTTTCCGGGTCCACATCAAAGGCGCCTGCAACCAGCTCCCATGCGTTGTCCAGACGTGCGGCAATTCGATGGATGCCGCCGATATAGGCTCCTTCGCCACCGCCGATCATACCGAGACGTAGCTTACGATGCGCGGTCATTTATTCCTCCAGTCCGAGCATCGCCCGGTTCGCCTGCCGGTTCGCGTCCGATTTGACGAAGTCGTCAAATGCACGGTCCGACACTTTGATGATGTGATCTTTGATAAAGCGCGCCCCTTCGCGGGCGCCGTCCTCTGGGTTTTTGATAAAGCACTCCCACTCCAGAGTGGCCCAGCCATCATATCCGTAGGTCGAAAGCTTGGTGAAAATACCGCCGAAATCAATCTGACCATCGCCGGGGGAGCGGAAGCGTCCAGCCCGCTTCGACCAAGGCATGAAACCGCCATAGGCGCCAGATTTACCGTCGGGGCGGAACTCGGCATCCTTGACGTGGAACGCCTTGATGCGGTCGTGATAGTGGTCGATGAACGCGAGGTAGTCGAGCGCCTGCAGCACGAAGTGGCTGGGATCATACATGATGTTGGCGCGCGGGTGGCCGTCTACCTTCTCAAGGAAGTACTCCCAGGAGTGACCATCATGCAGATCTTCGCAGGGGTGAACCTCAAAGCACGCATCGACACCATGTGCATCAAAGTCGTTGAGGATCGGTTTCCATCGCCGGGCCAGTTCGGTGAACGCTTCATCCACCAGCCCCTCGGGCCATTGTGGATAGGGGTAGAAATAGGGCCACAGGAGTGAGCCGGAAAAGGTGGTGTGTGTTGTGATCCCAAGACGTTTGGAGGCGCGTACAGCAAAGCGGAGTTGCTCTTCGGCCCAAGCGCGGCGAGCTGTGGGGTTACCACGCACGTGCTCCGGGGCGAAGCTGTCCATGATCTGGTCATGTGCCGGATGTACTGCCACCAGCTGGCCGGTAATCTGCGAGGCAAACTCGGTTAGGATCAGGCCATGATCGGCCAACATCCCCTTGATCTCATCGGCGTAAGTCTCACTTTCCGCAGCCTGCTTCATATCGATCAGCCGCGTATCCCAAGTCGGGATCTGCACGCCTTCAAATCCCTTGTCAGCGGCCCATTTCGCAAGGCTTGGCAGGCTGTTATAAGGCGCATTATCTGCCGCAAACTGCGCGAGGAAGACTGAGGGCCCCTTAATCGTCTGCATTGTCATAGCTCAAGTGCCCTTTCCGAAACGGGCATGCCATCATATGCGCCCCAAATGGATTTGTTGAAATTGACGGTGTCGCCCGTCATCACAAGGCTATCCCCGGAGGCCATCCAAAAAACCGCCTTGGCGGCCTCTTTCGGATCAAGGATGCGATCCAACGATTTTGCATCGCAGGCACGGTTGATGGAAATCGGATCTCCGGTCTCGGATGGGATCAGTTTGCCCACGTCTTGGGTGCCGATCACGGAAGCGCGTGTTGTCATCTTTGATTTCCCTGGATCAACCGGCATGAGGTGCGCTGATGGCCTCTTCAAGGTCGGCCATGCTCTCCCCTCCCGCCATTAGATCTGTGATTTCCTCTCGGGTTTTTTCGCCCTTTTTAAAGTCTGCGGCGATTGCCCCACGGATAAGCACCGCGAAATGGTCGCCCACCGAAAGGGCATGCATAACCTGATGTGTAATGAAGATCACGGCAAGGCCGCGGCGTTTGGCTTCGTTTACGATGCGAAGCACATGCGCTGATTGCTTCACACCGAGAGCAGCCGTAGGCTCGTCGAGGATCAGGACGCGCGCGCCAAAGTAGACGGCACGGGCGATGGCCAATGATTGGCGTTCGCCGCCCGACAAACCACCGACCATGCGATCACCATCATCAATCCGTGTGATCCCGAAACTGCGCACTTCACGCACTGCGATCTCATTGGCTTTCTCGCGATCAAACACCTTGAACGGGCCCCAGCCCTTGGCAGGCTCAACCCCGGCAAAGAAGCTGCGGCTGATCGACATCAGTGGAAAAGTTCCGCCGAACTGGTGCACACAGGCGATACCCGCTTCCTGAGCGGCTTTTGGATGAGGGAAAGAGACTGGTTGGCCATCCATAAGGATTTCACCGCGTGTCGGTGCGTGCACTCCAGCCAGCGTCTTGATTAGAGTGGACTTGCCCGCACCGTTATCGCCAAGCAAACACAGCACTTCCCCCTCTCTCACCTTCAGGCTGATGTCTCGCAGCACGTCGATCGGCCCGAAAGACTTGTCAACGTTGCGGAGTTCTAAAACGGTTTTTGCGTCAGACATACTCAATCCTCCTTCTTGCTGGTTGACCAACTCGTGGCCAGTGTCTGGAAGGTGCCGTTCATCAGAACCGCGATTAACAGCATTACGCCGATGATCAACAAGGAGTAGTTTCGGTCGATTTCGGTATAGTTAATGCCCTGCTGCACGATACCGAGCGTCATGGTGCCGAAGACGACACCAATGACCGAACCAAAGCCACCGTTGAGCAGCACACCGCCGACAACACATGCAATGATTGTGAAAAAAATCAGATTAAAAAAGGTCGACGCCTGGGATGAGTTGAACTGGATCACCTGACACATTCCGGCCAAAGACGTACAGACCGCGCAGAGTATGAAGAGCCAGATTTTCGTTTTATTCACTGGAATGCCAGCATTGCGGGCACTTTCAGGGTCTCCACCTATTGCAAAAAGCCAGTTACCCCAAGGCGATTTGTGAAGGAAGAACCAAAAAACGACAATCAAAGCCAACCACCAGAAAACGGTCGCGCGGAAACCAAAGTAGCGCGTCCCGAAGATTGCCTTGGCCCAAGCTGGCGACTGAAGCGACACGTTGGTATTATTGATGAGGAGGTCCGACATGGCCAGCGTCAGGCCACCAACCGCAAACAGTGTGGCCAGTGTAACGATAAAGGACGGCACCTGCGTGCGGGTCACCAGCAGGCCGTTGATCAAACCAACACTCGCCGCCATGGCCAGCGTCGAAACCATGCCAAGCCACATCGGGAAGTCATAGTGGTTGACCGAAATACCCAGCATCATCGCCGAGGCCGGCAAAACGGCCCCGGTAGAGATATCCAACTCGCCCGAGATCATCAGGAACGCGACCGGGATAGCAATGATTCCCACGGTGCTGGCGAAGTTCATCCAGTTGGCAATGCCGCCAAGGGAAAGAAAGTTTCGGTGAAAGCCAAACATCGCGAAGACAATGAAAACGATCACCATCCCGATAAAGGCGCCCATGGCCGGGCTTCTAAAGAGCTCTCCAAAGGAAAAGCCAGACCGTGCTGTTCTGGAAGCAGCGCTCTCAGTAGCTGCATTATTTGTATCTGCTTTTGACAATGCGTCTCTCCTATCTTTGTAGGCCCGGCCAGTTCGTTTGAGCTGGTGGAAAATTAAAGCTGAAATCCAGCCACCTTAGCGTGTGCCTGCCGCAACTCCAGCGAAGGTCGCATCTATATTCGATGAGTCAACGATCGCCGGGCCGGTCAGCACAGGCTGGGTTGCGATCTTGGTGCCGAATTCAATGTTGGCTGCCAGTGTTGAGACTGACAGGAAGCCTTGGTAGTAAGGCGTCTGGTCAATGGCCATGGTCTGGGTGCCGGCCTTGATGCGATCAAGAGTTGAAGGGCTCAAGTCAAAGGTACCAAGTCGGACGGTATCGCCCTTACCCAATTGTTCAATCGCCGCATATGAAGCGTCAGCGCCCCACGTCGCAAGATTGATAACACCATCAATACTCGGGTCGCCATTCAATTCGGCTTCGATGGCCGCTGACGTACCGGGAATGTCACCGTCCATACTTGCTGGAAGGCGCAGAATTGTGACTTTGGCACCAGCTTTGGTTGCGCCATCCTCTACACCTTTACAACGGGCTTCCAGATTCACGGTTCCTGGCTGTTGAATATGGCAGAGAATGTGCGTGGCACCAGCGTCAGCCATATAAGCACCGCCAGCAACGCCAGCGACATATTCATCAGAGCCAAAGTAGTTCAGAGCCCCAGACTCTTCCAAAAAATCACCGCCGCCGTTCAGCAGGGTCACAGTGATACCGGCAGCTTGAGCGGCATGGATTGCTGGGAGTTGCGCATCTGGAACTGGCAGAACTGTTGCGATGCCGTCAACGCCCTGAGCTGTTGCTTGCTCGATCAACGTGGCCAGATCAGCACCATAGTTCTCGTATCCGTTGGTCTGCAAGATGTTGACCGAGCCACCGCGTGCTTCGATGACCATGGCCGCATCTTCAGCACCTTTTTTGACGACGTTCCAGAATGAGTCCTGGTTAGAGCCAATGATGAGGGCAATATCTGTTCCAGCCATAGCAGTGCCTGCTGTTACCGAAGCGACAATTGCCCCTAGAATAGTTTTTTTCAAAGTCATGTCAAAATTCCTCCCTTGGATTAGTCTGCGCCTAGCGCAGCCACTATTGGTTGGCCGCAAAGGCCGGTGCGTGGCCTGATGGCCACTAAAGAGGTTTTATCCCCTCTATTTCTTTAGTTTTTCAGCAGGTCCTGGTGCCTGACTGTCATATCCACCCCACACTGATTGATCATAATGAATGACAGAACCGGTCATCATCCCGGCATCGTCGGAAGCTAAGAACAAAACGGCCCGCGCAACTTCTGCCGGGTCGAGCAATCGACCAAATGGCAGGCCAGCGTTCGCTTTTGCCTCCCAGTCGGGATCGCCGGATTCTTCTAATTGAAGTTGGCGCTCATGCTCAGAGGCCATCCAGCCGATATCAAGCTGATTCACATGTATACCGTTGCGCATAAGTGCGTAGCCAGAATTGCGGGTCAGCGTCGAAAGCGCCGCCTTGGACGCACAGTATGGCGCAATAAATGACTGACCGGCACGCGACGAAACTGAGCCGATATTCACGATCCGCCCACCTTTGCCGTCCTTTTCAAGCTGTTTGATGGTGTCTTGCATCAGGAAGAAAGGAGCACGAGCATTGACCGCAAAGATCGCGTCAAAAAGCTCGGGCGTGGTGTTCAGAAGGTTCCCGCGATCAGTGAGACCTGCCGCATTCACCAAAATATCTATGGTGCCAAATCTCGCCACGGCGGCCGGAACGGTGCGTTGCACGTCCTCAATACACCCAAGATCCGCGGCAATCATTTCCACTGGCACACCGGTGGCCGCACTGATTTCCGCGGCCTTGGCCTCACCTTTGGCCAGACCGCGACCCACAATAGCTATTCCTGCGGCTCCAGCCTCCGCGAAAAGTCGCGCAATGGCGGCACCCAATCCCTGCGTCCCGCCCGTGACCAAGGCGATTTTTCCATCTATCCGGTTCATGCAAGGACCTCGTATCCAGCCAAATCCATGACACGGGACAATTCAGCCCGTCCCTTCCTGGCCATTTCAAGCGGTGGATTGGCGACCGGATCCTGTTCGGCTTCGATCACGAACCAACCCTCATAGCCTTTTGCCGCGAGGGCTTTGACAATCGCCTCGAAATCAAGTGATCCATCGCCCGGCACAGTAAAGGCACCCTTGATCACAGCATCCAGAAAGCTCTCACTCTCTCGGTTCAGCCCGTCCACAATATCCTTGCGAATGTCTTTTGTGTGGACATGATTGATCCGGGTGTGATGGTTCTCGATGACGCGAAAATTGTCGCCACCCGCAAAGGCCATATGTCCGGCGTCAAACAGGAGCGGCACAGAGGAATGCTTCATGAACATGTCCAGCTCTGCCTCGGTTTCCACCGCCGCCGCCATATGGTGATGGTAGCTCAGCGGCATGCCTTCCTTGGCGCACCAATCGGCAAAGTCAGAGACCTTTCGACCATAGACTTCCATCTCGGCCTCAGTAAGCTTGGGTTTTTGCGCCATCGGCGTGTGCCGTTCTCCCTGAACAGAGAGCGCTGTCTCACCATAGGCGATACAGGGTGCGCCAGCCGCCTTGAAGAAGGCGTGCTGCTCGGCGATACGGTCTTTCTCGACCTCGATATCCCCATTAAGCAAAAGACCAGAGAACCAGCCGCCACAGACCGAGATTTTATATTTATTCAGGACTGGTCCCAACTCATCCATGTTCATGGGAAAACGCCGGCCGGTCTCCATTCCCGTCAACCCGGCTTCAGCGGCCTGGCGCAGGCATTCATCAAGGCTGACATCATCTGACAGCTCCTCCAGGTCATCATTCCACCACGCAATCGGGGCTATCCCAAGTTTAGCTTTCAGCATTTCGGTTCAGACTCCAATCCGCTGTTTCTTGCGGAATTCTTCCTGACCTTTGCGGGCCTCATTGACGCTGTCGCGGGGCGAAACCTCTGGAACGGCTACATACCAATCGGCGCCGCCCGGGGTCCAGGTATAGGCGTCGCAAGCAATACTGATCACAGTCGTGCGATCCGTGGTATGGGCCCAGGCCAGCGCATCTTCGAGATCAGCCAAGCTTTCCACATGCCGCGCTTCAGCACCCATTGCCTCAGCGTGCTTGGCAAAATCCACGTGGCGCACATTCGCCGGATCCACAACGCGGCTGTCTTTGAGAAGATTGTTGAACCCGGCGCCGCCCATTCCTGTCTGCAAACGGTTGATGACGCCAAAGCCGCCGTTGTCGCACACGACGACGATCATCTTGTGCCCAGCAATGACCGACGAATGGATATCTGAGTTCATCATCATGTAGGATCCATCGCCAACCATAACGATCGGCGTACCCGGCCGGCCCTCCAAAGCCATCGCATGGCCCCAGCCCCCGGCAACTTCGTACCCCATGCAGGAATAGCCAAACTCGCAATCAAAGGTATGAGGCGACTTGCAGCGCCAGTTCTTGACTGCCTCACCCGGCAGGCCGCCCGCAGCGGTGACTATGACGTCCTCGGGCTCTGCCATCTTGTTCACAATGCCGATAACCTGAGCGTAGCTCGGAACCTCATGGTTTGTCGGAGCCTGACCCTCATCCACAAGATCGTTCCATTCCTTGTACCAGAGCTGAGCTTGCGCCATCCGGTCCGCCGGTGCGGTCCAATCGCCAAGAGCTGTATCAATCTCGTTTATCGTTTCCAGCGCGTCACCCACCACGGGCAATGCGCGATGCTTGAGCGAATCGAACCGTGCGGCGTTCACGTTGATGAACGCCGCGTCCTTCGGGAACGTTGTCCAAGACCCGGTGGTAAAGTCCTGCAACCGGGTGCCGATCGCAAGAACAACGTCAGCCGATTCCGACAGTTGGCGGGCTGCCTCCGTGCCCTCGATGCCCACCGGACCGACATACGTTTCGTTGTCATGGCACACTGCACCCTTTCCGGCGATAGTCTCTGCCATGGGGATGCCGCGCTTCTTGGCGAAGGCGGCGACGGCCTGATCGGCACCGGAATAACGAACACCGCCACCAGAGATGATCAGCGGCTTTTTGGCTGTCTTCAAAAGCTCGACTGCTGCTGCCACCTGATCAACAGAGGGGCGCGGGCGCGGGATCACCCAGGTTTTCTCCTGAAAGAACTCGACCGGGTAATCATAGGCCAGCTCTTGCGTGTCCTGTGGGAGCCCGATGAACGCGGGGCCACAATCGGCAGGATCAAGCATCGTCGCAATCGCCTGCGGTAAAGATTGGATAATCTGCGCGGGGTGCACAATCCGGTCCCAGTAGCGCGAAACGGCTTTGAAGCTGTCATTCACAGTCATTGAAGGATCACCAAAATGCTCAACCTGCTGCAGCACCGGGTCCGGCAAACGGTTGACGTAGGTGTCACCAGAGATCAGCAGGACTGGCAGGCGGTTGGCATGAGCCACACCCGCCGCCGTCACCATGTTTGTCGCACCCGGCCCCACGGAAGAGGTGGCGATCATGATCTGGCGCCGCTTCTTTGCTTTCCCAAATGCGATAGCCGCAAGCGCCATGGATTGCTCATTCTGGCCACGCCAAGTCGGCAGCTGATCCTGCACACGCTCGAGCGCTTCCGCAAAACAGGTAACATTGCCATGGCCAAAAATGCCAAACACACCAGCAAACAGCGGTACACGCTCGCCATCTATCTCAGTGTATTGGGCGCATAAGTATCTGACAAAAGCCTGCGCCATCGTGAGGCGCACCGTGCTTGCAGCCATTTCGATTTCCTCCCTGAATGCCTTTGCCCGGCACTCCTTGCATTAACTATTGACAACCTAAGCATCATGCAACAATCATTGCAAGAAGAAAATGGGGGAAAGAAATTGCCAGCAATATCTGTGCACAGCCGTGGCCGCATCGCGCCAATGCACACCGACAACATAGTGGTACTCCAACGGGCAGGTTTGGCCGCAGTTCTTGATGTGCATGACCACTCTACTGAGGAAATCGTAACAAAGCATCGGGTTGATGTGATCGACATTGGCACGCCAGTGTCCGTGGGATTTGAAGATGACTGTATGGCACTTATGTCTGCGGCTGAGGGCCGCGTTGTGAAAACCAACGAATTGGGGTGAACCATGTACGATAATTTTGGGCTTTTCCTGTCTGGCGCATGGACCAAGGGCAGCGAAACGGCAGAGGTGTTCTCTCCCGTGACGGAGAAATCGCTCGGTAAGATTGCAGCGGCGAACCGAGGCGATACCGCAGCGGCTATTGATGCGGCGGATGGTGCGCTCGACGCGCTGCGCGAGATGGGGGGCTTTGCCCGCGCTGACGCATTGCACCGGATCGCAGATGAAATGGCTGCGCGTGCGAATGAAGCCGCACGCATGATTTCAACTGAGACTGGCAAACCACTGGCTCAGGCAGAGCGTGAATGGGGGCTTTCGGTTGATCAGTTTCGTTGGTATGCCGAAGAAGCGCGCCGGATCTACGGTCGCGTGGTAGAAAGCCGCGTTCCTGGTGGCCGCTTTGAAATCACGAAAGAAGCTGTTGGCATTGTTGGTGCATTTACCGCGTGGAACTTTCCGGCGTCCCTTCCTGCACGTAAGATTGCACCGGCGCTTGCTGCGGGATGCCCGGTTGTCCTGCGCCCTTCCTCGCAAACACCGGGCGTGGCGATGGTGATGGTTGATTGCATCCGCGCGGGTGGCTTGCCGGATGGTGCGGTGAACCTCGTAGTTGGATCGACCGCTGACACCTATGGGCCGATTATGGCTGACCCCCGTGTGCGTAAGGTTTCCTTAACCGGGTCAACGCGTGTCGGGCAACAGATGATCCGTGATGCGGCCGAAACGGTGAAGAAGGTGTCGATGGAGCTGGGCGGCAACGCGCCCTGCATTATCTTTGATGACGCCGATCTTGGTGCCGCGCTGGACGCAAGTGTGCCGTCGAAATTTGGAAATGCCGGTCAGGTTTGTGTCGCGCCCGACCGCTTCTTCGTCCATGAAAGCCTGCATGATGTCTTTGTGGCCGAATTCGCCAAGCGCGCTGGGGCGTTGACGCTGGGCGATGGGCTGGATGACAAAACCGAGATGGGGCCGCTGATCAACGCCAGTCGCTTATCCGAGGTGGATGCAATCGTGCAAAATGCTATCCAGACCGGTGCCAAGCTGGAAACCGGCGGCAAACGCGCCACTGGCTTCAATTCGGGCCATTTTTATGAGCCTACAGTGCTAAGCAATGTGACTGACGATATGCGCGTATTTGCCGAAGAAAACTTTGGTCCCGTTGCCGCAATCAGCCGCTTTTCCTGCGACGACGAAGTTTTGGCACGCGCCAATGCGTCGACCATGGGTCTATCCGCTTACGCCTTCACCCGTAACCCAGAGCGCGCACGCCTTGCCGCTGCAACTCTGAAATCAGGCATGGTCGGGATCAATTCCTTTGCGCTGGCTGCCAGCGAAGCACCGTTCGGTGGCACCAACTATTCCGGCCTTGGTCGCGAAGGCGGCACCGAGGGTATTGAGGACTACCTCGACACCAAGTTGTCCCAGATCGTGTTTTGAAGGAGCCCATAATGCAAAAGAACAAGCTCAAACAGCTTTGGGCCGCTGGCAAGCCCGCGGTGAACGGCTGGTGTTCCATTGGCAATCCGTTCACAGCCGAGATTATGGCCGCACAAGGCTATGACAGTGTGACAATCGACATCCAACACGGCGCGCTTGATTATGGCGATGCCCTTCCGATGTTGCAGGCAATGCGCGCTTCTGGTGCGACCCTGATGGCACGCGTGCCGTGGCGCGATCCCGGCTATGTTATGAAGGCGCTGGATGCCGGAGCCATGGGGATCATCTGTCCGATGGTTAACAACCGCGCCGAGGCTGAGGAATTCGTGTCCTACACGCGCTATCCCCCCCAAGGGCAGCGCAGCTTTGGTCCGACGCGCGCCGCTATCGCGATGCCGGGCTATGGCGTGGCCGCAAACAATGAGGTCCTCGCGCTGGCGATGATCGAAACAGCTGACGGCATGGCTAACCTTGACGAAATCGCCGCGACACCGGGGCTGGACGGGATCTATGTTGGCCCCGCAGATTTGACTCTGGGCACCCAAGAGGGCCGCTTGCCGCCGGGGTTTGACCGCCAGGAGCCTGAGATGATCGACCTGATCAAACAGATCGCGCAAGCCTGCAAGGTGAACGGTATCGCCGCATGCCTGCATTGCGGCACACCAGAATACGCGGCACAGGCGATCGGCTGGGGATACAGCCTGACCACCGTCGGGGGCGACTCCCGCTTGCTTGCCGGTGCGGCTGGAGCCTCCGTTGCGGCATGGCGCAAGTTGAACGGTCGCGACGGCGATGCAGGTGGCGAAAGGGGGATGTATTGATGACGCATCTTCTTGTTGCCGGGAAATTGCACCCGACGGGCGTTGCGCGTCTTGAAACGTTGAAATCCGTGGGTGTGAAAGTCACCTATGTTGAAGAAATTGATGAGCCGAGCTATGCAGATCACATTGAGACGGCGGATGCTCTGGTCATTCGAACACAGCCGTTGTCAGCTAAAACCATTGCGCGCGCGGAACGTCTTAAAGTCGTCTCGCGGCACGGCGTTGGATACGACGCGGTTGATGTCGACGCACTGAATGCGCGTGGTATTCCGCTAGCAATTGTCGGCGATGTGAATTCAGTCTCAGTCGCGGAACAGGCGATGATGCAGATATTGGCTGGGGCCAAACAAACGATACGTGCAGATCGCGCAGTACGAGATCCCGCGAAATGGGGCTGGCGTAACCAGTTGGAACAGCGCGAAATATCAGGTCGAAATCTGTTGATCATCGGCTACGGACGTGCGGGACAAAAACTGGCGCGGATGGCGGCGGGTTTTGACATGAAAGTCTGCGCCTATGACCCCTATCTGCAATCTAAGGGCTGGCCTGATGGCCCTGTCAAACCGATCAACACGCTGGCCGATGCTTTGGCGTGGGCGGATTGTTTGTCGCTGCATGTGCCGCGCGGGGACAAGCCGCTGCTTGATGCCGCCGCATTCGCCCAAATGAAACCCGGCATGATTATCGCGAACACCGCGCGGGGTGGCGTGCTATGCGAAACCGCACTGGCCGAAGCCTTGTCCGATGGGCGTGTCCATGCGGCGGGATTGGATGTCTTTGATGTTGAGCCCCCAACGGGCAACATGGCACTGGCCCATCATGACAATGCAATCCTGTCACCCCATATCGCGGGGTTGACGGAAGAGGCCAGCGAACGCATGGCCTTGTCTTGTATCGAAAACGCAATGAGAGCCCTGGACGGCACAATTGACGCCCAGTTGATTGTTAACAAAGAAGCGCTGAAATGACTGAAAAGCCAAAACTCTCTATCGGATTGATCGGCTGTGGCTTTATGGGTAAGGCCCATGTCTTTGGTTTTGCCACAGCACAAAAGGTTTTTGACCTGCCGGTGCAGATTGATCTGCACACATTGGCCCATATCAATGATGAAGTTGCCGCTCGCGCCGCCCATGAACTTGGGTTTCGCCATGCCACATCCGACTGGCGTATCATGCTGGCCAACCCCGAAATTGATGTGATCGACATCACCGCCCCCAATGCACTGCACAAAGAGATGGCGCTTGAGGCAATCGCGGCAGGCAAACATGTCTATTGCGAAAAGCCCTTGGCCCCGCTTGCCGCAGATGCAGCTGAAATGGCCGATGCCGCGGAAGCTGCAGGCATAAAGACACAGGTCGGCTTCAACTATATCTGTAACCCGATTCTTACGCTTGCGCGCGAGATGATCGCGGCTGGTGAGCTAGGTGAAATCCGTGGCTATCGCGGGCTGCATGCGGAAGATTACATGGCCGATGCCGATGGGCCATTTACCTTTCGCCATGACCCTGCAGGCGGCGGTGCGCTGGCCGATCTGGGCAGTCATGCGCTGGCGACCGCTGAATTTCTGATGGGCCCGATTACGAAGGTCATGGGCGATTGCGTCACGGTCATTCCCGAACGCCCAGATGGCAAAGGCGGCTGCCGTGCTATCGAGGTTGACGACATCGGACGGGCATTCCTGCGCTTCGAAAACGGTGCCAGTGGATCAATCGAGAGTAATTGGCTTGCTACGGGACGCAAGATGCAGCACGATTTTGAGGTGTACGGGTCAAAGGGGGCGCTGTGCTTCAGTCAGGAAAGGCTCAACGAACTGCACTATTATGCGACCGATGATGCACCCGGCCGCAGAGGATTCCGCCGGATTGAGGCCGCGCCAGATCACGCACCCTATGGCAATTTCTGTGTGGCACCGGGCCACCAGATCGGGTTTAATGATCTCAAAGCAATCGAAATTGCTGGTTATGTCCGCGCGGTTGCCGGGCAAGGCCCAGAACCGTTTTCATTCCGAAAGGGGCTGCGAATTCAATATCTGGTTGAGAATATTCAAAGGTCTTCGGTTTCCGCAAGCTGGATCGACGTTTGATCGCCGAAACATGATTATCAAGGCTATCCAAAATGACCCAAACACCACCACCTGAGGATTACGAAAGCCTGATCCGTTTGATTCATGATCGTCACAGCGACATGAGCAAAACGAATAAGCAGATTGCGATGTTTCTGACCCAAAATCCTAACGATGTGGCCGTCCGTTCGGTCAATGCGATTGCGCAGAGCCGTGGCATTCACGCATCCAGCTTTGTGCGGTTCGCGCAATCACTGGGATATGATGGCTTCAAAAGCCTGCAAGTATTGTTTCAACAACGCCTCGCAACAGCAGCCCCGGGGTTTGAGGCGCGGGTCCATGCGCTTAAACAGGAACTGAAATCACGTGATGACCTCTCGGAGGCGGAGTTGTTGCGGGATATGGTCGTCAGCGATGCCGCCTCAGTGCAAAGCTTGCTTGACGAGATTGACGCCAATGATCTGGCCCAAGCCGCTGAGATCCTGAGTGACGCAGAAACGGTATTCCTGCTCGGTCAATTGCGATCTGCGCCAGTGGTCGAATTGATCCGTTACCTTTTGACCATGGCTGGAAAAAAATGCATCATGCTTGATCCCAGCGGTGGCCTTGCCACGCATATCGCGCGCACCATCGGGCCAAAAGATGCGCTGCTGGCTGTCTCATTCCGGTTCTACGCCAACGAGGTGGTGTCGATTGTCGAAGAGGTCGCAGCGCAAGGACATAAAATCGTTGCCCTGTCAGATAGCAGTTTGTCGCCATTGGCCAAGTCAGCGCATGTCCTTCTTGCGGCTTATGAACATCCCGGACCCTTGTCACGATCCGTTACTGCACCGATTTGCTTGGCACAGGTGGTCGCTTTGGCTATTGCCTCGCGCATGCAAAACACTCCAAGCGTACCCGATATCCCTTCGGTGACGGGCTCAGAGCAATGAGGAATGCCGCCATAATTCGGGGATGCTCCAGCCAGCATACCGAATGACTTATCGCTTTCTAATCGAAGAGATTGCTCGGAGAGCCGGGTTGTGAATCGCCCAATCGATGGTGTCTGTCGTCGGCACCTTTGAGACAGATTTGAGGTTTTCGTAAGGGAGGATTTCTGGATCATCGTAACCTTCATGGAGTGAAGATAAACCAGAAATCCGGAAGCGGCAAAGCGCCCCATAACGAGAGTTCGCGCGCTTGGAGTTCATATTCGTTGGTTTCGCTTTGTATGGGGTGGTTTGCCTTTGGTGCGCGCGTTTCAGGATATGGTGTTGTTAGATTATCAGTCTCAGCGATCATTTGCTCCACATCCCAGCCTGAATACAGCGCGACCTGCGTTTCGCTATTGTCACACTGGCCCAGCAGGCCGATTTCTTCACCGGTCTCACGGCAGACAATGCGGCCAATGGGGGCTAGACGGTGAGCCTTGGATGATGGCCACTCTACGCGATTGCCACGGCCTTCATTTTCGGCGCTCTTTATCTATCACATCTCCCAAGCGGTCCAAACCAGCCTCCCAATGGGTCTTGTGCTGATTAATCCATGCTTGAATTGCGTCAAAACCGTCTCGTTCCAGCATGCACATCCTGACACGACCTCGCTTCTCGCTCCTGATCAATCGGCAAGCCTCCAGCACAGCGATATGTTGTCCAATCGCTGTCTTTGTGATGCCAAGTGCTTTGGCGAGGTCAGAGACAGAACAGGGACTGGCTGCGACCAGATCAACGATGGAGCGT
>PDSA01000017.1 GCA_002748285.1 Rhodobacterales bacterium
GCCAGATCGACTTCTGGCACACTCCGAACCGGGCGGCGCGCTCGTATTGGTAGGCGTCGGGGTGGTCGCGAACGTCCTGAGCAAGCTTTTCGGGGTCAATCTTGCGGATTTTCCTGCGCTCATAAGGCCTTGGATGTAGGCGTTTCGACCAGCGTTTAAGCGGGGCAATCCCCACGCCGAACCGCTCTGACGTTTCTTCGAAGCTCAGCCCTTCCTTCTCCCGGATGGAAAGAACGTGGCGGCGGAAGGAAATTGGACAGGTCATAGGTGCATAGTGTCATAAAATTACCGTTTAGCTATAGAACAAGCGATGCCTCATCCGAAGGCGAATGTTGGAGAGCGGCACCCCTTCCGGGCGGAGAGCTATGCATTATCAAAGTGATGGAACCGAACGACAAAGTGTGGTTGTCGCGGTCACTTTTCTGGGGCGGGCACGGTCCGGTATGTGGGCCTCACACACAACAGCCATAGAGAGAACGTGCTACAACCAAAATGCACAATCAGAATTGTGTCGTTTGGCTATAGCTTGCCGAATGATTGGGTTTGGCGCAGGGCGGGGACAGATCAGGCCGCGGTGTTGTGACACCTTGGTGGTTGCTCTGTTGGCCCTTCTGCCAGAAGCAGGCAAACGGCGCAGCCCATAGACCAGCAGCGTGTCCGGTTTCGAATGACATCACTCGTGCCACCAACCACCTTGCGATCATCGGCCCGAGGCGTTTGGTGCAAGCTGCTCTTCAATGAGCCAAAACTGATCTGGCGCATGCGGCCCTCCTCACTTTTAAAAAAAAGTGATTTGGAAAACCAGATCAGCGCACGAAATCAAGAGCCGTTGGGCAGGCCCAGGCAAAAGCTTTGCGGCGGGAAACCGGGGCATTTGTGGATAAGCTGCTTTTGCAATCGGATTTGTGTCGCACGGCTGCAACGCGCCGAAATTGTTAACTTTCGGCAGCGTTACATGATTCAGGTTTTTCGATGCCGCCTAAGGCAGCTCAATCGCAATCGCCGTGCCTTCGCCACCGCCGATGCAAATCGCCGCTACCCCGCGTTTCAACCCGCGTTTTTCCAGCGCATTCAGCAATGTGACCATGATCCGGGTGCCAGAAGCCCCGATCGGGTGCCCCAGCGCACATGCCCCGCCATTGACATTCACAATATCGCGGGCAATGCCCATCTCGTGCATAAAGGCCATCGGCACCACGGCAAAGGCTTCGTTGACCTCCCACAGGTCCACATCAGACACCGACCAGCCGATTTTTTTCAGCAGCTTTTGCGCCGCCGGCACCGGAGCCGTGGTGAACCAGCCCGGCTCCTGCGCATGGCTGGCATGGCCCAACACCCGGGCCCGCACTTTCAGCCCCTGCGCTTTGGTGGCCTCTGCGCTGGCCATCACCAACGCCGCCGCCCCGTCCGAAATCGAAGACGCATTCGCCGCCGTCACGCTGCCATCCTTGCGGAATGCCGGGCGCAGCTGAGGGATCTTTTCCGGGCGGGCTTTGGCCGGTTGCTCATCGGCCCCGATCACCTGATCACCGCGGCGCGATTTGATGGTGACCGGCGCGATTTCACCGTCAAACGCCCCGGATTTCTGCGCTTCCAGAGCATTCGACAAAGAGCCCAGCGCGTAATCATCCTGCATTTCACGACTAAAGTTGAATTTATCGGCGCAAAGCTCGGCAAAGACCCCCATCAGGCTGCCCTTGTCATAAGCATCCTCAAGCCCGTCCAGAAACATGCTGTCCTGCACCGTCTGATGGCCGATCCGGGCACCGCCGCGCATTTTGGGCAGCAGATAGGGGGCGTTGGTCATGCTTTCCATGCCGCCCGGAGCCTGTCCTTGGCCGGCGGGCAGAACACATCCCATCAGCAGCTCTTCGATCTGATCGGGACGCGCGCCGGCATCCTCAACGGCCGCCTTGATGGCCGCTCCGCCCAGCTCAGAGGCCTCAACAGTGGCAAAATCACCCTGGAATCCTCCCATTGGCGTGCGTGCGGCACCGGCAATCACTACATCAGTCATATTATTTTCCCTCATTTTCGCTAAATTCTCTGCCCTACGCATACCGAATAGTAAGGATTGGCGTCTAGGGTCGATTTAGGAAAACTTACGGAGCAACGGATGCAACTGCAAACTGAAACCCATGCCGATACCCTGATCGTGACCACAACCATGCCGCGGATTGACGCCGGGGTGGCGATTGAATTCAAGGATGACATGCGCAGCGCCTGTCAGGGTGGACCCGAACGGGTGGTTCTGGATATGTCAACGGTTGATTTTCTGGACAGCAGCGGGCTGGGGGCTGTTGTCGCAGCGATGAAGCTGCTGGCCCCGGCGCAAAAGCTGGAACTGGCCGGGTTGACCAGCAATGTGCAAAAGGTGTTTCGCCTGACCCGGATGGACAGCGTGTTTACCATCCATGACACCGCAGATGCCGCACTGGCACCGCATTAGCCATGATAGGTTCGACACAAGCCAAGGCAGCCCCGCCCACTTACCAGTATCAGACACCGTTTGACTATGAGGCCGATCACATGCCCCAGCCCGTTTCCCCTAAAGACAGAAAAATTCACCTCCGATTTGCAGCCAGTGAAATTGGCGTGCGCAAAGCGTTAAAGGATGTGCTGAACGGGCTTCGTTTTCTGAAGCTTTCGAACGAACAACTCGGCCGGATCGAGCTGGTTCTGGCCGAAGTTCTGAACAATGTGGTGGAACACGCCTATGCCGATCACAAAAATGGGCGGGTTGATTTGCAGATCGTGCCCAGCCAGGGGTTCCTGTTCTGCAAAGTGATGGACCAAGGCCGCCCCATGCCCAACGGCATCATGCCATCGGGGAAAAGAGCTCAGCTGAACTGTGCGATGAATGATCTGCCCGAGGGCGGTTTTGGTTGGTTCCTGATTCGCAGCCTGACCCAGAATCTGCATTATTTCCGGCAGGGACGGGAAAACCGGCTCAGTTTTCAAATTGCGCTCCCTCCCTCCTGTGCCGGTAAATAGCCCACAGGCAGAGCGACATTTAAATCACCGGGGTGGGTTTTGATCCCGAAATCCCCCCATTGGCGTAAAATCAATGGGGTATAAGCCCAAGAAGCATGATCATAGCTGTGTCGTGTGGCTGCTTGCACTTATCGGCAGGAAATCTGCCGATCTTACCCGGTGATCACCCGCGGCACATCTTGCTCTGGAACGCCCGGCCTTTAACCTGAAACATCAAGTGGCGCACACCTCTCGGAAATACCGAAGGCGTAGCAAGGTCTACGTGCCTCATGCCAATGGTCGAACGCTTTGGATATGCCAGAATTTCTGCATTAACCGCGATAGGGGCAAAAAGCCGCGATTATGCCGTATTTGTTCCCAATCTTGAACAAAATGGAGCGCAATAAAGCAAGGGTAGCTGCATATAGCTTCCCTCGGCATCGTGTTTAACAGCCCCCACCCAGTTCACGATGCCGAGGCCTCCTTTTTCCTCCCTTTGAAATTTCCATTGGTTTTTTACACCCGGCAGCCTAGGCTTGGCCAAATGTGTCAAGGGATGAGGCGATCATGCGTGATTTCCAGCAACCGGGCCGCTCGGCGGTGTATGCCTGCAATGGGATGTGCGCCACCTCGCACCCTTTGGCGGCGAAAACCGCGATTCAAATGCTCGAAGCTGGCGGCAATGCGGTGGATGCCGCGATTGCGGCCGCGGTTTTACTGGGGCTGTGCGAACCACAAAGCACCGGAATCGGGGGCGATTGCTTTGTGCTGGTCAAACCGGCAGGCAGCGAAAAGATCACGGCGCTGAATGGCTCGGGCCATGCGCCGGCGGGGCTGTCTGCCGATGCGATTCGCGCCGCCGGGCATCAGGTGATGCCGCTCGATTCAGCCAATGCGGTCACCATTCCCGGCGCAATCGACGCGTTTTGCCGGCTGTCTGAGGATTGGGGTAAGCTGGGCCTGAAAGCCAGTCTGGCCCCGGCGATCCATTACGCCGAAGCCGGCATCCCGGTGGCCCCGCGGGTCGCGTTTGACTGGGCGCATGAGGCGCATCGGCTACAAGGCGCGGCCAGAGAGTATTACCTGAATGCGAGTCAGCCTTTGCAGACCGGCCAAATGTTCCGCAGCCCTGCGCAAGCCGAAGTGCTGCGCCGGATTGCTCTGCATGGGCGCGATGGGTTTTATCAGGGCGAAGTGGCGCAGGATATGGTCGATTCGCTGCAAAATCTGGGCGGGGCGCACCAGTTGGGGGATTTCGCCGCCGCCCAGTCGCAATACACCACGCCGATCAGCGGGATTTATCGTGGCTATGAGCTGGTCGAACATCCCCCCAACGGTCAGGGTGCCACCGCGCTTTTGATCAACAATATCCTGTCGCATTTTGACCTGCACAAGCTGGACCCTTTCGGCCCCGCCCGCGCCCATCTCGAGGCCGAGGCCGCCCGGCTGGCCTATGATGCCCGCGATCGTTTCATCGCTGATGCGGCCCATACCACCCGGCTGGATCATATGCTGGCGGCTGAAACCGGCAAAAAATTGGCGGCGCTGATCGACCCGAACCGCGCCATGGCCTGCGCCCATACGCGGTCAGAAAACGTGCATAAGGATACGGTTTACCTGACGGTGGTCGACAAGGATCAGATGGCGGTATCGATGATTTACTCGATTTTTCATGCTTTTGGCTCCGGGATTGCTTCGGATAAATTCGGCATCCTGTTTCAAAATCGCGGCGCGGGGTTCAGCCTGATCAAGGGCCACCCGAACGAAGCCGGCGGCAATAAGCGCCCGCTGCACACCATCATTCCCGCCATGCTGCGCCACAATGGACGGCTGGTGATGCCCTTTGGCGTGATGGGCGGGGCGTATCAGCCCAATGGCCATGCGCGGGTGTTAAGCAATATGATTGATTTCGGCCTGTCACCGCAGGCGGCGATTGATGCGCCCCGCAGCTTTGCCTTTGACGGTGAGATGAGTGTGGAGCGCGGCTATGACGATCAAACCCGCGCCCGGCTGGCTGAGATGGGCCACAAGGTCAGTATCCCACACACAGCGATTGGCGGGGCACAAGCAATCTGGATTGATCATCAGGCCGGGGTGTTGATCGGGGCGTCTGATCCGCGCAAGGATGGTTGCGCGTTGGGATATTAGCGACGAATGAGTGAAACGGCCCGGAACTGCGGGGCTCAGTTCATCTGGAATTGCGGCGGGTATTGACCGTCTTCGAAATCTCCGAACAGCTCGGACAGATCCGGGTGGCTCACCGGTTCGCCGGTGTAATCGGCCACCAGATTTTGTTCTGAAACATAAGCCACATAATAGCTTTGGTCATTCTCGGCCAACAGGTGGTAGAAAGGCTGATCCTTGTTCGGGCGCACATCCTCGGGGATGGCGTCATACCAATCCTCGGTATTGGCAAAAATCGCATCCACGTCAAAAACCACACCCCGAAAAGGGTGCTTTCTATGACGCACAACCTGACCCAAACGGTATTTCGCGTGTGATTTTAACATTGATTTTCAGCCCTCTTGCCCCTCTATTAATACTTCGTTCATGGTGTTGTCCATGCCGGATCACTAAATTTTGAGGAAACAGTCTGTGGAATTATTCCTGACAGTGTTGGAAATCGTCGCGCCGGTTTTTACCTTAGGCGCCATTGGTTTTATCTGGGTCAGGCTGGAATTCGAGTATAATATCGCCTTCGTCACCCGCCTGACCATGACGCTTTCGGTGCCCTGTCTGGTCTTTGTGTCACTGATGCGCACCCAGATCAACCCGGCGGCGCTGGCGGCCCTGACACTGGCGGCGATTGTCGCCTATGCGGTGGTGACTGTGGCGACGTTTGTGCTGATCAAAGCCGCCGGTTTGTCGACACGCACCTATCTGGCACCGCTGATTTTCGGCAATACCGGCAATCTGGGCCTGCCGCTGGCACTGTTTGCGTTCGGAGAAATCGGGCTGGATTACGCCGTGGTGGTGTTTGCGGTGATGGCGGTGCTGTCGTTTACCTTGGGGATCTGGCTGGTTTCGGGCGGGGGGTCGCCGGTGAAAGCGCTGAAAGAGCCGATGGTGGCGGCCACATTGCTGGGCGCTTTGTTCATGTGGCAGGGCTGGCGGACACCGGATGCCATCACCAACACGCTGGAACTGATCGGCCAGATGGCGATCCCGCTGATGCTGCTGACTCTGGGCGTGGCGGTGGGCCGGTTACGGGCCAAGCGATTGGGGCGAGCGCTGTGGCTGTCGGTGGCCAAAGTGCTGATCTGCGCCGCCGCGGCATGGGGGGCCGGGCTCTGGCTGGAACTGGCCCCGGTGGCGCTGGCGGTGCTGGTGGTGCAGATCTCGACCCCGGTGGCGGTGACATCCTATATGCTGGCGGCAAAATATGGCGCGGATTCTGACTCCGTGGCCGGGCTGGTGGTGGTGTCAACCGTGCTGTCGGTGTTCAGCATCCCACTGATCCTGGCGTTTTTGGTCTGATCGGGCAATTTGCTGTTTTACGGCCCGGCAAAATAGGCTAAACTGGCGCAAAGAAAAAAACCAGAGCGAGAGGCAAATGAGCAGACTTCTTCGCAGCGCAGTGTTATTGTTATTGATGGCGTCTTGTGGCGGCGGCAACCATTCGGCGCCGCGTAATTTGCATGATGCCTGTAGTATCCTTGATCAGCGCCCGAAATATCTGAGAGCCATGCGCAAGGCGGAAAGGCGTTGGGGCATTCCGGTTTATGTGCAGATGGCGACGATCTATCAGGAAAGCAAATTCATCGGCAACGCCCGCACCCCATTCAAATATATCCTTGGGGTGATCCCGATGGGGCGGCAATCTTCGGCTTATGGGTATTCTCAGGCGCTGGATGCGACCTGGGACGAATATAGGCGCAGCGTTGGTCGTAGCGGGGCCAAGCGGGATAACATCAAGGATGCGACCGATTTCATGGGGTGGTATATGGCCAAATCCAGCGAGATTCTGGGCATTTCCAAATCCGATGCCCGCAATCAGTATCTGGCCTATCATCAGGGCCGCAGCGGCTATGCGCGCGGGTCTTATAAGAACAAGGCGTGGCTGGTGCGGGTTGCCAATGAAACGGCGGCCCGGTCCGAGACCTATCACGCTCAGCTACTGGCCTGCCGTAAGATCAAGCGCTAGGAGTGAATCCCAACAGAGAGCCGGGCATTGATCCGGCTGGCCGGACGCGACCCTAACGGCTGCGCCGGTCTGCCTCAATCGCGATGCTGAACAGGTTGTTGGACAGCTTGCTCCCCCGTTGCAGCTTGTTCAAAATCAAGGTGGTTTTCGAACCCGAGCCATCCACAATCACCCATTGGCGCAGCTCAACCGGATTGGCGGTAAAGAGCAGCTTGATGTGGCCGTAATCGGGGTGTTTGGGATCCTGAGCCACCACGGTGGTGGTTTTGCCGTCATATTTATGCGCGATCACCATCCGATCCGCCGCCAGATTGACGTTTTTGCGCAATATCAGGTTCAGCGGTGTGCGTTTGAGCGGGTATTGCTCGGGCCCGGTGTTGGATTTGCCATCAAAAATCGCCACCTGACCACCCCCGGCCATCACCAGATCCTTGCTGGGCGGTGCATATTCAAACCGCACCCGGCCCGGGCGGTGGATGTAAATCTTGCCGGTTGAGATCGTGCCATCGGCGTTGATCTGGGTAAATCCGCCATGAGCGGTAGTGAATTTGTTCAGATAAGACGAAATCTGATTCAAGGCCAGCTTCTGCGCCGAAGCAGGCAGGCACAGCATGGCCCAGACGAGCGGGATGAGGAATAGTTTTTTCATGTCTCCTATGTAACCATCCCGCCGGGCATTTCCAGCCCAAAATCCCGGCCACATGGGCCGGGGCGGCGGATTACGGCTGTTCTGGCACCAGAATCTCACGCTTGCCCACATGATTGGCAGCGCTGACCAAACCGGCCTCTTCCATCTGCTCCACCAGACGCGCGGCCTTGTTATAACCGATCGCCAGTTTGCGCTGGATGTAGCTGGTCGAGCATTTGCGATCCTTGGCGACAATCGCCACCGCCGTGTCATAAAGCGCATCCTGAGCATCGGTGTTCCCGCCCAACCCCAGCACCAGATCAATGCCGCTTTCGGCTTCGCCATCGGGGCCTTCGACCACGCCGGAAACGTAATCCGGGGTGCCGAAGCTTTTCAGATGGTTGACGATTTCCTCAACCTCTTCGTCGCTGACAAAGGGGCCATGCACGCGGGTGATCTTGGCCCCGCCGGCCATATAAAGCATATCGCCCATACCCAGCAACTGTTCCGCACCCTGCTCGCCCAGAATGGTGCGGCTGTCGATCTTGCTGGTCACATGGAAGGAAATCCGGGTGGGGAAGTTGGCCTTGATCGTGCCGGTGATCACATCCACCGATGGACGCTGGGTGGCCATGATCATATGGATGCCCGATGCCCGTGCCATTTGCGCAAGCCTTTGAATACACGCCTCAATTTCCTTACCAGCCACCATCATCAGATCGGCCATCTCGTCAACCACCACCACGATATAGGGCAGCAATTCGGGCTTGAACTCATCGGTTTCGAACACCGGATCGCCGGTTTCGTCATCAAAACCGGTCTGCACGGTGCGGCTGAACATCTCGCCCTTGGCCAGCGCATCACGCACCCGGCCGTTATAGCTTTCGATATTTCGCACACCCATTTTGGACATTTTGCGATACCGGTCCTCCATCTCGCCCACTGTCCATTTCAGCGCCACAACCGCCTTTTTCGGATCGGTCACAACCGGGGACAACAGATGCGGGATACCGTCATAAACCGATAGCTCCAGCATTTTCGGATCAATCATGATCATCCGGCATTCATCCGGGGTCCGCTTGTAAAGCAGGCTGAGGATCATGGTGTTGATCGCCACCGATTTCCCCGAACCGGTGGTGCCCGCAATCAGCAAATGCGGCATCTTGGCCAGGTTGGTCACCACCGCGTCGCCGCCAATATCCTTGCCCAGCGCCAAAGGCAGGCGCATATTGCTGTCGCCGAAATCACGCGAGGACAGGATCTCGCGCAGCATCACTTTTTCGCGATGTTCATTGGGCAGCTCGATCCCGATCACCGAGCGCCCCGGCACGGTGGATACCCGCGCCGACAGCGCCGACATCGAACGCGCGATGTCATCGGCCAAGCCAATCACCCGGCTGGCTTTCAGACCGGGGGCGGGCTCCAACTCATACATCGTCACCACCGGGCCGGGGCGCACGCTGACGATTTCACCCTTGACCCCGTAATCATCCAGCACGTTTTCCAGCATCCGGGCGTTTTCTTCCAGCGCTTCGTCCGAAAGCTGACTGCGCTGGATGTTCATATGGTTTTCCAGCAGCGACAGCGGCGGATGTTCATAGGCGGCGTGCGCCTCTTCAAATTGCAAGGCGGGCTGCGCCTCGGCCTTGGCCTGTTTCGAAACCGGGGTCGCTTTGCGGGGCGCGTGCTGCACCACCGCTTTGGCAGCCGCGGCGGGTTGCACCACCGGGGCCGAGGCCACCTGTGGTTCATACATCATCGGACCGGGCGCAGAGCCTACGGGGGGCATTTCCTCGGCAAGCTCGGCTGCGTGTTCTGTGGCCACCACCGGAGGCTCCGGGTCCAGGATCAAAGGCTGTGGACCGCGCCGGGTCGCCGGGCCGCTGCGCTGGATTTGCGGTTCGGGCCGGGCGGCCACCGTCAGCGGTGCCACCTGACGCGCCCGCGATTTGATCGCATTGGCAATGCGCGCTTTCACCCGATCATTGCCCATATCCAGAGCCTGCTCATCGCCCAGCACATCGGCGGGCAGCTCGGGCTCGATCAATTCCGGCTCGGGCGTATAGCTGCGTTTTCTCAGCGATGGCATCCGGGCCAAAAACCCTTTTTTGGTAACGGGTTGCTCGATCTCATCGGCCGTTTCCAGCACAGCATTGTCAAAATCGTCAAAGGCCGGGCGCACCACGGTTGCACCATTTTTCCCGGGCGGAGCAGGCACGGCAGCGATGGCGGCGGCCTCTTGCTGCGCCGCTTCGGCAGCAAGGCGGTGGCGTTCTTTGCGTTGCTGGCTCTTTTCCTGCGCCACCCGGGCGGCAATCGCCGCACCACGGGCCGATTTGCCCAGCAGGTTTAACAGGCCGGCATAGCTCATCACGATCCCGACCTGCAGGAACAGCGCAAAGCGTTTCAGCTCAGGGACGGTGCAACCCAGCACGAACAGCATCACCGCCAGCATCAGTGCGCCCATCAGCACCGAGGCGAATTTCAATCCAATGGCAGGGCTGACCGGCACCACGCCCAGCAGGCCGCCCATTACCATATCGCCAAACATGCCGCCCAAACCAAAGCTGTGAGTCCAGCCGTCGCCCGGCACATGGGTTGCGCCGTAAACGGCCAGCAAAGCGATGGCGATCGGGGCAAAGGTCAGCCGGTTCAGGGCGCGTTCGCTGCCGCGATGGGTGGCAAAACGCCAGCCCCAGACCAGCAGCACAATCACCACCGCCCAAGAGCCCCAACCGACAATCACAAATAGCGGGGATGCGATCGAAGCACCAAAGCGCCCCAGCCAGTTTTGCGCCGGCGCATCCGAAGCCGACAGCCAGCTGGGATCAGAGGGTGCATAAGAAGCCAGCATCAGCGCCACCAATAGGCCCATCGCCAGCATGGCGACTCCGACCAGTTCCTTGCTGCGCCTTTCCACCACGGCCTGCAATTTGGAATCCAACAGGGGATCGCGCCGTTTTGCCGAATAGGATGCCATCTTTTACCTCTTCACTTCACGCATATAAGCAGCTTTTCAGGCGCATCAGCCCGTGCTGCATTTGTTGTTTTGGAGCCACCATGGCCACACGCACATAGCCCCGGCCCGGATTTTCGCCGTTCACATCCCGGCTGAGATAAGCGCCGGGCAGCACCCGCACGCCGGTTTCACGCCACAGCTTCAGCGCCGCGGCTTCGCCTTCTTCGACCGGAAGCCACAGAAAAAACCCGGCCTGAGGGCTGACATAGCCCGGCACATCGCCCAGGATCTGATCGGCCATGTCGAATTTTTCACAATAAAGCGCGCGGCTTTGCACCACATGGGCTTCGTCGGCCCAAACCTTTTCGGCCACCCGTTGCAGGGGCAGCGGCAAAGGGGCGCCGGCGAAATCGCGCAGCTGTCTGATCCGGGCGATGGATTCCCCCCCCCCGGCAACAAAGCCCGAGCGCAGCCCCGGCAGGTTTGAGCGTTTCGAGAGCGAATGAAACACCAGCACCCGTTCAGGATCGGCCCCGGTTTCGCGGGCCACTTGCAGGGCGCCCACGGGCGGTTGATCGCGGTAAATCTCGCTGTAGCATTCATCGGCGAAGATCTGGAAATCATATTGCTCGGCCAGCGCCAGCAGGTTTTGCCAATACGCCCGGCTGGCCACCGCGCCCTGCGGGTTGGAGGGCGAACAGATATAGGCAATCGTCGTGCGGTTCAGAATATCCGCAGGCAGGCTGGCGAAATCGGGTAAAAATCCGTTTTCGGCGGTGGCGGCGACATAAACGGGCGCGGCCCCCACCGAAAGCGCTGCGACGGCATAGACCTGGTAGAACGGATTTGGGGTCAGCACCACCGGCTGCGCCCCGCCCTTGTGTTCGGGGCACAGGGCCATGGCGGCGTTGTAGAGCCCCTCGCGGGTGCCGTTCACGGTGGTGATCTGATCTGCGTTCAGCCCGACCCCATAGCGGCGCTGCACCCAGCCGGAAATCGACTGCAACAGCTCGGGCGTACCGGCATTGGGCGGGTATTTGCGGAATTCATCGGCGTGTTGCGTGATGATGTCGGACATCCATGGCGGGAAATCATGCTGCGGCTCACCAATGGTCAGGTTGAGCGGCTCAGCCCCGCCCGGATGCACGTCCAAAAGGGCGCGCAAACGCGGAAACGCATACTCTGGTAGGTTCGAAAACCGCTCAGGAAAAACCATATCTGCCTCAAATATCGGGATCATTGGCGCCCCGTTTGAGGTTGAATCTAGAACAGTCGCGGCGTCAGGTCCAGAAAAACTCTGACCCAAGAACCGGTTAGCGGCGCAAATTGTGGCTTTTAGGCCAATGCCCGTTCGGCAGCGACCCCAAGGCGCAGCAGGCGCTTTTCGCTCATAGGGGGGGTGAGCAGCATCAGACCACAAGATGCTGTGGCTGTGGGCAGGGTCAGCCCGGCGCAGCCCATCAGATTTCCGATCCGGGTGTTGCGCAAAGCGTGCAGATTTTCGGTGATGTAATAATCGTGATCCGTGGCCAAACGGTGCTGATTGGGTGGCAAAATCTGCGATGTCGGCAGGATCACCGCATCATATCCGGCCGTTCGGGCGTGGTAATCCTGACGCAGCTGGCGCAGTTTCATCCAGGCTTGCACGAAATCGACCCCGGCAAAGCTGGCCCCGGCGCGGAACCGCTCTAAAATCTCGCCAAACACTTTGTCGGGGGCGGCTTCGAGCGTGTCGCGCCATTGGGCATAGGCTTCGGCGGTGAACAAAATGGCGGACATTTCGAGCGCCTCAGAAACTTCGGGAGCATAGCCTTCGTCAATCTGCGCCCCGGCGGATTTCAGACGCTCGACCGCGGCCCAAAAGGCGGCAAGCGGTTGGTCGCGTACTTCATCCATGGCCTCGGTTTTCAGGATCATCAGCCGCTTGCCCGTCAGGGTCGCGCCGCGCAAATCGGCGGGCTGGTCGCCCTCCAGCGCGGCCAGAAGCAGGCTGGCATCTTCGACCGAGCGGCACAGCGGGCCGACCGTGTCAAAGCTGGCCACCAACGGCACCACGCCTGCGAGCGACAAGCGTCCCGAGGTGGTTTTCAGCCCGACCAGATCGTTCCACGCCGCCGGGATGCGCACCGAACCGCCGGTATCGGAGCCAATCGCGCAAGGGGCCAGATCAAACGCCACCGACGCCGCCGCGCCCGAGGATGAGCCGCCGGAGACCGCCTGCACATCGTTCACACAGGGCGGGCTGGCGGTGACGGGGTTGTAGCCAAGGCCGGAAAAGGCGAGCTCGGACATATGGGTTTTGCCAAGGCAGACCAGCCCGGCAGCGCTGGCATTTTGCAACACCCGGGCATCGCGCTGCGGCACCCGGCCTTTGAGCAAAGCCGAGCCGGCCTCGGTCGCCACCCCGGCGGTGTCAAACAAATCTTTCCACGACACCGGCACCCCATCCAGCAGCCCCAGACGGCTGCCCGAACGGGCGCGATCTGCCGCGGCGTGGGCTTCGGCCAAAGCGCGGGTTTCGGTCAGGCGGGCGTAAATCCGGTGTTGCAGGGGGTGTGCGGTGATGGCGTCCAGATAGGTTTGGGTCAGGGCCACCGGGTCGATCTCGCCCCGGCCAATCCCTCGGCCCAGATCTGCGGCGCTCATTTTCAACCAGTGTTGTGACATTGTTGCCCCCCCTGCCCTATCGCCTTAGCCGTCTAACTTGCGTGCCTCATCGACCAGCATCACCGGGATGCCGTTGCGGATCGGAAAGGCCAAAGAGGCGGCTTTTGAGACCAGCTCTTGCTTTTGCGCATCATAATGCAGAGTGGTCTGACTTACCGGACACACCAGCGCCTCCAGCATGGCAGGGTCAAATTCTGTTTTATTGTCAAGGGGTTGGTCGGTCATTGTAGTCCTCCTCCGGTTTCGCCGCGTTGCAGGGCAAATTCCATCAGCACCATCAGCATCTGGCAGCGCTCTTGTAGCGTTTTGACCTCGAGCAGCGCCTGTTTGTCCTCGCAGGAAAACGGTGCGAGCATGGAGAGCGAATTGATCAGCATCTCTGGCTCGGCCTGTTGCAGATTGTCCCATTCGACCTCAAGCTCTTCCAGGGCGAAGAAGCGCTCAAGCAGATGCAGGAAGCGGGCGCGGTCAAATCCGGGGCTGCGCTCGACCCCGCCCAGATCGCGGGTGAAGTTCTGCCAACTGACCTGAGCGCAGGTATAAGGGGTGTCGCCCTCTAGTTGGTGGATGATCTCATAGCGCGAAAGGCCGGTGAGCGTGATCAAATAGCGCCCGTCATCGGTTTCGATAAACCCGCTCAGCCGCCCGGCGCAACCGATGTTATAAAGTGTTCCGTCCGCCGCGCCACGCTGGGGCTGGATCATGCCGATCAGCCGGTCACGGGTTTTCAGAACGTCCTCGACCATCGCCAGATAGCGGGGCTCGAACACGTTGAGCTGAATGCGGGTGCGGGGCAGCAGCAGCGCCTCGGACAGCACGAATAATGGCAGGGTATCGGGGTAGTCAGAAGATTTGATCATGACACCAGCCTATGTTGAAATCTCCGTTTAGGCAAAGATCATCGAGGATAATTTTCGCCGCCCGTTCAGCACGATCGGATCATCGGCTTTCAGCGCGTCGAAAATGGTGAACAGCTGGGTCTTGGCCGCGCCGTCATTCCAGTCGCGATCCCGGCGGAACAGCTCCAGCAGTTGTTCAACCGCGCCATTGGTATCGCCACCGACATGCAGGGCGGTGGCCAGATCAAAGCGGGCCTGATGGTTGTTTTCATCGGCGGCCACGGCGGCGCGCAATTCCTCCAGCGGGCCGGCCTCGGCGGCCTGTTTGGCCAGTTCCAGCTGGGCGTGGGCGGTATCGAGTTCAGCCGTGGAGGCGATTTCAACCGGAGCCCCGTTCAGCGTGGCTTCGGCCTGTTCCAGATCACCGCTCGCGATCAAAGAGCGCACCAGACCACCATAGGCGGCCGCGTTGTTGGGGTCCTCTTGCAGGATCGCGGCGAAGGTTTCGATGGCATCCACCGCCGCCCCTTCGGTCAGCATGGCTTCGGCAGCTTCGACGGCGGCGTCCAGACCTTCGTCAGCCTCAGGGCCCATGGCGGCGATTTTCTCGACAAAGGCCTTGATTTCGGAACCGGGCAGAGCGCCCTGAAACGCGTCCACCGGCTTGCCCTCGACAAAGGCGAACACGGTCGGGATCGACTGGATGCGCATCTGGGCGGCGAGGTTCTGGTTTTCGTCGACATTCAGCTTGACCATCTTGACCTTGCCGGCGGCGGCGGTGACTTCGGCCTCAAGCGCCGGGCCCAGCGTTTTGCACGGCCCGCACCAAGGCGCCCAGAAATCGACGATCACCGGGGTGGTCTGGCTGGCGTCGATCACATCGGCGATGAAGTCCGCTTCGGATGTGTCCTTGATCAGATCATCGGGGGCGGCGTTGCCCTGGCCCAGTTCTAGCATGTTGGTCTCCGCAAATTCTGTCGTTGTTACTGTCTATATGTGGGTTTCGGGCGCAAAACCCAAGGGGTTTTCTGTGTTGCCCTACAAATCAAAGCTGGCAAAGATCGGCGCGTGATCGCTGGGTTTGTCCCAACCCCGCACATGGCGTGCCACCCGCGAGGAATGGGCCGCGCCGGCAATATCGGCGCTGGCCCAGATGTGATCCAGCCGCCTGCCCCGGTCAGACGCCTGCCAATCCCGCGCCCGATAGGACCACCAGCTATAGAGCTTTCCCTCGGGGATGTCAGCACGGGTGACATCCACCCAGTTGCCCTCGGCCTGCGTCTGAGATAGCGCTTCGACCTCAACCGGCGTGTGCGAGACCACCTTTAACAACTGCTTGTGGCTCCAGACATCATCCTCGCGCGGGGCGATGTTCAGATCGCCCACCAGAATCGAGCGCTGCGGCGGGTTGGCGGCGAAATCGGCGCGCATATCGGCCAGATAGTCCAGCTTTTGCCCGAATTTCTCGTTCAGCTCCCGATCAGGCACATCGCCCCCGGCGGGCACATAATGGTTGTGGATCACCACCCCATTGCCCAACCGCGCCGCCACATGGCGGGCATGGCCCAGATTGGCGAAATCGTGACGCCCCATATCCGCCAGCGGCAGCCGCGACAGGATCATCACCCCGTTATAGCCCTTCTGCCCATTGGCCACCATATAGCGATAGCCCAGCTCGGCAAAGCCCTCAGTCGGGATCTGATCGACCGGGGATTTGCATTCCTGCAAGCACAGCACATCCGGCGCGTCTTCCCGCAGCAGCTTCAAAACCAGCTGCTCGCGCAACCGCACTGAATTGATGTTCCAAGTAGCAAGGGTAAATGACATGCGCCGCGCTCCTGATTGACTGGGGGGCAACATAACGCCAGACTGAAGCAATCGCCACGCAAAAAAGGATGCGGTAGATGCTGCTGGTCAAAAACCGGAATTACCGGCTGTTTTTCACCGCCAATGCGGTGTCCAATCTGGGCGATGGGATTTCCATTCTGGCCTTTCCATGGCTGGCCACGCTGATCACCCGTGATCCGTTGATGATCTCTTTGGTGGCAGCGGCGACGCGGGCACCTTGGTTTCTGTTTTCCATCCCTGCCGGCGTGCTGACCGACCGGGCCAACCGGCGCAGGCTGATGCTACAGGCAGATACGCTGCGCCTGTTGCTCACCCTTGGGGTGGTGGCGCTGATCCTGTCGGGGCCGGCGTTGCCCCTGCCCGATGGCGCCACGCAGGCGCAGGTGATGATCCTGGGGCTGGCGGCGGCGGCGTTTTTGCTGGGCTCGGCCGAAGTGATCCGCGACAATGCCGCCCAGACCAGCCTGCCGGCGATTGTCAAACCCAAACATCTGGAAACCGCCAATGGGCAGATGTGGAGCATTGAATATGTGATGGGCCAGTTCATCGGCCCTCCGCTGGCCGGGATGCTGATCGCGCTGGCGGTGCCGCTGCCTTTTGCGGTGGATGCGGTGACCTTTGCCATTGCGCTGTGGTGCATCTGGCTGATCGCCATGCCGGGCGCGAGGATGGCGGCGCTGCCCGAGGGGCTCTGGCCGCAGCTGCGTCAGGGGATTATGTGGATGTGGGCGCATAAGACGATCCTGCGGCTGGCGCTGATGCTGGGGGTTCTGAACATGCTGCATATGATGGCGCTGACCATTTTGGTGCTGTTCAGTCAGGATATTCTGGGGCTGAGCGCAACCGGCTATGGCATATTGTTAACCGCCGGAGCGGCTGGCGGCGTGATCGGTGGCCTGCTGGCCCCGCGGGTGGTGGCGCGTTTGGGCAGTCTGAACAGCTTGCGGCTGGCCTTGCTGCTGTTTCCGGTGCCGTTTCTGGCGATCTTTGTCACCTCCAGCCCGATCATCGTGGCGATGGCTCTATTCATCGAAACCAGCGCCGGCGTGCTGTGGAACGTGGTCACGGTCTCACTGCGCCAGCGTAGTATCCCGGATCAACTGCTGGGGCGGGTTAACAGCATTTACAGGTTTTTCGGCTGGGGCACCATGCCGATCGGAGCGCTGCTGGGCGGGGCAATCGTATCGCTGGCCGAACCCGAACTGGGCCGCGCGGCGGCGTTGCGGTTGCCCTTTGTCTGCGCCATGGTTGGGTGTGTGATGTTGGGAGGTTATGGGTTTTTGCGGTTGAGAACGAAGGCGTGATGCGAAGAACGCCGGGCTGCGCCTGCCTGGGTAGGCGCGCATGCCGGGCGTAGATACAAGCGTGGTTTGTGAGTAAATCGTGACGTTTCAAAGTGTGGAAAGGTTGATTGCGCCTGCCGGGGGGCAGGCAGGCTTAAGGACGGCCCAGAGGCCGGGCGGGACAGCAATAATCAGGCCACCCCCAGCTGCAACAGCTGGTGCATGGTGATCAACCCCACGGGACGGTTGTTTTCGGTGACAAAGCTGGCCCACGGTTTGCAACGTGCCGGTTACGTTGCCCTCAAGATAGCGGCGAATATCGCCATCGGTGATCACCCCGGCCAGACTGTCATCGGCGTTCTGCACCCCTACGATCCCAAACCCTTTGGCCGAAATCTGCGAGATCACCTCAATCACCGGCGCATCCAGCGCCACCAGCGGCAAATCATCGCCCTTATGCATGATGTCGCCCACCGGAGTCAGCGCCGAGCCTAGCTTGCCCCCCGGGTGGAAATTGCGAAAACTTTCCTCGGTAAAACCGCGCATTTTCAAAAGCGTCACCGCCAGAGCATCGCCCATCGCCAGTTGCAGCAGGGTCGAAGTGGTGGGGGCCAGATTATGCGGGCAGGCCTCCTGAGCTTTGGGCAAAACAATCGGAAACTGCGCCTTTTGCGCCAACATGCTGGCAGCATTGCCGGTGATGCCGATCATCGGCACGCCAAAGCGCAGACCATAGGCGATGATATCGGTCATCTCGCGGGTTTCGCCGGACCATGACAGCAGCATGATCACGTCATCGCTCTGGATCATGCCCAGATCGCCATGGCTGGCCTCGGACGCATGGACGAAAAACGCCGGAGTCCCGGTTGAGGCAAAAGTGGCCGCCAGTTTGCGCGCGATATGGCCGCTTTTGCCGATGCCGCACAGGATCAGACGCCCCTTCATCCGATAGATCAGCTCTGCCGCGCCGGTGACTGCCCCGGCCAGATCGGGATGCGCCAAGGCCGTCTGCATCTGCGACAGCCCTTGCTGGAAACAGTGCAGCGCATCGGTGGTAGAGGTCAGCGGATCAACAGTTTTTTTCATAAGCAAACCGATAGCGTTTGTGGGCCGGGCTGTCCAGTCAGCAGGTCAATGGGCCTCGGACCAGTTGGCACCGACGCCAGCATCCACGATCAGGGGCACGTCGAGCTGCACCGCCGGCATTGCGGCATTTTGCATGATGTTGCGCACGATGTCTGTCAGGGGCTCGGCTGCGTCCTGTTCAACCTCGAAAATCAGTTCGTCATGCACTTGCAGCAGCATTTTGGCCGGCAGGTCGCGGATCGCATCGGGAATACGCACCATGGCGCGGCGGATCACATCGGCGGCGCTGCCCTGAATCGGCGCATTGATCACCGCGCGTTTGGCGAACCCGGCCCGCGGGCCTTTGCTGCCCATATCCGGGGTGTGGATTTTGCGCCCGAACAGGGTTTTGACATATTTATGCTGTTTGGCAAACTCCACCGTGTCATCCATATAGCGACGGATTTCGGGGAAGCGCTCAAAATAGCGGTCAATAAAGCCCTGCGCCTCTTTGCGGTCGATCCGCAGATTGCGTGCCAGACCAAAGCCGGAAATGCCATAAATCACCCCAAAATTGATCGCTTTGGCCTGACGGCGGATGTCGGGGGTCATCTGATCCAGCGGCACGTTGAACATTTCGCTGGCGGTCATGGCGTGAATGTCCTGACCATCGCGAAACGCCTGTTTCAGGGCCGGAATGTCGGCGATATGGGCCAAAATCCGCAGCTCGATCTGGCTATAGTCAAGCGACAGCAGCACATTGCCCGGCGCGGCGACAAAGGCCTGACGGATGCGCCGCCCATCCTCGCTGCGCACGGGGATGTTTTGCAGGTTTGGATCACTTGAGGCCAGCCGCCCGGTATTGGCCCCGGCAATCCCGTAAGAGGTATGCACCCGCCCGGTTTCGGGGTTGATATGGTCCTGCAACGCATCGGTATAGGTCGATTTCAGCTTGCTGATCTGACGCCAATCCAGCACTTTTGCGGGCAGTTCATGGCCATTGGCGGCCAAATCTTCCAGCACATCGGCCCCGGTGGCATAGGCACCGGTCTTGCCCTTTTTGCCACCCTCCAGCCCCATTTCGTCAAACAGAATCTCGCCCAGCTGCTTGGGCGAGCCGACATTAAAAGGCCGCCCGGCCAGCGCGTGGATGTCAGCCTCGAGCGCGGCCATTTTCTGGGCAAAGGCGTTGGACATGCGGCTGAGAACGTCACGATCCACCTTGATGCCGTGCATCTCCATTTCGGTCAGCACCGGGATCAGCGGGCGCTCCATGGTTTCGTAAACCGTGGTGACCTGCTCGACATGCAGCCGGGGTTTGAAAGCCTGCCACAGGCGCAGAGTGATATCGGCGTCCTCGGCGGCATAGGGGACCGCATCGGCCAGCTTGACCTTGTCAAAAGTAATCGCGGATTTGCCCGTGCCCAGCAGCGGTTTGATCGGGATCGGCTTGTGGTTCAGATAGCGCTCCGAAAGCTGATCCATGCCGTGATTGTGCAGCCCGGCATGGAGCGCATAAGACAGCAGCATGGTTTGAGCATGGTCAGCGCCACTTCGCGGTTGATCTGCCCTTCGGCCAGCTGATCCGAAGCAAACAGATCATCCCCGGCGCTTTCCTTATGCGTCAACGGAATGTAACAGGCCCGCCCGGGTTGCACGCAGAGCGACACTCCGACCAGTTCGGCGCGCATGGTGTCCAGCCCGGTGGTTTCGGTATCGACCGCGACATGGCCATGCTCATAGATCAGGTCGATCCATGCGGCCAGCGCATCGGCGTCCTTGACCCATTCATATTGGTCGGAGTCAAAGGCCGGGGCGTCCGGGGTTTTGGCCGCCGCTGCCGGCGCAGCGATGTCCGGGGCGGCAACGCCGATCTTGTCGGCGATCCTTTTGGTGAGGGTGCGGAACTCCATTTCGGCCAAAAAGGCCATCAGGCTGTCCGGATCGGGCTCCTTCAGCTCCAGATCCTCAAGGCTGAAATCCAGCGTCATATCGGGCACCAGATAGACTAATTCGCGAGAGGTGCGGATCAGATCGGCATTGTCGATCAGGGTCTGGCGGCGCTTGGGCTGCTTGATCTGTTCAGCCTGCGCCAGCAGCGTGTCGAGATCGCCATATTCGTTGATCAGCAACGCCGCGGTTTTGATGCCGATGCCCGGAGCGCCGGGGATGTTATCGGTGCTGTCCCCGGCCAGCGCCTGCACATCCACCACCCGATCCGGGCCAACGCCAAACTTTTCCTCGACTTGCTCAATGCCAATGCGGCGGTTTTTCATCGCGTCCAGCATCTCGACCCCGCCACCGACCAACTGCATCAGGTCTTTGTCCGAGCTGATGATGGTGCAGCGCCCACCCGCCGCGCGGGCTCGGGTGGCCAGGGTGGCGATGATGTCATCGGCTTCGTAATTTTCGACCTCGATACAGGCGATGTTAAAGGCGCGGGTGGCATCCCGGGTCAAGGGGAATTGCGGGCGCAAATCTTCAGGAGGCGGGGGGCGGTTAGCCTTGTATTTATCATAGATATCGTTGCGAAAGGTCTTGCCCGAATGATCAAACACCACCGCCACATGGGTGGGGGCATCGGGGCCGGTATTGGCCTCGATCTGTTTGAACAGCATGTTGCAAAAGCCCGACACCGCCCCGATCGGCGCCCCGTCCGATGCGCGGGTCAGCGGGGGCAGCGCGTGATAGGCGCGGAAAATGAATGCCGAGCCGTCAATCAGATGCAGATGGCAGCCTTTGCCAAAACTCATAATCGCCTCCTTAGCAAAGCGCACGGGTGGGGGTGCCCCTGCCGTTTAAGCCGGTTGCAGCATCCGCCCTAGAGGCCGCCCGGCCAGAAGATGCACATGCAGATGCATGACTTCCTGCACCCCATGGGCTCCGGCATTGGCGATCAGGCGGTATCCGCTGCCACCCTCGCCGGGCTCAAGCCCCAGCTGTTGGCAGAGCTGGCCAATGGCGCGAGTATAGTCGATGATTTCGGCATCGCTGGCCTGATTGGCGAAATGATCATAGCAGACATAGGGCCCTTTGGGGATCACCAGCACATGATGCGGCGCCTGATGGCTGAGATCCTGAAACGCCAATGTATGCGGGGTTTCCAGCACCTTGTCGCACGGGATTTCACCGCGCAGGATTTTGGCAAAAACATTCTGATCATCATAGGTGTAGGGCATGAGTATCCTCAATCAACAAACAGGTATTCGGTCCGGGCGATCTTGTCCGCATCTTCGTTCGAAATATCCAGAAACCCGGCAATGGCCGACGTGTTTTCCTCGGGGCTGGCATTTTCGCGAATCCGGTAATGCTGTTCAAAATCCGCATCACGGATACGGTCGCTTTCAAGGATGACATCATTACGGATGGTTGGCAACAGGGTGTTCAGGGTTTCCTCTGCCGGACGCTCGCCCACCAGCCCGATCCGCTGGGCGTGACCGATCAGATAATCATCGCTGAACAGGCATTCGATTTCCAGCATTTTGGTGTTGGAGCGGTCGGTATAAAAATCCTGAATCAGGCCGATATTATTGGGGTCCATGCACACCACCAGCCGGTCGGTTTCGTAATAATCAAATAGCATCCGCATCAGGGCGCGCCGGTGTCGGGTGCGTTTGCCAAGGGTGGTTTGAATGCCGCCCAGATCGGGCAGCGGTGTGCTTTCTTCGTCAAACAGATATTCGATGCTGCGCAGACCGGTGACCTGGCTGATCTGCGCCGCGAGCCGCTTGGCCACATGCCATTTTTTGCAGACCACGATCAGCAGCTCGCGTTCGCGGCCCAGCGTGCTTTCGGTTTCCCAGAAACGCTGCGCGAATCGCCGCCCGATCCGGCCCCGCCCGGTGAGGAATTTATAGAGGTTGCGCCCCTCGCCCGAGATCTGAAAATCGGTGTTTTCGCTGGCATATAGCTTGCCCAGCCGGCGTTTCAGTTCCAAAGCTTCGGGGCTGATTTTGCGGGCGAACAGGTAATCCTGACTGAGCAGCAGATCATAGTGATCGTTATAAAACGTCGCCGGCATCCCATAATCGGAAAACAGCAGAAATGTCAGCGTGTGCGAGCGGATTTCGGATTCTGGCACGATATGGCGCACAAGGGTCTGGAAAAAGGTCTCATCCGGGATCCAGGTGGTTCTGAAAAACCGCATCACGTCTTTGCGTTTGCGGGCAAAATCCAAAATCCATTCAGCCGTGCGCCGGCGCAGGCACCACCATTGGCTGCCGATCATGATCTGCATATCGGCCGGGATTTTCCGGGTTAGGCCCAGCTTTTTCTGAAGCTCGAACATCGCGTAAAAGCGGCGCTTTTGCGTACGTTCGTTAAAGAAATGCCGGTAAATCAGGCGCTCTTCTTTCCAGCCGGTCTTGATCCAGTCACTTTCGAAAAAATCGTGGCTCTCGATATAGTCCACATCGGTTTTGTCCAGAAATTCATGCACATAGGCGGCGGATTTGATCGGCATACAATCGCCCGAAAGCATGTAAAAATGCGTGGCCCGCGGGAAGTCATCAACCGCCGCCTGCAACGCATTCAGGGTTGCCTGCACCAATGACCACTCGCCCCAGCCGCATTTCAGGCGTTTTTTGGCAAAGGTCACACTGGGGTTATCCGCCAAAGCATCGTGGATTTTCTGAAAATCCGAGGGCTTGGCCCGTGCATCAAAATGGATGGCCATGAAATCACCCGCCGCAGTCAGGCGCCGGGCCTGCGCAATGATCGCATCCGGGTCTTTATGGCATAGAAGGATGAAGGCAATTTTTGCCATTTTGGATACACACACCCCAAAAATCACTGATTGTTCACTAAATAGCGTGAATGGTCGTTGAATATACAGCGTTTATTTGTTTTTTTATCGCTAATTGTCGTTAAAAGCGGTGTCGATAAATGCTGACTTGGGGTGCCGGGTCGGGGTAGGGTTGAAACGCCAGGGATCACGATTGTGATCTGGATTTGCAGTAAAGGGTATCAAAATATGGGTTTTCCCGGTGTATGGATGACACAAAGCGAAAGCGTGGCTTATCGTGTGGTGCCGAAATGTGCCTGCTCGACCATTGGCCAGATCATGTATTATTCTGATCATGGCAAATTCTTTGATGGTGATATTCACGATGCCACCAGTAAAATTCACAAATGGGGCATCGAAGACAGCCAGCCGGTGATCGAGGCCAATGTCACGCAGCATAAATCCTATACTTTTACCTGTGTGCGCAATCCTTATGGGCGGATTCTTAGCTCGTTCTTTGACAAGATCTGCGGCATTCAACGCAACGGCAAACGATATCGCGGCAAGCTGGTGCCGCTGTTGATCCAGAAATACGGGGTCGAGGTGGGCGACCCGGAAACCGGGTTTGATTTTGATCAGATCAAATCGTTTCGCCGGTTTTTGCTGTTTGCCCGCGACACCATCCGCTGGCGCCGCCCGATGGAGCCGGATATTCATTGGTCGGCGATGTCGGGGCATGTCTCGACCCTGATCATGAATGGCGGGCGTTACGACAACATCTTTCACACCGAGAAATTCAACGAGGGGATGCAGTCGGTTCTGGATGCGATCGAGACCAAGCATAAGGTCAAATTAGAAAAAATACCAAGGTTCAACGAATCCGAGGGCCACGGCCCCAAACGTGCTTATCCGATTGCGGATTATTTTGACGATCTGTCGATGCATCTGGTTTATGAAATCTATAAGCGTGATTTCAATCTGTTCAAATATGATGTGGATGATCCGAACAATAAAATGCCAACCGGCGAGATTGATCTGGACGAAATTCACGCCAAGCTGGGGCCGAAGAACTGAGGCTTAAAGCTCCTGTCGAATGCCATATCATTTGGAAAATGCCGGGCTGCGCCTGCTTGGGTAGGCGCATGTGCGGAGCGTATCAACCCATGAGAGATGAGAATGATCCGCAGCGTCACAAAGTGTTGAGACGGTGATTGCGCCTGCCGGGGGGCAGGCAGGCGCAGCCCGGCCTAGGCCGGGCGGGTCGGTTGTTAGGTAAGGCACCCCGTTTGGCAGGGGGCTTCTCAGGTCACACCATCACCGGGGCTCACCCCTGCAAAGATCGCACGCCCAATTCGCCCTCTTCCCGGGATTTCATCGCCAGCGCCACCGCATGGCTAGCCGCCGCCGTGGTGAAATAAGGCAAGCCATCATGCAACGCCACCGCGCGGATTTCCCGGCTATCCTCAACCGCTTGTGCGCCCTCGGTGGTGTTGATCACCAAAGCAATTTCGCCATCTTTCAGACGGTCGACAATGTTGGGGCGGCCCTCATACACCTTATTTACCACTTCGCAATCAATGCCGTTTTCCGCCAGCCATTTGCCGGTGCCGCTGGTGGCCACCAGCTCAAAGCCCAGCTCAACCAGCAGCCGGGCGGTGTCGGCCATGGCTGGGGTCTTGTCCAGATCCTTGATCGAAAAGAACACCGCGCCGCTGGAGGGCAGCACCACCCCCGCGCCCATCTGCGCTTTCAAAAACGCCAGCGGGAAGGAGCGATCCCAGCCCATCACCTCGCCGGTTGAGCGCATCTCGGGCCCCAAAATCGTGTCGACGCCGGGGAACCGGGCAAAGGGCAGCACCGCCTCTTTGACCGAGAACCACGGCATTTGCGGATCGGCCAAAGACATCGGATCGGCGAAAGGCAACGGCGTATCGGGGCCGGTGCCTTCGGGGTAAGGGGCGCGCATCGGAAAGTTTGACAGCGGCTCGCCCGCCATGATCCGGGCCGCGATCGAGGCAATGGCGCTGTCGGTGGCCTTGGCGACAAAGGGCACGGTGCGCGAGGCACGCGGATTGACCTCGATCAGGTAAATCTGACCATCCTTCACCGCAAACTGAATGTTCATCAGCCCCACCACATTCAACGCCAGCGCCAGGGCGCGGGTCTGGCGGTGGACCTCGTCGATGATATCTTGGGACAGCGAATAAGGCGGCAGGGAACAGGCGCTGTCACCGGAATGCACCCCGGCCTCTTCGATATGCTGCATCAGCCCGGCGACATGCACCTCTTTGCCGTCACACAGCGCATCCACATCCATTTCCACCGCGCCGGACAGATAGCTGTCCAGCAAAACCGGGCTGTCACCCGAGACCACCACGGCCTCGGAAATATAGCGTTTCAGCTGTGCCATATCCCGCACGATCTCCATCGCGCGGCCACCCAGAACGTAAGAGGGGCGGATGACCAGCGGAAAGCCGATGTCCTCGGCGATGTCAAAGGCCTGTTGATTGGTCGAGGCAATGCCGTTTTTCGGCTGCAACAGGCCCAGATCATGCACCAGCGCCTGAAAACGCTCGCGGTCCTCGGCCAGATCAATGCTGTCGGGCGTGGTGCCCAGAATCGGGATGCCGGCGGTTTCCAGCGCGTGGGCCAGCTTCAGCGGAGTCTGGCCACCAAATTGCACGATCACCCCATGCAATGTGCCATTTTCCTGCTCGACCCGCAGGATTTCCATCACATGCTCAAAGGTGACAGGTTCGAAATACAGCCGATCCGAGGTGTCATAATCGGTGGAGACCGTTTCCGGGTTGCAGTTGATCATGATGGTTTCATAACCCTGATCGGTCAGCGCGAAACAGGCATGACAGCAGCAATAGTCAAACTCGATCCCCTGCCCGATCCGGTTGGGCCCACCGCCCAGAATCACCACTTTTTTCTTGTCGCTGGGGCGGGCTTCGCATTCGGCCGCGCCCATCGCCGGAGCCTCATAGCTGGAATACATATAAGGCGTCTGGGCGGAAAATTCGGCGGCGCAGGTGTCGATCCGTTTGAACGATGCCACCACACCGGCATCCAGACGTGCCTTGCGCACATCTGCCTCGGTCTGGCCGGTCAGCTTGGCCAAGCGGGCATCGGAAAAGCCGAGCATTTTCAGCGCCCGCAACCCGGTTTCATCGCCGGGCAGGCCCGAGGATTTGACCTGTTCTTCGGCCTCAATGATCTCGCGGATTCGGGCCAGGAACCACGGGTCAAACATGGTGGCGTGGTGAATTTCGTCATCGCTGAGCCCATGGCGCATGGCCTGAGCAATCACCCGGATGCGGTCCGGCGATTGCAACGAGATCGCCTTGATCACTGCCGCCTTGTCCGGGGCACCTTCGATTGTGACCTCATCAAAGCCGGTCAGGCCGGTTTCCATGCTGGCCAGCGCTTTTTGCAGGCTTTCATGGATGCTGCGGCCAATCGCCATGGTTTCACCCACCGATTTCATCGCGGTCGACAGCAGCGGCTCGGAGCCCGCAAATTTTTCAAAGGCAAAGCGGGGGATTTTGGTGACGACATAGTCGATGCTGGGTTCAAACGAGGCCGGCGTGACCTTGGTGATGTCATTATCCAGTTCGTCCAGCGTATAGCCCACCGCCAGCTTGGCGGCGATTTTGGCGATGGGGAAACCCGTGGCCTTGGATGCCAGCGCAGAAGAGCGCGACACACGCGGGTTCATCTCGATCACCACCATGCGCCCATCCTTGGGGTTGACGGCCCATTGCACGTTTGAGCCGCCGGTCTCCACCCCAATTTCACGCAACACCGCAATGCTGGCGCTGCGCATCATCTGGTATTCCTTATCCGTCAGGGTCAGGGCAGGCGCCACGGTGATGCTGTCGCCGGTATGCACCCCCATCGGATCGACATTTTCGATCGAGCAAACGATGATAGCGTTGTCGGCGGTGTCACGCACCACCTCCATTTCATATTCTTTCCAGCCCAGCAGCGATTCATCAATCAGAATCTGATTGACCGGGCTGGCCTCGAGCCCCGTGCTGCAGAAATGGATGAAATCATCGCGGTTATAGGCCACCCCGCCGCCGGTGCCGCCCAAGGTAAAGGCCGGACGGATGATGGCGGGCAGTCCGATGGTGTCGAGCGCGGCCATGCAGTCTTCCATGCTCTCGGCAATGGTGGCGCGTGGGTTTTCCAGCCCCAGACGATCCATCGCCTCGCGGAACAGTTTGCGGTCTTCGGCCATTTCGATGGCTTTGCGGTTGGCCCCGATCAGCTCGACCCCATATTCTTCCAGAACGCCCATATCGGCCAGCTCAAGTGCGGTGTTCAGCCCGGTTTGCCCGCCCATGGTGGGCAGCAGCGCGTCGGGGCGCTCTTTCTTGATGATTTTGGCCACCATATCGGCGGTGATCGGCTCGATATAGGTGGCATCGGCCAGTTCCGGGTCCGTCATGATGGTGGCCGGATTCGAGTTGACCAGAATAACGCGATACCCTTCCTGACGCAGCGCCTTGCAGGCTTGTGCGCCGGAATAGTCGAATTCGCAGGCCTGACCAATAATAATTGGCCCGGCACCGATGATCATGATGGATTTGATGTCTTGTCTTTTTGGCATTTGGCCGACCCCCGAGGTGCAGATTGCATCCAAATTGTCTGGGGTTATAGACAAGCAGCGGCGTAGTGCAAGAGGCGTTCCGGCAAATGCGCCGCCAATTTTCGACTTATGAACAGATATAGTCGCGAGTCAGCGGAACCGCCATCTGATCACGGCTGATTTGCATCTGGAAAACCACCAATCCAAAGATCGAAAAGCTTAACTCGGACGAGATCAGGTAAAACCGCCACATCCGGCAGAATCGATCATCATAGAGCTGACGGGCGGCGTCGATATTGGCCTCGAACCGGTCGCGCCAGATTTGCAGGGTTCTGGCGTAATGCATCCGCCAGACCTCGATATCGGTGGCAAACAGTTCCGATTTCTCAAGGCTCTGCATCAGCTCGGACAAGGCCGGGGCATAGCCGCCGGGGAAGATATATTTGCTGATCCAGGGGGAAACGGCCTCTTCCGGCGGGGTCGAGCGGCCGATGGTGTGGATCAGGGCCACCCCGTCCGGTTTCAAAAGCTGGCGGATTTTCTGGAAATAGCAATCATATTGGCTGTGACCGACATGTTCCAACATGCCGACCGACACGATGCGGTCAAAGCGCTGTTCGACATTGCGGTAATCCCGCAGCAGAAAAGAGCATTTGTCGGCCAGCCCCGCTTCGGCGGCGCGTTTGGTGGCGATTTCGTGCTGGCGTTCCGACAGAGTCACCCCGACCACCTCAACCCCATAATCGCGGGCCAGCATCAACCCCATACCGCCCCAGCCACAACCGATATCCAGCACTTTCATGCCGGGCTTGAGCAGCAGCTTTTTGGCGATATGCTGTTTTTTCGCGTCCTGAGCCTGCTCCAGCGTCATATCTGGCGTGCGGAAATAGGCGCAGGAATACTGCTTGTCGGGGTCTAAAAACAGATCATAGAGATCATCAGACAGATCATAATGATGCTGCACATTGCGCCGGGCGGCCCTGAGATGGGTTTTCAGGGTCAGGCGGTTGATTTGGTGGCGCAGACTGTCGGCCTTGCGGTGCCAATAGCCCATATTGAACTGCATGATATTGGCCATCATCAGCGACAACATGCCGTGCAGATCATCATCTTCGACGGTCAAATCCCCATCCATATAGGCTTCGCCCAGCGCCAGCTGCGGATGCAGCACCAGCTTGCGGGCCAGATCGGCGCTGTGCAGGCACACCGAAATGGGGTCTCCGCTGCCATCGCCATAAAGCTGCACGCTGCCATCAAAAAACGTGACCGACAACCGGCCCTGCTTGATCACCCGCGCCAATAAACGCTTTAACAATCTGTTCCACATCTTTTCCCCCACCATATAATACGCCCCGCATTATTGCGGAGCTTGGCTATGATCGGTGCGCGAAAACACGACCAGCAGGAAGGATTCAACCCGTGCGACCTGAAACTTTCAGTAACCCGACTTATTGGCTCATCCCTGATCTCTCAGGTCTTTCGCGACACGCCGTAGCGGCTCAATCCCTATAAAATTTGAGGTTAGCGCGGAAAAAACCGCCTGTCTATTGTCTGTTTGCCCCTGCTTGCGGTGAAATGGGTGCGCTTGGCCTTGACTTTGCCGCGTTTGCACGGTGTATCAGCGCCAACCATAGTTTCACCCGAAGGGGATATAAAATGCACGATTACCGCAGCCACACCTGTGCCGAGTTGAACAAATCCAATGTGGGCGAAACCGTCCGTCTGGCCGGTTGGGTGCATCGGGTGCGCGATCATGGCGGGTTGCTGTTTATTGATTTGCGCGACCATTACGGGATGACTCAGGTGATGGCCGACCCCGACAGCCCGGTTTTTGCCGAAATCGAAAAAGTGCGTTCCGAGTGGTGCATTCGCATTGATGGCAATGTGATGGCGCGGGACGAAACCCTGATCAACCCCAAAATCCCCACCGGCGAAATCGAGGTGTTCATCCGCGATATCGAAGTTCTCGGCCACGCCGATGAGCTGCCCCTGATGGTGTTCGGCGATCAGGAATATCCCGAGGAAACCCGCCTGAAACATCGCTATCTGGATTTGCGCCGGGAAAAGCTGCAACACAACATGAAGATGCGTTCGGATGTGGTGGCCAGTATGCGCAAGCGCATGTGGGATAAGGGCTTTCGCGAGTTCCAGACCCCGATCATCACCGCCTCCAGCCCCGAAGGCGCGCGCGATTTTCTGGTGCCCTCGCGCCTGCATCCGGGCAGATTCTATGCTCTGCCTCAGGCGCCGCAGCTGTTCAAGCAGCTGATCATGGTGTCGGGCTTTGATAAATACTTTCAAATCGCGCCCTGTTTCCGCGACGAAGACCCGCGGGCCGATCGCTCGCCCACCGATTTTTATCAGCTGGATATGGAGATGTCTTTTGTCACGCAACAAGACGTGTTCGACACCATCCAGCCGGTGATTGCCGGCGTGTTCGAGGAATTCGGCGGCGGGCGCAAGGTGGATGCCGACTGGCCGCAGATATCCTATAAGGACGCGGCGCTGTGGTATGGCACTGACAAGCCCGATCTGCGCAACCCGATCAAGATGCAGGTGGTGTCTGAACATTTCGCCGGATCGGGTTTCAAGATTTTCGCCAGCCTGCTGGAAAACGAAGGCACCGAGATCCGCGCCATCCCCGCCCCCGGTGGCGGCAGCCGCAAATTCTGTGACCGGATGAACAAATTTGCCCAAGGCGAAGGGTTGCCGGGGATGGGGTATATTTTCTGGCGCGATCAGGGTCAGGGGCTTGAGGCCGCTGGACCGCTGGCCAAAAACATCGGCCCCGAGCGCACCGAGGCAATCCGGCAGCAGCTGGGTCTGGATGTCGGCGATGCGGCGTTTTTCCTGGGCGGCAAGCCCAAGGCGTTTGAGGCCGTCGCCGGCAAGGCCCGCGATGTGATCGGCCAAGAGCTGAACCTGACCGAAAAAGACCGTTTCGCCTTTGCTTGGATCGTCGACTTCCCGATTTACGAGCGCGACGAGGAAACCGGGCGGGTGGATTTTGAACATAACCCGTTTTCGATGCCTCAGGGCGGGATGGAGGCGCTGGAGGGCGATCCGCTCAAAGTGCTGGGCTATCAATATGATCTGTCTTGTAACGGCTACGAGCTGGTCTCGGGCGCGATCCGCAATCACAAGCCCGAGATCATGTATAAGGCGTTTGAAATCGCCGGCTATGGCAAGGACGAGGTCGAGCGCCGCTTTGGCGGGCTGGTCACCGCGTTCAAATATGGCGCGCCGCCGCATGGGGGCTGTGCTGCCGGGATTGACCGGATCGTAATGCTGCTGGCGGATGAGGCCAATATCCGCGAAGTGATCATGTTCCCGATGAACCAGCGGGCCGAGGATCTGATGATGTCAGCCCCGAGCGAGCCAACCAATGAGCAGCTGCGCGAATTGCATCTGCGGGTTATTCCGCAGGAATAAGGGCGCAAGCGCTTCGGGCCGCGGGCGTTATGGGGGGCTGTTTTGATAATCACGCTCAGGCGTGAAAAAGACCTCTGCAAATCTGTCTTCGACAGCGCCCGCCCTAACGGCCGGGCGGAGCAGATCAGAGGCTTGGAACATGATGCAGAGGTCCGGCGGGCGCATCCGCAAGAGAAGCTAATGCAGCATCTCCATCTGCACCGCTCTGGCCTCATATGACCGCAGCAGCGGGCGGGCCAGATGGGTGTGGCGGGGGATGTTCTCTTGCGGCAGCACCGATAGCAACGTTGAGTGGCGCAAGCCGGGATGGTCGGCAATATCGCCGATAAACAGGCTCTCTAGCCGGCACCCGGCAACCGTTATAATCTCGTGTTGGTCAAACAGCAGCTGATACAGCCTGATGCCCGCCGCCGTCGCTGGTTCCTGCAGCACGCTGATATTGTTTTCGATATCACGGACTTCGGCCAACATGCTGTCCTGCCCACACAGATACTCAACCGCATCATTTTCAAACAAAATCCGCTGCTCGGGTGCCACCAGAATATCCCGGCTCAGCCCGAAATACGGTGCCCGCAGCCGCAGCGGGCGAAACAGCCCCATCATCGGCACCGTGCGGGCACAAACCCAGCGCAGCGGTTGCGGGCCGTGATCGACCGTCAGTACCCGGTCCCCGGGTTTAAGCTGCTCAATCGGCACCGGCCCGTTGACCGTTTCAACCGGAGCCCCCGCGGCAATGCTGGGGATAAACCCCACCGGCTCGATCTGATCGGAAAGCGCCACAAGGCTGACCACCGGGGCAATATGATGGATGGTGTTTTCCGCCAGCAAAGCATCCACGACAGGCACCGGCAGCGGCAAAGCGGTATCGGATTCGGCCTGATGCAGCGTGCCCCGGCCCAGATTTTCCACCGACAGCAGCGCGGTATTTACCCCCTGCCCCCCCGGAGCCTGCCAGGAAAAGGTCAGCCGCAGCTGTTGCGGCAAAGCGGCCTGCTCGGCGCCCACCGACAGACGAAACCGCGCCGCGCCGCTGCGCAACTCCACCCGCGCCGCGCCGTATTCATCCATCCACACGGCAAAATGGCACCCCGCCCGTGGATGCCGATAGCGCAGCAAAGGCTGGCGGGCCGAAAATGTCGGCCCCATCGAGACCTCAAGAATCAGGCTGCCCGATGTCAGCCCGCGCGGGCTCAGCACCGGCGGCACGCGGTTGTCGATCAGCGGGGTGTGCGCCGGGCGGCTGGTTCTGTCCGCCGCGCTTGACAGCCAGATCATCCCCATGGCTGCCCCCTCTGCACGGCCAGACCCGCTGAATTCATTGAAGTGTCAATCGCTGCTCTCACGCCTGCTCCCACCCTTTGGAAACAGCACAAACGCTGATGCGCTGGCTTGCTGCCAGCGGTTTGCCTCTTGATCTTGCCGGACCTTTTCGGCCCTTTTTGCGTTTGCCCTGCCTCGGGTCTGTTATGCACTCGATAAAAGCAAAAAAAGATGATTTTTGAAACCCTTATCTGCCTGTGCGGCCCCAATCTGTTTCCTTGGGGCCACAGCAAATCCTATGCCCGGGCATTGTCGGGCAAGCACAAACAAGATATGGGGGATGCAACAACAGGAGCCACAAGATGAAAACCCCCATTGACCCCGTCCAACTGACCGCCGATCTGCTGCGTTGCCCCTCTGTAACGCCTGAGGAGGGCGGCGCGCTGGTGTTGCTTGAGGATCTGCTGAGCCAAGCGGGCTTTGCCTGTCAGCGGGTCGACCGCGGCGGCGTGTCAAATCTGTTTGCCCGTTGGGGGGATAAGGGGCATCGGCGCAGTTTCGGTTTTAACGGCCACACCGATGTGGTGCCGGTGGGCGATCCCGCCGATTGGAGCCACCCGCCCTTTTGCGGCGAAATCATTGATGGCTGGCTGTGGGGGCGCGGCGCGACGGATATGAAATCGGGGGTGGCGGCGTTTGTGGCGGCGGCGATTGATCTGGTGCAGCAGACCCCGCCGGATGGGGCGATTGTGCTGACGATCACCGGCGATGAAGAGGGGGACGCCGAGCATGGCACTGTGGCGCTGCTGGACTGGATGCAGGAGGCGGGCGAGGCGATGCAATGCTGTCTGGTGGGCGAGCCCACCTGCCCCGAAAGCCTAGGGGATATGATGAAAATCGGCCGCCGGGGGTCGATGACCGCTTATCTGACGGTCAAGGGCACTCAGGGCCACTCGGCCTATCCACATCGCGCCAACAATCCGCTGGTGCCGATGGTGCGCTTGCTGGATCAGTTGGCCGGCCACCCGCTGGATCAGGGGACGGAGCATTTTCAAGCCTCAACGCTGGCGATCACCACGGTTGACACCGGCAATCCGGCGACCAATGTGATCCCGGCCCAATGCCGCGCCACGATTAATATCCGCTTTAACGATGCCCATAGCCCGGACAGCCTGTCGGGTTGGCTGCGGGCCCAGGCCGATGCGGTTGCGCGGCAGTTTGGGGTTGAAATTGAGGTGCGGATCACTGTCTCGGGCGATAGCTTTATCACCCCGCCGGGGGCGTTGTCTGATCTGGTGGCGGATGCAGTGCAGGCGGAAACAGGGCTGCGGCCCGAGCTGTCGACCACTGGCGGGACATCGGATGCGCGTTTTGTCAAAAACCACTGCCCGGTGGTTGAATTCGGGTTGGTGGGCAAGACCATGCATCAGGTGGATGAACGGGTTGAGGTGGAGCAAATTGAGCAGTTGAAGCAGATCTATGGCCGGATTTTACGGGAGTATTTCAAGGGGTCTAAATAAAGGCGAGACCCTTCACCTCCCCTGTCCGGCGGCACCGGCAGGCTACGCCTGCCTGCCATCAATTTCGCCGGTGACGCCGGTTTATAGCCGTGCTAACTTGATCCGATGAAACGCATCCCGACCAAATCACAAATCCTCGACTGGATCGCCGAAAACCCGACCCAGACCAATAAACGCGACATCGCCCGTGCCTTTGGCATCAAGGGCGCAGCGCGGATTGACCTGAAACGCCTGCTCAAAGAGCTGCAATCCGAAGGCCATTTGCAAAAAGCCCGGCGCAGCTATCGAAACCCCGACAAGCTGCCCCCGGTCAGCGTGTTGCAGATGCTGGGACCGGATCGCGATGGTGATCTCTATGCCCGCCCGCTGGAATGGCACTCGGGCGCGGCCGAGCCACGGATTTTGCTGATCAGCCAGCCCTCGGACCCGGCGCTGGGGGAAAATGACCGCATTCTGGCCCGCCTGAGCGCCGTCACGGACGAGCCCCACCAATACGAAGCCCGCCTGATCCGGCGCATTGGCCGCAATCCGATCCGGCTGCTGGGGGTGTTTCGACGCGGCTCGGATGGCGGGCGGATTGTGCCGATTGACAAGGGCAGCGATAAAGAATGGCAGGTCAGCAGCCGCGACAGCCTCGGGGCCAAGGATGGCGAGCTGGTCGAGGCCGAGCGCTGCGGGCCGAAAACCCGCATGGGTCTGCCCAATGCCCGCATCACCACCCGGCTAGGAGACCCCAGCCAACCCCGCGCCGTATCTCTGATCGCCATCCACCAGCACGGCATCCCCGATCAGTTCCCCGATGAGGTGATCGAGCAAGCCGACCGCGCCAAACCCGCCCCGCTGGGCAAGCGCAAGGATCTGCGCGATATGCCGCTGATCACCATTGATCCGGCGGATGCCCGCGACCATGACGATGCCTGCTATGCCCATGCCGATGATGACCCGAACAATACCGGCGGGCATGTCGTCTGGGTAGCGATTGCCGATGTGGCCCATTATGTGCGCTATGGCTCGGCGCTGGATCGCGAGGCGCGCAAGCGGGGCAATTCGACCTATTTCCCGGATCGGGTGGTGCCGATGCTGCCGGATCGGCTCTCGGGTGATCTGTGTTCGCTGCATGAGGGCGTGCCGCGGGCCTGTTTGGCCGTCCGAATGGTGTTGGACGCTAACGGGCATAAGCTCGGCCACACATTCCACCGCGCGATGATGAAATCCGCCGCCTCTGTGACCTATCAGCAGGTGCAGGCCGCGATTGATGGCACCCCGGATGACAAAACCGCGCCGCTGCTTGAGCCGGTCCTCAAACCGCTCTACGCCGCCTATCACGCCCTGCTGACCGCCCGCAAACACCGCCAGCCGCTGGAACTGGACCTGCCCGAGCGGCGCATTACGCTTTCGGATGACGGCAAGGTGGCTTCGGTTGATTTTCGGGAACGGCTGGATGCGCACCGGATGATCGAAGAATTCATGGTTCTGGCCAATGTCGCCGCCGCCGAAGAGCTGATCAAAAAACGCACCCCGCTGTTGTTTCGCGTCCATGAAGAGCCCAGCCCGGAAAAGCTGGATGCGTTGCGCGAGGTGGCACAATCGGCGGGGCTGGTGCTGGCCAAGGGGCAGGTTCTGCAAACCCGGCATCTGAACAATCTGCTGGCTCAGGCCGGGGACACCGAATTTGACGAGCAGATTAACCTGTCGACCCTGCGGGCGATGACGCAAGCCTATTATGGCGCGGAAAATTTCGGCCATTTCGGGCTGGCGTTGAAAAACTATGCGCATTTTACCTCGCCCATCCGGCGCTATTCCGATCTGATCGTGCATCGGGCGCTGATTTCGGCGCATGGCTGGGGCAAGGACGGGCTGCAAGCTGAGGAAATTGAGCGGCTGGAGGACACCGCCAAGCATATCTCTGACACGGAGCGCCGTTCGATGATGGCCGAGCGCGACACCACTGATCGCTATCTGGCCGCTTATTTGTCCGAGCGGGTGGGCGCTGAATTTACCGCCCGCATTTCCGGGATCGCCCGATTTGGCATGTTTGCACGGTTAGAGGAAACCGGGGCCGATGGTCTGATCCCGATGCGCAGTCTGGGGCGGGAATATTTCCGCTATGACGCGGACAGCCAGACCCTGACCGGAGAGGATAGCGGGCAGGTGTTTGCCCTTGGGATGCCGGTGACGGTGCGGCTGGCCGAGGCGGTGCCGGTAAGTGGCGGGCTGGTGTTGCAGCTGTTATCGGTGGATGGCAAGGCCATGCCCAAAGCGACCCGCAAGAGCCGCGGCAAAGGCCCGGTCCGGCGCAAAGCCAGTAAATCGCATCGCAAAAAGGCCAAGCTAAAGCGCAAAATCGCGCGGCGGCGGGGCTGATTATGGTGAAATTCAGCCTGCCCCCACTTGCAAGTGCGGTGCAAGCACCCTAAATAGACGCTTGAGAGGTTGGCGCGGGCGAACGCCTCGCCAACCCGGTCAGGCCCGGAAGGGAGCAGCCGTAACGAGATCCGTTTGGGTCGTGTTCAACCTCTCACCCTGCTGCACCTCATCTGATCTCACGAAATGAGGGCTGCGCCTGCCTGGGTAGGCGCTTATGCGGAGCTTTGAAGTCATCGTAGTTTGTGAATAGAGCCACCACGTTGCACAGTGTTGAGAGGTCAATTGCGCCTGCCGGGGGGCAGGCAGGCGCAGCCCGGCCTATCGACCGGGCGGGACGGTGAAAAGGTGTGGGACACGTTTGGCAGAGGTCATCACCACCCGCAACGCCCCCCACGGCAGGTCTACACAATCACCTCTTGCGCCACCTGATCGCCGACCCCGAACACGCGTTTATAGCGGGCAATTTCATCCGCCGGACCCATGGCTTTGTTTGGATTATCCGACAGCTTGACCGTCGGCTTGCCATTGGCGCTGATCGCTTTGCACACAATCGAAAACGGTGCCAGACTGTCATCCGGGGTCAGCCCGCGGAAATCATTGGTCAACAACGTCCCCCAGCCAAAAGACGGCTTGACCCGCCCCCGGAACTGCTGATGCAGGGCGACGATCTTATTCACATCCAACCCGTCCGAGAAAATCACCCGCTTGCCCGTCGGGTCTTCGCCATGTTGTTTCCACCAGTTGATCGCGGTCTCGGCCCCGGTCGCCGGGTCGCCGCTGTCGATGCGGATGCCCGTCCAGCCCGCCAGCCATGGCGGCGCACTCTCGAGAAAGCCTTTGGTGCCATAAGTATCGGGCAGGATGATACGTAGATTGCCCTCATGTTCATCCTGCCAATCTGACAGCACGTCATAAGGGGCCCGCCGCAGCTCTGCGTCATTTTGTGCCAGAGCGGCATAGACCATGGGCAGTTCATGGGCGTTGGTGCCGATGGCCTCGACCTCGCGGCGCATGGCGATCAGGCAGTTCGAAGTACCCACGAAATTTTCGCCCAGCCCCTCATGCATCGCCTGCACGCACCAATCCTGCCACATGAAACTGTGACGCCGCCTTGTGCCGAAATCGGCCAGTTGCAGATCGGGCAGATCGCGCAGTTTTTCGACTTTTTCCCACAGCTTGGTCATGGCGCGGGCGTAAAGCACCTGCAATTCGAATTTGTCCATCTGCTGAGTCACCACCCGCGAGCGCAGCTCCATCAGCACCGCAAGGGCCGGGATCTCCCACAGCATGACCTCGTGCCACTTGCCCTCGAATGTCAGCTCGTATTGGCCATCGCGGATGTCCAGTTGATAAGGCGGCAGGCGCATTCCCTCGAACCACTGCATGAAATCGGGGCGAAACATCTGGCGTTTGCCGTAAAATGTGTTGCCCCGCAGCCAAGTGCTTTCGCCACGCGACAGCGACAGCGAGCGGATGTGATCCAGCTGTTCGCGCAATTCGCCCGGGTCGATCAGATCGGCCAGACGGATATGTTTGGAACGGTTGATCAGCGAAAAGGTAACATTGGTATCGGGTTTGTTGTGGAAAACCGACTGGCACATCAACAGCTTATAGAAATCGGTATCAATCAGCGAACGCACGATCGGGTCGATTTTCCATTTGTGATTATAAACGCGGGTGGCGATATCGGGCATGGTTCAGGGCTCCAGTCTGACGCCGGCATCCTGCATGGCCTTGCGGGCCGCGGCAAGCGAGCCCTCCAGATTAATCGCCCGGCAGGCATGTTCCCGCACGGTGACCTGAAAGCCCAATCTGGCAGCGTCAAGGGCAGAGTATTGCACGCAGAAATCAGTGGCAAGCCCGACCATGGTCAGGTCATCAATGCCACGGCTGCGCAGATAGCCCTCAAGCCCGGTCGGGGTTTTGTGGTCGTTTTCAAAAAAGGCAGAATAGCTGTCGATCTGGGCGTTGTAGCCTTTTCGCAGGATCAGATCGGCCCGGTCGGTGTGCAGATCGGCGTGCAGCTCAGCCCCCTTGCTGCCCTGAATGCAGTGATCAGGCCACAGAACCTGCGGGCCGTAGGGCATCTGGATCAGTTCATAGGGGGCTTTGCCATCATGGCTGCTGGCGAATGAGGAATGTCCGGAGGGGTGCCAATCCTGAGTCAGAATGCAGGCGTCAAACTCCCCCATCATCGCATTGATCGGCGCAATGATCTGATCACCTTCGGCAACGGCCAGCGCCCCGCCGGGGCAGAAATCATTTTGCACGTCGATGATGATCAGAGCCTTGGGGGAATGGTGCATACTATGCTCCCGGTTTTGAGAAACCCGCCGGGCCAAGGCACTGGCCCGGTGGTGATTAGCTTTGCCTTGCGGCTAAAAATCCAGGTTTTCCACACTCAGCGCGTTTTCCTGAATAAAGGCGCGGCGGGGTTCAACCACATCGCCCATCAGCTTGGTGAACAGATCATCCGCCTCGGCAGCATCGTCAATCTTGACCTGCAGGAACACCCGCGCCTCGGGGTCCAGAGTGGTTTCCCACAGTTGGTCCGGGTTCATTTCACCCAGACCCTTATAGCGTTGCAGCGACAGCCCCTTTTCGCCCTCGGCCAAAATCGCCTTGAGCAGATCAACCGGGCCGAAAATCGGCGTTTCGCGGTCTTTGCGGATCAGCTTGGCGGGCTGAGCATAGATTTCTTGCAGCGCCTCGGTCATCTGTCCGATTTTACGCGCCTCAGCCGAGCGCATCACCTTGCCATCCAGCGTGCGCACCTCGTCCACGCCGCGCAGCACCCGAGTCAGGCGGATGCCGTGATCCTGAGTCGGACGGCCCTGCCAGCCGCGCTCATATTCCTCGGCGATCAGATCCAGGCGGGCGGCGACCGCATCGGCCACGCCTTGCAGATCGGCGTCCACTTTACCCGCGACAAAGCCGCCGGCAATCGCGGTTTGCTCCAGAATATGCTGCGGATAGAGCGTGGGGAAAGCTTGCAGAACGCGCCGCGTCTGGCGGGCCTCTTCCACCACGCGCAACAGGTCGAGACCGGTGATTTCCTCGCCCGAAGCCAGACGCAATACCGCGCCGTCAACGCCCTGTTCGATCAGATAATCGTCAAGCGCGGCCTGATCTTTCAGATAGACTTCGGACTTGCCGCGGCTGACTTTGAACAAAGGCGGCTGGGCGATATATAGGTGCCCGGCCTCGATGATTTCTGGCATGTGCCGGAAGAAAAAGGTCAGCAGCAGGGTGCGGATATGGGCGCCGTCCACATCGGCATCGGTCATGATGACGATCTTGTGATAGCGCAGTTTCGAGATGTCAAATTCGTCGCGGCCAATGCCGGTGCCCAACGCCATCACCAGATTGCCGATTTCCTGACTGGCCAGCATACGGTCAAAACGGGCGCGTTCGACATTCAAAATCTTACCACGCAGGGGTAGAACCGCCTGTGTCATCCGGTCGCGCCCGGTTTGGGCCGAACCGCCAGCGCTGTCACCCTCGACCAAAAACACTTCGGTTTTCGAGGGGTCTTTTTCCGAGCAATCCTTGAGCTTACCGGCCAGAAAGTTCACATCCATCGCGGTTTTGCGCCGGGTCAGCTCGCGCGCCTTGCGGGCGGCCTCGCGGGCATGGGCGGCTTCGAGGATCTTGCTGACGATCGCTTTGGCTTCGCTGGGGTTTTCCTCAAACCACTCGGCCAGCTTTTCATTCACCAGCCCCTCAACCGCCGGGCGCACCTCAGACGATACCAGCTTATCCTTGGTCTGGCTGGAAAATTTCGGATCCGGCACCTTGACCGACAGCACACAGGTCAGCCCTTCGCGGGCGTCATCGCCGGTAAAGCTGATCTTTTCCTTTTTGGCGATGCCGCTGGATTGGGCGTAATTGTTGATGGTGCGGGTCAGCGCACCACGAAACCCGGCCAGATGGGTGCCGCCATCGCGCTGGGGGATGTTGTTGGTAAAGGGCAGCACATTTTCGTGATAGCTGTCATTCCACCACATGGCGACTTCGACCGTGATGCCGTCTCTTTCGCCGGAAAAGGAAATCGGGTCGGGCAGCATCCCGGATTTCGAGCGGTCCAGATAGCGCACGAATTCACGTACCCCGCCCTCGTAAAACAGATCAGAGATCAGGGGGTCCGCTGGGCGTTCATCTTTCAGGATGATCCGCACGCCGGAATTCAGAAAGGCCAGTTCCCGCAGGCGGTTTTCCAAGGTGTGGAAATTGTATTCCAGGTTGGAGAAGGTATCGGTCGAGGCCATAAAGCGCACCTCGGTGCCCTTGCGGTCCTTGGCATCGCCGACCACCCGCAGATGCTCAACGGTTTCGCCGTGTTCAAAACGGGCGACATGTTCCTTGCCATCGCGCCAGATGCGCAGCTCCAGCCAATCGGACAGCGCATTGACCACCGACACCCCGACACCGTGCAAACCGCCGGACACCTTGTAAGAGTTCTGGTCGAATTTCCCGCCAGCATGGAGCTGAGTCATGATGACTTCGGCCGCGGAAACGCCTTCTTCCTCGTGGATGCCCACCGGGATACCGCGGCCGTTATCCGAAACCGACACCGACGAATCCGCGTGAACGGTGACGTTAACGGCGTCGGCATGACCGGCCAGAGCCTCGTCAATGCCGTTATCGACCACCTCGTAAACCATATGGTGCAGGCCCGAGCCATCATCGGTGTCGCCGATATACATGCCGGGGCGCTTACGCACGGCTTCCAAGCCCTTGAGAACCTTGATCGAATCCGCACCGTATTCTTCTGGGATTTGCTTACTGTCTGACACGCGTCTTTTCCTTGATCGTTTGGCTGGATTTATAAGGGGTTTGAATGGGGTTGTCACGCCTGAGCGGGCAAAATTTAGGCCACCGGGCCGGGAGGAATTTGCGGGCTGGGGTCGGCCTCGTTGATTTGCAGATACATCGCCCGATCCCCCAAGGCGTGAAACAATTCTGCCCCGGTGCCGGTCATCCAAGCCTGACTGCCCAGCGCACAGATTTCATCATAAAGCGCGGCGCGTCGATCCGCATCCAGATGGGCGGCGATTTCATCGAGCAACAGGATCGGTGCCGCCCCGGTCTGCGCCTTGAGTGCGCGGGCATTGGCCAAAATCAACGACACCAGCAGCGCCTTTTGCTCGCCGGTTGAGCAATCCCGCGCCGCAACCCCCTTGGCCGTATAATCCGCCTGCAAATCGACCCGGTGCGGGCCGATCAGAGTGCGCCCGGCCAGCAGGTCTCGGGGCCGGTTATCCGCCAGAGCCGCCTGCAACTGCGCCGCATCCAGCAGCGTTTGCGCGGGCTGGTCGCTGCTCAGGGCCAGATGAGCGCTGGGGAAAGCGGTTTCGGCCTGACTCTGCGCTTCGATCAAATGGGCAATCGCCGCCTGACGGTTTTGCTGCATTTGTGCGCCGGATTGGGCCATCTGGGTTTCCAGCGCCTTATACCAGCTGCCATCGCGCTGATGATCCTTGAGCAGCCGATTGCGCTGACGCATCGCCTTTTCATAGCTCAGCGCGCAATCGGCATGGCTGGGGTCAAAGCTCATGGTGATGCGATCCAGAAACCGCCGCCGCCCCTCGGCCCCCTCCAGCCAGAGCCGGTCCATCGACGGCACCAGCCACAGAATGCGGGCAATGCGCCCTAGGCTGATCTGCGGCGCGCTTTTGCCGTCAATGCGCAGATTGCGGGAGCCGCCGGGGTCAAACCAGGTTTCGATTTCGTGGCTTTGCTGGGGGCTGTGCAACACCGCGCTGACCTTCCAGCCGAGCGCTTCTGGACGCCGCGCAATCTCATCGGCCTTGGCCCGGCGCAACCCGCGGCCCGGGGACAGCATCGAGATTGCCTCGAGGATATTGGTCTTGCCCACCCCATTGGCCCCGTAAATCGCCACCGGGCGGGCATCCGTGCGCAGTTCGAACAGTTTATGCGAGCGGAAATGCGAAAGCCTGAGCTGTTTTAGATAGAGCGCGCTCACACCCGCATCGGCATCACGACATAGACGGCGGATGCGTCATTGCCCTCGCGCATCAGGGTCGGATCGCCGGATGAGTTGAACATGAACACCGCATTTTCCCGATCAACCTGGCTGGCGATTTCCAGCAGATATTTGGCGTTAAACCCGATCTCAAGCGGCTCATCGCCATAGGCCACGGCCAGTTCCTCTTCGGCGGCACCGCTATCGGGGGCATTGACCGACAGGATCAGACGATCTTCGTCCAGGGCCAGCTTGACCGCGCGCGAGCGTTCAGACGAAACTGTCGCCACCCGGTCAACCGCATGGGCAAATTCGGCGGCATCGACCTCAAGCTTTTTGGTGTTGCCGGTGGGAATGACCCGGGCGTAATCGGGGAAGGTGCCATCAATCACCTTGGATGTCAGGGTGATGTCCGGAGTGGCAAAGCGCACCTTGGTTTCAGACACCGAAATGGCAATTTCCACATCGTCTTCGTCCAGCAATTTGCGCAGCTCGTTCACGGTTTTGCGCGGCACGATGACGCCGGCCATATCGGCGGCCCCATCGGGCAGATCGGCATCCACCCGGGCCAGACGGTGACCATCGGTGGCGACACAGCGCAGCGCCTGCCCACCTTCGGTATCGGCGACATGCATATAGACGCCGTTCAGATAATAGCGGGTTTCTTCGGTCGAAATGGCGAATTTGGTCTTGTCAAACAGGCGGCGCAGTGTTTCCGATTTGGCCGAGAAATTCGAGGCGTATTCCGAAGACGCCATGACCGGGAAATCTTCTTTCGGCAGGGTCGCCAGAGAGAAATTCGAGCGCCCGGCCTGAATGGTCAGCCGCCCTGCGGTGCCGTCATCGCCCAGCTGCACCAGCGCCCCATCGGGCAATTTGCGCACGATTTCATGTAGCATCACGGCGGAAACGGTCGTGGCCCCGGCACGTTCGACCTGAGCAACGGTTTTATCGACCACTTCGATATCCAGATCGGTGGCGCGGAAACTGACGGTTTCGCCCTCGGCCTCGATCAGCACATTGGCCAGAATTGGGATGGTGTTGCGCCGCTCGACCACGGATTGGGCTTGGGAGACGGCCTTTAACAGTGCAGCCCGTTCGATACTAATTTTCATTGCCGTAACTCCTAAAACGGTATCAGGGCCTTGAAATTACCCAATTTCATGCCCTGCTCAAGTCTTTTATGGGAATTTCTGCGCTAATCGCGGGCGCGTCAAGGGGTTTAGGCCTCCAAAGCGCGGCGCAGCAGCTCCAAATCTTCGGAAATCTGGTTATCCATCTGCTTTAGCTCTTCGATCTTGCGCACCCCATGCATGACGGTGGTGTGGTCGCGGCCTCCGAAATGGCGGCCGATTTCGGGCAAAGAGCGCGATGTCAGCTGTTTGGCCAGATACATCGCCACCTGACGGGGGCGGGCAAAGCTGCGCATCCGGCGCGGACCGACCATATCGCTGAGGCGGATATTGTAATGCTCGCTGACCTTGCGTTGAATTTCGCTGATGGTGATCTTGCGATCCGAGGCACGCAGAATATCAGCCAGACAATCCTGCACCAGATCCAGATCAATCTCGCGCCCGACCAGCGAGGCAAAGGCGAACAGCCGGGTCAGCGCCCCTTCCAGCACCCGGATATTGCTGGAAATCCGATGCGCCAGAAATTCGAGAATGCCATCGGCCAGCACCAGAGAGCCATATTGCGCGCGGTAATGCTCGACCTTTTGTTGCAACACGCCCAGACGCAATTCGTAATCGGTCGGATGCAGATCAACCACCAGACCGCATTGCAGACGCGATTTGATGCGCTCTTCCAGCTTGGGGATTTCGCCCGGGGCGCGGTCAGCGGAAATGACGATCTGTTTGTGCTGATCGACCAGCGCGTTGAAGGTGTGGAAAAATTCCTCTTGCGTGCTGTCCTTGCCGGCGATGAATTGCACATCGTCCACCATCAGCACATCGACCGAGCGAAACATCTGTTTGAAATCCATCATCTTGCGGTCACGCAGCGCCTGCACAAAGCTGTACATGAATTGTTCCGCCGACAGGTAAATCACATTCAGCTGCGGCTGGCGCTGGCGCAGATCATGGGCGATGGCGTGCATCAGATGGGTTTTTCCCAGCCCGACCCCACCATAGAGGAACAGGGGGTTGAACGTCACCGGCCCGCCTTCGCTGACGCGTTTGGCGGCGGCATGGGCCAGTTCGTTGGGTTTGCCGACCACAAAGCTGTCAAAGGTAAAGCGCGAATCCAGCGAGGCTCCGATTTCGGCGTTCAGCGGATTGGCGGCAGGTTTGGAGGCGGAGGGGCGTTTAGGGGCGCTGCCTTTTTCCACGGCAAACTCCACCCGGTTCACGCTGGCCCCGGCAGCATTGAGCAACTGTTGAATCTGGTCAGAAAAATTCTGCCGCATCCAGTTTCCGAAAAACGCGGTGGGCACGGCAAAGGTGGCGACTCCACCCGACAGACCATTGAATTTCAGCGGCTCGATCCATGTTGAATAATTATTTGCCCCAACTGTCTCCTGCAGTTGCTGGCGAATGTCATTCCACATGTGTTCGGTCATTATTTGCTACCCGCTTATAAAGCTACACTTCGATCCAGCCGAGCCACCGGCGGCGTTTGCCACAGGCCCCTTGCCATTTTCCATTTCTGCACGTTTCACAAATCCGTCCCGGGGCGAGCCCAAAAGAACCCCGCCCGGCCGTTCCATTTTCAAACGCGGGTTGCTGGATCAGCAGACCAGTCTTACCGGCCAAACCGACCGGCCCCACCCCTTACTTCCAGACACAAACCCTATGCGCCGGCCCTCGCAGGCAGATGCATAACACCCAAACAACAAACGGTAACACCTTGTAAAACAAGGAAAATAAATAATGTCACCGGCTTCTTGCAGCACCTCCTCATTTCCAGGCTGTGCTGCACCGCTTGTTCGGGCTGTGCTGTTCCCCAGGACGATGTGAATCGCTCAGTCAATTTAGCAAGCGTGAACGCGGCGGCGCAACAGAACTTCGAACTTGACTCAAAGATAGTTCAATCGAATCTACCAGAGGTAAAAGAGAGGCCAAAATTGCGCTCGGAATTTATCCAATAAATTGAAACGTCTAAAACAAAACAGGACGCAAAGCCGAGGCTTTACGTCCTGTTTGACTGTGTTGCTTTTGCCGCTTTACGACAGCGCTTTGACCCGTGCCGACAGCCGGGACATTTTGCGCGCCACGGTGTTTTTGTGGAAAATACCACGGCTGACACCACGCATCAGTTCAGGCTGAGCCGCCCGCAGAGCAGCAGCGGCGGCCTCTTTATCACCGGATTCGATGGCTTCCTCGACTTTGCGCAGGAAGGTGCGCACGCGCGAGCGGCGGGCTTTGTTGATTTGAAAGCGACGCTCGTTCTGACGGGCGCGTTTTTTTGCTTGGGGCGAATTTGCCATGTGTCGGTTCCCTTTCAGGGGTCAATTACAATCATTTCGGTGCAAGACCCCGTCCGGGTTTGAATACCGGTCGTTCCGGCCAGAGCGGGCCTCACACGCATATAGAAAGCGCCTATAGGATAGAATCAGCGCAAAGGAAAGCCCAAAATGCGCTGATCTAGCCCCAACCCGCTACACCGCCTATTTGGCGCGGAATTTGGCAGCGCGTTTTTCCATGAAGGCGGTCATGCCCTCGGCCTGATCCTCGGTGGCAAACAGCGAATGGAACAGACGGCGCTCAAACAGCACGCCTTCGCTCATGGTGGTTTCGTAAGAGCGGTTCACCGCCTCTTTCACCGCCATCACCGTCAGCATGGATTTTTCGGCAATCGTGCGCGCCGCATCCATGGTTTCCTGCATCAGCTTGTCGACTGGCACCACGCGGCTGACCAGACCGGCTCTTTCCGCCTCGGCCGCATCCATAAAGCGCCCGGTCAGGTGCATGTCCATGGATTTGGATTTGCCCACGAAACGGGTCAGGCGCTGAGTGCCGCCGATCCCGGCGATCACGCCCAGATTGATCTCGGGCTGGCCGAATTTAGCGGTGTCAGAGGCAATGATAAAGTCGCACATCATCGCCAGCTCACAGCCCCCGCCCAGCGCATAGCCGGACACTGCCGCGATGATCGGCTTGCGGGTTTTCAGCAGCTGATCGGTTTCGGCGCCGAAATAATCTGACATGAACATATCAACAAAGCTCTTATCGGCCATCTCTTTGATGTCTGCCCCGGCGGCAAAGGCTTTTTCCGAGCCGGTGATGACGATGCAATGCACCCCGTCATCTTCCTGCGCTGCTTTTAGCACCTGGGCCAATTCCCCCAGCAATTCGGAATTCAGCGCATTCAGCGCCTTAGGCCGGTTCAGGGTGATCAGGGTCACGCAGTCTTTGGTTTCTGTGTTCAGGGTTTGATATGCCATGATTTTTCCGCCGTTGTGGTTTCTGTTGCGAAAATGCTTAGCATTGTTTTGCGCCGGATCAAGCTATCTTTGGCAGCTCTGGCAGTAAAAAGTCGACCGCCCAGCCTGTGTGATTCGCTGAATTTCACCGCCACAGCCCTCGGTTAGGCAGGGTTCCCCCTCGCGACCATAAGCGCGGAAATTGTGCTGGAAATAGCCCAGATCACCATCGGCCTGACGGTAATCCCTCAGCGAAGAGCCCCCCGATTCGATGGCTTCGGACAGCACATCGCGGATCACCCCGGGCAGACGCTCGATCTGATCCGGGCGCAGATCGCCGGCCAGCCGCAGCGGAGACACCCCGGCCCGAAACAGCACCTCGCACACATAGATATTGCCCAGCCCGGCAACGATGCGCTGATCCAGCAGCGCGGTTTTGATCGGGGTTTTCTTGCCCTTCAGACGCTTGGCCAGATAGGGGCCATCAAAGGCGTTGCCCAAAGGCTCCGGCCCCAGATTGGCCAGCAATTTATGGGCTTCGATCTGATCGGTGGGGGCCAGATCCATCGCGCCGAACCGGCGGGCATCGTTGAACACCACCCGGGCCCCCTCCTGCATCTGCAAAACCACATGGTCATGCTTGGCCAGCGCCGGATGATCCCCGGTCGAGATCAGCATTCGGCCCGACATCCCCAGATGGATCAGCAGGGTCTCGCCCGAACTCAGATCGGCCAGAATGTATTTCGCCCGCCGCCACAGCCGCTCAACCCGCTTGCCGCTCAGACGTCCGACCATGTCGGGCGGAAACGGCCAGCGCAAATCCGGGCGGCGCAGATCGGCCCGCAGGATCGTTTTGCCCTGCATCACCGGCAATAGCCCGCGGCGGACGGTTTCGACTTCGGGTAATTCGGGCATCTGGTGTGACTTTCATTGTATCGCGCGTCAGGGTCATTATAAGAGGGGTCAGGATCAAGGACGATAGGCCAATGAACAAGACCGCAGAAAAAACCACCCATTTCGGATTCAAAACCGTCGCCGAGGCTGACAAGGCCAATATGGTGCATGGCGTGTTTTCCAATGTTGCCAGCAAATATGATGTGATGAATGATGCCATGTCGATGGGTGTTCATCGGCTGTGGAAAGACGCGATGATGGATTGGCTGGCCCCCCGGGCCGGGCAAAAGCTGTTGGATGTGGCCGGCGGCACCGGCGATATTTCGTTTCGGTTTCTGAAACGCGCCGGCCAAGCCCATGCCACGGTGCTGGACATGACCGAAGCGATGCTGGTCGAAGGCGCCAAACGCGCCGATGCCAGCCAGCTGTCCGAACAACTGGATTGGGTGGTTGGCGACGCCATGGCGCTACCGTTCAAGGATAACAGCTTTGACGTTTACACGATCTCGTTTGGCATCCGCAATGTCACCCGCATCCCTGATGCCTTGTCCGAGGCTTTTCGCGTGCTGCGCCCCGGCGGGCGGCTGATGGTACTGGAATTCAGCCAGATTCCTAATGCGCTGATGCAAAAGGTTTACGATCTCTATTCCTTTAACATCATCCCGAAAATGGGCCAGATCATTGCCAATGATCGTGACAGCTATCAATATCTGGTGGAATCCATCCGCAAATTCCCCAAGCAAGAGACCTTCGCCGACATGATCCGCACCGCCGGGTTTGAGAATGTGAAATATCGCAACCTGTCGATGGGGATTGCGGCGCTTCATTCCGGCTGGAAGATTTAACCGATGCGCGGGCCGCATAATATCTGGCGACTGGTGCGCACCGCCGCGACTTTTGAACGCACTGGGGCCCTCGGGGTGGCACTCAGCGCCATGGGGGCACCGGCTTCGGTCAAGGTGGTGGCACATGTGTTGGGCTGGCCGTTCAAATGGCTGGGCTTGAAGGGTGATGCCGACATGCCGCCGGTGCCGCGGGCGCTGACAGCGCTGGGGCCGGCCTATGTCAAATTCGGCCAAGTGCTGTCTACCCGCCCTGATCTGGTGGGGGATTCCCTTGCGGATGAGCTGCGGGTGTTGCAGGACAAGCTGGCTCCTTTTCCCACCGATGTCGCCAAATCGGTGGTGGAAAAAGAGTTGGGCCGACCGGTTGATGACATCTTCAGCGCATTCAGCGACTCGGTGGCGGCGGCCTCAATCGCTCAGGTCCATCATGCGCGGCTTAAGGACGGTGACACAGAAGTTGCCGTCAAGATTTTGCGCCCCGGAATCGAGCGCGCCTTTCGCAAGGATATTGACGCTTTTTATTTCGTGGCGTCGGTGATCGAACTGCTGTCCCCTGCCTCGCGCCGCCTGCGCCCGCACGATGTGGTGGCGCATTTTGATCATGGCGTCATGACCGAACTCGACCTGCGCAGCGAAGCCGCTGCAGCCTCGGAATTTGCCGAAAACACAAAAAATGACGCCAATTTGCAAGTGCCAAAGGCCGATTGGACATATTCGAGCAAACGGGTTCTGACTCTGGATTGGGCCGATGGGTTGCCTCTGGGGGATAATGCGTTGCTGGATGGGGCGGGGCATGATCGCAAAAAGCTGGGGGCGCGAATCCTGCAGCTGTTTCTCAGCCATGCCTTGCGCGATGGCTATTTCCACGCCGATATGCATCAGGGCAATATGAAGGTTGCCGAGAATGGCGATATCATCATTTACGATTTCGGCATTATGGGGCGGATTGATGAATATACCCGCCGGGTATACGCCGAGATTCTGATCGGCTTTATCCGCCGCGATTATATGCGCGTAGCCGAAGTGCATTTCGAGGCCGGATATGTGCCGGCGGATCAGGATGTGCATGAATTTGCCCAAGCCCTGCGTGCCGTGGGCGAGCCAATTTTTGGCATGGAAGCGGAAAACATCTCAATGGGGCGGCTGTTTCACTATCTGTTCGAAGTGACCGAGCGCTTTGGGATGCAAACCCGCACAGAGCTGATTTTGCTGCAACGCACCATGGTGGTGGTCGAAGGCGTGGCCCGTTCGCTTGATCCGCAGATCAATATCTGGCAGGTGGCCCGCCCGGTGGTTGAGGATTACATCAAGTCGAATCTGGGGCCCAAGGCGTTCATGCGCGATATGGCCAAAACGCTGCAAGTGCTTGCCCGGTTCGGCCCGGAACTGCCCAAGCTGGCCGAGACCGCCCTGATGCGCCAAACCAGCCCGCAAACACCACCCGAGCAACCCTCTTCCTGGCGTCCGGCCACCGCATTTCTGCTGGGTGCGGCCACTGCCGCCGCCGGGTTGGTTGCAGCCGCGCTGCTGAGCTTTTAGCTTTTCAAAGCACCACAGATTTTGTGCCATCCAGTCAAACGGGTCCAGCACTGGCCGTTGCGCACAATCTCAATGGCCCCTTCTGTTTTCAAAACATCACGGCTGCCCCCGCAACCCGGTGACATTGCTCGCATCAATCTGCACGCCACCGCGCAAAACCAATATGGTGGCTCCGTTCAGGCTTTTGGCCTCGACCACCTCAGAATAGACTTCGGCACCGGTCGTGGCCAGCAAATCATCGCCGGAGTAGCTTTCCACCTCAAAACTATACAGCCCCGACGCAAAAGCCTGACCATTGCCATCCACCCCGGCCCATTGGATTTCATCGGTCGAGGGCACAAACTCCTGACGCTGCACTTCATTGCCATCGGCATCGCGCACCACCAACACCGCCCGATCCGCCCCCGAGGCCGGGTTGGGCGAAATGCTGACCGGGGTGCCATCAAAATGCGCCTGTGCCGAGGCCCGCGCCTCAAGCCCGATCCAGCTGGCCAGCTGCGCCATACCCATAATGCCCATCTGCGTCCCCAGCGCTGTGAGCAGATCATTGGTTTTCACCTGCTGCTCCACCCCGGAAAACGTTGCCAGTTGGGTCGAAAATTCGGTGGAATCCATCGGATTCATCGGATCTTGATTTTGAACCTGCGCCGTCATCATCTTCAAGAAGGTATCAAAATCCGAACTGATCAGGCTTTGGTCTGTCTGCTTGACGGGGGCAGAGGGTTGTGGGGCCGGGGTGGCCTGTGAGACTTGCATGATGGCACTCCTGTTATAGGCGCAAATCCAGACCCGAGGCGGGCTGTTGCGATGGTTTGGGCGATGCGGGCTGGTCATGTTCGAGGACAGAGGCACTCAGCTGATCGGTTGGATTTGCATCACCGTCCTGATCATGCGCCTGATGTTGCGACTGGCTGGAAAAATCGAAACTGACATCCTGATAGCCCATCTCGCGAAATTCCTGCGCCAGAATATCAATATGGCGGCGCAGCAGATCCATGGTTTCGCCACGTTCCGACAGCACGGCAAGGTTAATTCCGTTCTCGGATATGGTAAATGTCAGGCGCACCCGGCCCAGCTCTTCCGGATTGAGGGTGACTTCAACCGGGCGGTCGGGCATCTGACGCACCGCATCAGCCAGCTGCTGGGCGACATGGCGAGCCATTTCCGGCCGCGCTGTGCTGATGTCATGCGACACTCTGGCCGGTTCAATTCCGGTTAATTCGGACAAATGCAGTTCAGAGTGGCCGATCTCGGGCTGAGCGTGATCCAGCAGCCCCGGTGATGCCAAGCCGATTTCGGCTTGCGGCATTTTACTGGCCGAATTCATGGTAAACCAAGCCTCTTGCCCGGGGCGATTTTTATTGAAGTCCGCCATTTCGGAGCGGGGCTGCACAGGTTCATCCTGTTGCGGCTCCAGATCCGAGTGCGGCGTAAACCCGGGCGTTTCGGCCCCCCCCGGCGGGCTTGCAATCTGAGCGAGATCGCCGTTTTGAGGCATCTTCCCCGGCATAGAATGTCCGATGGTTTTTTGCACCACCACCGCAGGAGCATTGCGATCCGATGGGAAGCGGGGTTCTTGAGTGTCCTGAATAATCTCGCGGTTTTGGCCAATGCTCGGGCGGGGCACCGCACGCGCGGCAATCTCGGGACCACCTTCTGAGCCGGAGCGACCAGCTGCGACACGGCCCTGACGGGGCAAAGGCTGTCTGTCGGGCAGAGTGATTGGCCCGCGGGGCGGCTCATCTGCCATCTGAGGTGACGAAACCACCCCCGAGTGATTTGCCCCTTCTGGCGCGGATACGGCGTGCTTATTCGATCCCCCTTGCCCCTGAGGTTGCGTATGCTGCGCCGCTCCTGAGGGGCTTGGTGCTGACGTCATATCCGGGCCGGTTGCGGTCTGAGAAGGTATTGGGGATTGATTTGGCCGAGCGTGTAGCGTTTGATTGGAAAGGCGCGTTATGTCGTTTTGCTCAGGCTCCGAAACACGCGGATTTCCGATTGCCTTCTCCGCCTCTGCCAGAGTGGTTTGACGGTTTGGCGAGCCAGTTGCAGATTGGATCCCACCCGGAGTAACAAATCGATCCGGTTGTGCCGCCCCCAAACGCTGCAATTCAGCTTCTACCATAGCCTGCTTCACTGGCTCGGGCGGGTTTTGTGTTTTACCCGCCGCAATCTCTTGTATTGGTTGTTTTCCCCCAAAAACCTGCTGGTGACGGTCCGGCTCTGCCGGATTTATTTTGATTGCTTTTGAAGGAATCAGCGTTTGCCCCCTATCCTGCTGCATCGGCATTTCCAAAACCGATCCGGGCTGCTCGGGTTGAGCAAGCGGCATTATTTCTTGAGCCGGAGTGATGACTGTGGCCTGTATTTGCATCCTGCTTCTGATTCGATTTTTATGAGCCGGGTCATTCTGCCCTGAAACGCCGATCTGAAGCGCCGCTGGGGAACGCAGCGCAACTGATTCATTCGAATTTTCCCAATACGCCCCCCCCGCCGTAGCGACGATGGCAGTGCCCGGCATTGTGGTTGCAGACACCGGCGCAACCGGATCTGTTGATTCTGTCGGCGACACGTTTCCAGCCCCCTCAAAAGCTGCTTGAGACTGCATAGAAGCCGGGCTATTCTGTATCGGCATTTGCCCCGACGCGACCGTTGACGAGCGGGGTGAAATCAGCGCGGCTTGCGACTTGGGTTCCGGCAGCACGCTATGTTCTTTTATAAACACTGCATCACGCGCCGCGCTTTCCACGCCGGGTCGTCCATTTCTGACAGGACTGCTGTGCGGTTTCACCATGATATTTGTCTGATCACTGGCAGCCTCAACCGTCATTGCCGCTTGCCCCGACATGGTATCCGGCAGCGTTTCAGCCCTTTCGATCCGAATCGTTCGCCCTTCGCCATGCGTTTGCGCGATTTCAGCGCCCTGCCCCATCGCCGGCTCTGGCTTTTTGGAGTCGGCAGCTTGCTCGAGCATAAAGGAAACAAAGCTGTCCGCAGCCATGTCGGCGGTAGAATCGGCAGAATCGGAGCCGCCAAACCCACCAGGCCGGGGCGCTTCAGGCACCACCACATCCGGGCTGCCCTCAGTCAATGTTTTCAATTCTGCAAAAGCTATCGTGATCATATCCATTTCCGGGAATTCTTCCTCAGTTGTCACGATTATGCCGGTCAGGAGTTACCAGATGTTTACCCAAACCATGCAAACTGCAGAAAACTGTCTCAAATTAGAGGTGAATTTCAATGACCCCTACTGCAATCACGGCTTTGGCCCCTCCCCCCAGCCTCGCAGCACAAAATGAGCAACGCGACAAGGCGCTGCTTGAGGTTGCCCATGATCTGGAAGCCACATTTCTGGCCGAAATGCTCAAATCCGCCGGTTTCGGCAAGCCGCGCGAGGCGTTTGGTGGCGGAATCGGTGAAGACCAGTTTGGCTCTTTTCTAAGACAGGAACAGGCCGGTGAAATGGTAAAACGGGGCGGAATTGGCCTAGCAGAAAGTCTGTTCGAAGCCCTGAAGGAGCGTGCCGATGCAAACTGATCCCAAGCGCCTGACCGATTCGTTGCTTGATTTTCTGGAAAAGGAGCGCCGGGCAATTCTGGCGGGCAATCTGAATGAGATGAAACGGATTGCCGCTGAAAAGGAACGCCTGATGAGCCGCTATCAATCGGTCCAACCCGATCAGAAATCTTTGGAAAATTTGCGCGAAAAAATCGCCCGGAACCAAGCGCTTTTGACTGCGGCATTGAAAGGGATTCGTGCTGTTACCGTGAAATTAGGGGCATTGCGTGGCGGTCAAATTCAGATGACCACATATAACAAAGATGGGCAGCACATGGTGTTAGGCGCCAACCCGGGACGGACGGTTCAGCATAAGGCGTAAGTGTATGTCATGCAGAGGATGAGATATGGGGCACACAAATTTCGATGCACACGCCCCGTTGCAGATGCGTTTCCGGTGAACCGATCGTTCAGGCGTTGGTTTCTTGGGCAGGCAAGGTTTGAATCTTTTCGGGAAAAAGTGATTCTCCTTCACAAAGAGCAGAAACAAACACGATCCCCTTCTGCTGCAAATTGGTGGCGCAGCTATTGGGCAGGCCGTGCATATCCGTTCAAAGCCGAATGCGAAGGGCTCAGTGTCGGGCTGGGGGCTGGCGGACTCCGAGAACCGTTCTGCCAAATGATGATTCGAGCGCTGCGCTGTGTTGCCAAGCGCGTTTTCTAAAGGAAAATGCTCCAGAGGCTTCCTATTTTGCAAGTTCGATAAAATTTGATGAAATTGCCGAACATCTTGACGGCTTTCCCGATCCGGCTTGAAGTAACGCGATTTTGCCTTAAGCCAGTGGGGCTGGTCGCCGGATTCTGGTTTGGCGCGCCTCAACCAAGATTGAACGCAGCTACCCGCTCGCACAACTTAAAGGCGCAAAAGCTCCCTATTTGGGATATTGAATCCCACCCCATCCTATAGGTCTGCGTCCCAGAAGGTTCAGAAGGGTTTAGTTCAAATGCAAGGTAATCTGATGGTGTGCATTAGGACGCTGTTAGCAAATTAAATGCAAGGTAGGGGCTGCATCTCTTTTGGGGTGGCACGGTTTTGCAAAGTTTAAAACCGTAATCGTCAGAAAGACGCCAAACGCCGCCTGATCAGGGCGGCAAATGTAACTCGGCGCAAAGCGCTGAATGGATGAAGGAACCATACTATGTCCAGTATTCTGACCAACAACAGCGCGATGGTTGCGCTGCAAACCCTGAAATCAATCAACTCCAATCTCAGCGGCATCCAGAACGAAATCTCGACCGGGAAATCCATCGCAACGGCCAAAGACAGCTCGGCCATCTGGGCGATTTCCAAGGTGATGGAATCTGATGTTGCTGGCTTCAAAGCGATCTCGGACAGCCTGTCGCTGGGCGAATCAACCGTTGCAGTGGCACGTCAGGCCTCGGAAACGGTGACCGACCTACTGACCCAGATCAAAGGCAAAATCGTTGCTTCCCAAGAAGACAATGTGGACCGCGGCAAAATCCAAACCGATATTGAGGCGCTAACCAAGCAAATCACCTCGGTTGTCGGCGCTGCGCAGTTTAACGGTCTGAACCTGGTGGATGGCAATGTCACAACAACCAATGTTGATGGCAACACCGGCATTGATATCCTGTCCTCTTTGGATCGTGCTGCCGATGGTACCGTTTCGTCCAGCTCAATCGGGGTAAAAACCCAAAACCTGTCTCTGACCGCAGGTACCGATCTGGCGGCTGCAGCGGCTTCTGTCGGCACGGATGGGGGCACAGCCGGAGTGATTGATGCCAATGATGGCACGATCTCGTTGGATACGTTCGCATTCCTTGACAACAGCGGTGGCGCAGGCGGCGCGGCAGCTCTTGCGCGGGGAACAGCCGGGTTGGACAATTCGGTGGCCGACGGTTTGATGGCAGGCGATCTGATGACCCTTCAGGTCGGCGCAGTCGAGGCCCAGTATACCGTGCGTGAAGGCGACACTGCCGAAGCTCTGGTGGCCGGGATGAAAACCGCGCTACAGGCAGCGGGGCTGAGCGAAACTGACCTGACAATGGATATTGCCACCGACACCGGTGCGCTGACAATCACCAACAAGACCAACACCGATATCGCTTTCAGCTTCTCGGCGTCGCGTGGATCGGGTGGACTGGCTGGCTTGGCAGCGATTGATGTGTCTAACGGTGCGGGCGCAACAGCAGCGTTGGGTTCGATCGAAAACATGATCAACACCGCCATTGATGCATCTGCTGAATTTGGCTCGGTTCAGGGGCGAATCAACACCCAAAACGATTTTATCGGCAAACTGACCGACTCGCTGAAATCCGGTATCGGCTCGATGGTAGACGCCGATATGGAAGAAGCATCGGCCCGTTTGCAGGCCCTGCAAGTTCAGCAACAGCTGGGCGTTCAGGCCCTGTCGATTGCGAACCAGTCGCCGCAATCGGTCCTGTCACTGTTCAGATAAAAGCACTGAGCGGGGCACCGGAACAGGTGCCCCCACCAACCGCGGTAAAATCCGCGTTCCATCCCCCTGTCATTGAAAGGGAATGACATGAATGCTTTTAATATGGCCAAAACGGCCTATGCCAATACATCTACCCCAATCCGCACCCCGCGCGGCAATGAATATGATGCTTTTGCCCGCATCACCCACCGCCTGAAATCATATGCATCGGACAAGACACAATTTCATCAGTTGGTTGCCGCGCTGCACGACAACATGAAATTGTGGACCCTGCTGGCCGCAGATGTTTCTGATCAGGACAACACCTTGCCGAAAATGCTGCGAGGACGGGTTTTCTATCTGTATGAATTTACAGCACAACACACCAAGAAAGTCCTGCAAAATCAAGCTTCGGTTGACGTTCTGATTGACATCAACACGGCGATGATGAGCGGGCTGCGCCAAAAGGCAGGTGTGTGATGGGAGGGCTGGTGTTAAAGCTCGGCCCCAAAGAGCGGGTGCTGATCAATGGTGCCGTGATCGAGAATGGTGAGCGCCGCAGTCGCCTGTCGATCGTCACGCCCAACGCCAATATCCTGCGTCTGCGCGATGCGATCCACCCGGAAGAAGTCAACACTCCGGTGCGGCGCGTGTGTTATATCGCCCAGCTGGTTCTCTCTGGTGATGCTGATAAATCTGATGCGAAAATGCAATTGTTGCGCGGCATCGAGCAACTCAGTCAGGTGTTGACCGACCCAGACAGCCGCAAACTGCTGACGACGGCCTCAACAGAGGTGTTACGAGAGCATTATTATCAGGCGCTCAAAGCGCTTCGCGGCCTGTTGCCGCGCGAAGAACGGTTGCTTGCAACGGAAATCGCCTGATGTTTCATCCTGTCATCCCCTTTGGCGGTTTTTCCGGCTGGTTGTTTTTGAACCGGACAATGGACAGCCAAAAATCAGCCTTTGAAAAATCGCCAGAGGTGATGCGCGAAGAGGAGTATTTCAAAAACCACATCGGCGATGTCAAAACCGCCGATGATCTGGTCTCTGACCGCACCCTGCTTAAGGTCGCGTTGGGGGCCTTTGGCTTGAGTGCCGATCTGGATAACAAGTTCTTCATCAAAAAGGTGCTTGAGGACGGAACCCTTGCCAGTGATGCTTTGGCCAATAAGCTGTCGGATAAGCGCTATCTGAAAATGGCTCAGGCTTTTGGCTTTGGCGACTACCCGATTCCCAGCACGGGGTTGAGCGATTTTGGTGACCGGATCACCGCGGCCTATAAAGAGCGCGAATTTGAGGTTGCGATTGGTGATCAGAACCAGAATTTCCGCCTTGCTTTGGGAATTGAACGCGATTTGACCGAAATTGCTGAAAAAGACCTAAATGAAGACACGCTTTGGCTGTCGATCATGGGTAATGAACCACTGCGCCAGGTGTTTGAAACCGTACTGAATTTGCCCAGCTCATTTGCCGGGCTAGATTTGGACAAGCAGTTGGAAACGTTCAAGGACAAAGCCTTTTCGGCCTTCGGGGACAGCGGCATCAAACAATTTGCCGACAAAGAAAACCGCGAGAAACTGACCCGCATGTTCCTGTTGCGAGCCGATCTGCAAAACCTGAATGTGTCGACCGATGGCAGCCAAACCGCCCTGACATTGCTGCAAGGAAGGGGACAAAGCTCAAATCTGCTCTTGGTTTAGGGTCGGGACACAATTTGTCCACCACACGATTGTGGCGGCGAGGAAGATTGCCGACATGAAGTTATCGGCTCTTTTGTCGTAACGTGTTGCAATCCTGCGAAAATCCTTGAGGCGGCAGAACATCCGCTCAATCACATTGCGCCCACGATAGGCACTTTTGTCATAGGAATGCGGATGTTTGCGGGTGGGGTTTGGTGGA
>PDSA01000018.1 GCA_002748285.1 Rhodobacterales bacterium
GGATGGCCGGATCAGGGTTGATCTGATCGAGCTGGTGTCGCCGGCACCGACGGACACGCTGGATGATTTTATTGCGGTGTGGTTTGACGATTTCACCCGTCGCCTGGCGGAGATGTTCCGCGACCATCCCGACAATCTGCGCATGAGCGGCGGCTTCTGGACCGAAGTCTCAATCTAGGGCAAAGCCCGATCAAACATGCAGCACACGTCTGGATGAAGGTGGGGCCGGGGATGCCCCGGAACCGGCCAGAACCCTCCTGCGGGCAGGCTTGTGTATAGAGGCCCATGGCTGTACCCATCAGCGGCCGGGGGGAGAACCCCTTTGAAAGCATCCGATTCCGAAAAATCGGCGATTCACCTTTCCATTTTCTTCGGTTTGGCGGCGATTCTGCGCTGACTCCGCCCGCTTGCAGGGCAGATTCCGTGAAAATGCCGAAAAATTCAGGGGTCAACAGCCGGTTCAGAAAAAAACACGGCGGATTTTTTTGCTTTCCGATCCGGTAGGATTGCAAATCCGGCGCGTATTACCAGCGTTTTTCGAGCCAATCGCCGCAAAGCGGCCAGATTGTTCATTATTAAAGCGCCTGCAAGTTGTATTCTGAATTTATTTCACTTTTATTTATATTTTTTAACAATGAGTTAGCAGAAATATCGCGCATTTTTCACATCTACTTAATTTCGTACGATCCACGCCCAATTCTCGCCCCAATCAAGGGGCTATATATGTTCATCCCAAGACGGACAGAGGGGCAAACAAGAGGCCGCCCCGACGAAGACCGGACAAAGGATGTGAAACTGAGTAAAACGCAAAACTAAAGGAATTATACAATGTTCAACATGATCAAAAACTTCGCTGCTGACGAATCTGGTGCCGTGACCGTAGACTGGGTTGTTCTGACCGCTGCTGTTGTTGGCATGGGCCTGGGCGTTCTGACGATCGTAGACAGCGGTATCACCCAGTTGGGTGGCGACATTCAGGCCAGCTTGGACTCCGCGCACACTTTCGCTTCTAACCCATAAGTTAGGCAGAGCGCTGAAAGCTTGAAAACACTAAGGTCGCATCCGGGAGTGGGTGCGGCCTTTACTTATGCGGTCATCGTAAAACGGGCCATTTCGCGCAGCATGCGAAAACGACAGGGTCCGCGTCCAGAGAAACCGCCCAGCAGGGGCAATTTCTTGCTTTTGCTCGAACCGCGCCAAACTGTCGCCGCAATCAACGGGTTTTATCAGAAATAAGAAACCGGTTTATTGATTGTATTATGTCAGATGAAGGAAACCCCGAATGCCGAACATGCTTGAAGAGTTTGTCACCGATGAAACCGGAGCCATTACGGTAGACTGGATGGTTTTGGCAGCATCCGTTGTCGGTATGAGTGTGGCTGTTCTGGCGTTGGTAATCAACGCGGTGGATCCGTTTAACGACACCATCGAAGGCCAGTTAGCTCAGGCGCATCAGCTGGCACAGTAGGGGGTAAAATGAGTGCCCGTGGGGCCATGTTGTGCTGTTTTGGACGTAAGGATTTATCAATTTTATAGTGTCACATTCAGCGCAACAGGCCAATGTAAGGTTTGTAAAATAGTGAGGCGAGTAACATGCCAGCAGGAACATATACATATACGCTCTATACCATTTCGGGGAGCGGCAATAACACCTTTACCGTGACCGGCTCTTTTACGGTTACGGTTTACGATGCGGATGATAATCTGGGTGTGGGGGATGATTACCCATCCACCGAAACCGGTGCCGCGCCGGTGATTGCGGCGCTTGGCCCCGGTGCGCCAGCGGGCTGGAATGTGGGCGATACGTTTTATTTCGGTGGCTCACGCGGGATTGAAAGCGGTTCGCCCACTGATGATTATCTTATTCCAAAGGTGGATGGGGGCTGGCAAACCAGCACCGCGCTTTACAGCCTTCCCGACGCATCGATTCCTTTGGAGATTGGTCAGACCTACACCCGGTCCGGGGCTGCCGGCAATGTGAATGAAGAGGTGCTGCCCTGTTTCGTGGCGGGTACACATATCCTGACCCCAAAAGGCGAGGTCAAAGTTGAGGATCTGGCCGTGGGCGATCTGGTGCTGACGGCGGATCATGGGATGCAACCATTGCGCTGGATTGGTTCCAGCACCCGCCAGGCCGAGGGCCATCTGGCCCCGATCCTGTTTCGCAAGGGGGCGCTGGGCAATGAACGCGATTTGCTGGTGTCTCCGCAACATCGGATGCTACTCTGTGGTTGGCAGGCCGAGCTGATATTTGGCGAGACCGAGGTTTTGGTGCCTGCCAAATCTTTGCTGTCCGATCATACGGTCATTCGCAAAATCGGCGGTCAGGTTTGCTATTATCACCTGTTGTTTGATCAGCACGAGATCATCTATGCCGAGGGGATCCCCAGCGAAAGCTACCATCCCAATGACAAAACCATTGCCGGGTTTGACCCGCAATGTCGTGATGAGGTTCTCAGATTGTTTCCCGGGCTGGCAAATGGCGAGGATTGCGCCTATGGCGATCCGGCCCGCCCCAGTCTCAGCCATCAGGAGGCCACGGTCCTGCATGACTATCTGAGGTGAGTGTCAGCCAGATGCGACAATATCAGAGTTATAAAGTTTCAAGCATGAACCTTATTTGGTTGCATTATTGCGCGGCCAATCCTATTCCAGCATGGAAAGCATGATTGATTCTATGCTGCCCCGCGCATTTTGCGCGTGAGATTTGGAGACCCTGATGACCGACACTGAAATTGCCAACTACGACGCCCCTGAAAAGGATCTGTATGAGATTGGTGAAATCCCGCCCATGGGCCATGTGCCCAAGCAGATGTATGCCTGGGCCATCCGCCGCGAGCGCGAGGGTGACCCTGACAAGGCCATGCAACAAGAGGTGCTGGAAACCCCCAGCATCGACAGCCACGAGGTGCTGGTTCTGGTGATGGCCGCCGGGGTCAATTATAACGGCATCTGGGCGGCTCTGGGCACGCCGATTTCCACTTTTGACGTGCATGGGGCCGATTACCACATTGCCGGTTCCGACGCTGCGGGCATTGTCTGGGCCGTGGGTGACAAGGTCAATAACTGGAAAGTTGGTGACGAAGTCGTGATCCATTGCAATCAGGATGACGGCGATGATGAGGAATGCAATGGCGGCGATCCGATGTTTTCGCCCAGCCAGCGGATTTGGGGCTATGAAACCCCGGATGGCTCGTTTTCGCAATTTACCCGGGTGCAGGCACAACAGCTGATGCCCCGCCCGCGCCACCTGACCTGGGAACAAAGCGCCTGTTACACCCTGACTCTGGCCACCGCCTACCGCATGTTGTTCGGCCATCACCCGCACGAGCTGAAGCCGGGCCAGAATGTGCTGGTCTGGGGGGCATCCGGGGGGTTGGGCTCATTCGCGATCCAGCTGATCAACACCGCCGGTGCCAACGCCATTGGGGTGATCTCGGACGAAAGCAAGCGCGATTTCGTCATGGGGCTGGGGGCCAAAGGGGTGATCAACCGCAAGGATTTCAACTGCTGGGGGCAAATGCCGATCGTCAACAGCCCGGAATATAAAAGCTGGTTCGCCGAGGTGCGCAAATTCGGCAAAGCGATCTGGGACATCACCGGCAAGGGCGTCAATGTCGATATGGTGTTCGAACATCCCGGCGAGGCCACTTTCCCGGCCTCGGTATTCGTCTGTAAAAAGGGTGGCATGGTGGTGATTTGTGCCGGCACCACCGGCTATAATCTGACCATGGATGCGCGTTATTTGTGGATGCATCAAAAGCGGGTGCAGGGCAGCCATTTCGCCCATCTGAAACAGGCCGCGGCGGCCAACCGGCTGATGGTTGAGCGGCGTCTGGATCCGTCGATGTCCGAGGTCTTTACCTGGCAGGAAATTCCGGCCGCGCATATGAAAATGTGGAACAACCAGCACCAGCCGGGCAATATGGCGGTGCTGGTGCAGGCCCCGACCACCGGGCTGAGAACGCTCGAAGACGCGCTGGAAGAGGGGCCAAACCAGCGCTAAGCGGAATCCTCAGCGGGCCGGGGCGTTAACCGGCCCGCTGATTTGATATACGTTCTTTAAGAAGGGCAGGGCAGTTGTCGCTCGCCCTCAATCAGCCTTGAACTGCAACGCCACCCCGTTGATGCAATAGCGCAGCCCGGTTGGGGCGGGGCCATCGGGGAACACATGCCCCAGATGCGCGTCACATCTGTGGCAATGCACCTCAATCCGGCGCATCCCCAGACTGTGATCGTCACTCTCGTCAATCACCTCCGAACTCAGCGGCTGGAAAAAGCTGGGCCAGCCACAGCCCGAGTCATATTTGGCCGATTGCTCAAACAGCGGCTCGCCGCAACACACGCAACAAAACCGCCCGGCGGCTTTGGGGAAGCCCGGATGGCTACCTGCGGGCTCGGTGGCGCTGTTGCGGGTGACCTGATATGCCATTTCCGACAGCTGCGCCCGCCATTCATCATCGGTTTTACGGATTTTTGCCATCTGTTTCATCCTGTCTTGTCTGAGCATTTTGCCTGTTCCATAGTAAGCGTATTTTGAGGGGATGGAACAGGCCAAATATGCTGCTTTTTGCCAAAGGTCGTTATCAAGTGCGCCGTGCTGAACAGCCGGCCCAGATCGAGGCCGCACAGCGTTTGCGGGCGCTGGCCTTTGCCGGACAGGCGGGCGGGCGCGATGTGGACGCTTATGACGCCGACTGTGATCATATTCTGGTCGAGGAGCAAGACAGCGGCACTCTGGTGGCTTGTTACCGCTTGCTTTTCATCCCCAACGGCACCGGGATCGGGCGCTGCTATGCGGCGCAGTTTTACGATTTGGCCCGGCTGCAGCGCTATGACAAACCCCTGCTGGAACTGGGCCGTTTCTGCCTGCACCCGGATCATGCAGACCCCGAGATCGTCCGCGTCGCCTGGGCCGCCATGACCCGGATCGTCGATGGCCGCGGGGTGGGGATGCTGTTTGGCTGCTCGTCCTTTGCCGGGTGTGACCCGGCCCTGCATCATCAGGCGCTGGCGCTGCTGCGGGCCCGGCATCTGGCCCCGGAACGCTGGGCGCCGGGGCGCAAAGCCACCGAGACCGTGGACCTGCCCGACGCCAAAGTTTCAGCCAAAGCGCTGCGCCAGATCCCCTCGCTGTTGCGCACCTATCTGGCGATGGGCGGCTGGGTGTCGGACCATGCGGTGATTGACCGGGCGCTGAACACGCTGCATGTGTTCACCGGGGTCGAGATCAGCACCATCCCCGAAAGCCGGAAACGGATTTTACGCGCCACGGCCCGCTAGGCTGCGACATTTTCTGCCCCGGCTTGCTTGACCTTTGCCCCCATTGCCCGTAGCCAACCGCTATGGCACGCACTCCTTTACTCCAACTGAACGAAATCGCGCTCAGCTTCGGCGGCAATCCGGTGTTTGAGAACCTGTCTTTGGTGGTGCAACCCGGCGATCGGGTGGCGCTGGTCGGGCGCAATGGCTCGGGCAAGTCCACCCTGATGAAGGTGATGGCCGGCCTGATCGACGTTGATCAGGGCGCGGTGGTCACATCGCCCGGGGTTCAGGTGGGATATATGGAGCAAGACCCTGATTTCAAAGGCTTTCAGACCTTGGGCGACTATGCTGCCAGCGGGCTGATGGCCGGGCAGGAATACCGGGTGGCGCAGGTGGCCGAGGGGCTTAAATTTGACCCGGAGGGCCAGGTTTCGACCGCTTCCGGGGGCGAGCGCCGCCGGGCGGCTCTGGCCAAATTGCTGGCCGAAGCCCCCGATCTGATGCTGCTGGACGAGCCGACAAACCATCTGGACATTCAGGCGATTGACTGGCTGGAAAGCTATCTGCGCGCCACCCGCACCGGCTATGTGTTGATCTCGCATGACCGGGCGTTTTTGCGCAATCTGACCCGGGCGACGTTGTGGATTGATCGCGGCATGGTGCGCCGTCAGGAAAAGGGGTTTGAGGCGTTCGAGGCGTGGCGCGACAAAACCTGGCAGGACGAGGATGCCGCCCGCCACAAGCTGAAACGCAAGATCAAGGCCGAGGCCCGCTGGGCGGTTGAGGGGATCTCGGCCCGGCGCAAACGCAATCAGGGCCGGGTGCGGGCGCTGGGGGATTTGCGCAGCCAGCAGGCGGCTCAGATCAAACGTCAGGGCGCGGCCGAAATGGCGCTGGATGCCGGGCAGCAATCGGGCAAGAAGGTGATCGAGGCGGTCAATATCGGCAAGGTTTATGGCGATAAAACCATCGTTTCGGGCTTTTCGCTGACGGTGCAGCGCGGCGACTGCATCGGCTTTGTCGGGCCCAATGGGGCGGGCAAGACCACTTTGCTGAACATGCTGATTGGCCGTCTTGAGCCGGATCAGGGCCATGTGACGCTGGGCACCAATTTGCAGATTGCTCTGTTTGATCAAAACCGCGCCCAGCTGGACCCCGAGGTCAGCCTGTGGGAGAGCATGACCGGCGATGTCGGTTTGCGGGTATCGGGCAAGGCCGATCAGGTCATGGTGCGGGGCACGCCGCGCCATGTGGTGGGCTATCTGAAAGATTTTCTGTTTGATGAAAACCAGATGCGCGGCCCGGTTTCGGCGCTCTCTGGTGGCGAAAAGGCGCGGTTGCTGCTGGCGAAAATCATGGCCCGGGAAAGCAATGTGCTGGTGCTGGACGAGCCGACCAATGATCTGGATGTGGAAACGCTCGATCTGTTGCAAGAGCTGCTGACCGATTACCAAGGCACGGTTTTGCTGGTTAGCCATGATCGCGATTTTCTGGACCGTGTGGTCAAAACCACCATCGCGATGGAGGGCGATGGCCGCGCTACCATTTATGCTGGCGGCTGGTCGGATTATCAAAGCCAGCGTCAGGACAGGGCGGCGAAAAAGTCCATGGTCAAAAACGAGGTCAAAGAGAAGCCCGCAGCCGCGCCCAAGACGCCGAAAGAGAAGCAAGCTGAGGGGTTGTCTTTTGTCGAAAAGCACCGCTTGCAAGAGCTTCCGGCGGTGATGGAGCGCCTTGAGGCCGAGATCGCCAAACTGTCTGAATTCTTGTCCGACCCCGAGATGTTCACGGCCGAGCCGGTCAAGTTTCAGAAGGGCTCGCAAGCGTTAGTCGAGCGGCAGGCCGCATTGGCCGAGGCCGAGGAAGAGTGGCTGATCTTGGAGGAAAAAGCCTCCAAAACACAAGATATGCCCTAAATCTCCGGCCAAAGCCGCTTGCTTTATATTGCCGCAGGCCCGGTTTTTCTATAAGCAATGATTCCAAATGAAACCGGTTGGTCCGGCTGCTGTCTGGCCGTGAAAACTGTTTGCGCTTTCAATATATTAAATATATTGAATGTATGGCAAGGCTATCTGTCCGGCGCAGAATATCACACCGGGTTTGAAATGAGGGATCATCATGGGCTATCGAGCAAAATCAATCCTGAGCGCCGCGATTGTCGGCACGGCTCTTGGCGTTTCGGCATTTGCCGCACAGGCTGAGACACTGGCCGGCGCGCTGGCCAAGGCGTATAAGCATTCCGGTCTGCTGGAACAAAACCGCGCCGTGTTGCGGGCCGCTGATGAGGACGTGGCGCAGGCCGTATCCAGCCTGCGCCCGGTGCTGAACTATTACGCCAACAGCAAATATACCAGCTACACGAATATGCGGCGCGAGCATCTGACGTCCAATATCGGCTTGCAGGCCAGCCTGTTGCTCTATGATGGCGGCGGGTCCAAGCTGGCGGTTGAAGGGGCCAAAGAAGCGGTGCTGTCCACCCGGCAGGCGCTGGTCAATGTTGAACAATCGGTGCTGTTACGCGCGGTGACCGCCTATATGAATGTGCGCCGCAGCAATGAATTCGTCGCCCTGCGCCGCAACAATGTGCGGGTTATCACTCAGCAGCTGCGGGCCGCCAAGGATCGTTTCGAGGTCGGCGAAGTCACCCGCACCGATGTTGCGCTGGCCGAATCACGCCTGTCGCTGGCCCGCGCCAATCTGGCTGCGGCCCAAGGCGAGCAGGCCCGCGCCCGCGAGGAATACCGCGCCGCCATTGGCAGCTATCCCAAATCCCTCAGCGCGGCTCCCAAGGCTCCGGCCACCGCCGCGTCACTGAAAGCCGCTCGCGCCGTGGCCTATACCAACCATCCGATGATGAAAAAAATTCAGCACGATATTTCCGCCGCGGAAATCGGTGTGAAACGGGCCAATGCGCTGATGAAGCCCAATCTGAACCTCAAGGGCAATCTGAATGTGGAATCAGGCCCGCGCTGGGTTGCACATCACCCGCCACGAGATTGCGCAGGGGGTGGGCAATGCTTGGGCCGCGCTGGCGGTGTCGCGCGCCACATTGCAGGCCAGCATCCGCCAGATCCGCGCCGCTCAGGTTGCTTTTGACGGGGTTAAGGAAGAAGCCACCTTGGGCGCCCGCACCACGCTGGATGTGCTGGACGCGGAACAGGAATTGCTGGACGCCCGCGCCAACCGTATCTCGGCGATGACGGATCAATATGTGGCCACCTATAGCCTGCTCTCGGCTATGGGTTTGCTGACGGCGGATCATCTGAAGTTGGGCATCCACACCTATGACCCGGCGGCCTATTACAACGCGGTGAAGAACGCGCCGGCCGACAGCAGCCAGCGCAAGCGTCTGGACCGGGTGCTGCGGGCCTTGGGTAAGAAATAGCGCCAAGGGCAAAAATCATAGAATTGTTGCTTTCTATTGTGCGGTTCTGGATATGACGCTATCATCTCGTCGAGGTTAAATCGGGAATCCAAATGTCTGATCCAGTGTCTAATGCAGAAATTGAGGACGTTCTGACGTCTATCAGAAGGCTCGTTTCCGGCGAGGCTGAGGCGTCAAAAGCATCGCAAAACAACGCTGAAAACGGGGCCGCGCACAAGCCGGTGGCCAAGCTGATCCTGACCTCGGATTTCCGAATTCCCGATGATGATGAGCTTGCCACTGATTCTGAATCTGAGACGCCCGAGGTTGCGTTCCATCACAGCGATGACGGTGCGCCGATGAACGGCGAGGGCGCAGAGACGGCCGTGTCTGGGGATCATACCGACCCGCAGCCGGAAGCAGACGAGTCCGATCAGCACAAGGCCGAAGACGGGCAAAAGCCACAGGCAGAGGATCCGGCAGATCAGATTGAAGATGCCATCATCCTGTCCGACGATTCTGGTCCGCTGCAAGAGTCCGGCGATCATAGCCTGAAAACCAAAATTGCCGAGCTGGAAAGCGCCATTGGAGCGCAGCAGGGCGGGTGGGAGCCTGATGGCAGCGCCTTTCAGGAAGACCCCGAAGCCGAGGAGCCTCTGACTCATGTCCTGACCAGCCCCCTGACCGAGCCGGTGCAGGATGCGATTGAGGGCCACGCCCACGATCTGGCCGCCGATGCGCCAGAGGCCTCCCAGTCCGAGTCTGATCTGGCCGAGGCCACGGCAGAGCAGCCTGCCACGGATGAACACTCTGCCACGGCAGAACAGCCCGTTGATGAACATCATTCAGCTGGAACATCCGCTGAAGAGTCGCCGGTCGAGGCACCGTCCGTAGACGAGAGCTTTGCTGCTGCGGCAGCGGCGGCAGCAGCGCAATCAAACCCTGACGGGGATGTGTTCGATCTGGAAGAAGACATCATCGACGAAGAAGCCCTGCGCGATATGGTCAGCGAGATCGTCCGTCAGGAATTGCAGGGCGCGCTGGGCGAGCGCATCACCCGCAATGTGCGCAAACTGGTGCGCCGCGAGATCAACCGGATGATGACTGCCCGCGATTTCGACTAGAATGTTGCCTGCTCCGGGGGGGCAGGATTGGGTCGCTAGGGCGGACGCGCGTCTGGTCGATTAGACGTGATGGCTCCCTGCGCATAACCGCATTCCATGTGAACAAATAACGCGGCCCAGCCGGGCGGTGTATGACATGCGCCAGAGCTTTTGGGCTGGCGGTGTAAAATGCCGCCTATAGCGTTTGACGAAATAGCTGATACAAAGAGCATCACTTAACGCGTTGAAATCTTTGATTTCAGGCAGCGTTAAGTGATTCAGGTTTTTAGCATAACGCTATATTCGGGAAAAATCCGTGCCAAATTGGAATTAGCTGGGGATAACCCGCAGAAAAATCTTTACAGACCCACCCCCATAGACCACCATATCTGGTAACACAAGCGGCGGCGTCCACTTGGTATAGTATAGGGCCATAGAGCAAACCGGAAGGCACATCGCCTCTGCCGGGGACCGGGGCAAGAGCAGTAGGGGTGCGGTATGTCACTATCAGAACAGTTCATGGATGCAGAGGATCTGCACCCGATCGACTTGGTGGAAACCTTGGCCGAGCATCACGCTTGGCAGTTCGACCGGGTGACCGATGATCAGATCGCCATGGCGGTTGAAGCCCAGTGGCGCTCTTACGCGATCACTCTGGCTTGGTCGGCGCAGGACGAAACCTTGCGCCTGATCTGCACCTTTGAAATGGAGCCCCCGGACGAAAAGCTCCCCCAGCTCTACGAAGCCCTGAACGCGGTGAATGACCGCTGCTGGGCCGGCGGTTTCACCTATTGGCAGGAACAGCGGCTGATGGTGTATCGCTATGGTCTGGTGCTGTCGGGCGGGCAAATGGCCAGCCCTGAGCAGATTTCAACCCTGATCGAAGCCGCAGTGAATGCCGCCGAGCAATACTACCCGGCGCTGCAACTGGTGATCTGGGGCGATCAGCCGGTGGAACAAGCCATGCAGATCGCGATATCCCGGGCTTATGGCCATGCCTGAACAGATGGAAACGCTGGCAGAGCGCGGCCTGGTGATGCTGGGCTGCGGCAAGATGGGCTCGGCGCTGCTGGAAGGCTGGGCCGGCGCTGCAAGGCTTTGGCAACAGCTCGACCCTGTTCATCAGCATCGCGGCGGGCACGCCGATTGCCGCATTTGAACAGGCCTTGGGGGTAGACAGCCCGATCATCCGGGCCATGCCGAATACGCCGGCGGCGGTGTCTCGTGGCATTACTGCCTTGATTGGTAACGAAAAAACCGACCCGGCCCAGATGGCGCTGGCGGAATCGCTGCTGGGTGCGGTCGGCCAGACCCTGCGCCTGCAAACCGAATCGCAAATGGATGCGGTCACGGCGGTGTCCGGCTCGGGCCCGGCCTATGTATTCTATCTGATCGAAACCATGGCGGCCGCCGGGATGGCGCAGGGATTGCCGGTGGAAATGGCGATGCAACTGGCCAAAGCCACTGTCGCCGGGGCTGGGCATCTGGCCGAAACCGCCGATCAAGACCCCGCCCAACTGCGCCAGAACGTCACCAGCCCGATGGGCACCACCGCCGCCGCGCTTGAGGTGCTGATGGGGAAACAATCCGGTCTGGCGCCGCTGATGCAAGCCACCATCAAGGCTGCGGCGGAGCGCTCAAAAGAGCTGTCGCAATGAGCGCGCCAATCAGCTTTGAGCAGTTTCTGGCGGTGGATATCCGGCTGGGCAAAGTGGTCGACGCACAGCCCTTCCCCGAAGCCCGCAAACCCGCGATCAAGCTGTGGCTGGATTTCGGCGATGAGATCGGGCGCAAGAAAAGCTCGGCCCAGATCACCGATCATTACCGGCCCGAGGATCTGATCGGCAAACAGCTGTTGGCGGTGGTCAATTTCCCGCCGCGCCAGATCGGCAAATTCATGTCAGAAGTGCTGGTTCTGGGGCTGTCGGATGCCAGCGGCGCAGTAGTGCTGTTGGCCCCGGATCAGGTGTCAGAGTTGCCCTTGGGCGCGCGGGTGCATTGATGGTCAGGCTGCTGGTTTCTCGTAAACTGACCGATGATGTCATGGCGCAGTTGGCGGCTGAATTTGACATGCAGCTGCGGGAAACGACGGCACCGATGAGCGCCGATGAGGTCAGCGCTGCGCTGGCCGACTATGACGCGATATTGCCGACCTTGGGCGATCAGTTCACCGCAGAAGCGATCAACCGGGTTCAGCAGCCGCGTTGCCGGATTCTGGCCAATTTCGGGGTGGGGTATAACCATATCGACACTGTCGCGGCGGCGGCCAAAGGCATCACCGTGACCAACACGCCCGGAGCCGTCACCGACGCCACCGCCGACATCGCCATGGCGCTGATGCTGATGGGTGCGCGGCGCGCCAGTCAGGGCGAAAGGCTGTTGCGCCGGGGCGATTGGCAGGGCTGGCATCCGGTGCAGCTGTTGGGGATGCATCTGGGCGGCAAAACGGTTGGCATCATCGGCATGGGCCGGATCGGGCAGGCGATTGCCAAACGCTGTCACGCCGGTTTTGGCATGAATGTGCTGTTTTATAACCGCTCGCCCAAGGCGGATATCGGGGTGCCGGCGCGGCAGATCGAACATATGCGGCAGCTGCTGGCGGTGGCGGATGTGGTGGTGCTGGCGGTGCCGGGCTCGGCCCAGACCCATCATCTGATGGATGCGCAGGCTCTGGGCCAGATGCAGAGCCACGCCCATCTGATCAACATCTCCCGCGGGGATGTGATCGACGAAACCGCCCTGATCCGCGCCCTGAGCCACGGCCAGATCGCCGGGGCCGGGCTGGATGTGTATGAGCACGAACCCCACATTCCGGACGCCTTGCGTGGGCTGGAAAATGTGGTGCTGTTGCCGCATCTGGGCACCAATTCTTATGAGGTGCGCAGCAATATGGGGCAGATGGCGCGGGCCAATTTGCAGGCGTTTTTTGCCGGGCGAGAACCGGAAAATACGGTCTGAATCATGCAGATCACGATGGTGGCCCATCGGGCGGTCCTCCGAAACGCTCTGCCTTTTTCTGCGAGACAACTCCGTCTTGCCCAGTTCGCATCTGAGGACACCACCCAAACCAGGAATTGAGGCCATCTCGGGTCTGAATGGCGCATGCAACGCAGACCTTGCCCGGCTCTGGCATCTGTAAACCGCAGACATATTAAAAAATGCCGATGAAGGCGTTTTACTGTGCAATTCATAAGAAAGTGTTGGCTGGGACGGTAGGATTCGAACCTACGATCTGCGCTACCAAAAAGCGTTGCCCTACCACTAGGCCACGTCCCAACTGTCGTGCTTGCCACCCTAATTTCTAATTCAGGGCTCTGCAAATCACTTCGATGGGTAGATACGCTTCCTGAAACGACTCTGCAAGCCCCGAAACACGAAAAATTTGCCCGATTTGATGGGCACGGCAAAATTTTCACGAAAACCGGCCTCATCAGCAGCGGATTTCCGCCCCGCATTGCTGCCCGGATTTTACGATGCGCCGGATTCGGCATCCTCTTCCGGGGAAAAGGTCTCAAGCGTCAACGGCACCGGCGCGGTTTTTAGATCGGCGGTGCTGAGCGCGGCATTCGGGCGGGCCAGCCGGCTTTGTGTGACCCAGAACAGCCGATCCTGCGCCCGGGTGATCGCCACATAGGCCAGACGCTTCCACAACGCTTGCCCGGCCTCAACCCGGCCCATGCGGGCGGCCACGAACAGATCGGGGGCAAAGACCTGCACATTGGGCCATTGCGAGCCCTGCGCCTTGTGAATGGTCACCGCCGCCCCGTGCAAAAACGCAGCCCCCATGCGGGCGGCATAGGGGATGAAGGGCTCATCCTGATCCGGGATCTCGATCTTGATGATCGAGGCGGCAGACACTTGCGGATCCTCGGCCCCCAGCACATGCAGCCGCGAAAAGCCCGACCGCTTGCCGGGGCCGAGATACACCACCTGCGCCCCCTTGATCAGCCCTCTTGCCTCAAGATCAATGCGCTTTTTGCGGTGTTTCAGCGGCAATTCGATGCCATCACAGATCAGCGGTTCGCCCGGCAGCAACTGATCCGGCGGCGCTCCAAACGCTTGCCGAAACGCCTGAATCAGCCGCACCCGGGTTTTGTTGCGCCACACCAGAACCGGGGAACGCGCCATCAGATCGGCCTGCACATTGGGGGCAAACACCACCCGTTCATCCTTTTGCGCCGCCTGCTGCACCATCTGTTCAAAATCGTAAAAGCTCAGGCTGTCATCGGCCAGCGCATGGGCCAGATCGAGGATCGGGTTATCCGCATCCTGACGGTGGATGCGGTGCAGGGTCAGTTTCTGATCGCCCTTGAAATCGTCAAACACCATCTTGCCAGACTGACCGACCGGAGCCAGCTGGGCGGGGTCTCCGAACAGCACCAGAGTGGGGAAAATCTCGCGCAAATCCTCCAGCTGTTTTTCATCCAGCATCGAGCTTTCATCGACAAAGCCCACATCCAGCGCCTCATCCCGCCGTTTCCACCCCTGAATGAAATCCGAGCCCCGCAGCCCCGCCGCGGCCAGAGCGCCCGGGATAGATTTATGGGTGGCGTAAAACAGCGCGGCGCGTTCCAGGGCGGCTTCGGTCAGGCCCTCGATTTCGGGTTGCTCGCCATTTCCGGCCAGCCATTCGGCGATTTTTTCATATTCCGGGTCATAGAGCGGCGTATACAGGATGCGGTGAATGGTGGTGGCGGGCACACCGCGATGGCGCAGCACACTGGCGGCTTTGTTGGTGGGGGCCAGAATGGCCAGACTGCGCTTGCCGCCATCGCGCTTGGGCTCGTAATCGCCCGAGACCACCTCGATCCCGGCCTCCTCCAGTGCGTGGTAAAGCCGGGCCAGAAGCAGGGTTTTGCCCGAACCGGCCTTGCCGACCACCGCAGTCACACTGTCCTCAGCCCCGGAGGGCGGCATCAGGATGCCATTGTCCAGATCAACCCCGGCGGCCTTTAGGATTTCGGCAATCCGGTCATGGGCCTGCGCCTGATCCTCGGAGTAAATAATCGCTGTTTTGCTCATGCGCCAATCCTATCGCCGCGCCGGGGGGAAGGCCAGCGGCCAAATCCTGTGCCGGGGAAGATGTGTTTTGATCAGTAAAGCTGTGCCGCTTTCACCGCGCGTTGCCAATCGGCATATTTCGCGGCGCGGGTTTCGGCGCTCATCTGTGGCTCAAACCGGCGCTGAAGCGCCCAGTTGCGGGCAAATTCCTGTTGTGCGGGGTAGAGCCCCGCCTTCATCCCGGCAATCCAGGCCACCCCAAGCGCCGTGGTTTCCAGCACCGGCGGGCGGTCGACCCGGCTGCCCAGAATATCGGCCAGAAACTGCATCGCCCAGTCATTGGCCGCCATGCCGCCATCCACCCGCAACACCGCGTCTTCACAGGCCCAATCGGCCCGCATTGCTTCCAGCAGATCGCGGGTCTGATAGCCCACGCTTTGCAGCGCCGCCCGGGCCATTTCCGCCGGGCCAGAGTTGCGGGTCAGGCCAAACACCGCACCACGGCAATCCGCATTCCAATAGGGCGCGCCAAGGCCGGTAAAGGCGGGGACCAGAATGACGTTTTGCTCAGGATCGGCGCGTTCGGTCAGCGCGGTGGTCTGATCGGCGTTTTCAATCACCCCCAGCCCATCGCGCAGCCACTGCACCGCCGCGCCGGCGATAAAGATCGACCCCTCAAGCGCATAGGTGGTCACCCCGTTGAGCTGATAGGCAATGGTGCCCAGCAGACGGTTCGAGCTCTGCACCAGCTGGTCTCCGGTATTGAGCAGCGCAAAGCAGCCGGTGCCATAGGTGGATTTCATCATGCCGGGCTCAAAACAAGCCTGACCGATGGTGGCGGCCTGCTGGTCTCCGGCGACGCCGCGGATCGCGATCTGGCCGCCAAATGCCGCGGTTTCGCCGAAATCGGCATCGCAATCGCGCACCTCGGGCAGCATGGCCATTGGGATGTTCAGTAAATCGCAAATCTGTTGATCCCAGCGGCCCTCGCGGATGTTATAGAGCAGGCTGCGGGCGGCGTTGGTGGCGTCGGTGGCATGAACCCGCCCTTCGGTCAGGCGCCAGATCAGATAGCAATCCACGGTGCCAAACAGCAGGTCTCCGGCCTCGGCGCGGGGGCGGGCATCGGGGATGGTATCAAGCAGCCATTTCAGCTTGGTCGCGGAAAAATACGGGTCCAGCCGCAGGCCGGTTTTGGCGGTGATCATCGGTTCATGGCCGGCGGCGTGCAGCGTCTGACACATATCGGCGGTGCGCCGGTCCTGCCAGACAATGGCGTTGTGGATCGGCTGGCCGGTGGCTTTGTCCCAGACCAGCGTGGTTTCGCGTTGGTTGGTGATGCCGATGGCGGCAATTTCGGCGGGCGAGACCCCGGCCTGTGCGATTGCCGTGCGGGCGGTGTGGCAGACGGTTTGCCAGAGCTCTTCGGGGTCATGTTCAACCCAGCCTGAATGCGGAAAATGCTGGGCAAATTCCTGCCGCGCACTGCTGACCGGCTGCATCTGCTGATCAAACAGGATGCTGCGTGATGAGGTCGTGCCTTGGTCGATTGCCAGAATATAGGTCATGAGAAGCCCCCGGTTGTAACGGCCCTCATTCTATCCCCGCGCGCGCCGGATTGCACCCCCGAAATCGCGGGGGGGCTATTCGGTCAGTACGCCATTTTCCAGCCGCACCACCCGATCCATCCGCGCCGCCAGCTCAAGGTTATGGGTGGCGATCAGCGCGGACAAGCCGGTGTCGCGGGCCAGATCCATCAGCGCGGCAAATACCCGTTCCGAGGTCTCGGGGTCAAGATTGCCGGTGGGCTCATCCGCCAGCAGGATATGCGGCGCATTGGCCAGAGCGCGGCAAAAAGCGACCCGCTGTTGTTCGCCCCCGGACAGGGCGGCGGGGCGGTGATCGGCGCGTTGTTTCACCCCGACACTGTCCAGCAGTTGCAAGGCCCGCTGACGCGCATCGGCTTGGCTCACGCCATTGGCCAGCTGCGGCAGCACGATGTTTTCCAGCGCGGTGAACTCGGGCAGCAAATGGTGGAACTGATAGATAAAGCCAACCTGATCGCGGCGGGTGGCAGTGCGTTGGCGGTCGGAACAGCCGGTCATATCGGCTCCGGCGATTTTCACACTGCCGGCATCGGCGGTATCCAGCAGCCCGGCGATATGCAGCAAGGTGGATTTGCCGGCACCAGAGGGGGCGACCAGCGCCACGACCTCTCCGCCACAGACCTGCAAATCGGCCCCGCGCAACACGTTGATTTCGCTGGCCTTGCCGCGGTTATAGGCCTTTTGAATGCCGCTTAATTCCAACATCACTTTACTCATAACGCAACGCCTCCACCGGGTTCATCCGTGCCGCCCGCCGCGCCGGAAAGATCGTCACCACAAAGGACAACCCCAGCGACAGCCCCACCGCCGCCGCCACATCGGCGGCTTGCAATTTCGCGGGCAATTTGTAGATGCCGCGCACCGAAGCATCCCAGATTTCGCCCCCGGAAGCGCCGCTGACAAAAGCCAGAATCGGGTCGAAATAGATCGCAAACAAACAACCCAGCACCACGCCGAACACGGTGCCGATCAGCCCGGTCATCGCGCCGCAGATGAAAAACACCCGCAGAACCGAGCCCTCGGACAGCCCCATGGTGCGTAAAATCCCGATGTCGCGCCCCTTGTTTTTCACTAGCATCACCAGCCCGGAAATGATGTTCATCGACGCAATCAGCACCAGCACCGACATCAGCACGAACATCACATTATCCTCGACCTTCAAGGCCCGCAAAAACGCCCCTGATGCATCGCGCCAGGTCCACAGCACGGCCCTCTCGCCCCCGGCGCGCAACAGCTCCAGCGCCAGATCGTCGATCTTTTCGGGCTCTTGCACCATCACTTCCAGCTCATCTGCCACGCCTTCGCGGTTGAAATAGCTCTGAGCCTCGGCAAAGGGCATATAAATGCGAATGTTATCAATGTCATAGCGCCCGACGGAAAAGATATAGACCACCTCATAAACATTGACCCGCGGGCTGGTGCCAAAGGCGGTTTTGGCCCCGTTGGGCGAGATCAGCTTGATCTTGTCGCCAATCCCCAGCCCCAACGCATTGGCGATGCCTTTGCCAATCGCCACGCCGCTGTCAAACCTGTCAATATCGCCCAGCATGTCATCGCCGGAAGCAATCCGGGGAATGGTTTTCAGATCAGCCAGCGAGATGCCAAACACCTGCGCCCCAGTGTTATAGTTCAGGTGATTGGCCATCACTTGCCCCTTGACCAGAGGCGCCACCCGAGTCACCCCGGGGATCATACGAACACGCGCCGCCGTTTCGGCATAATCGGCCATCACCCGGCTGCCATGGCCGTTTTCATCCAGCCCGAAGCTGTTATAGACCGTCACATGCGCATTGGCGCCCAAAATCGTGTCGACAAATTCGGCGCGAAAGCCAGCCCGCACCGCCAGCGTGATGATCAGCGCCGCCACCGCCAGAGTGATCCCGATCAGGGAAATCCAGGTCATGACACTGACCCCGCCCTCGGCCCGCTTGGCGCGTAAATAGCGCCAGGCAATCAGCCATTCAAATCGGGCAAAGGGAACGGTTTTTGTCAGCATCTCGTTGACCTCATTTTGGGCGGCTTACAGATTGGCGTAAATCTCGATGATTTTGGCCACGGCCTGATCCGGTTGCATTTCGGTGTTTTCGCCGGTTTTGCGGCAGGTCAGCTCGACCACCCCGTTTTTCAGACCCCGAGGCCCAACCGTGATGCGCCATGGCAGACCGATCAGATCCATGCTGGCAAATTTGGCCCCGGCGCGTTCGTTACGATCATCATAAAGCGGCTCAAGCCCGGCATCTGTCAGCGCCTGATAGAGCGCCTCACACGCCGCATCGGCCTGTTCATCGCCCTGTTTCAGGTTGACGATGCCACAATGAAACGGCGTGACGCCTTCGGGCCAGATGATGCCTTTGTCGTCATGGCTGGCCTCAATGATCGCCCCCAGCAGGCGCGACACGCCGATGCCATGGCTGCCCATATGCACCGGCACCCGCTCACCGCTTTCGGTGACCACAGTGGCGCCCATGGGCTCAGAATATTTGGTGCCGAAATAGAAAATCTGCCCCACCTCGATCCCGCGCGAGCTTTTGCGGCGCTCTTCGGGCACCTGCTCGAACAGCGCCGGATCGTGGGTTTCGTCGGTGCGGGCATAGGGGGTTGTCCATTCCTTGGCGATTTTGGCGCATTCGGCGACATCGTCAAAATGCACTTCGCGATCACCGAATTTCATATCCAGAATGGCGCTGTCATAGAACACTTCGCTTTCGCCGGTTTCGGCCAGAACCAGAAATTCGTGGGTGTCCTCGCCGCCGATTGGCCCGGAATCAGCGCGCATCGGAATCGCCTGCAGGCCCATGCGCTCGTAGCTGCGCAGATAGCTGACCATATGCCGGTTATAGGCGTGGATGGCGGCGTCACGGTCGATGTCGAAATTATAGCCGTCTTTCATCAGAAACTCGCGCCCGCGCATCACGCCGAAACGGGGGCGGACTTCGTCGCGGAATTTCCACTGGATTTGGTAAAGCGTCAGCGGCAGGTCTTTGTAGCTGTTGATATGGGCGCGGAAAATATCGGTGATCTGTTCTTCATTGGTGGGGCCATAGAGCATATCGCGGCCATGGCGGTCGGAAATCCGCAGCATTTCGGCACCGTAATCTTCATACCGACCGCTTTCGCGCCACAGATCGGCCGATTGCACGGTGGGCATCAGCACGGGCAGATGGCCGGCGCGGGCTTGTTCTTCGTGGATGATGCGCTCGATATTGCGCAGCACTTTCAGCCCCAGAGGCAACCAGGAATAGATCCCGGCGCTGGCCTGTTTGATCATCCCGGCCCGCAGCATATAGCGGTGCGAAACGATTTTGGCCTCGGCAGGGGTTTCTTTGAGAACCGGCATAAAATAGCGGGACAGGCGCATGGGGATACCCTTTGGCAAATGTTCAAGTTGAGAAACGGTTTAGGCGAGCCCGGCGCGGCATTCAAGAGCGCATCCTGAAAGGGTAAGCGATAAGCGGTGTGGCGCGGGTGGTTTTTAATCTGGCGATATGATCGGCGGTGAGCCGTTGATCATACCTGTGCCAAATGCTCCACCCCCTCTTGAAAAAAAACCGCCTATCGGCTTTTGTATCAGCCAGAGCAACACCAAAAGGGATGATATGAGCCTGTCCGCCCATAAACAGATGCGATATTGGAGCATCGCCGCCGCGATTCTACTGCTGGTGCTGTGGTATGTGGGCGATATCGTCATGCCTTTCATTCTGGGAGGAGCCATCGCCTATTTCCTCGACCCGGTCGCCGACCGGATGGAGCAAGCCGGCCTGTCGCGGGTTCTGGCCACGGTGATCATCACCTTTTTTGCTCTGATCCTGTTCGTCTTCATCGCCCTGCTGATCATTCCCACCCTGATCGAGCAAACCATCGCCCTGATCAACGCCGCCCCGGATATGTTCAACAATCTCAAACGCTTCCTGACCGAGCGCTTCCCCTCGCTGATCGACGCAAACTCGACCCTGCGGCAATCGCTCGACAGTCTGGGCCAGACCATTCAGGCCAAGGGCGGGCAGTTGGCCAATGGGCTGCTGTCTTCGGCGATCAGCCTGATCAATGTGGTCCTGCTGATGGTGATCGTGCCGGTTGTGGCCTTTTACATGCTGCTGGATTGGGACAAGATGGTGCGGCAAATCAATGATCTGCTGCCCTTGGACCATGCCGACAATATCCGCCAGATCGCAGCCGATGTGGACCGCACCCTGTCTTCCTTCATCAGGGGCCAAGGCAGCGTCTGTCTGGTGATGGGCGCATTTTACGCCATTGGCCTGATGCTGGTGGGGCTGCAATTTGGCCTGCTGGTGGGGGCGTTTGCCGGGCTGATCACTTTTATCCCCTATGTCGGTGCGCTGATTGGCGGCGCTCTTGCGCTGGGCTTGGGCGTGTTTCAGTTCTGGGGTGACTGGATGTCGCTGGGGCTGGTGGCGGTGGTGTTTGCCGCCGGGCAGGCGCTGGAAGGCAACGTGATCACGCCCAAGCTGGTCGGTGACAGTGTCGGCCTGCATCCGGTTTGGCTGATGCTGGCGCTGACGGTGTTTGGCGCTCTGTTTGGCTTTGTCGGAATGCTGGTGGCGGTGCCGGTGGCGGCGATCATCGGGGTTCTGACCCGCTTTGGCATTGCGCAATACCGGCAAGGGGCGCTTTACAAAGGCAGCGCCGGCGGGCAAACCGGGCCCGAGACCACAGACAGATAGACCATGGCCCAACAACTGACCTTTGATCTGCCCGGCAAACCCGCCCATGGGCGCGAGGATTACTTTATATCGCCGGGCAATGCGCTGGCGGTTGAGATGCTCGAGGGCTGGCCGAACTGGCCGGCGCAGAAAATGGTGCTGGTCGGGGCCAGGGCCGCGGGCAAAACCCATCTGGCGCAGGTTTGGGCCACCGATATTGGCGCCAGCGTCACCCCGGCGACCCGGCTGGATCAGGCCGATATCCCCCGGCTGGCGCAGGCGCCTGCGGTGATCGAGGATGTGCCCGAAATCGCCCGCAACACCGCGGCGCAAAATGCGTTGTTTCACTTGCATAATCTGATGCAGGCCGGCGGCATTCCGCTGTTGCTGACCGCCGATTGCCCGCCCGCGCATTGGCATCTGAGCCTTGCCGATCTGCAAAGCCGCATGGCCGCAACCGGCGTCATCACCCTGCCGGACCCCGATGATGCGCTGCTGGCGGCGGTTCTGCAAAAACTGTTTGCGGATCGCCAGATTCAGGTGCCTCCCAGCACGATCAGCTATCTGCTCAAACGCATGGATCGCTCCTTTGCCGCGGCCAGTGATCTGGTGGATCGTCTGGATCAGGCCGCACTCAGCCGGGGCGGGCCGATCAGCCGCAAACTGGCCGCGCTTGTGCTGGACAAGGCGCCCTCAGATGCGCCATAGTCGCCGCGCATTCAGCGCCCCACAGGGCAAAAGCATCACCCCAAAACCGAGGACATAGCATTGATAGACACCGATCACGAAGAATTGCAGCTGTTCGGGCGACCTTTGTTCAACGACCCGTCGATGCGGGCGCTGTCGCGGGTGGGGGTTGTGGATGTGGGCTCGAACTCGGTCCGGCTGGTGGTGTTTGACGGCGCGGCCCGCAGCCCGGCCTATTTTTACAATGAAAAGATCATGTGCGCTTTGGGCGCGGGGCTGCCGGAAACCGGCAAGCTCAACCCCAGGGGCCGCGCCCGGGCGTTGGCGGCGATCCGGCGGTTTCAGCTGCTGGCCCGGGATATGGACATCCTGCCGCTGACCGCCGTGGCCACCGCCGCCGTGCGCGATGCCGAAGACGGCCCCGAATTCTGCGCCGAAGTGTTGCAGCAAACCGGGCTGGAGCTGTTCGTGATCGACGGTCAGGAAGAAGCCCGGCTGACCTCGCAAGGGGTGCTGCTGGGCTGGCCCACCGCCAATGGGTTGGTCTGCGATATTGGCGGCTCGTCCATGGAACTGGCCGAGGTCGCCGAAGGGCAGGTGGGCCGCTGCATCACCTCCGAGCTGGGGCCGCTGAAGCTGAGCAATATCAAGGGCGGCAAGCGCGGGTTGAAAAAACATATCGACGCGGCCCTTGAGGAGATGTTTCGCCAGATTCCGGTGCAAAAGCAGCGGCTGTTTCTGGTCGGGGGCTCGTGGCGGGCGATTGCGCGGAGAACCGGGATCTCGGCCAGCCGGATGACGCTGGTACCCACGGCGTGCGAGGTGCTGAAACGGCTGATCCGCAAATTCAAACCGCGCGAGATTGCGGTCTCCAGCTATGGCATTCGCGAAGGGATGCTGTATGAACAAATGCCGCAAACGCTGCGGGACCGCGATCCGCTGATCGAAGCCTGCCGCCATGCCGAAGACAAAGACGCCCGCTGGCCCGGATTTGGCAGCAAGCTGTATAAATTCATCAGCCCTCTGTTCAAAGGTGCCAATGCTGATCGCAAACGCCTGATCCGCGCCGCCTGTCTGTTGCATGATGTCACCTGGCGGGCGCATCCCGATTACCGGGCCGAGGTCTGTTTTGACAACGCCACCCGCGCCAATCTGGGCGGGTTGCGTCATCGCGAGCGGGTGTTTCTGGGGCTGGCGCTGTTGCATCGCTACAAAAGCACCCCGGGCAGCAGCCGGTTTGAGCCGTTGATCGGGTTGCTGAGCGAACGTGAGGTGCGTGATGCGCAAACCGTGGGCAAGGCGATGCGCTTTGGGGCGATGCTCACCCTTGATTCGGTGCATGATCAGGCCGAGCTGCGCTATTTCCCGAAAAAGAAGCAGCTGCATCTGCGGCTGAGCGACAAGGCCACCGGGCTGTTTGGCGAAGTGGCCGAGGCCCGGTTTCAATCGTTGGCCAACACGCTGGGCGCTGAGGTCGAGATCAAGAAACTGCGCCGCAAAGGCTAGGGGCTGCCCCGGCCTATTTCGGCGGCACCAGTTTGCCGGGGTTCAGGATGTCTTTGGGATCGAGCGCCTGTTTCAGCTCGCCCATCACCTGCCAGCCCGGCCCGTGTTCGGCGTCCATGTAATGCTGCTTGCCCATGCCGATGCCATGTTCGCCGGTGGCGGTGCCGCCCATGGCAAGGGCGCGTTCCACCATGCGGTTTGACAGCTGTTTGGCGATTTCTAGATCTTCGGCGTTGCCCGGCTCAACCAGCAAAATCGCGTGGTAATTGCCATCGCCCACATGGCCCAGAATTGGCCCCGGCAGGGGGCTGGCGTCGATGTCTTCGCGGCTGGCCTCGACCGCTTCGGCCAGTTTTGAGATCGGCACGCAGACATCGGTGATCAGCGCGGTCGCCCCTTTGCGCAGCGCCAGACAGGCGTAATAGGCATTGTGGCGCATTTGCCAGAGCGCGGTGCGCTCTTCGGGTTTCGAGGACCATTGAAACCCGGTGCCGCCCATATCGCGGACAATCTCGCCGAAATTTTCCGCCTGCTCGGCCACACCGGCCTCAGAGCCGTGGAATTCGACCATCAGATGCGGAATCTCGGGCATATCGGCCCCGGCATAGGCGTTGCAGGCGCGGGTGGCGTCCTGGTCGATGAATTCGATCCGCGCCATCGGGATACCCATCTGAATGGTGGCAATCACCGCATTGACCGCATCACTGATCTGCTCAAAACCGCACACCGCCGCCGAAACCGCCTCGGGCTGGCCGCGCAGGCGCAGGGTGAGTTCGGTGATGATGCCCAAGGTGCCCTCGGCCCCGACAAACAGCGCCGTCAGATCGTAACCCGCCGATGATTTCCTCGCCCGGCTGCCGGTGCGGATGATCCGCCCATCGGCCAGCACCACCTCAAGCGCGATCACATTGTCGCGCATGGTGCCGTAACGCACCGCCGTTGTGCCGCTGGCCCGGGTGCTGGCCATGCCGCCCAGCGTGGCATTGGCCCCCGGATCAACCGGAAAGAACAGCCCGGTGGCGCGCAATTCGGTGTTCAGCTCTTCCCGGGTCAGCCCCGGCTGCACCACCGCATCCATATCCTGATCATTCACCGCCAGCAGCCGGTTCATCTGTGACAGATCAATGCAGATGCCCCCCTGAGGCGCCGAGGTATGCCCCTCCAGCGACGTGCCCGCGCCGTAAGCGATCACCGGGCAATTATGCTGGTTGCAGATTTTGACGATCTGCGAAACTTCGGCGGTGTTTTGAGGATAAGCCACCGCATCCGGGGGCAGGGGGGCGAAATGGCTTTCGCTTTGACCATGGGCGTCACGTTCATGCTTGGATTGGCTCAGGTTATCGCCTAGAACAAGGCGCAGGGCGTCGATGGCAGAGGTGATGGACATTGGTAAAGCCTTCAGATTGGTGTGTTACGGGACGCTGGTATTTTTACATGGATTTGAATTAGATGGGTAGAATTAACTGCGCATGAGGATGATAAAAGACAGGTTGGGGCGGCAGTCGGGGTGGCGTCTGGCTATGCTGCGCTGGGGTTTCGCAAAGGCATCACCGGGCTGCAAAGCTGGCTCTACGGGGCCGAAGATCTGCATATGCTGCACAGTTTCGCTGAAAATCTGCACTGGTTCTGGATCGTGCTGATCCCCACCATGGGCGGGCTGTGCGTGGGGCTGATCCTGCATTGGTTTACCTCTGATGGGGTGGTGCGCTCGGTGGCGGATGTGATCGAAGGCGCGGCGCTCAATCAGGGGCGGGTCGAGCAAAAAGAGGGCGTGGCCTCGGCATTTGCGTCGATGATCACTCTGGCCTCGGGCGGCTCCAGCGGGCGGGAAGGGCCGGTGGTGCATCTGGCCTCGGTGATCTCCAGCTGGGTGTCGAACCGGATCAATGCTGGCGGCATCACCGGGCGCGATCTGCTGGGCTGTGCGGTGGCGGCGGCGGTGTCGGTATCGTTCAACGCACCGATTGCCGGCGCACTGTTCGCGCTGGAGGTGGTGCTGCGCCATTTCGCCGTCCATGCCTTTGCGCCGATTGTAATCGCTTCGGTTGCGGGCACGGTGATCAGCCGCATCCATTTGGGCAATGTTACCGAATTTACCCTGCCCGTGGGCGGAGATCTGGCCTTTTACGCCGAATTGCCCGCGTTTTTGCTGCTGGGGCTGATCTGTGGGCTGGTGGCGGTGGTGATGATGAAATCGGTGTTCTGGTCCGAAGATCTGGCCAGCAAGCTCCAATCCACCACCCATATCCCCCGCTGGCTGCGCCCGGCGTTGGCCGGGACCACGCTGGGGGTGATTGCGATCTGGTTTCCGCATATCATCGGGGTCGGCTATGAGACCACCTCGCGGGCGCTGACCGGCGATTTGCTGCTGTCTGCGGCGCTGCTGTTTGCGGTGGTCAAGGTGGTGGCGGTGTCGATCACCATGGCCGGGCGCATGGGCGGCGGCATCTTTTCGCCTTCGCTGATGTTGGGGGCGCTGACTGGGCTCAGCTTCGGTTTTATTGCCACCGGGGTGTTCCCGGAAAATTCGGGCTCGGAAACGCTGTACGCGCTGGCCGGCATGGGGGCAGTGGCGGCGGCGGTGCTGGGGGCGCCGATTTCCACCACGCTGATCGTGTTTGAGCTGACCGGAGACTGGCAGACCGGCCTTGCGGTGATGGTGGCGGTGTCGATGTCGACCGCGCTGGCCAGCCGTTTGGTGCAGCGTTCATTCTTCCTCAGCCTGTTGCATCGCCGGGGCGTCAAACTGGCGGCCGGGCCGCAGAGCTATCTGTTGTCGATGTGCCGGGTGGTCAGCTCGATGCGCGCCATGGATCATGACTGCGCCGCCGATCAGGAGGCCTGCTGGGCGCTGATCGAAGACGGTTTCTACATCGACGCCAACGCCACGCTGGAACATGCCATGCCGCTGTTTGAAACCACCGCGCATGATTTCATTCCGGTGGTCACGCTGGGGGGCAAAGAGGAGGCTCCGCAATTACGCGGCGCTTTGTTCTACGTCGATGCGCTGGTGGCCTATAACCGGGCGCTCGCGGAAACGGCGGCAGAGGAGCATTCCTGACCCCCCATCATTCACACTTCCAACAAGGATCCCGCCTATGCGTCTGAAACATTGCCACAATTTCCACGATTTCCGCAAGCTGGCCCGCAAGCGTCTGCCCTCGCCGATTTTCAATTATATCGACGGGGCTGCGGATGATGAGGTGACCTACCGGCGCAACAGCGCCGCCTATGATGATGTCGATCTGGTGCCCAATGTGCTGGCCGGGGTCGAGGATGTCGATCTGTCCACCACCATCTTTGGCAAGAAAATCGACATGCCGCTTTACCTGGCCCCCACCGCCCTGCAACGGCTGTTTCACCACCATGGCGAACGCGGTGTGGCGCGGGCGGCGGAAAAATTCGGCACCATGTTCGGGGTGTCTTCGCTGGGCACGGTGTCGCTGGCAGAGATCAGTGCCCTCAGCACGGCACCGAAGATGTTTCAGTTTTACTTTCACAAGGATCGCGGGCTGAATGACAGCATGGTTGAACAGGCCAAAGCCGCCAAATTCGACGTGATGGCCCTGACGGTGGACACCATCACCGGCGGCAATCGGGAGCGCGATTTGCGCACCGGGTTTACCTCGCCGCCGCGTCTGACGCCGGCCAGCCTGTTCAGCTTTGTCAGCAAGCCGATGTGGGGCATCAACTATGTCACGCGCAAATCCATGGAGCTGCCGATGTTGCAGGAGCATGTCTCGGAGGGGACCAGCACCAATACCTCGGTCGGTGAGTATTTCTCGACCATGCTGGATCAGTCGATGAGCTGGCGCGATGCTGAAAATCTGTGCGCCAAATGGGGCGGGCATTTTGCGCTCAAGGGGATTATGAGCGTCGAGGACGCCAAACGCGCGGTGGATATTGGCTGCACCGGGATCATGGTGTCGAACCATGGCGGGCGGCAGCTGGATGGCTCGCGGGCCTCTTTTGACCAGCTGGCCGAGATCGTTGACGCGGTGGGCGATCAGATCGACGTGATTTGCGAAGGCGGCATCCAGCGCGGCACCCATGTTCTGAAAGCGCTGTCGCTGGGGGCCAAGGCGTGTTCGGGCGGGCGGCTTTACCTCTATGCGCTGGCCGCGGCGGGGCAGGCCGGGGTTGAACGTGCATTGGGGCAATACCGGGCCGAGCTTGAGCGGGATATGAAGCTGATGGGCTGTCGATCAGTCGATCAGTTGAGCCGCGCCAATCTGCGGTTTCGCGCATAAGGCTTTAATGTCAAACGTGCCGGGCTGCGCCTGCCTGGGTAGGCGCTTATGCGCGGCGTATAGATAAGCGTGGGGTGTGAATAATCCACCACATTGCATAATGTTGAAAGGCTGATTGCGCCTGCCGGGGGGCAGGCAGGCGCAGCCCGGCCTTGCGGCCGGGCGGGGCTGTTTAAAGGAACGCGACGTTATGCAGAGGTTCTTTTAAAAAGCCAGATGGCCTTTATCTTGTCATGCATTTGATTTTATTTCCGATTCATCTTCGAAAACAGGCGTTGCATTCGCCATCCACTCCGCCTCCCATTGTGAGAGCATGTGGTCTACCGGAAAATCTGCGAGGGCATGATCGTCTATCCCGAGTTTGCTTGCGCAGTAGGGAATATCCGCAAAATCATCCCTGCTCGCCTCGGCAATGTGCGTTGCCCCATCCGCAACGGCTTTTCCCGTCAGAAGGCGCGTCGCAGAAAAGCGCGTCTTTCAGGGCTTGCAATCGCCTCGATCGTGTCCTCAGCCCGGTTGTGTTCTCTTTTACAGTTCTGCCAAATGTGCCACTTGCACATGGCCCCCGGCTCAGTTGTCTTCGGTCTGGGGTTGTGGCGTGGTCGGTTCTGCCGCCGGAGGGGTGGTTTCAGGCGCTGGTGCCGGGGCAAAAGCATCATTGATCCAGTTGCCGCTTTGCTGTTGCCCGTTGGCAAAGGTCATCACCCCTTGCCCCTGGCGCTTCCCGGCCACGAACATGCCCTCGTAAACATCGCCATTGACGTAAACCGCGCGGCCCTTGCCATCGAATTTGCCATCCTTCCAGCCGCCACTATATTTAAACCCATCGGCCATGGTGATTTCCCCCTGACCCTCGCGCTTGCCGGCAACAAAGCCGCCGGTATAAACCGTGCCGTCCTGATAGGTGGCCACGCCCTGACCGTGGCGCTCGCCGGCTTTCCAGTCGCCGCTGTATTTATAGCCGTTGGGCTGCTCCAGATCGCCCTTGCCGTCAAAGCGCGCATCCTTGAACTGCCCCTGATAGATCAGCCCCGAGGTCGAACGGGTCACGCCCTGACCCTCGATCACGCCTTCCACCCAGTTGCCCTCATACATGCCGCCATCGGGGTAGCTGATCTTGCCGGTGCCATGGGCGACATCGTTTTTGAACTGACCACTGTAAACCGAGCCATCGGGGTAATTCAGCTGCCCCGTGCCTTCGATATGGCCGTTGGTCCAGTCTCCGTCATAGCTGTAGCCATCGGCGCTGGTGAATTTGCCCTGACCGTGGCGGGCATCGTTTTGGAAACCGCCCACATAAACGGCGCCATTGACATAGTCCATCCGCCCCGCGCCATGGCGTTTGCCATTGCTGAACTGGCCCTTGTAAATGTCGCCATTGGGCAGGGTCATGGTGCCTTCGCCGTCGAATTGCCCGGCCTTCCAGCCGCCTTTGTAAACCAGCCCATCGGTGTTGGTCATCGTGCCGGTGCCTTCACGCAGCCCCTGATGCAAGGTGCCCTGATAAACCGATTTATCGGGGTAGACGATCTTGCCCTCGCCCTGTTTTACACCATCGACCCACTCGCCCTGATAGACATAGCCATTGGGGCTCTTCATGGTGCCAACCCCGTGATGCAGGCCGTTTTGAAACCCGCCCTCATAGATCACGCCATTGGGGTAGATGCGGATGCCATTGCCGGTCATCTTGCCATCGGCCAGATCGCCTTCATAGCTGCCGCCATCGACAAATTCGATCTTGCCAAAGCCTTCGATCTTGCCGTTGACAAAACTGCCCTCGTAAATCACGCCGCTGGGAAACACCGCCCGCCCGGCGCCAGTCATTTCGCCATCGCGCCATTCGCCGTTATATTCGTAACCGTTGGGCATCCGATAGCTGCCGGTGCCGTGGCGTTTGCCATCCTTGAAGGTGCCTTCATAAAGGCCACCATCATCATATTGTTTGGTTTCGATTTCGCCGGCATTCTGGCCAAACCCGGCGCTGCTGGCGCTGGCCCAGATCAGAACTGTGGCGGTGGCGGTTTTCATGGCTTTGCTGAACAACACGGTGGCCCCCCTGACGGTGTTTGGATCGAGCCTAATTCAGCCAAACGCCCCTGACAACGAAATTTTCGGGGTAAACAAGGCTTTTCCTCGGGCGTAACTCTGGTAATAACCGGGGGGATCAGCAATAAGGATATGTGATGTCGGATCAATTTCGCCTGACACTGGCACAGCTTAACCCCACGGTGGGCGCACTTGCCGACAATGCGGCCAAAGCGCGGCTGGCCTGGCAACAGGGTAAACAGGCGGGGGCCGATCTGGTGGCGTTGCCGGAAATGTTCATCACCGGCTATCAGACACAGGATCTGGTGCTGAAACCGGCCTTTTATCAGGACGCCATGGCCCATATCGAACAGCTGGCCAAAGATTGCGCCGACGGTCCGGCACTGGCCATTGGCGGGCCGTATTTCGACGGTGAACGCCTGTTTAACGCCTATTTCATCCTGCAAGGCGGCACCATCCGGCACCGGGCGCTGAAACATCATCTGCCTAATGAAACCGTGTTTGACGAGGTCCGGTTGTTTGCCTCGGCCGATCCGGGCGGGCCTTACAGCATTGGGGGTGTGCGCATTGGCAGCCCGATTTGCGAAGACGCCTGGTATGATGACGTCACCGAAACTCTGGCCGAAACCGGGGCCGAGATTTTGCTGGTGCCCAATGGCTCGCCCTATTACCGCGACAAGCTGGATACCCGGATGAATGTGATGGTTGAGCGGGTGGTGGAAACCGAATTGCCGCTGATTTATCTGAACATGGTCGGCGGGCAGGATGATCAGGTGTTTGATGGCGCCTCTTTCGTGCTGAACCCGGGCGGAGAGCTCGCCCTGCTGCTGCCCCCCTTTGCCGAAACCGTGGCGCATGTGGATTTTGAGCGCGGGGCACAGGGTTGGCGGGCCCGCAAAGGCGTGCTGACCGAGCAGCCGGATCATTGGGAGCAAGACTATCAGGCCATGGTGCTGGGCTTGCGCGATTACATGGGCAAAACCGGCTTTGGCAAGGTGCTGCTGGGCATGTCTGGCGGGATTGACAGTGCGCTGGTGGCGGCCATCGCCTGTGATGCGCTGGGGGCCGAAAATGTGCGCTGTGTGATGCTGCCCTCTGAATATACCTCTCAGGCGTCGCTGGATGATGCCAGGGAAATCGCCGAAAATCTGGGCTGTCGCTATGATTTCGTGCCGATCTCTCAGGGGCGGGCGGCGATCACCGACACGCTGGCACCGCTGTTTGAAGGCACCCAGCCGGGGTTGACCGAGGAAAACATCCAATCGCGGCTGCGGGGGCTGTTGCTGATGGCCCTGTCCAATAAATTTGGCGAAATGCTGTTGACCACGGGCAATAAATCCGAAGTCGCCGTGGGCTATGCCACGATTTATGGCGATATGGCGGGGGGGTATAACCCGTTGAAAGACCTCTATAAAACCCGGGTGTTTCAGACCTGCCGCTGGCGCAATCGCAACCGGCGCGACTGGATGTGTGGCCCAGAGGGCGAGATCATCCCGGATCGGGTGATCGACAAACCCCCCAGCGCCGAGCTGCGGGAAGATCAGCGCGATGATGACAGCCTGCCCCCTTACGAGGTGCTGGACGCGATCCTGACCGGGCTGGTGGATGAGGAAAAATCAGTAGCAGAGCTGGTCGCGGCGGGGTTTGAGCGTGCGGTGGTGAAAAAGGTCGAGCATCTGCTTTATATCAGCGAATATAAACGCTTTCAGTCCGCCCCGGGGCCACGGCTGAGCAAACGCAGTTTCTGGCTGGACCGGCGTTACCCGATCATCAACCGCTGGCGCGATCAGGGCTGAGGTGGTCGCGCCGTTTGGGACATAAATCGCAAGCCTTGTGGGGGAGGGGTGCCGTTACTCCCCGGCCTCTTTCTTCATCCGTTCCGCCTTTTTGCGCACCAGAACCGTGCGCAGATCATGCATGGCCATCAGCAGCGGGTTGGTGATTTCTTCCAGCTGATCATCCCCGGCCTTGGATTGCGCCCATTGCGTGGTCAGGTTCAGATGATCTACCGTGCGGTGAATATCGTCGATGTCACGCAGTGCCAGCAGGGCGCGGCGCTGTTGCATCCAGTCTTCAATCGCGGCGCAGTCGGCTTCGGACAGGGTGCGGTCGCCATGGGGTTTATACTGGCCGGTCTTGATGTTGATCACCGCGATCTGGTCCATCTCGATCCGCCGCTTGCGGTTTTCAGCATCCACCCGAAACACCACAGCGCCGTTTTCGCGCACCCGGAAATAGTATTCTGGCAGTTCCATTGTCATGGCTCCGTGTTCAATGCAGCCCCGCGCAAAACGCCTGAATGCGCTGGCAGGCCTCTTTCAGCGCCTCATCCGAGGTCGCATAGCTGACCCGGAAATTCGGCGACAACCCAAAGGCCGCGCCAAACACCACCGCCACGCCGGTTTCTTCCAACAGCGCGGTGGCAAAGGCTTCGTCATCGCTGATCATCACCCCGCCGGCGCTGGTTTTGCCAATGCAATCGGCAATCGAAGGATAGACGTAAAACGCGCCATTGGGGGTGGGGCAGGTGATGCCTTGGGCCTGATTGAGCATCTCAACCACCAGATCACGGCGGCGCACAAAAATCTCGTTATTGCTGGCGATGAAATCCTGCGGGCCGTTCAGCGCCTCCAGCGCCGCCCATTGGCTGACGGAACAGGGGTTCGAGGTGGATTGCGACTGAATTTTGCGCATCGCGTCAATCAACACCTTGGGCCCGGCGGCATAGCCGATGCGCCAGCCGGTCATGGCATAGGCTTTGGAGACCCCGTTGCAGGTCAGGGTGCGCTCATAGAGCTTTGGTTCGACTTCGGCCGGGGTGCAGAATTGGAAATCGTCAAACACCAGATGTTCATACATATCATCGGTCATCACCCAGACATGCGGATGGCGCAGCAGCACATCGGTCAGGGCTTTGAGCTCATCACGCGAATAGCCCGCGCCGGTGGGGTTGGAGGGCGAATTGAAAATCAGCCATTTGGTTCTGGGGGTGATCGCGGCCTCAAGCTGTTCGGCGGTCATGCGAAACCCGGTTTCAATCGGGCATTCCACCACCACGGGCTCTCCGCCGGCCAGCAGCACCATATCGGGGTAGCTGACCCAGTAAGGGGCCGGGATGATCACCTCATCGTCCGGATTCAGAGTGGCCATCAGCGCGTTATACAAAATCTGCTTACCGCCGGTGCCGACCGAGACCTGCTCGGGCTTATAAGACAACCCATTTTCGCGCTGGAACTTGTCGCAAATCGCCTGTTTCAGCTCGGGCATCCCATCCGGCGCTGTGTATTTGGTGTGGCCGGCGTCAATCGCGGCCTTGGCGGCGGCTTTGATATTGTCGGGGGTGTCGAAATCCGGCTCTCCAGCCCCCAGCCCGATCACATCACGCCCGGCGGCCTTGAGTTCGCGCGCTTTGGTCGAGACCGCGATGGTCGGAGAAGGCTTTACACGGGCGAGGGTGTCAGACAGAAAGGGCATGGCGGGCTCCGGTTTGAATATCGTATAGGCTTGTTCTATGGTGCGCCCCGATGCGGATCAAGCGCTTTGCATAAGGAATGAGGGAAATATGACCGACAACCAGAGCGATGAGGACATCGGTGCCGATGGGGATTGGTTCACCGATGAACACGCCACCTTTGGCGATCGCGTGGTGGCCGCCCGGCAGGCGATGGGCTGGGCGCAAAACGATCTGGCCCGGCAGCTCGGGGTCAAGCTGAAAACCGTGCAGAGCTGGGAAGATGACCTATCCGAGCCCCGCGCCAACAAGGCGCATATGCTGGCCGGGGTTCTGAACATCTCGCTGGCTTGGCTGCTGACGGGCGAGGGGCTGGGCATCACGGATCCCGATCAGCCCAGCGTGCCGGCGCAGGTGAAAGAGGTTCTGGCCCAGATGCGTCAGCTGCGGGCGCAGATCGCCGGGCGGCTGGATCAGCTGGCGGTGCTGGAAAAACGGTTAAGTGATTTGCTGACGGAGGGGCTGTGATGACAGAAGCAACAAAAACCCGGCTGAAGCGGCTGAAAATGCGGTCCTGGCGGCGCGGGACCAAGGAAATGGACCTCGTTCTGGGCCCGTTCAGTGATACCGAGCTGGCCAAGCTGGAGCCAGAGCAGATCGCGCTCTATGACCAGATGCTCAATGAAAATGACCATGATCTTTACGGCTGGGTCGCCGGCCACATTCCCACGCCCGCGCCTTATCTTGATTTGATCACCCGGATCAACAAGCACGCATTCGGCCGATAGCCCAAAGGGGCTGCGGGGGGATTTGCTGCGCATCCGGGGTATTTTCCGGCGTGGTTTACGGGAAATCTCGGTCTTTTGCCATGAAAACACCCGTAGCACCCTTCCATCCGGGCTTTATGTGCCATAATTGAGAGGGCACATCTATAAAGGCGGTGCGATGTCATTTTTTAAGAAGCTGAAAAACCGGTTGAGCAAGTCCTCGTCCAAATTGGAGCAGGGGCTGGAGGACATTGTTGCCGATGGCGGCACACAAGAGCAAGTCGAACCACCCGAGCCGCAAACGGTACCTGTTTCGGATGAAACGCCTGCTGCGTCCCTTCCCGAGGTAGAGGAAACCGTCACGCCCAAGGACACCGAGACCGCCGCGCCCGAGGTAAAGAAACCCGGGCTGATCGGGCGGTTGATGGGGCAAAAGAGCCCTGAGCCATCCGGGCAAAGCGCTGCCAAACCCGCCCCCAAACCGGTGACCCGGCGCAGTCTGGATGACGATATGCTCGAGCAGATCGAAGAGCTGCTGATCACCGCCGATATGGGGGTGGATACTGCGCTGCGGGTCACTGCCAATATGGCCGAGGGGCGTTTTGGCAAGAAAATGTCCACCGCCGAAATCCAGCGCCTGCTGGCGGCTGAAATCACCCGGATCATGGAGCCCGTGGCCAAGCCCCTGCCGCTCTATGCCGAGAAGCCTCAGGTGGTGCTGGTGGTCGGGGTCAATGGCTCGGGCAAGACCACCACGATTGGCAAGCTGGCCAGCCAGTTCAAGGCTGCCGGCAAGAATGTGGTGATTGCCGCCGGGGATACCTTTCGCGCCGCAGCGGTTGAGCAGTTGCAGGTTTGGGGTCAGCGCGCCGATGTGCCGGTTTTGACGGCGGCTGAAGGCTCGGACCCGGCCTCTTTGGCGTTCGAGGCAATGGGCAAGGCGCAGGAAGAGGGTGCTGATCTGTTGATGATCGACACCGCCGGGCGGCTGCAAAACCGCGCCGATCTGATGGAGGAACTGGCCAAGATCGTGCGGGTGATCAAGAAAAAAGACCCAACCGCGCCGCACAACACGCTGCTGGTGCTGGATGCGACCACGGGGCAGAATGCGTTAAATCAGGTCAAGGTGTTTCAGGAGATTTCCGAGGTTTCCGGTCTGGTAATGACCAAGCTGGACGGCACCGCCAAGGGCGGCGTTCTGGTGGCGCTGGCGGATAAATTCGGCCTGCCGATCCATGCGATCGGGGTGGGCGAGCAGATTGATGATCTGGACGCGTTTGACCCGACCGATTTTGCGCAGGCTCTGACCGGGCTGGAGGAGTGAGCGCGGTCTCTCATTTTAAAGGTTTTGCCCATGGCTCTGCACTGTAACCGATTGATTTTCACCGGCACAAAGAAATGAGCGCCTGGCTGCTGTCGATCCAAGGCACGGCCTTTGGGTCTCAGATTGCGATGGGGCTGGCGCTGTGTTCGGCGTTGCTACATGCCGCCTTCGGAGCACTGCAAAAGGGGCGTCATGACCCTTGGCTCTCGCGCGGGGTGATTGATTTTTCCTATGGGGTGATGGCGCTGCCTTTTGTGATCTTTGTGGTGCCGTTTCCCCAGCCGCATATGTGGCCGATCTTTGTGATGGTGTTCCTGATTCACTGTCTTTACAAATACTTGCAGGGCATGGCCTATGCGCGGGGGGCTTATACGGTGGTCTATCCGCTGGTGCGGGGCACGGGGCCGCTCTTTGCGGTGATCGGGGCGTATTTCCTGCTGGATGAACGGCTGAGCTGGGTGCAATGGAGCGGCATTCTGGTGCTGGTGCTGGCGATTTACGGGCTGGCGGGATATAATCTGCGCTATCTGACGGTGGGGCGCGACACCCTGAAACCGGCGCTGATTTTTGCGTTTCTGACCGGGGTGATGGTGGCGGCCTATACCACTTATGATGCTTATGGCATCCGGGCCAGCGCCGATCCGTTCACCTTTCTGGCGTGGTTTTTCATGATTGACGGGCTGATCTTCATGCCGCCGGTTGCGGCGCTGCGCTGGTATCATATGCTGAACCGCCCGGCGCTGGGGCCGCTGATGCTGCGCGGGGCGATGGGCGGGGTGATTGCCTATCTTAGCTTCGGCGCCGTGATTTTGGCCACCTATCTGGACAGCGTCGGTCAGGCGGTGGTGCTGCGGGAAACCTCGACGGTGTTTTCGGCGCTGATCGGGGCGCTGGTGCTGAAAGAGCATATCGGCTGGCGGCGTTTTGTGCTTATGGCATTGATTGCGCTGGGCGCTGTGATAGTGGGAGTGGGCAAGTAACATGAGAAAGAGCCGGATATGAATGATGCGCAAAAGATCAACCCGATGCTGAAACTGCTGCTCGATCTGGGGCCATTGGTGGTGTTTTTTGTCACCTATAGCCGCTGGAAAGATCAGATATTCAGCTTTGGCGGCACTGAATATAGCGGCTTTATCGTGGTGACGGCGCTTTTCGTGCCGCTCTTGGTGCTCAGCACGTTTGTGCTGTATCGGCTGACCGGGAAAATTTCTGCCATGCAGGTCATCACTCTGGTGGTTGTGGTGGTGTTTGGTGGGCTTTCCGTGTGGTTCAATGATGAACGGTTTTTCAAGATGAAACCGACGATCATCTATCTGCTGTTTGCCGGGATTCTGGGGTTTGGCCTGCTGCGGGGGAAAAGCTATTTGCAGCTGGTGATGGAGGATGCCATGCCACTGCAACCACAGGGCTGGATGATTTTGACCAAACGTCTGGCGCTGCTGTTTGCTGGGCTGGCGCTGGCTAATGAGGTGGTGTGGCGCAGCATGTCGACGGATGTTTGGGTGAATTTCAAAGTGTTTGGACTGACGGCGGTGATGTTTGTGTTCTTTATGCTGCAAGGCAAATTGATGCGTGATTATGCGGTTGAAGGTGAGGATATCTGAGCTTTTGGCTCGGCAGCCTGACTGATGTGTTGGCAAGGTGTTGCCAGAGTCCCCCAGAAAATTCGAATTATCTGGACATAATTCTTGAAGAATTTTGCTGCTAGCCGATATGGAACAGAGTGTTAAACAGCTTGGGATCCAGACTTTCGGCCACAAAACTGTCGCCCTCGGTCAGGATGCTGACCGCATCATGGCTGTGCAGGCTCTCCTGATGGCTGGCAATCACTCGAAAATCCGCGATCCGCTCATCGGCTTGCAGCTTTTGCGCAAACAGCCGGGCGGCGTCTTCAACAAAAATCGGATGGGCGGCGTTGAGTTCGGCAAAGGCTTGTTCGTCTTCGCGTTTGACCATCACTTGCGTTTCTGTCGGCACCGCCGCCCGGCAGATGTCGATCAAATCTTCAAACCACAGCCGATCTTCGCCGGGAATGGTTTGCACCGAGATCCGCGCCACCGAGCGTTGCGAATGTGGGGTGGCCAGTTGCCCGCGGGTTTGCCGGGCATGTTCCGCCAGCTCCAGCGAGCAGGGGCAGGTCGAGGAATAGACGTAATCCAAATGGATAAACCGCTGCACCACCCCGCCCTTTTCCACCAGCTCCAGTGCAATATCGTAATACTGATACCCCGACAGCCCCGAACGCAGAGACTGGGTTTTCAACGGAAACGAAAACCGCATCTGGATGCGGGCGTCAAAGCTGTCCAGATCGCTTTTATAATCATTCAGCGCCGCCGTAATCACCGCAAAGCTGAAAGTCTTTTCCGCATGGGCGTAAAATGTGCGCATGATCCGCGACATGTTGATGCCCTTCTTTTCCGCCTCAAGGCTGACCGTGCCAGTGACCGACGTCTCCAGCCGCAGATCCCCGCCATCGCGCGAATGAAAGCGGATCGGCAGGCGAAAATTGGAAATTCCCACATGCTGGATCAGCCTTTTATCGCCCTTGATCAGGCTTTCGGGCCCGTTTTGCAGATCGGGCAGCGAAGCCTTATAGGCTTCATCCACAGTGAATTCCTCTGGGTAAGCCCGGGCCAGCGCCGGATAGTTCGAGACCTGGCGATCGGGCAACAGCCGCGAAATCGCCGGGTCCAGCTGTGCCACTTCCAAAGCCGAGACCGAACCCGCCCATTTGCGCAGCTTCTTTAACGCCTTTTCGGCCTTTTTGCGGGCTTTTGCCGCGTGCTTATCTGCGGGCTGGCTGTTCATCTTGCCGTCCTTGCCATTGTCTGCCGTTTCCTGAAACGGGATTTGGCCGCCCCTTAGCAAATATCTGCGACCAATAACAACTCTATACCGCCGCAAGGGCGTTGTTAATATCCTTTAACAGATCGTCGGCATGTTCGATCCCGATGCTCAGACGCACCAGTCCCGGCGTGATGCCCAGATCGGCGCGGGTCTGTTCTGGTAGGCTTTGATGGGTGGTGGTGGCCGGATGGGTGATCAGGCTTTTGCAGTCGCCCAGATTGTTGGTGATGGTGAACAGCTCAAGCGCGTTGAGAAAGCGAAACGCTGCCGTCTTGCCCCCGGCAAATTCAAGCGCCAGCAGGTTGCTGCCCCCACTCATCTGGCGTTTGGCCAGCTCATATTGCGGATGGCTGGGCAGATGCGGGTAGGTGGTTTTGCTCAGCTTGGGATGCTCATCCAGCGCCTGTGCGATTTTCAACGCGCTATCGGCCATGGCCCGGCAGCGCAAATCCAGCGTTTCCAGCCCCTTGAGCATCACCCAGGCGTTAAACGGGCTGAGCGCGCCGCCGGTGTGTTTCATAAAAGGCTCGACCGTTTCGCGGATAAAGGCGCGGCTGCCCAAAATCACTCCGCCCAGACAGCGCCCCTGACCGTCAATATGTTTGGTGCTGGAATAGATCACCACATCCGCCCCCAGATCAAACGCGTTGGAAAACACCGGGGTGGCAAACACATTATCCACCACCAGCAGCGCCCCGGCCTGCTGGCTTAGCTTGGCCACGGCGGCGATATCGACCAGCTCAAGGGTGGGGTTGGCGATGCTTTCGACAAAAACCAGCTTGGTATCCGGGGTGATCGCCTGATCCCAGGCCGCACCGTTGACGGCGGCCATGCCCGAGGCACAGGCAAACGCATCCTCACAGCCGTCAAGCGCGGCCATGCGCTCTTCGAACATGCGCGTGGTGGGGTTGCCGTAACGGGCATAGATGAACTCATCCTTGCCGGATTTCAAAAACCGGGCTTCGGCGGTTTCGGCACTGTCATAGACATAGCCTTGAGTCAGATAGATCGCCTCGGCCACCTCGTTGAACTGGCTGCGTTTGATGCCGCAATGCACGGCTTTGGTGCGTTGGTTCCAGTCTTTGTCCATGGTCTTTATCCTCATCCTGGCCGTCTGGGCATAAAAAAACCCCGAACCGGTGAAAAGGGTTCGGGGCACAGCCCAATCCTTTTAGCGGTATGTTTCAGATGGCCCGCAATCCGGCTGACAAATCGCCACATGCGGTTGAATAAGGTATAAGGTTTCAGGGGTCAACTGTGGGGGGGAAGGTCAAATCGGTCTTGCCCTAGTGTTGAAAGGACTCCAGACATGGTCGACTGTTTTTCAGATGCCTGTCGACCAGTTTCTTTTGCTGCTTTCCGCTGGGAATGAGGCGAGCGGATTGCAAGGCTGGGTTCCACGCGGCCAATTCTGGAAAAATTGACAGAATTTCAGCGCGGGCCCCCGGTGTCAGCCCTTTGAGCGCCTGCGGACCAGTGAGCAAACTTTCACTGGGTGCGCCTTCGGCGAAGATGATTTCGTGCTGATCGAACAGCAGGTGGAAATACTCGACCGTTTCGACCTGTTCGTCGATAAAGATACCGGGCAGGTTGATCAGCTTGATGGCCGGCACCAGAACCTCTGACACATCGAACATGCGCCGGGCGACTTTGGAGCGCATCAGCATACGGTGCTGCCGCGAGACCAAAAGATCACGCTTGGGCAAGCCGTTGCCCAATGTCCCCTGAACAATCCGAATTGGGCGCAGTTTGGTGTTTTGTGCCAGTTGCCCGGCGTTGAATTTGCGTTGCCCGATCCAGCGTATGGTTTGCGGGCCGTGATCTTTGGTCAGAACGGTATCGCCGACTCTTAGAGTTTCGATTTTTTGCAGCCCGTTTGGGGTGCTGATTTTGCAGCCCGCAGTAAAACATTGTGGTGTTGCCAGCGTATTATAGGGCGTTTCCGGGAAATCCTTGGTCGATATAACGGTCAGCGGCACACCAATCGGAGGAAACTCACCCGGCTCTCCAACAAAGGCCAGCCCTTCAACCGTGCCATAAGCATGGCCGTTGGGGTCCTGCATCGGTTCGTTGATATTAAAACCCAGCAAGGCATACAAATTTCCATCCGGATCCTTTACGACGACTTTGTATTCGGCCTCGACCACAAGACCGGCGGCGTATTCTGTCCCATCGTAAGTGATGTCGGATGCGAGGGTTTGGCTTGGATCGTTGTCGTCGAAAATGTCGTTGTTTACATCATGGATATCGACAGTCACCCAGTTATCACTTTGAAGGGTGATTGTCTGATCGGCAAGATGCGATCCACCGCCTACCGTGTAGCCGGAGAGTTCTTTGCCCCCGGAAACCGTTACGTTGGACGCTTCCAGCGTATGAATGGTGTGAGTTTGCATGTGGTTTACTCTTGAGTTGATGTTTTTCGGGCTTGCACTACGTCACATTGTTAGCTGTTCCGCATTTTTTTTCGCTTAAGGATTGAGCGCGGATTTTATTACAATTTTCACCTTCCGACGGGTGTGCCTCCGTTCCTTTCGTGGCCTCGTGCTGTTTTGCGTTGTTTCGATGGACCGCGCTCACATGCATGGCGGTTTCATTCCGATGACATACAACCGGTGGTGCCGCCCGTTCGAAAAAAGCCACATTCGCCACATCAACGGCGATACCGGGCTTTGCGCCTAACATGAAAACACCTCCAGACATGGCCGGCTGTTTTTCAGATGCCTGTAGACCAGTTTCTTTTGCTGCTTTCCGCTGGGAATGAGGCGGGCGGATCGCAAGGCTGGGTTCCATTCGGCCAATTCCGGAAAAATTGACAGAATTTCAGCGCGTGCCTCCGGTGTCAGCCCTTTGAGCGCCTGCGGACCGGTGAGCAAACTTTCACTGGGTGCGCCTTCGGCGAAGATGATTTCGTGCTGATCGAACAGCAGGTGGAAATATTCGACCGTTTCGACCTGTTCGTCGATAAAGATACCGGGAAGGTTGATCAGCTTGATGGCCGGTACCAGAACCTCTGACACATCGAACATGCGCCGGGCGATTTTTGAACGCATCAGCATACGGTGTTGCCGCGAGACCAAAAGATCACGCTTGGGCAAGCCGTTGCCCAATGCCTCCTTAACAATCCGAATTGGGCGCAGTTTGGTGTTTTGTGCCAGTTGCCCGGCGCTGAATTTGCGCTGCCCGATCCAGCGTATGGTTTGCGGGCCGTGATCTTTGGTCAGAACAGTATCGCCGACTCTTAGAGTTTCGATTTTTTGCAGCCCATTTGGGGTGCTGATTTCACAGCCCGCGGTAAAACATTGCGGCGTTACGAGCGAATCATAGGGTGTATCCGGGTAATCTTCGGTCGAGATAACGGTGAGCGGCACACCAATCGGAGGAAACCCGCCAGGCTCTCCGACAAAGGCCAGTCCTTCAACCGTGCCATAAGCATCGACACCGGGTGGCTGTACCGCTTCATTGATGTTAAAGCCTTGTAGTGTATATATATTTCCGTCCGGATCCTGCACCTCAACCGTGTATTCCGGCGTGACAACAAGCCCGGCGTCATGTGTCTCGCCGTTATAGGTGGTCTCCGAGACAAGCGTTTGGTCGGTGTCCCAATCCTCAAAACGGTCGTTGGAGGTGTCATTGATTTCAACGGCAACCCAGTTGTTGTTGTTCAGGGTGATTGTTTCACCCTCAAGCTGCGATCCATCACCCTCCCAGTACCCGGAAAGCTCCTTGCCCCCGGATACCGTTATGTTGGAAGCTTCGAGCGTGTAAACAGTGTAAGCCGACATGTGTTTTACTCTTAAATTTACATTCTTGGAACGTGCATGACACCGCACAGCTAGCAGGCGATGATCTATATTCGCTTAAGAATTGGGCGCGGAGTTTAATAGAATTTTCATCGCTTGACGGGTCTTCGCCCCACCTGAAACGCAGCTTTTGTATTGTGCCTCGGAGAGGAAAAATCGTCTAGATATTGTGTTTTTGCTCGTTTTCAGCGCGACAGGTGGTATGCCTCATCCCCAAAGCGCCTGGGTGGCCCGATTGCAGGTCACATTTTGGGTGGCGGCTTTTGCGCATTGGTCGGGCGGGTTGCTCGGATCAGGAAAATACCAATGTTTTTTGTTAAATCCTGCTTTTAACAGGGTGCATGATGTGCAGGGCCGGGTGGCGCTGGACGGGGGCGTCTGGCCTGTCGCGGGAAAAACTTTTGAGATATGGTGTGCGGCCAGGGCGAGTGTGTGGGGTGCAACAGACATTATCAATTTTTCCAGAGACGAGGCAAAGCGGTGGATTGATCTTGCCGCCACCGACTCCGCAGTGCAAATGCGCTTGACAGCTCGGCTGTGGCGAACCAAACCTTGCCTATGTTTGATCTGCGCCCTGTAGGATATGTTATTGGCCTGATGGTTGCCATTCTTGGGCTGACCATGCTGATCCCTATGGGGTTTGATATTTATTATCAGAACGATCACTGGCCGGTCTTTTTGCAAAGCAGCCTGTTTGTAACGGCTTTCGGAGGCCTCACCGCGCTGGCCACGGCCAAGCAGTCGCGCAAGGGCTTGGGCGTGCAGCAAACCTTTTTGCTGACCACCGGGGTGTGGTTGGCGCTGCCGATCTTTGGCGCGATTCCCTTCATGCTGGGCCCACCCGAAGCGCGGGTGGTGGATGCGTTTTTTGAGGCCATGTCGGGGCTGACCACCACCGGAGCCACCGTATTCAGCGGGCTGGATGATCTGCCCGAAGGGGTGTTGCTGTGGCGCTCCATGCTGCAATGGTTTGGCGGCATCGGCATCATTGTGGTGGCGATGGTGTTCCTGCCGGAACTGCGGATTGGGGGGATGCAGATTTTCCGCTCAGAAGCCTTTGATACCATGGGCAAAATCCTGCCCCGCGCCGCCCAGATTGCCGCGCATATTTCGCTGATCTATCTGGGGCTGACGGTGGCCTGTTTCATCACCTATGTGGCTTTCGACATGCCCCGCTTCATGGCGCTGAACCATGCGCTGACCACCATGTCCACCGGCGGGTTTTCCACCCATGATGCGTCCTTTGGCACCTATCAGGGGGCACCGGAATATGTGGCTTCGGTCTATATGATCTTGGCCAGCCTGCCTTTCGTGCGCTATGTGCAGCTGGTAGCTGGGGTCTCGCGCCCGATTTTTACCGACAGCCAGATCCGCGCCTATCTGATGACCATCGCGACGCTGGTGCTGTGCCTGCTGGTTTATCGGGTGGTGGTCAATCAGGACCATCTGGAACATGCATTTCGAGAAGCCCTGTTCAACGTGACCTCGATCATTTCCGGCACCGGCTATGCCAGCGTGGATTATCAGCTCTGGGGGGCGTTCCCTGTGGTGTTGTTCTTTTTTATCGGTCTGATTGGCGGTTGTGCGGGCTCAACCGCCTGTTCGGTCAAGATATTCCGCTATCAGCTACTGTTTTCGGCTGTTCGGGCGCAGATCGGCAAAATCCACTCGCCGCATGGGGTGTTCAGCACCCGATATGATGGACGTCCGGTGAGTGAAGAGGTTATGTCTTCGGTGATGGCGTTTTTTGTGATGTTTGTGGTCAGTGTCGGGGTGTTGTCGGTGCTGTTGGGCAGCACCGGGCTGGATTTTGTCACGTCAGTTTCCGGCGCGGCCACGGCGCTGGCCAATATCGGCCCTGGTTTGGGGGATGTGATCGGGCCGGCGGGCAATTTTTCCAGCCTCGGAGACACCGCGAAATGGCTGCTGGCCGCAGGGATGCTGATTGGCCGGCTGGAGCTGATGGTGGTCTATATGATCCTGACGCTGAAATTCTGGCGCGGTTAGAGCGATTTCTCCCTAAAACCACGGCAAAAGCCGCCCGGCGCGAGCCTGATAATCGGTATATTCTGTGCCGAATTGCTGCACCATCATCGCTTCTTCTTTGGGGATGCGCAGAATACACATGGCAGCAAAGGCCGGGATCACCAGCAGCCCGGCAATGCCGTTTTGCAACAGCAAACCCTGCGAGAACGCCGCAACCCAGATCGCGCTATACATCGGGTGACGTATCTTACGATAGATGCCGGTGGTGACCAGCGTATGCTGTTCGCGCAATTCCAGGCCGGGGCTCCAATTGCGGCCCAGATCGGCATGGCTGCGCCAGAACAGCCACAGATAGGGCAGTTGCAGCAGCGCACCCAGAATGCTGGCCCAGAGGGGCAGCTGGTAATCGGCAAAATTCATCACCGGAGCCACCAGATAAAGCAGCGGCAAAACCATCATGGTGGCAAACATCGCGGTTAGCACGATGGTCTCTGCGCGGTCATTATGGCTGTCGGTGATGGTGTTTTGCCGGTTTTGCATCGTATAGGGCATTCGGATCAAAACGCTGAGCAAAAAACCCGCCAGCCAGACCATATGTTCCCAGCGAAATTTCTGCCAGCCCAGACTGATACCGATTAATATGAGGACGATAAACCCCAATGCTATGGCGATTGATCTGTCCTTAAGCAGTTTTTCATCCTGCATCCCGCACCTCTTATCCGTTGATGTGAAAGGGCTGGCGCAGATCGGCTGGCAATTCTGGAGGCAGGCTAGCAGCTCTGATGGCGGGGTTCAATAACGCTTCAGGGCCCGCGCGGGGCCCTGAAATCATGCGTTTGGGATGTAGTGGCCGCTCAGTTCCAGCATTGCACCAGCACGGTCAGATCACGGCCCAGATCGGTCAGATCTTCGGGGGCCATGGCGCCAACCGATTGATGCACGGAAATGCTGATGCCGTTCTCGGCCAGAATTTCCCCCAGTGCTTCGGCGCTGAGCGCGAAATTGACATTGCCGGGCAGGGCTTTGCCATTCCCCTGCACTTTGGGCAGCAACATGCCCAGCACCCGGCCGCCCATATCAAACACCGGCCCGCCCACATCGCCATCTTGCGTGTTCAGCATCAGGCGGCGCAGCTGTGGTTCTCCGTTCAGCCCGCGAATGTCAGACAACCGGCCAAAGGTCATGGTCGCCGCGCCCAATGCGCCCTCATAGGAATACCCAGCCACGGCCACTTCGGAATTCAGCCGTGGCACCTGACTGCGGAAATCAGCATGGGCATCGGGAAACAGGTTCTGGCCCGGGCTCAGCAGGGCGATGCCCAGAGCCTCATCGGCAAAAGACACCTTGGCCGCGAACCCATCCAGCGTGATGCGCTGACAGTTCTGTACTGCGTCATAGGTGGTCAGCGCCTTGCCCGCGCCATCGACATAAAAACCCGAGCGCGACAGGCTGGGTTGGCGGATTTCCAGCCCGGCCAGCAAATCAATGCGTTGTTCTTGGTGATGCGCCCCCAGACTGTCATCCAGCGCGGTCTCGCCGATGGCTTTAAAGCTGGCCTTCATCGCCTTGACCACATGGGCGCGGCGTTTTTCATCATTTTGCGGCCAGATCAGGGTAAAGCCCTTGATCATCCCGCCTTTGAGCGCAGCATAGGTGTAGGAATGGATCTTGTCATTCTGACCGCTCAGCTCAAAGCTGGATTTCTTGCGCTCACGCGCCCCCTGCATCGGTACGATTTCCAGAGTCTGCATGATGTCATACAGCCCAAACAGGCTATCCTGATCGCCGGCTTGCGAGATCAGCAGCACTTTGACACCGCTATCGGTTTTGGAATCGTAATGCACAAAAGGCGGCTCGTATCGGCCAAACCCAACCAGCGCGGTGGGCATGTCAATCTCGATCCCGGCCTGCTCATCCAGAACCGTTTTCATGCCAATGCTGGACAGCACTCGCGTATAGGATTTCACCAACTCATCGCGCTGTTTGCTGGTCAGAATGCCGGTGGGCTCATAGCCCATATGCTGTTGATAAGCGGCCATCGAACGTCTTGTGCCGCGGCCAAAGGCACCATCAATGGCGGCGTTATAAAACCCCTCCCATTGCAGGGCGGTTTGCAGCAATTTGCGCTGCTCGCGGCTCAGCTTTTGTTCGCTTCTGCGGGCCTGTTTCGGGGTTTCATCCGGCAGGGCCGCAGGCTGAGGGGCGGCTGTGTTGCTGTCTGCAACCGGGGGCGTAACGGCCACCGGGGGTTGCAGGCGGGTATTGGCACCGACCGGCCAGAATTGCTGGCGAAAGGTTTTGCCATCAACCACAAAGCTGTCCCGTGGGATCAGATTTTCGCGGCGCAGCTGGAGGCGGCGCAGTCTCGCCCCCTCTTCGGTGAACGGGCCAAGCACGATCGCATACCAGCCCGAGCCAATGGCAAAGCCGTTCACGTTCTGAAATACGCCGGCATAAGCCTGCGAGCGGCTTTTGGCCTGACGCAAAGAAGGCTGCGCTTCGATCTGAATCCATGAATTCTGCGTGGTTTGTTGCGCCTCAACGCTGGCGGCAAAGTTCGCCATGACGGCAAACATCACCCAAAAGAAAAACTGTTTCATTACCCCTCCTGTTCGCTTCTGCCGGGCAGCTTCCCCTTGCCCTTTGCGAGTCACTGAACTTCTCATTAGCGCCCTGTGCCGGGCTTTGCACCCAAAATATCGCATTACCGGGCCAAACCGGCCCCAAATGTGGTAATCAACCCTCATTCAGACGGTCCAGACGCGCCCGCACCGATAACCCATGCGCTTGCAGGCTCTCGGAAATCGCCAGAGTTTCGGCCGCCGGGCCGATGGCGGCCAGCGATTGCGGGCTCATTTTTGACAGCGTGGTGCGTTTGAGGAAATCCATCACCGAAAGGCCAGAGGAAAATCGGGCCGAGCGCGCCGTGGGCAGCACATGGTTTGGCCCGCCGACATAATCACCGATTGCTTCGGGCGTCCAGGCACCGATGAAAATCGCCCCGGCATGGTTGATTTTCTCGGCCATGGCTTCGGCATCGTGCAGGCACAGTTCCAGATGCTCGGGCGCGATCCGGTCGGAAAGTTCTGCGGCCTGATCCATGTTCTGCACGGTGATCACCGCCCCGAATTCCTGCCAGCTGGCGCGGGCAATCTCGCGCCGTTCAAGGCTTTGCAGACGGGTGTCAACCGCCGCCGCCACCGCCTGACCAAACGCGGCATCATCGGTGATCAGAATCGCCTGCGCACTGGCATCATGTTCGGCCTGGCTGAGCAGATCAACCGCGATCCAATCCGGGTCATTGTCTTTATCGGCAATCACCAGAATTTCGCTGGGTCCGGCGATCATATCAATCCCGACCTTGCCAAAAACCCGCCGTTTGGCGGCGGCGACAAACGCATTGCCGGGGCCGGTGATTTTATCCACCGGAGCAATGGTTTGTGTGCCATAGGCCAGTGCGGCAATTGCCTGAGCGCCGCCGATTTTATAAATCTCATCCACCCCAGCGATTTTCGCCGCCAGCAGCACCAGCGGGTTACATTTCCCATCCGGGGTAGGCACGGCAATCGCCAGCCGTTTGACTCCGGCGACTTTGGCAGGGATGGCGTTCATCAACACGCTGGAGGGGTAGGACGCCAGCCCGCCCGGCACATAAAGCCCCGCCGCCGACACCGGCCCCCAGCGCCAGCCCAAAGTCGCGCCGCTATCATCCGTCCAGCTGGCGTCTTGGGGCAGCTGGCGGCTGTGATAGGCGTGGATGCGCTCGGCGGCCAGTTCCAGCGCAGCGCGTTCGGGGGCGGGGACTTTGGCGCATTCGGCTTCGATTTCGGCGGGCGTAAAGGCCATGCTCTGCGGGGTCAGCCGCACGCGGTCGAATTTCTCGGTTAGCTCCAGCACCGCCGCATCGCCACGGGCGCGCACATCGGAGATGATCTCGGCAACCACCGCATCCACATCCGGGGAATCTTCGCGTTTGGTGGCCAGAAAGGCGGTGAATTGGGCCTGAAAATCGGCCTGTTCTATGTTCAGGAAAATCGGCAAAGGTCTATTCCGGGTGTTGTGGGCGTGAATGTGAGGGCGCGATATAGGGGCGGGTGACATCCTGAAGGCTCAGATCAAGGCATTCGACATTCAGCCGGATCGCCCCATCCCCGGCAAAGGTCAGGATCAGCCCCCCGGTGCCATCCGCGCCGGGTTCAAAATCGAGCGACAGCAGCGACAGGATGGTATCGGCATCGCCGCGCTGGATGCCTTGGGATTGCACCGACATCACATCATGGATCAGCAGCACCGACTGCACCCGCTCATAGGGGCGTTTGCGTTTCTCGGCATTGGCGCTGTCCTCCCAACGAAACCGGTTGAGCAGCAGGGCAAAGCGGCGCTGCGCCGGTTGCCAGCTGATCTCATTGGCCGGCAGCACCGCATCCTGCACCAAGGCCGCCAGCACTTTCAGATCATCGTCATCACGGGCCAGCAGGCGCAGGGGGGATTCGCGGACGTCTTCAAAACGTGCGTCTTCAACCATGGTCGTGGATCCGCTCGACCGTGGCCCCGACTCCGCGCAGTTTGGCCACAACATGTTCATAGCCGCGGTCCAGATGGTAAACCCGGCTGACCACCGTATCGCCTTTGGCCGCCAGACCGGCCAGAATCAGCGACACCGAGGCCCGCAGATCCGTGGCCATCACCGGCGCGCCTTTCAGCTGTTTCACCCCGGTCACTGTGGCCAGCCCGCCATGGACCTCGATATCGGCCCCCATGCGGATCAGCTCGGGCGCGTGCATGAAGCGGTTTTCGAAAATCTTTTCCTCAAGATGGCTGACCCCTTGGGCGGTGCAAAGCAGCGCCATCATTTGCGCCTGCAAATCGGTGGGAAAGCCGGGAAACGGTTCGGTCACCACATCCACCGCCTTGATCGGTCCGCCATGGCGTTTGACCAGCAGGCCGTTTTTGGTCTGGCTAACGTCGATCCCGGCCTGATCCAGCTTCTCGACAAAAGCGCCGATCAGATCCAGCCGCCCGCCCAGCAGTTCGACTTCGCCGCCGGCAATGGCGGGGGCCAGCATATAGGTGCCCAGCTCGATCCGGTCGGTGATCACCGGATGGGTGGCTCCGTGCAGACGCTCAACGCCATCAATGGTGATGCTGGAGCTGCCGTCGCCGCTGATCTGGGCCCCCATCTTGCGCAAACAATCCGCCAGATCGACGATTTCGGGTTCACGGGCCGCGTTGTTGATCACCGTGCTGCCTTTGGCCAGGGTCGCGGCCATCATGATGTTTTCCGTCGCCCCGACCGAGGCAAACGGGAAGTCAATCACCGCCCCTTTCAGCCCCTTGGGGGCGCGGGCGTGCAGATAGCCCTCTTTCAGCTCGATCTCGGCCCCCATGGCTTCGAGCGCGTGGATGTGGATATCCATTGGCCGTGCGCCAATCGCACAGCCCCCGGGCAGGGACACCGTGGCTTGACCATGGCGGGCCAGCAACGGCCCCAGCACCAGATTTGAGGCGCGCATTTTGCGCACGATGTCATAATGGGCCAGCGGATTGTCGGCCTTGTGGCTGGACAGGATGATCACATGTCCGTCATCCAGGGTGGACACTTCGGCCCCCAGTGATTCGAGCAGCTGGGTCATGGTGGCAATGTCTGAAAGCCGCGGCGCGTTGGTCAGCGTCAGCGGTTCTTCGGAAAGCAAGGTGGCGGGCATCAGCGCCAGGCAGGCGTTTTTCGCCCCTGCAATTGGAATTTGGCCTTTGAGCGCGCCGCCACCTGTTACAACTATCGAATCCATCTCTACTCGGCCTTTCCTTGGTCGCGATTTACCGGCGCTTTGCGGGCCCGAAGCTGGGCTTTGCGCCGTTTCATGTTCTCTTTGAGCGCGGCTTTCAGGCGTTTCTCGCGGTCTGATTGTATTTGCGCTTTGCCAGAGGGGCCGGAACTGGTTTTTTCCGGGTTTTTATCGCTTGTTTTCTGTTTCATAGGCCACTGTCTATAGAACTGTCGGGTTTTGGTCCAGATTGCGCTTGCGTCAAATGTAAAATAGCCCTATTGAGCCCCTCACCGGAGGCTGCCGTAGCTCAGGGGTAGAGCACTCCCTTGGTAAGGGAGAGGTCGGGAGTTCGAATCTCCCCGGCAGCACCATTTTCCCAAGACTTTGTTTTTAAAGAAAATAGCCCGTCTGGTGGTCTGCGTTTGTGATTGTTTTACCGCGGGAAAATACCCAGTTCAGTGCGGCGCACTGATTCTGCTCTTGCCTGCGCCTATCGTCTGGCCGACCAACTGGCTGAGGCGTGTTTTCGGGTGTAAAATTCGCCCATCAGGCCAATCATGATCAGGACGACTCCCAAAATCAGCGGATAGCTGATCGAGGTGTAATGCGGGTTGTAATTCAAAAAGGTAAAGCCGCGGGCCTGATCAATGCTATGAAACAGCGGGTTCCAGTCAAACAGATTGCGCCGTTCGGGCGGTAAGTTGTTGGCCAGAAACATTTTGCCCGAGGCAATCATGTTGGCGCGTGAGTAAACCGACGAAGCCACCCCGACAAAGGCTGGAAACCAGGGCTTGGCGGCCAGAAACACCATCCCGATCGCCACCCCAGTGAACCATGCCACCAGCAACATGCCCATCGCCCGCACCGGATCGAGGATGTAAACTGGGGTAAAGGCCACATGATAGACGAACAGCACCACAAACAACGATAATATCTGGATATAGAGCGACCCAAGGGCCGCCGCGCTGATCGCAACCAGCGTGTTCATCGGCGCGTGTTTCATCATCGGCGAGGCCGGCCCTTCTGATCCCACAACCGCGCCTAGTGCCTTGATGTGGGTCAGAAACAGGAAAATGCCGGACATGATGTAAATCAGGAAATCACCGCGCACCGCCAGCGATTTCAGCCCCAAAATCGAGAACATGACGTAAAACGCCATCACGAAAACCACGGTTTGCAAAATGTTCATGAACAGCGCCATAAAGGCATTGCCATGGCTTTGCCGCACACTGCGGACCGTGGCGTGATAGACCAGTTCGGCCAGCCTCAGGCCCGAGGAGAGGGTGCTCTGGTTGGTTTTATACTCAAACATGGGCGTTCTGACCTGCTGATGGCTGCTGTTTGACCGTTATGACAAGAAATTCTTGCTGTTTCTTTACCGTAGCATCATAAAAGGCAGATAAAGATAATACAATAACTGCGCAGATAGCAGGCAAATCAAGGAGAGCGAGCTGTGAGTAAAGACGGGATGAGCCGTGTTTTTCGTCGTTTGGCGCTGGAGGCCGGGGCGAAAATCATGGAAATCTATGGGCAGGATGATTTTCAGGTCAAAACCAAATCCGATGACAGCCCGGTGACCATCGCCGATGTGGCTGCGGATGCGATCATTTCGGCGGGGTTGCGCCGTGCTTTTCCCGATATTCTGCTGGTGACCGAAGAGCAGGTGGATTCTCACAGCGCCACGGCGGATAATTTCATCATCGTTGATCCGCTGGATGGCACCAAGGAATTCATCAACCGCCGCGGCGATTTCACGGTGAATATCGCCTATGTGGAAAACGGAGTGCCGGTGGCCGGGGTGGTGTATGCTCCGGCGCGGGGGCGGCTGTTTTATACCGATGACAGTGGGCAATCGGTTGAGGAAAGCGGCGATTTTACGCTTGAGACCCCGGGGCCGACCCAGCCGATTTCGGTGTCAAAACCGGATAATGCGGCGCTGGTGATTGTGGCGTCTAAATCGCATCGGGATCAGTCCACCGATGACTATATCAACAAATATGCGGTGAAGGCGTCCAAAACGGCTGGGTCGTCCTTGAAATTCTGTCTGGTTGCCACGGGCGAGGCCGATCTTTACCCGCGCATCGGGCGCACGATGGAGTGGGATACGGCGGCGGGCCATGCAGTTCTGGCCGGGGCCGGGGGCGATGTGGTGCGCTTTGATGACCACAGCCCGCTGCGCTATGGCAAGCCCGATTACGCCAATCCGTTCTTCATCGCGCTCGCGTTAGGGGTTGATTTGAAAAAGCCATAGCAACCCTTGGTTGATTTTCTTCCGGATCGGTGGCAGCTCCTTTGCGGGAACGGCGAAAAAAAACCACAATTCTGCCCGATATTTCGTCAATTCTGCAAGTACCGCTGTGATGTTAACGATTTAGGCGCTACGATACCCTTGCGTGCCTGATATTTCAAAAAAACGGGCCAAACATAATGAGTGCAACAATGAGAGCGAAAGTTACAAAAGCAATTTTTCCGGTCGCCGGGATGGGAACGCGGTTTTTGCCTGCGACCAAATCGGTACCCAAAGAAATTATGACATTGGTCGATCGGCCGTTGATTCAATACGCCATTGACGAGGCCCGTGCCGCCGGGATCAAGGAATTCATCTTTGTCACCTCGCGGGGCAAGGGGGCGTTGGAAGATTATTTTGACATCGCGCCCACGCTTGAGGCCAGCCTGCGCAGATCCGGCAAGACCGATCTGCTGAAGATCCTCAAAGACACCAATATGGAAAGCGGTGCGATTGCCTATATCCGCCAGCACAAGGCTTTGGGTCTGGGGCATGCGGTATGGTGTGCCCGCCGTTTGATTGCCAATGAACCCTTTGCGGTGATCCTGCCCGATGATGTGATTGCCGCCGAAAAGCCCTGCCTCAAGCAGATGGTTGAGGCACACAGGGAAACCGGCGGCTGTGTGGTGGCGGCCATGGAAGTGCCGCGCGAAAAGGCGGGTTCTTATGGGATTTTGGACGTCAAGAAAAACACCGATCCGATGGTGCCGGTCAAGGGGATGGTGGAAAAGCCGGCTCCGGGCACCGCACCGTCCAATCTGGCGGTGATCGGGCGTTATATTCTGACCCCGAATGTGTTGCGCAATCTGAACAAGATCAAGCAGGGCGCGGGCGGTGAAATTCAGTTGACCGATGCGATTGCCAAAGAAATTGATCAGGGGCGCGATGTTTACGGCTATCGGTTCCGCGGGCAGCGTTTTGATTGTGGTTCCAAGGCTGGTTTTCTGCAAGCCACGGTGGCGTTCGGTCTGGCCCGTCCTGAGCTGCATGATGAATTCGCGGATTATCTGAGCGACATCATGTCGATGAAACAGGCCGCGCAATAATCCGCCGGGGATGAGGCTATGACCCGGCTTGACACCTCCCGCTCTGGTTTTGACGGCTGCGGGGTGGGCCTTGCCAGAATGGCCGGGCATGTCAAAGGCGTGGTGTTTGCCATGATGAGTGGCGTCACGGGGCTGTCCTGTGCAATAGATGGTCAGGGGCATGTGGGATATCTGGACAGCCTATAGAATGCGCCTGCGGCGGCGCTATTTCCTCTATCGGGGTCTGAGAAAGCGCCACCAGCTGCGCCCCCGGTGCAATCGTAGCAAACAGATCGCACCGGGGGCTATTCTGGCTTTTACCACCCTGCGCAATGAACGGGTCAGGCTGGAGTATTTCCTGAACTATTACCGCCAGCTGGGGGTCGACCATTTTTTGATGGTGGATAATGCCAGCACCGATGGCTCGGCTGAATATCTGGCCGAGCAGCCGGATGTTTCGCTCTGGACCACCCCGAAAAGCTACAAGAAATCCCGTTTCGGGGTCGATTGGCTGACCTGGCTGCAAATCCGATATGGGCACAAGCATTGGTGCCTGACGGTGGATGCCGACGAAATTCTGGTTTACCCGCATTGCGACAGCCGCGATCTGCGCCAGCTCACCGGCTGGCTGGATCAGCGTGCGATCCCCTCATTTGGCACCATCATGCTGGATATGTATCCCAAGGGGGCGCTGAACGAACAGAGTTACCACGCCGGCCAGAACCCGTTTGAGATTTTGCGCTGGTTTGATGCCAGCAATTTCCGCAGCCAGATGCAGCCGCATTTGCAAAATCTGTGGGTGCAGGGCGGGGTGCGGGACCGGGTGTTTTTCTCTGACCGGCCCGAACGCGCCCCGACCCTGAACAAAACCCCTCTGGTCAAATGGAACCGCCGCTTTGCTTATGTGATGTCGACCCATTCGCTGCTGCCGCGCCGCCTGAACCATGTGTTCGGACCCCAAGCGACCACCGGCGCGTTGCTGCACAGCAAATTCCTGCCAATGATCAGTGAAAAATCCGCCGAGGAAAAACAGCGCCGGGAGCATTTCGCCAATAGCAGCCTCTATGACAGCTATTACGAGCGGCTGACCCAAAGCCCGGATTTGTGGTGCGAAAACTCGGTTGAATATAAAGACTGGCGTCAGCTTGAGGCATTAGGGCTGATGTCCCGGGGGCTCTGGGATGGGGCATCGCCCAAACCGCCGGGGCTGATTTTCACCTGAATTGCCCACGGAAATTGATTTCCCATTTACGAATGCCGGCTCAGGCAGTATCCTTGCCGGCAATAACAAGAATAATCGCCGTCATTTCGAGTTGAAATCGCAAGAGGGCCGTATCGTTTCTGGGCTGTATCGGGTTTGTCAACCTATGGTTAAGGATGAGCTGATAGCACAGGATCAGGCAATGCAGGCTTTATCGCACCACGAACAGGTTTAAGTTGGGTTTGTTAACGGCATATGGGCTACGGGTGAGACGCCAGCGCTGGCGGGCGCGGGCGCTTTTGAAATCGCGTGAGCTGCGTCCGGTTGCTTTGCGGGTGGATCAGATCAAACCCAGCGATATCCTCCTGTTTTCCACAATGCGCAATGAACGCATCCGTCTGCCCTATTTCCTGCGCTATTACCGGGATCTTGGCATTAACCATTTTATCTTTGTCGATAATGACAGCGATGACGGCTCGCGCGATTTTCTGGCTGAACAAACGGATGTGTCGCTGTGGACCACGCCCAACAGCTATAAAAAATCGCGTTTCGGGGTTGATTGGCTGAACTATCTGCAATCGAAATACGGCCACAAACACTGGACTCTGATCGTGGATGTGGATGAATTTCTGGTCTACCCGTTCAGCGACACCCGCCCGCTGGGGGCGTTGACGGATTGGCTGGATGCGTCCTCGATCCCTTCGTTCGGGGCGATGCTGCTGGATATGTATCCCAAAGGGCAGATGGATGCGGTGCCGTATCGTTCGGGGCAGGATCCGTTTGAGATCGCCTGTTGGTTTGACAGCGGCAATTACACCATCAGGAAAAACGACTATTATCACAATCTGTGGATTCAGGGTGGCCCAAGGCTGCGCAATTTCTTTCGCCAAGACCCGGAAAACGCCCCGGCGATGAACAAAATTCCGCTGGTGAAATGGGATCGCAAATATACCTTTGTCAGCTCGACCCACACCCTGCTGCCCCGCGGCCTGAATCAGGTCTATCAGGAATGGGGCGGCGAGCAGATTTCCGGCTGCCTGCTGCACGCCAAATTTCTGGATACCTTTGGCGCCAAGGCCAAAGAAGAGCTGGAGCGCGGCCAGCATTACGCCAACAGCCATGAATACAAAGCCTATCACAACGTCATGCAGGACAACCCCGATCTGTGGTGCAAATGGAGCGAGAAATACATCAACTGGCGGCAACTGGAAATTTTGGGCCTGATGTCCAAGGGGAACTGGGCATGAGCGGCTCGGTCGGCATTGTCATGCTGGTGCATAATGCGCTGGATCGGGCGGCGCAGGTGGCGCGGCATTGGGCCGTCAATGGCTGCCCGGTGGTGATCCATGTCGATCAGCAGGTCTCGGAGGACGCGTATGAGGCCTTTTCCAGCCAGCTTTCCGATCTGCCCAACCTGCTGTTTTGTGATCGCCATCGCTGCGAATGGGGCAGTTGGTCGCTGGTGCAGGCCTCGCAAACCGCGGCGCAGCTGATGCTGGAGCGCTTTGGCGCGGTGCGCCATGTCTATCTGGCCTCAGGTTCGTGCCTGCCTTTGCGCCCGGTGCAGGAGCTGGTCGACTATCTCGACGAACGCCCGCATACCGATTTCATCGAATCCGCTACAACGGATGACGTGCGCTGGGCCGTGGGGGGGCTGGATGCCGAACGCTTTACCCTGCGCTTTCCGTTTTCGTGGAAACGCCAGCGCCGGTTATTTGACGGCTATGTGCGCCTGCAACGCCGACTGGGCTATAAGCGCAGAATCCCGGCCGGGCTGGTGCCACATCTGGGCTCGCAATGGTGGTGCCTGACCCGGCGCACCCTGACCGCGATTTTAGAGGATGAAGATCGCGCGATATTTGATCGCTATTTCAAACGAGTATGGATCCCCGATGAATCCTATTATCAAAGTCTGGTGCGGCTTTATTCCACCAATATCGAAAGCCGCTCGCTGACGCTGTCGAAATTCGATTTTCAGGGCAAGCCGCACACTTTTTACGACGACCATCTACAGCTGCTGCGCCGCTCGGATTGCTTTGTGGCGCGCAAAATCTGGCCCCATGCCAACCGGCTTTATGATGCGTTTCTGGGCGATAACGGTCAGGCAATGAAACGGGCCGAGCCCAACCCGGGCAAGATCGACCGCATCTTTGCCAAGGCTGTGCAGCGGCGCACCCGGGGCCGCGCCGGGCTTTACATGCAGAGCAGCTTTCCGCGCGAGGATTGGGAACGCGGCACGACCCCGTCGGGTTTTTCGATGTTTCAGGGCTATACCGAGCTGTTCGAAGATTTCGAGCCTTGGCTGGCCCGCACCACCGGCGCCACGGTGCATGGGCATCTGTTTGCCCCCGATAAGGTCGAATTTGCCCATGGGCAAAAGATTTATAATGGTTGCCTGACGGATTCGCCTCAGGTCCGGGATTATGACCTGAAGGGCTTTATCACCAATCTGATCTGGAACACCCGTGGCCAGCGGCAGTGTTTCCAGTTCGGCCCCAATGACGTGCAGGGGCTGAACTGGTTTATCGCCAAAGACCCCAACGCCACGATCTGGGTGATCACCGGGGCTTGGGTGGTGCCGCTGTTTCATTCCGGCCTCAGCTTTGCCGAAATCCGCAAACAGGCTGCGCGGCTGCAAAAGATCGAAAGCAAGCATATGGAGGTGTTGCAGACCGTCTATGCCAAGGCGCGGATCAACGTCATGACCATGGCCGAGTTTATCGAGGCACCGATGGAGCCCCTGCAATCCATTCTGGATGAAATCGGCCCGCGCAAATCCCATGTTCTGTCCGAAGCGCCCAGGATGGTGAATTTGAACGGGTTTGGTGAATTTCTGCAAAACCTGAAAAATCAGGGGATGCACCCGCATCTGATGGGCGATTTCCCAACCGGCAGCGACCTTGCCCCGGCCGCTTCCAAACCTCGTAAACCTTATCTGGTAAAGAGTAGACGCTGATGACCAAATCCTTTGATTATTTCGTTGTGCTGGCCGAAATGCGCACCGGGTCCAATTTTCTGGAAAGCAATATCAACAGCATTGATGGGCTGACATGCTATGGCGAGGCGTATAACCCGGCCTTTATCGGCTACCCCAGCAAGGCTGATCTGCTGGGCGTGACCAAGGCAATGCGCGATGCTGATCCGGTGCGTTTGCTTGAGGTGATGAAGGACAAAACCGAGGGCCTGCCCGGGTTCCGGTTTTTCCACAATCACGATCAGCGGATGATCAAACAATTCCTGCCGGATGCGCGCTGTGCCAAGGTGATCCTCACCCGCAACCCGCTGGAAAGCTATGTGTCGTGGAAGATTGCTCAGGCCACGGATCAGTGGAAGCTGACCAATTTCAAGAACCAGCGCACGGCGCAGATCGTGTTTGATAAAGCCGAGTTCACCGCCCATCTGGACGCGCTGAAAGCGTTTCAGCTGCGCTTGCTCAAGGGATTGCAGATCAGCGGCCAGAGCGCGTTTTACATCGCTTACGAAGACATCCCGGATATTGAGGTTCTCAACGGTCTGGCGGCGTTTCTGGGGGTTGAGGGGCGGATCAAGCAGGTCTCGAAATCGTTGAAACGCCAGAACCCGGCACCGTTGCGTGATAAGGTGCAGAATTATGATGAAATGGTTGCCGCGCTGACTGATATTGATCATTTCAACCTGAACCACACCCCCAATTTCGAACCCCGCCGCGGCCCGGTTGTGCCCAGCTATCTGGCGGCGCCGGATGCGCCGCTGATGTATATGCCGATCAAGGGCGCGGCGGATCAGCATATTCGGAAATGGTTGACTTCGTTTGGCGAGCAGAGCGAATTGCTGGCCGATTTCACCCAGAAAACCCTGCGCAAATGGAAACGCAGCCACCCGGGGCACCGCAGCTTTACCGTGGTGCGCCATCCGGTGTTGCGGGCCCATGCGGCGTTTTGTGATTATATCCTGTCCACCGGTCCCGGCAGCTATGCAGAAATTCGCGATCGTCTGCGGCAGAATTACGATTTGCCGATCCCGGAGGGGGCGGTGGATGACAGCTATGACCGGCGGGCGCATCGGGCGGCGTTTCTGGCGTTTCTGCGCTTTTTAAAGGACAATCTGACCGGGCAGACCAGCATTCGGATTGATCCGGCCTGGTGCAGTCAGGCGCAGGTGTTGCAGGGGTTCAGCAATTTCATGTCACCGGATATGGTGCTGCGCCATGAACAGTTGCCGCAGGGGCTGGAGCAGCTGGTGCAGCAAATCGGCGTGTCGATGCCAACGCTGCCGGATGAGGAAACCGATCATCCGGTGCCGCTGAGCGACATTTACGATGCCGGAATCGAGACCGCCACCCGCGAGGTTTATCAGCGCGACTATATGATGTTCGGCTACCGGGCGTTGCAGTAGGGGGCTTTGGCCTGACCAAAGCGCTTTTGCTTACGACCTCTGCCACAAGTAAGGTTGCGCCCCTCTGAGCTGCCCCGCCCCGCGGCATATGCCGGGTATATATCGAGAAATGCCACAATCAAAATGGTGTCGCGTGGCCATATCAGGACACCGCCCGCGCCCCGGTTCGGGTCAGCACCAGCGGCGCTTTGTGCCCATGCACAAACATCCGATTCCCCCTGATCGAAACCCCTTTGCGCCATTGCCGCTGATCCTTCAGCCGCGGATACAGCGCATGATAATCGCGATAACGGTCATTGGTCACGATTCTGGCGTTGCGCAGCCGTTGCAGGGTTTCGATGATATATTTATCCGCATCCGTGCTGCTGGGCACCACATAGATTTCGTGGCACCTCAGATCAAAGATTTCCTCCAACAGGCTCACCGAAAACCGCGCCTTTGGGGCAATATCGCCATTCTCGTGCAGCCGGTAATAGATATTGGCGTCAAAGAAACACACAATCTGCTGCGGCTGCTGGCGCATCAGCAAAATCACCAGCTCCAGCGCGGTTGTGCCTACCTGATTGTCCATCCCCAGATGCAGGATGTTGTTGCCATCCAGTAAAACAGTCTTTTGCGCTTTCCGCAGCATCCGGATCGCGCCAAACTGATCGCCCGCCCGCAAGAAATCGACCTTTGCGTGCGGGGCGGCGTGGGCGGATTGGGGCGAGCTGTGCCGCCACCCGGCGCAGATTGAGCGCTGTAAACCAGATCAGACAGATGATGCTGATTGCGCCGCCAAACCAGAGGCTTTCAAAAGCTAGCCAGAACATCACCCCCAGCGCCAGGCTGGAAAAAATCTGCGCCGGGCGGGGCCATAAGGAGCCGGCCGGCCTGCGCCTGGCTCCAGAGGGTTTGCGGGGGGTGCCCATGATCTGCCTTCAATTATGTGGTGTTATAGGCTATTGCATATGCAATCAGATTTAGAAAAGCCAATGGTTTTTGTTCCCGGAAAACGGGCGGGCCGGGCAGATCGGAGGACCATGTATAAAGCAATCGCCATCAGCAGCCTGTGCGTGGCTGTGCTCGCCAGCTGCGACAGCCCGCACCCGGCCTTTGCCGGGGTGGCCAAGAAAACGATCACCGTGCAGGGTAGCGTTTTTCATGTGCGCATCAAGGGCGACCAGGCCGAAGCCATCCGCACGAATTTCGAGCGCATCCCCAAAATCGGCGAAACCTTCCCCAAAGCCGCGGCCGCCATTGAGCAGGCCAGCGGCTGCAGGGTCCGGCCCAATTCGCTGACCGGTGATCCGGCGCGGATGACCGCCCTGCTGGATTGTAACTGAGGCGGTCTTGGGGCAGGGGCGGCTATGGGGCAGGGGCTATCGCTGACAAAACCTTGCCGCCGGGGATCAGGCTGTTATGCTCTGGCCGATACCTGACAGGCAAATGCCATGCTCGACATCCAGAATCTGCGCCGCCTGATGGTCGGCCCGCTCAGCCTGACGTTGCAAGACGGCGAATGCGCCGCGCTTGGCGGGGCCTCGGGCGCGATAGGTTCGGGCGCACGCGATCAGATGAGCGCGACCGAATGGCGCAAGCGGGTGGCGTTGCTGCCGGCCAATAGCGGCTGGTGGCTGGATCGGGTGAGGGGGCATTTTCAGAATCCTGAGGCCATTCGCGGCCAGCTGGATCAGCTGGATTTGCCGCCGCAAATTCTGGACTGGCGCGTCAACCGGCTGTCGACCGGCGAAAAGCACCGGCTGGCGCTGTTGCGCTGTCTGGAAAACGCCCCCGAAGTGCTGCTGATGGACGAACCCACCGCCGCGCTGGACCCCGACACCACGCTGAAGGTCGAAGCACTGCTCAAACAGCAGCTGGCCAACGGGGTGAGCGTGTTGTTGATCACCCATGACCAGCAACAGCCGCGCCGGATTGCCCACCGGCTGTTGCACCTTCAAGACGGCCAAATCCACGAGGCCGCGCCATGAGCCAATATGTCAGTCTTGATTATGCCGATCTGCTGCTGGCGTCGTGTTTTTTGCTGATCAATGGCGGGCTGTCGCTGGCGCTCAATCTGGGGCTGGAACGCAGGCTGATCATCGCGGCGCTGCGGATGAGCGCTCAGCTGCTGCTGGTCGGGCTGTTGTTAAAGAGCCTGTTTGCGCTGGCCTCGCCATGGGTCACTCTACTGGTGGCGGTGGCCATGGGGCTGTTTGCGGGCCGCGAGATTTGGGCGCGGCAGAACCGGCGGCTGCGCGGGGGCTGGGGTTTTGGGCTGGGCGCGGCGGCGATGAGCTTCGCCGGGGCCAGCGTCACCCTGATCGCGCTGCTGTCGATGATCGGCACCCAGCCTTGGTGGGCGCCGCGCTATGCTTTGCCGTTGTTTGGCATGATTTTGGGCAATGCGATGACCGGCATCAGCCTGGCCCAAGACAGCCTGCATTCCGCCGTGGTGCGTGATCAGGCGGCGATTGAGGCCCGGTTGCTGCTGGGGGCGACCCGCTGGCAGGCCCTGCATTCGGTGATGCGCCGGGCGCTGAGGGCTGGGTTCATTCCCACGATCAACGGCATGGCCGCCACCGGAATCGTGTTTTTACCTGGCATGATGACGGGGCAGATATTGTCCGGGATTGATCCGCCCGAGGCGGTGAAATATCAGCTGCTGATCATGTTCCTGATCGCGGGAGCCACCGGGCTGGGGGTATTGCTGGCCACGCTTGGTTCGGTCTGGCGGCTCAGCGATGAGCGCCACCGCCTGCGTCTGGACCGGTTGAGCGAGCCAGAGGATAGCCGGGGGTAGGGGCAAAGCCCACCCGCCGCTAAATCTGTTTTTCGGGCAGCTGGATGATCAACCCATCCATATCGTCAGACACCGTGATCTGACAGGTCAGACGCGACCGCGCTGGATCGGGGGCATAGGCGAAATCCAGCATGTCTTCTTCCATCGGGTCCATGGCGGGCACTTTTTCCACCCAATCCGGGTGCAGATAGGCGTGGCAGGTCGAACAGGCGCAGGCTCCGCCGCAATCCCCGTCAATGCCCGGGATATTGTTGTCGCGGGCGCCTTCCATCACGGTCATGCCGCTGGCCACGTCGATGATATGCTCGGTGCCGTTATGCTCGATATAGGTAATTTTCGCCATTTCGTTCCACCATTCCTGCAGGACAATCGCTTTGCACCACAGGCAGATAATGTGTTTGAGTGGGTTTTACCATAGGCGAATAGCGGCGCGAGGCCGATAAATCACTGTATTTTTGCCGCCGCAGCGGGCAGTTTTTCGACGTGCTGCGGCGCGGATGGCTTGATCCTCTGGCTGCAAACGGGCATCAAGCCAGATGAAACCATCCTCAACAGCCGAGCCAAACATGACCCCTGCCATCCGATTGCCACTGATATTTGGCCTCAGCGCACTGTCATTGGTGGCGTGTCAGAAAGTGCCGCCGGTGGTGGTTGCGCCCATCGGCACCATCGAGATGATCTCGTCGCAAAAAACCGAGCCAGCCAAAAAACGGCCGGGCCAGTGCTGGGGGCAAGACAGCACCCCGGCCGTGGTGGAAACGGTGCGGGAAAGAGTTTTGGTCCGGCCGGCAAGGAATGTGGCAGTGGCCGCCCCGGACGGAGCCCCGACCTATCGCACCGTAAAACATGAAGCGGTTTACAAAACCGTCACCCGGCAAAAGATCATCAAACCGCGGCGCGAGTTCTGGTTTCAGGTGCCTTGTGCCGAAGCCCTCACCCCCGATTTTTTCGCCAGCCTGCAACGGGCGCTGAAATCGCGCGGGCTGTTTCAGGGGGCACCGAGCGGCAAAATGGATCGCAAGACCAAAAAGGCGGTGCGCCGCTATCAGAAAGAACACGGGCTGGACAGCGCCATTTTGTCGCTTGAGGCCGCCCGGCAGCTGGGTTTGGTGGCGTATTTCAGCCCGACGGATTAGCAGCTATGCGCAGGCAGGTTGAGGAATGCAGCCGCCGAAAAAACTGGCCCCGATGCCAGAGCCAGCGCTGGAAACGGCATTGAACAACCTTAAACGCTCCGACTCCAGCGCGTTTGACGGAACCGCTGGGCAAATCACCTGCCGGCAAACGCGGATTGGCCCAACCATCGCCTCGATATCAACTGGCCGCAGCTGACGCACAGGCGCGTGGCAGTGCGGGCCGCATCCCGAGCAACTCGGACAAACCACAATTGCCCTGCACCAGATCCTGCAATGTCACCATGTCCAGCTCGTGAAAAAACGCCTCTTGCGCCCGCGCCAAATAGCTGTGCAAGCGACATATGGGCGCAAGCGGGCAGGTGTTCGTGTCGGGATCGAAACACTCGGCAATCGGAATATTGGCCTCGAACTGCCGCATGACAGATCCGATCGAGATCCGATCCATCGGCTTGGCAAGCCGTATCCCACCGCCGCGCCCACGCAGGGTAACGATGTTGCCAGTCGCATGTAACTGCTGCACCACATGCGCCGCATGATGTGCCGAACAATTGCAGCTTCGGGAGATTTCCGCAGTTGTGACCAACCGGCCCGGATTGCAGGCACAATACATCAAAATACGAACAGCAAGGTTGGTTCTGGTTGTCACACGCATGTCACATTCTTTCCTTGTGGCCCGCATATGTTGCATTTAAAATCCGGAATTTGTTTGACAGAGATCAAATCCGCGGTTTTTGTGTCGCGCTTGATCCTATCGGGAAATTGGAAATCGCAAAATGAAACGCAACATGCCATCGGATACCCCTTCTATACGGGTGCGGTCAGATCGTTTGGGGGCGGGGCTATCTCTGGTCGCATCGCTGATCTGGCCGGTGCAGGCGGCGTTGATCGCGGCCACTCTGGCTGGGCTGTTGTCCTCCGGGGGGGCGGTGTCGCCGTTGCTGGCCATGATGGGCTATTTTTGCCTTGCGGTGCTGCGCGGCTGGGTTGAGGTGCTTGCCCAGCGGCGTCTGTCCGATCAGGCCGAGGCCGAACTGACGCGCTGGCGCAGCCGGATCGTGCAGGCCGAGGCCCGCGCTGCCCGGCCCTCATCGGCGGGGGATGCGGGTGCATTGGCGGCAATGGCGGCGGAAAAGCTTGAGGCGCTGCGCCCCTACATGCTGCATTATCGCCCGGCGCGGCTGCGCACTTTGGTGATGCCGTTGGTGATTCTGGCTCTGTCGTTGTGGTATAGCTGGGCGGTGGCGCTGGTGCTGCTGGTGGCCGGGCCGCTGATTCCGGTCTTTATGGCGCTGGTCGGCTGGGCCGCGAAAGAAGCCAGCGCCCGGCAGATGGCCGAGGTCGGTTCGCTCAGCGACTTGCTGGTGGACCGCATCGCCGCCCTGTCCGAGCTGCGGCTGATGGGGGCCGGGCCCGCAGTGGTTGACGGGTTTCACACGGCCAGTGAGTCTCTGCGCCAACGCACCATGGCGGTGTTGCGCATCGCTTTCCTGTCCTCGACCGTGCTGGAGCTGTTCGCCGCGCTGGGCGTGGCGATGGTCGCGGTCTGGGTCGGGTTCTCGCTGCTGGGGGTGCTGGACTGGGGTGCCTGGGGTGCGCCGCTGACGCCCTTTGCCGGGATCTTCCTGCTGCTGCTGGCCCCGGACTATTTCCAGCCTTTGCGCGACCTGGCGGCCTCGTGGCATGACAAGGCCGGGGCCGAGGCGGTGCTGGACGAGTTGACCGCCTGGTATCATGAAGACCGGCCCGAGATCATGGGGCAGGGCGCGGCACCGGCGCTGCTGGCTGGCTCTGGCCCCATTCGTCTGCGCGGTGTGGCGGTGCAACGGGACGGGCGGCTGTTGCGCTATCCCGATTTCGATATTGCCCCCGGGGCGCGCATCGCCATCTCTGGGCCGAGCGGGGTGGGCAAGACCACGCTGCTGCGCCTGTTGGCCGGGCTGGAACGGCCTGATGAGGGCGAGATTCTGATCGGCGACACCCCGCTATCCGATGCGGTGGCGCAGGACTGGCGTGCGCGGCTCGGCTGGATGCCGCAGGCGCCGCATTTCCTCGGCCGCTCGCTGCGACATAACATCACCTTCGGGGCAGCGCTGCGCCCGGATACGCTGGACCATGCGCAATTATCGCGCGTGGTCGAGACCTTACCGCAGGGGCTGAACACGGTGCTGGGAGAGCGCGGCGCGGGCCTGTCCGGCGGTGAGGCGCGGCGGGCGACGCTGGCGCGGGCACTCAACGCCGCGCCGCAGTGCTTGCTGGCGGATGAGCCAACGGCTGATCTGGATGCCGAAACTGCCGAGGCCATCACCCGCGGCTTGTTCGATGCGGCGGCTCAGGGCGCGATGCTGATCGTCGCCACGCATGATTCCGAGCTGATCAGCAGGATGGATCATGTGATCGACCTGACCCGGGAGGACAACGCATGAAAGCTTTGCTGAGAATCATCCGAATGCAGATCCGGGCCGAACGCGCGGCGATCGGGCTGGGATTATTGTTGTCATTCATCGTGCTGGTGATGGGCGCGGCGCTGCTGGGGCTGTCCGGCTGGTTCATCACCGCCTCTGCCGCTGCCGGCATTGCCGGGGTCGGGGCGCTTTTCAATGTCTTTCTGCCCTCGGCCATGGTGCGGTTTCTGGCGCTGGGACGCACGGCGGCCCGCTATGGCGAGCGGCTGGCCACCCATGACGCCGTATTGCGCACGCTGTCGGTGCTGCGGCTGCGGTTGTTGCAGGGACTGTTGACCCGCCCTTATCGCCAGTTAGAGCGCCTGCGGGCGGCAACGGCCCTGAACCGGATCACCGCCGATGTCGATTCGCTGGACGGGGCGCTGTTGCGGGTGGTGCTGCCGGGGCTGGCCGGGGGGCTGGCCATCCTGTTGGCCACAGCGCTTCTGTGGGTGCTGGTGCATCCGGCCATCGCGCTGATCGTCGGGCTGGGCTATCTGGCTCTGCCCACCGCTCTTTTTGTGTTGGGAGAGCGCCACGCTCGCGCCGCCTCGCGTCAGGCCGAAGCCGCCTTGCAGGCCACCCGCAACCGGCTGGTCGAACTGGTTTCCGCCCGCGAAGATCTGACGGTCTATGGCCAAATCCCCGCCGCCACGGCCAGCTGTGAGACCGCCATCACCCGCCACGAGGATGCCCGGCAGCGCCTTGACCGGATCGAACGTCGGGCGGGGTTTGGGCTGAACCTGATCGGTGCCGGGATTGCCGCAGCAACGCTGGGGGTCGGCGGAGCGCTGGTGCAGGCCGGACAGCTCGACGCCGCTCGTGCTGCGATTGCCGTGTTCGTTGCGCTGGCCCTGGCCGAAGCGGTGGCTCCGGTTCGCCGGGCGCTGACCGAAATCGGGCGGATGGTGCAGGCGGCGCGGCGGATCGCGCCCTCGCTGCACGCAGCAGAAGAAGAAGAACCCACGCCTGCCGCGCCGATGATCGGTGCCGAGCCCATACTGTCGCTGGAGCAGGTGAGTTTATGCGCCGGGGGCTCCGGGACAGCGCTGTTTGAACTATTCAGCGCCAAAGTGGCCCCGGGTGAAATGCTGGCCCTGACCGGCCCCAGCGGGGTGGGCAAAAGCACTCTGCTGCTGATCGCCGCAGGGGCCGTGGCACCTGATCGCGGGCGGGTTCTGCTGGACGGGATCGACCTGCGTGACCTGCCTTCTGGGGAACTGCACCGCCATCTGATCATAGTGCCCCAGCGCGGCACGCTGGTGGCCGGAACCATCGCGGAAAACCTGCGGCTGGCCGGCCCCGAGGCCGATGACGCCACGCTCTGGCAAGCGCTGGAGGTGGTCTGTCTGAAAGACACGATCCACGCCAAAGGAGGGCTTGAGGCCCGGCTGGGGCAGCGCGGCTCCGGCTTGTCCGGCGGCGAAGCGCGGCGGCTGGTCTTGGCCCGCGCCCTATTGTGCCGGCCCAAGGTGTTGCTGCTGGACGAACCGACCGAGGGGCTGGATACCGCCACTGCGAATCGGGTGATGGCAGGCATCCGCGCCGCCCTGCCACGGGCTGCAATCCTGACAGCAGCACACCGTGCGGCGGAACGATCGGCGGCGGATCGTGTTATTTCTCTGCGCCGCCCAAACATATAGAAAAAATTAGATGTTTTCTGCTCATTTTTTGATGCAGATCAAATATATATTCATAATTCGGATTATAATCTGGCCGAGCGCTAAATCTGCAACTGAAATGCATATATAATATGGAGGCTTCTCATGGAGATAGGCTTGGTTGAGCTGTCGCGCCTGCAATTTGCGATGACAGCCATGTACCACTTCCTCTTCGTGCCCCTGACCTTGGGGCTGTCGATCATCGTTGCCATTATGGAGACGGTCTATGTCATGACCAACCGTCCCATCTGGCGGCAAATGACAAAATTCTGGGCCATGCTTTTTGGCATCAACTTTGTGCTGGGTGTGGCCACCGGGCTGACGATGGAATTCCAGTTCGGCATGAACTGGAGCTATTACAGCCATTATGTCGGCGATATTTTCGGCGCACCGCTGGCCATTGAGGGGCTTATGGCCTTTTTCATGGAAGCCACTTTTGTAGGGCTGATGTTCTTTGGCTGGGATAAGCTCAGCAAAGTCCAGCACGCCGTTGTCACCTGGCTGGTGGCGATTGGGTCGAACTTTTCGGCGCTGTGGATTCTGATTGCCAATGGCTGGATGCAAAACCCGGTCGGTGCCCAGTTCAACCCCGATACGATGCGCATGGAGATGACCTCGTTCTTTGAGGTGATGTTCAACGAGGTGGCTCAGGCCAAATTCGTGCATACGGTTTCGGCGGGCTATGTCACCGCCAGCGTCTTTGTTCTGGGGGTTTCGGCATTTTACCTGCTCAAGGGCCGCCACATGGATCTGGCCCGGCGTTCGATCGCTGTGGCGTCGGCCTTTGGTCTGGCCTCGGCCTTTTCGGTGGTGTTGCTGGGCGATGAATCCGGCTATTCGGCCAGCCACACCCAGCGCATGAAGCTCGCTTCGATCGAAGCGATGTGGGAGACCCACGAAGCTCCGGCCCCCTTTACCGCCATCGGTTTCCCCGATCGGGAAGCACGCGAAACCCATTACGCGGTTGAAATTCCTTGGGTAATGGGGATTCTGGGGACACGCTCTTTGACGCATGAAATCCCCGGGATCAACGATCTGATCAAGGTGTCCGAAGAAAAAGTGCGCGATGGGCTGATCGCCTATGATGCGCTGATGACCATCCGCAGCCAGCGGGCCAACACACCGCAAGAGGTGCGGGATACTTTTGAGGCCCACTCAGACAATCTGGGTTACGCGCTGCTGCTGAAACGCTATGTGGATGATCCGCGCATGGCCACCGAAGAGCAGATCAAAAAGGCGGCCGAAGACACCGTTCCCGGCGTTGCGCCACTATTCTGGGCATTCCGCCTGATGGTGGGGCTGGGGATGGGCTTTATTCTGGTGATGGCGTTCTTCTTCTGGCGGGCCTCTTTCCGGAATATGCAGTTCCCACGCTGGTCGCTCTATATGGCGGTGGCGATTATCCCGACACCGTGGCTCGCGGTCGAGCTGGGCTGGTTCGTGGCCGAATTCGGGCGTCAGCCCTGGACAGTGGATGGCGTGTTGCCAACCGTGATGTCGGCATCGCATCTGACCGTGGCCGATCTGCTGATCACCCTGGCCGGTTTCGTGGCCTTTTACACCGTGCTGTTCATCGTCGAGATGGGGCTGATGGTGAAATACATCCGCAAGGGTCCATTCCAGGATGTTGCCGAAACCGAAGCCTGGCAGAAAGCGCATGAAGCGCGTCTGCGCAACGCAATCCCCACAACCCCAGCGGAGTAACTGATATGGTCCTGTATGAATTGATTGATTTCGATATCCTGCGCGTGATCTGGTGGGTCTTGCTTGGGGTTCTGCTGATCGGCTTTGCCCTGACCGATGGGTTTGACATGGGGGTTGGCGCGCTGCTGCCCTTCGTTGGCAAGACCGATGTGGAGCGGCGCGTGGCCATCAACACGATCGGCCCGGTCTGGGAAGGCAACCAGGTGTGGTTCATCCTGGGCGGTGGTGCGATCTTCGCCGCCTGGCCTCCGCTCTATGCTGTCAGCTTTTCGGGCTTTTATCTGGCGATGTTCGTGGTTCTGGCCGCCTTCATCCTGCGTCCGGTGGCGTTCAAATACCGCTCCAAGCGTGAGTCCGCGACATGGCGTTCCAGCTGGGACTGGGCGCTGTTCGTCGGCGGTGCCGTGCCGGCGCTACTGTTCGGCGTGGCGGTGGGCAATGTGTTGCTGGGTGTGCCGTTTCACCTGACCGAAGATTTGATGCCGATGTATGACGGCAACTTCTTTAGCAAGTTCATCGGGCTGTTGCGTCCCTTTGCGCTGCTGGCCGGGGTGGTTTCGCTGGCGATGTTGCTGATGCACGGCGCGGCGTGGCTGAGCCTCAAGACGGAAGGCCCGGTCGCCGAACGCGCCCGGCGGATCGGCACGGTGGCGGGCATGGTGGCTTTCGTCGCCTATGCTCTGGCCGGGCTGTGGCTGGCCTTCGGCATTCAGGGCTTTACCCTAGGTGAGGTCGCCGCCAATGGCCCGTCCAACCCGCTCTATTCCGAAGTTACCCGGGGCGGCAGCTGGATCAGCGCCTATGCCGTACGGCCCTGGATCGTGGTCGCGCCGCTGGCGGGCTTTATCGGCATCGCCATGACGGTGCTGGGGATGCGGGCCGGTCGCGAAGTTTCGACCCTGCTGTGGTCGAAACTGGGGATTGCGGGGATCATCTCTTCGGTCGGACTGACCATGTTCCCGTTCATCCTGCCTTCAATCGTAGACCCGCGCAGCTCGCTCACCGTTTGGGATGCGTCCAGTTCGCACCAGACCCTGTTCGTGATGCTGGTGGCGTCCGCAATCTTCATGCCGATCATCCTCAGCTACACGGCCTGGGTCTACAAAGTCCTCTGGGGCAAAGTCACTGAGACCGATGTCACCGACAATTCTCACTCTGTTTACTAAAGGAGGTTCCGTATGTGGTATTTTTCCTGGCTCCTTGGCCTTCCCCTCGCTGCCGGCTTTGCCGTTCTGAACGCCATGTGGCTGGAATTGCGCGCCGATGCCTGCATCGCAGAAGAAGGCGACTGCCCGATGGGCGAACATAAACACTGAATACGGGGGGCTTTGTCCCTTACCCCCCCGTAACAAACCGGGCCCGGCTGCAATCGCACCGGGCCCGGCTCTTTTGTTTTGGCGATTGTGTGTTTGACGAACCCGGCCTTTATAGCGTTTGACGAAATACCCGACACAAAGAGCATCACCTAACGTGTTGAAATCTATGATTTCAGGCAGCGTTAAGTGATTCAGGTTGTTCGCATAACGCTTTAATGTTTCAATCTTGTTATCCTTTGTTTTCGCTCAAAGCGATCGCTCTGGTCTGGTGTGATGACTACCCCTCGGATAAGTCGCCATACAATGCTCTGTTCAGTCCGTTCCTCGACGGGATCAAACCCTGCCAGCTTGCAACCGTTCCTTTAAAAAGAACAGGCAAACACGGATTGCGAAGGCTGCGATTGCAGCAATCAGGAATGTTTGCAGAAACTCAAACCTGAGCGGAGTTGTTCTTGCGATCTGATTTCCGATGACAACCCCAACGAAGCTTGGCCCAACAGACAGATATAATGACCTGGTGGCATTGTGTCCTTTTATCAGAAAGGTGCTTAAAACCAATAAGGTGATCAACATCGCCAATTCGGCATTCTCAAATATGTTTTGGGTCAGAAAGTGCCTTTCAGCCTCTTCCGTCAGAAACGCACCATTCAGCATTTCGGTGAGAACCCGGGTGTTTTGCGGATATGTCATTGCATATTCAATACTGTCAAACGTAAAAACCGCCGCAGCACACATACCGATGATGAGAACAATGCGTGCCATCTGAAAAATAAGCTCGGTTCCATATCCATTCACGTTGCGACTAAAGCACAAGGCAATATGCTGCAACTCATGGCCCTTTCTGAAACGGTGGATTTCACCTTCTTACCCTGCCGCGCCGGACCCGGGGCTGAGCCGTTTCCAAAACCTGTTGAAAACGAATGGGGTTCCGGGAAAAGCGGATGCCCACATTATTGCCACATTTAGGCCAATTTCATGCCCACTCGTTGAAATATCTCCTAAGAGACCAAGGGGATACAACATGAGCAACGCATCTGCACGCACGCTGCAAATCAAGGGTTCAACGGCAAATCAGGCCGATTCGGTGCTGGGTCTGGTACTGAAACCTTTTAAATTTTTTCGAGGTTTACTATTGGCCGACCGCCCTCAAGCGCAGACCAGCCGCGATGCAAAAGTCGCCTTTGGTCAGCCCGGCCAAACGTCACGCCCCGCACCGACACCGGCCTTTGTGCAGCTGCGTGATCTGCGCCGGCAGGTCTCCGAACTGACCCGCACCCGCGATTGGTTGAGCCTGGCCGAGCTGATCCAGAACTGGGATCAATCCCGCAGCTGTGCCGCCGATGGCACCCGTCTGGCGCGTCAGGCGCTGTTTGCCATGGCCGATGCGCTGGCCAGCGGGGCCGGGATCGATGGAATGCGCCAAATCGACGCCAAAGCGATTGAGCCCATCCAGAACCTGCTGGGCTGTTACCCCAAACATTACGGGCTGGCGGCGAGCTTGGCCTATCTGCATATTTGCCGCGCCTGGAACGCCAACAAGGCCGGCGATCTTGAGGTCATGGCCTCTGACCGTGCCCAAGCCGCCGAGCTGCTGGAACAATATGACGCCACCCAGCTGAACGCGCCGGTTCTGGCCGGGTTGAGCTTTGACATGCTGCCCTTGCTGGCGGATAAGCAACAGCTGATGCAGAGCCGTTATCAGACCTGGGCAGAGCTGGACCCGGAAGATCAAGTGCCCCATGCAGAATACCACTTCTTGCAGTTGCCCAACTGATCGCACTTGAAGAATCTCTGCTGATCCCTCAGTCTGGGGGCGTATATCAATCGTCGGAGGGAGCCTTCTCGTGCGTATTCTATTGTCTTTTCTGATCACCGTTTTTGCCCTGTCGCTGCCGGTGCAGTCCACCACTCTGGACGGGCAGAACTCACTGGCGGACAACATCAAAACGCTGAGTGCTCAGCCCGACAAGACCCCATCGGATCAATTCGCACTGGGGGCGCTGTATTTCCTGCGCGGGATCGAAAAAACGCTGCAAGCCCGCTGGAACTATAACGCGGTGATCCAAGGCTTCGATTTTCCGGTGTTACGCCTGCCGCTCCGGCCAAACCCGTCCCCAAAGCCGTTCAAACCCAGCCTGATCACCGACATCTTTGCTGAGTTGCGCACCGATATGCAGGCCAGCCGCGATGCGATGGCGCAGATCCCGGCGGATGCCGAGCTTGAGTTGAACATCAACCTGAACCAGCTGTGGTTTGATGTGAATGTGAACAATCAGCGCGACGTAGGTGAGGGGGCTGTCATAATCGGGGTCAAGTCTTTGATGCGGCCGCTTCAGGTTCCTGAGATCGACGAGATGCCACCAATGCAGGTGCGCTTTGACACGGCGGACCGGGCTTGGCTGACGGCCTATACGCATATGCTGTCTGCAGCGTCTGAAATGGTGCTGGCCTTTGATCCGACCGAGGCGATTTCGCGGGTGATGCAGGCACGTGCCGATATACAAAAGCTGCTGGATAACGCGCGGCCCCGGTCCTATTGGGATCAGGAATTTGGCAATACCGTCGATCAATTCGCCATGGTTTACGGGGCGTTGAACAAAAAACCCGATGCCATCCACACCCGCGCCGCCCATGCGCATTTGCTGAAAATGATTGCCGAGAACAAGGCATTCTGGGCCGGGATCGAGGTTGAAACCGATAACCGCAATGAATGGATTCCCAACGCCAAACAAACCGCTGCGCTGGGCTATGATATGGGGCCGGAGGTGGGCGACGCCTGGCGGGCGGTGCTGGCCGATGGCGAAGCGCTGCTCAAGGGCGAGCTGTTGATCGACTATTGGCGGCTGTCGGGGGTTGGTGGCGTGAATGTCAAAAAGATGTTCATGGACCCGCCCGCCGTTGACATCGTCGCTTGGGTGCAGGGCTATGGTCTGCTGCCCTATCTGGAAAAAGGCAAGGTCATCACCCGCGCCAATTTGCGCAAGTTCGAGCAGGTGGCACCGGGCAATCCGATGCTGTTTTCCTTCCTGTTCAACTGATGCCAGATCAGAATCAAAAGACCGCAAATTTTGTGATCACGCCCATGTTTGGTGTGATCACAAACCCGACAAAATCAGTTCGATTTTCCGTTATTCACCAAAAAATCGTTTCGTTGCGCGGCATCTTCATGCTTAGTGGACGGAACGTTAGCCAAGGATGGGATAAATTCAGTGAATATTCATGAATACCAAGCAAAAGCACTGCTGCGCTCTTATGGTGCGCCAGTGTCCGAGGGCCGCGCTGTGACCAAAGCAGAGGATGCCAAAACCGCCGCAGGGGAACTGGACGGCCCGCTTTGGGTGGTCAAGGCGCAAATCCACGCCGGCGGTCGCGGCAAGGGCAAGTTTAAAGAGGCCGATGCCGGAGAAGCCGGCGGTGTGCGTCTGACCAAATCGGTGTCCGAGGCTGCGGCTGAGGCCAAAAAGATGCTGGGCCGCACGCTGGTGACGCATCAGACCGGCCCTGCGGGCAAGCAGGTGAACCGGATTTACATTGAGGATGGCTCGGGCATTGAACGCGAGCTGTATCTGGCGCTTCTGGTTGATCGTGCCACCAGTGCGGTGTCGTTTGTCTGCTCGACCGAAGGCGGCATGGACATCGAAGAAGTCGCCGCTGCCACCCCGGAAAAAATCCTGTCATTCAGCGTTGATCCGGCCACCGGCTATCAGGGCTTTCACGGCCGCCGCATCGCCTTTGCGCTGGGGCTGGAGGGCGCTCAGGTCAAGCAATGCGTGGGCCTGATGGGCATTCTTTACAAAGCCTTCATCGAAAAAGACATGGAAATGCTGGAAATCAACCCGCTGATCATCACCGATCAGGGCGCGTTGAAGGTGCTGGACGCCAAGGTCAGCTTTGACGGTAATGCGATTTACCGCCACGGCGATATTGCCGCCCTGCGCGATGAAACCGAAGAAGACCCCAAAGAGCTGGAAGCCTCGAAATACGACCTGAACTATATCGCTCTGGATGGCGAAATCGGCTGCATGGTCAACGGCGCTGGTCTGGCGATGGCCACCATGGACATCATCAAACTTTACGGGGCCGAGCCTGCCAACTTCCTCGATGTGGGCGGTGGCGCGACCAAGGAAAAAGTGACCGAAGCCTTCAAGATCATCACCTCTGACCCCAATGTAAAGGGCATTCTGGTGAACATCTTTGGCGGCATCATGCGCTGCGATGTGATCGCCGAGGGCGTTGTGGCTGCCGTGAAAGAGGTGGGTCTGAAAGTGCCGCTGGTGGTGCGTCTGGAAGGCACCAATGTCGAAGCCGGCAAGGACATCATCAACAATTCCGATGTGGACGTGATTGCCGCCGACAATCTGTCGGACGGTGCCGAAAAAATTGTTAAAGCGGTGAAAGGATAAGCCGATGGCCATTCTCGTAAATGAAAACACCAAGGTCGTCTGTCAGGGCTTTACCGGCTCGCAGGGCACCTTTCACTCGGAACAGGCCATTGCGTATGGCACCAAAATGGTCGGCGGTGTGACGCCGGGCAAAGGCGGGCAGAGCCATCTGGACCTGCCGGTTTTCAACTCGGTGCATGAGGCCAAGGCCAAAACCGAAGCCAACGCTTCGGTGATCTATGTGCCGCCGCCCTTTGCTGCGGATTCGATCCTTGAGGCGATTGACGCCGAAATGGAACTGATCGTTTGCATCACCGAGGGCATCCCGGTGCTGGACATGATGAAGGTCAACCGTGCGCTGCAAGGGTCGAAATCCCGCCTGATCGGGCCAAACTGCCCCGGTGTCATCACGCCGGATGCCTGCAAGATCGGCATCATGCCCGGCCATATCCACAAGCGTGGCTCGGTCGGCGTTGTGTCGCGTTCCGGCACGCTGACCTATGAGGCGGTAAAGCAGACCTCTGACATCGGTCTGGGCCAGTCCACTGCGGTGGGCATCGGCGGCGACCCGATCAAGGGCACCGAACATATCGACGTGCTGGATATGTTCCTGGATGATGATGAAACCCAGTCGATCATCATGATCGGGGACCGCATGGGCCACGCGGGCGCGATTGTCGCTGGTGGCAAAGGCGGTGCTGAAGACAAGATCGAAGCCATGAGATCAGCTGGCATCATCGTTGCCGACAGCCCCGCCACCCTTGGCGAAGCCGTGTTGGAAGCCATCAACGGCAAATGACAACGCAACAGGCCATAACAAAATGCTTTGGTGCATGGCGCGACTATCTCGGTCGCGCCAGCAAAAGCGAGTTCTGGCAGTTCTTTTTGTTTGTAACCGTCCTGCAAATGACTGTGCAGCGCCTGGAAAGCTGGCTGAGCGATTTTCTTGCGATCCAGCTTCATGTCTTCGGCCCTGTCGCGTTGGTTTTGACATACCCTCCGCTGGTCGCTGCTGCTGTGCGCCGCACGCATGATATCGGTCTGAGCGGATGGGCTTTTGCCACTGGGCTGGTGCTGGCTTGCACCAGCCTGTTTTCTGATACACTCACGCTACCGATCGGCATGGCCGCCGGCTGGCTTGCGCTGCTTATCTGTGGCGCAATGCTGTTTATGTTAATGCTGCCGGGACAGAACCGGCCCAATAAATTCGGTCCCAACCCAGTTGAGGTGACACCATGACGGATCATTCCCAAAACGACGAATTCCATGCCTCCAGCTTTATGCAGGGGCATAATGCTCGGTATCTCGAGCAGCTTTACGCCCAATATGCCGGCAATCCCGAGGCGGTCGATGCCGCTTGGCAGGCGTTTTTCGCCGAAATGGGTGACAGCACCATGCAGGCTCAGGCGCAGGCCAGCGGCCCCAGCTGGGCGCGGGCGGATTGGCCGCCGCTGCCGGATGACGAGCTGACCCATGCGCTGGATGGCCAATGGCCCGCCGCCGAGGAATCCGCCAAAGCAGCGGATAAAATTGCCGCCAAGGCCGGAGAAGTCGGGGCGCAGCTGACCGAAGCGCAGCTGAAACGCGCGGTACTGGACAGCATCCGGGCGCTGATGCTGATCCGCGCCTATCGTATTCGTGGCCATCTGGCGGCCAATCTGGACCCGCTGAAAATCGAACATCAGGAGCCCCACCCCGAGCTGGAGCCCGCCTCATACGGTTTCACCGAAGCCGATATGGACCGGCCGATTTTTATCGACAATGTGCTGGGTCTGGAAATCGCCACCATGCGCCAGATCATCGAGATCGTCAAACGCACCTATTGCAACACATTTGCCCTGCAATATATGCACATTTCCGACCCGGAAGAGGCTGGCTGGCTGAAAGAGCGCATTGAAGGTTTCGGCAAGGAAATCGAGTTCACCAAGAAGGGCCGCAAAGCGATCCTGAACAAGCTGGTCGAGGCCGAAGGGTTCGAGAAATTCCTGCATGTGAAATATGTCGGCACCAAGCGCTTTGGTCTGGATGGCGGCGAAAGCCTGATCCCGGCGATGGAGCAGATCATCAAGCGCGGCGGGGATCTGGGGGCCAAAGAAATCGTGATCGGGATGCCGCATCGTGGCCGGCTTTCGGTGTTGGTCAATGTGTTGGCCAAACCTTATCGCGCCGTGTTCAACGAATTTCAGGGCGGCAGTTTCAAACCCGAAGATGTCGATGGCTCAGGCGATGTGAAATATCACCTTGGGGCTTCGTCGGATCGCGCTCTGGGCGGGGATTCTGTGCATTTGTCGCTGACCGCCAACCCCAGCCACCTTGAGGCCGTGAACCCGGTGGTGCTGGGTAAATCCCGCGCCAAGCAGGACCAAAGACGCGACAAAAGCCGCAAATCGGTGATCCCGCTTTTGCTGCATGGGGATGCGGCCTTTGCCGGGCAGGGGGTGATTTCGGAATGTTTTGCCATGTCGGGGCTGGTCGGGCACCGCACCGGCGGCACCATTCACATCGTGGTCAACAACCAGATCGGCTTTACCGCCGCACCGCATTTCTCGCGCTCATCGCCTTATCCGACAGATATCGCGCTGATGGTCGAGGCTCCGATTTTCCACGTCAATGGCGACGATCCCGAAGCGGTGGTCCATGCCGCCAAGGTGGCCACCGAATTCCGGCAGAAGTTCAACAAGGACGTGGTGATTGATATTTTCTGTTATCGCCGCTTTGGCCATAACGAGGGTGATGAACCGATGTTCACCAACCCGCTGATGTATAAAAATATCAAAAAACACAAAACCACCCTGCAACTTTATACCGAACGTCTGGTTCAGGATGGTCTGATCTCGGAAGGCGAAATCGAAGACGCCAAGGCCGCGTTTCAGGCGCATCTAAATTCCGAATTTGAGATCGGCAAAGAATACAAACCCAACAAAGCCGACTGGCTGGATGGGCGTTGGAAGCATCTGACGAAAAAGGAAGAGGCGTATCAACGTGCCGAAACCGCGATCTCGCCCGAAACCTATGACGAGGTCGGCGCAGCGCTGACGCGTTACCCCGAAGGCTACCCGGTGCATAAAACCGTGGCCCGGATGTTGAATGCGAAAAAGGAAATTGTTGATTCCGGCAAGAACATCGACTGGGCCACCGGCGAAGCGCTGGCCTTTGGCTCGTTGCTGACCGAAGGCTATCCGGTGCGTTTGGCCGGGCAGGATTCGACCCGCGGCACCTTTAGCCAACGTCACTCGGCTCTGATCAATCAGGACACCGAAGAGCGTTATTACCCGCTGAACAACATCCGCGATGGTCAGGCAAATTACGAGGTGATTGACTCGCTGCTATCGGAATATGCGGTGCTGGGCTTTGAATATGGCTACTCGCTGGCCGAACCCAACGCCCTGACCCTGTGGGAAGCCCAGTTCGGCGATTTTGCCAACGGGGCGCAGATCATGTTCGATCAGTTCATCTCGTCGGCCGAGCGTAAATGGCTGCGCATGTCCGGCCTTGTGGTGTTGTTGCCGCATGGTTTTGAGGGGCAGGGGCCCGAGCATTCTTCGGCCCGGCTGGAGCGTTTCCTGCAACTGTCGGCCGAGGAAAACTGGACGGTTGCCAACTGCACCACCCCGGCCAATTATTTCCACCTGCTGCGCCGCCAGCTGCATCGCGATTTCCGCAAGCCACTGATCCTGATGACGCCGAAATCTCTGCTGCGCCATAAAAAGGCAGTTTCGACCAAAGAAGAGTTCCTGACCGGATCATCCTTCCACCGGGTGCTGTGGGATGACGCCGAAAAGGGTAATTCCGACACCAAATTGCAGCCCGATAGCAAGATCAAACGCGTGGTGCTGTGTTCGGGCAAGGTCTATTTCGACCTGTTGCAGGAGCGCGATCAGCGCGGCATTGATGATGTCTATCTGATGCGGCTTGAGCAGCTCTACCCATTCCCGGCGACCATGCTGACAAAAGAGCTGGCCCGCTTTAAAAACGCCGATGTGGTCTGGTGTCAGGAAGAGCCGAAAAATCAGGGCGGCTGGAGCTTTGTCGAACCGTTTATCGAGCAGCTTCTCAGCGGCATCAAGACCAAAAGCAAACGTCCAGACTATGCCGGCCGGCCGCCATCGGCTTCGCCTGCCACGGGTCTGGGCAAAACCCACAAAGCACAACAAGAAGCGCTCATCAATGATGCGCTGACCATCAAAGGATAGGCAAAATGTCAACTGAACTCCGCGTACCCACATTGGGCGAATCCGTTACCGAAGCCACCGTTGCCACCTGGTTCAAAGCCCCCGGCGATGCCATCGCGGTGGATGAAATGCTGTGCGAGCTGGAGACCGACAAGGTCACGGTCGAGGTGCCTTCCCCCGTGGCCGGGGTGATGGGCGAAATCGTCGCGGCCGAGGGCGACACCGTTGGGGTGGATGCTCTGCTGGCCACCATCAATGAAGGGGCCGAGGCCAGCGCCAAACCGGCAGCGGTCGAGGCACCGGCTGCGGCCAGCGATGCTGCCAAGGGCGCGGTGAAAGATGTCGAAAACGCCCCTTCGGCCAATAAGCTGATGGCCGAAAAAGGTCTGTCGGCTGATCAAATCACCGGCACGGGCCGCGATGGGCGCATCATGAAAGAGGATGTGCAGAACGCCGCCGCCCCAGCTGCCAGCCCGGCGCCTGTGGTGGCTCCGGCAGCACCCGTGGCCAATAACAGCGTCCGTGAGGAACGCGTCAAGATGACCCGCCTGCGCCAGACCATCGCCCGGCGTCTGAAAGACAGCCAGAACACCGCCGCCATGCTGACCACCTATAACGAGGTCGATATGACCGCGGTGATGGAGCTGCGCAAGGAATACAAGGATCTGTTTTTCAAAAAACACGGCGTCCGGCTGGGCTTTATGTCGTTCTTTACCAAGGCATGCTGCCATGCCCTGAAAGAAGTGCCCGAGGTGAACGCCGAAATCGACGGCACCGATGTGGTTTATAAAAACTACGTCAATATGGGCGTTGCGGTTGGCACGCCCAGCGGGCTGGTGGTGCCGGTGGTCAATGACGCCGACAGCATGTCTTTTGCCGCGATCGAGCAGAAAATCGCCGAGCTGGGGCAAAAAGGCGTGGCCGGCAAGCTGAGCATGGCCGAAATGCAGGGCGGCACCTTTACGCTGTCCAATGGCGGGGTGTATGGCTCGCTGATGTCATCGCCCATTCTGAACCCGCCGCAATCGGGCATTCTGGGGATGCACAAAATTCAGGACCGCCCCGTGGCGATCAACGGTCAGGTGGTAATCCGGCCGATGATGTATCTGGCGCTGTCTTATGACCACCGGATTGTCGACGGCAAAGGTGCTGTAACCTTCCTGGTGCGCGTCAAAGAAGCGCTGGAAGACCCACGCCGTTTGTTGATGGATCTGTAATGCGGGCGGCGGGCCATGTCCCGCCCCCTTTCACGCCTGCAACTCAAGGAACCCCAAAATGTCTAACTATGATGTGATCATTATCGGTGCCGGCCCCGGCGGCTATGTCAGCGCCATCCGTTGCGCCCAGCTTGGCCTGAAAACCGCCGTGGTCGAGGGCCGCGACGCCCTTGGCGGCACCTGCCTGAATGTGGGTTGCATCCCGTCCAAGGCTTTGTTGCACGCCTCACATATGCTGCATGAGGCCGAGCATAACTTTACCAAGATGGGCCTCAAGGGCAAATCGCCGTCCGTGGATTGGCCACAAATGCAGTCCTATAAGGATGATGTGATCGGCCAGAACACCAAGGGCATCGAGTTCCTGTTCAAAAAGAACAAGGTCGACTGGATCAAAGGCTGGGCCAGCATCCCCGCACCCGGCAAGGTGCAGGTCGGGGAAACGGTTCATGAGGCGAAAAACATCGTCATCGCCTCCGGTTCGGCCCCGGCCTCTTTGCCCGGTGTCGAGGTGGATGAGAAAATCGTGGTCACCTCAACCGGGGCGCTGTCTTTGAAAAAAGTGCCCAAGAAAATGGTGGTGATCGGGGCCGGGGTGATCGGGCTTGAGATGGGCTCGGTCTATGCGCGGCTGGGCTCTGAGGTGACGGTGGTCGAGTATCTGGACAACATCACGCCGGGCATGGATCTGGAAGTGTCCAAGGCTTTTGCCCGGGCGCTGAAAAAGCAGGGGCTGAATTTTGTTCTGGGCGCTGCGGTGCAGGCGGTGACCACCAGCAAAACCAAGGCCAAGGTGGAATACAAGCTGCGCAAGAACGACAAGCAAGAAGTGCTGGACGCCGATATCGTGCTGTTGGCCACCGGGCGGGTGCCGTTTGCCGATGGGCTGGGCCTGCAGGCGCTGGGGGTCGAGATGACCGAGCGCGGGCAGGTGAAAACCGATGCCCATTGGGCGACCAATGTGCCGGGGCTCTATGCGATTGGCGATGTGATCGAAGGTCCGATGCTGGCGCATAAGGCCGAGGATGAGGGCATGGCGGTCGCCGAAGTGCTGGCCGGCAAGGCGGGGCACGTCAATTACAATGTGATCCCGGCGGTGGTTTACACCAACCCCGAGGTGGCCTCGGTCGGGTTGACCGAAGAGCAGCTCAAAGAGCAGGGCCGCGCCTATAAGGTAGGCAAATTCCCCTTCATGGGCAATGGCCGCGCCAAGGCGATGTTTGCGGGGGAGGGCTTTGTCAAAATCCTTGCCGATCAGGCCAGCGACCGGATTCTGGGGGCGCATATTCTCGGCCCCAATGCCGGGGAAATGATTCACGAGATTTGTGTTGCCATGGAATTTGGCGCTTCGGCACAGGATATTGCCCTGGCATGCCACGCCCACCCGACCTGTTCGGAAGCGGTGCGCGAGGCGGCTCTGGCTTGCGGGGATGGCGCGATCCACGTTTAAAGGGGTCTCTGCCAAATGCCGCATTCCATCAGCCTGCTCCGCCCGGCGTTGTCGCCTGCCGGGGCAGACCACAGGAGCGCGGCGCAAGGCCGCCTCCTGATTTTTGCATTTCCTTTCCTCGGGCAAAAGCATAAGTGTTGGGCAGCAAACCGCCATCAGTGAGGCATCCCATGGCCCGACAACTCCGCAAATCCCACGCCCCGAAAAGCGAACGCTCCTGGCAGGGCCACCCCTTTTTCAGCGGCGGCTTTCGCCCCTTTTTCCTGACCTCGGCGCTGTTTTCCATCCTGGCAGTCGGCTTGTGGCTGGCCGAGCTCTCTGGCTTGAGCGCCCTCAACGCCCCTTTGCCGGCGCTGGATTGGCACCGGCATGAGATGCTGTTTGGCTATGGCTCGGGGGTGATTGCCGGGTTTTTGTTCACCGCCGTGCCGAACTGGACCGGGCGCTTGCCGGTGGTCGGCTGGCCGCTGATCTGGTTCTATATCCTATGGCTGGCCGGGCGTGCCAGCATGTTATTTGCCACCCACATCCCCTATGAAATCGCCGCGCTGGTGGATGCGGTGTTTTTGCCGATCCTGTCCATCGTCATTGGCCGCGAGATTTTGGTTGGCAAAAACTGGCGCAATATCAAGGTGTTGATCACGGTTTCGGTGTTCGGTCTGGCCAATATCTGGTTCCATCTGCAAATGGTTCTCGAGGGCTCGGCCGCCGAGGCAACCCGGCTGGGATTTGCCGCCGTGCTGGTGTTGCTGATGATTATCGGCGGGCGGATCATCCCCAGTTTCACCCGCAACTGGCTGGCCCGCAAAAATCCGCCGGGCAAATTGCCGGTGCCGTTTAACCGCTATGACAATGCGTTGGAGCGGGCCTCGGCCGTGGTCCTGCTGTGCTGGGTGTTTGTCGATGACATCCCCGCTGGCGGGCTGAAGGTGCTGGGGCTGGTCTTTGCCGCGCTGGGGATGGCGCATGTGGCGCGGATCTGGCGCTGGGTGGGGCATCGCACGGTTTCCAATGCGCTGCTGGCGGTGTTGCATATCTTTTACCTGTTTGTTCCGGCAGGGTTTTTCGTGCTGGCCGTTGGGATGCTGTGGGAAGATTACGGGATCATCATCGGTGCGTTGCATGTGTTTGGCATCGGCGCGATGGGAGGGCTGACGCTGGCGGTGATGATGCGTGCCAGTCTGGGCCATACCGGGCGCAAACTGGCCACGGACAGAGTGATGGAAGCGGCGATGATCCTGCTGTGTTTCAGCGTGGCCTTGCGGGTGATCGGCGCGATCTGGCCGGAGGTCGACTGGGCCGTGACCGCTTCTGGGGTCAGCTGGATGATTGGCTTTGGCCTGTTTTGCCTTCGGATCGGGCCGTTTTTGCTGTTGCCGCGTCCTTCTGGCTGATAAATGTGGTTTCAATGTTCCGCCCGGCCGCAAGGCCGGGCTGCGCCTGCCTGCCCCCCGGCAGGCGCAATCGACCTTTCGTCACACGCAAACACAATGATCCATTCACCAACTGCGCTTGCCTTGATGCCCGGAATAAGCGCCTACCCAGGCAGGCGCAGCCCGGCGTTCTCCAGAACTCTTTGAGAAATACCGCTTAAGATGGACCCGCTCACACTGGCCCACCTCTTGCGCCCGCGGGCAACAGATTACCCCGCCAATTCGCTCAATATCTGCCGCGCCGCCTCTCGCGGGTCCGGGGCTTGCCAGATCGGGCGGCCCACCACGATATGATCTGCCCCATCGGCAATCGCCCGCGCCGGAGTCGCCACCCGCTTTTGATCCCCCAACGCCGCCCCCGCCGGGCGCACACCCGGGGTGACGATCAGCTTGCCCGCCGCTTGGGGCAGGGCGCGGATCAGAGCGGCCTCTTGCGGCGAAGCGATCACCCCATCGGCCCCGGCCTCAAACGCGTTGCTGGCGCGTTCCAGCACCAAATCCCGCACCTCTCCGGCCTTGATCGCGCACAGATCCAGATCATCGCGATCCAGCGACGTCAGAATGGTGACGGCCAGAATTTTCAGTTCTTTGCCCGCCGCCCCCTGTTTCGCCGCCCGCACCACATGCGGATCGCCATGCACGGTTAGGAAATCCAGATCAAACTGCGCCAGCCCCCGCACCGCTTTTTCCACGGTTGCGCCGATGTCAAACAGCTTCATATCCAGAAAAACCCGCTTGCCCAGCTCGTCTTTCAACTCACGCGCCAGCGCCAGCCCGCCGCCGGTCAACATGCCCAGACCGATTTTGTAGAAGGAAACATCCTCCCCCAGCCGTTCGACCAGCTTCAGCGCGGATAAAGCGTCGGGCACATCAAGGGCGGTGATCAGGCGGTCGTCGGGCATGGTGGGATATCCTTTTGTCATGGGTTAAATCTGGTCGCCGGGCCGGGCCGTATCCGGGGCATGGATCAACGCCATATCGGGGGCTTCGGTGCAATACATATGCACCCAGATGCAAGCGTGTTGAAACAGTGCCACGATCAGCGCATTCCACGAGCCAAACAACAGCGCAATCCCGCTCAGCCCGAAAGGGGCCAGCGCATACATCGCATTGGGCGTCCAGGCGAAGGCACCTTTTCGCACCAGTGCCATATCGGCGAATTCCTGACGGAAATGGTCTCCGCCCAAGGCGCGCTCGAACGAAAAATAGGTGAAAACCGAATACAGCACCCAGAGCGCCAGCAGGATCAGCACAATGCCAAGCACGATTTCCCCGCTGCGAAAGTCGCTGATTGGGGTTTGATCGGCCCAGCCGGTCATCAGCACGGTGACAGGGCGGGCCAGCAGCAGCGGGGTAAAGAGCATCGCCCAGATTTTCATATCCTGATCGGCAAACAACCGGCTCATCAGATTGCGGTGCAGTTGCAGGCGAAACACCAATGCGGCAATGATCTGATGCAAAATCGTCAGCCAGATCGAGGCCAGCCCCCAGCCTTTGGCGCTGACCCCTAGCAAGGTGGCCTCATCGGGGCCGGGATGCAGCAGCGCGGCGGCTCCGAACCCCATGAACAGCAGGATGGCCAGATTTTGCGGCTGGCCCTCAAGCATTTGTTTCCAATCCGATTGCGCCTGAATGTCTGCAAGCTTTGCCATCTCTTACCCTTTATCTGATCACCGCGGTGATAACCTGCCCCCGACCCCCTTGCAAGGCAGCAGAGCAGAACCCATCTGAGATACAAGGCCCAATGCCAGAGCGCCGCACAGGCGGGCTTTGGCCGAAATGGGCGCTTATCGAAGGAGAACGAATATGAACATTGAAAAATTCACCGAACGCTCGCGCGGATTTATACAGGCGGCTCAGACCATTGCGATGCGCGAAAGCCACCAGCGGCTGTCGCCCGAGCATCTGTTAAAAGCGCTGATGGATGATGATCAGGGGCTGGCGGCCAATCTGATCAACGCTTCCGGCGCGGATGCCGCCCAAGTGGCGCAGGCGGTTGATCTGGCGGTCAGCAAGATCCCCACCGTCACCGGGGCTGGCGGGCAGATTTACATGGACACTCAGACCGGCAAGGTGCTAGCCGAGGCTGAAAAGCTGGCCGAAAAGGCCGGTGACAGCTTTGTGCCGGTTGAACGGATTCTGATGGCCCTGGTCATGGTTAAATCCAAGGCCAAAGAGGCGCTGCAATCTGGCGGCGTTTCCGCGCAAAAGCTGAATGAGGCGATCAACGACATCCGCAAGGGGCGCACCGCCGATACCGCCAGCGCCGAGGAAGGCTATGATGCGCTGAAAAAATACGCCCATGATCTGACCGAGGCCGCAGCGGCGGGCAAGATTGACCCGATCATCGGCCGTGACGAGGAAATTCGCCGCGCCATGCAGGTTCTGTCGCGCCGCACCAAGAACAATCCGGTGCTGATCGGTGAGCCGGGCGTTGGGAAAACCGCGATTGCCGAAGGTCTGGCCCTGCGCATCGTCAATGGCGATGTGCCTGAAAGCCTGCAAAACAAAAAACTGCTGTCTTTGGATATGGGGGCACTGATTGCCGGTGCCAAATATCGCGGCGAGTTCGAAGAGCGCCTGAAAGCGGTGTTGAGCGAAGTCACTCAGGCCGCCGGTGAAATCGTGCTGTTCATCGACGAAATGCACACCCTGATCGGGGCGGGCAAGGGCGATGGGGCGATGGATGCCTCGAACCTGCTGAAACCGGCCTTGGCCCGGGGCGAGCTACACTGCGTTGGCGCCACCACGCTGGATGAATACCGCAAGCATGTGGAAAAAGACGCGGCTTTGGCGCGGCGCTTCCAGCCGGTGCTGGTCGAAGAACCTACGGTTGAAGATACCATCTCAATCCTGCGCGGCATCAAGGAAAAATACGAGCTGCATCACGGGGTGCGCATTTCCGACAGCGCTCTGGTGGCGGCGTCGACGCTTTCGCATCGCTATATCACCGACCGGTTCCTGCCGGATAAGGCGATTGACCTGATGGACGAAGCGGCCTCGCGCTTGCGCATGGAAGTCGACAGCAAACCCGAAGAGCTGGACGCGCTGGACCGCGAGATCATGCAAAAGCAGATCGAGGCCGAGGCGCTGAAAAAAGAGGATGACACCGCCAGCAAGGACCGGCTGCAAAAGCTGGAGAAAGAGCTGAGCGATCTGATGGAGCGCTCGGCCGAGATGACCGCCAGCTGGCAGGCCGAACGCGACAAGCTGGCCAGTGCCCGTGACATCAAGGAAGAGTTGGACAATGCCCGCGCCGAGCTGGACATCGCCAAACGTCAGGGTGATCTGGCCCGCGCCGGCGAGATTTCCTATTCGATCATTCCCGGGCTTGAGGCCAAACTCAAAGAGGCCGAGACCGCTCAGGCCGATATGATGGTGCAGGAAGCGGTGCGGCCCGAGCAGATCGCTCAGGTGGTGGAACGCTGGACGGGCATCCCCACCAGCAAAATGCTCGAGGGCGAGCGCGACAAGCTGCTGAAGATGGAAGAAGAGATCGGCAAGCGGGTGATCGGCCAGCTGCCCGCGGTGACGGCGGTGGCCAATTCGGTGCGCCGGGCGCGGGCGGGGTTGAACGACCCGAACCGGCCTCTGGGTAGCTTCCTGTTCCTTGGCCCCACCGGGGTGGGCAAGACCGAGCTGACCAAATCTCTGGCCGAATATCTGTTTGATGACGAACACGCCATGGTTCGGGTCGATATGTCGGAATTCATGGAGAAACACTCGGTCGCACGTCTGATCGGGGCGCCTCCCGGTTATGTCGGCTATGATGAGGGCGGCGTGCTGACCGAAGCGGTGCGGCGCAAGCCCTATCAGGTGGTGCTGTTTGACGAGGTTGAAAAAGCGCACCCGGATGTCTTTAACGTGCTGTTGCAGGTGCTGGACGACGGGATGCTGACCGACGGGCAGGGGCGCACGGTTGATTTCAAACAGACTCTGATCATCCTGACCAGCAATCTGGGCTCACAATCCCTGTCGCAACTGCCCGAAGGGGCCGATACCAGCGAGGCCAAGGATCAGGTGATGGAGGCCGTGCGCGGCCATTTCCGGCCCGAATTCCTGAACCGTCTGGACGAGATCATCATTTTTGACCGTCTGGGCCGCGACGATATGAGCGGCATTGTCGAAATCCAGCTGGGCCTGTTGGCCAAACGTCTGCAAGGGCGCAAGATCGGCCTTGAGCTGGACGACGCCGCCAAGACCTGGCTGGGCGACAAGGGCTATGATCCGGTCTATGGTGCCCGTCCGCTGAAACGGGTGATCCAGCAATATCTGCAAAACCCGCTAGCGGAAAAGCTGCTGTCGGGGCAGATATTGGATGGCTCGGTCATTCATGTCAGCGCCGATGCGGATGGCTTGCAGATTCGCTAAAACGGCACAGGTCTGGCGATCCGGCGGTGTCAGTCACTGCCGGTTCAGCCCCCCGGTCGCAGGTGTCCCCAATTCTGCACCGGGGTCAGCCCGCCAAAACCGGATCCGGCGCTGCACTGCGCCGCATCCCCCCTTGATCAAGGCGACCATGATCGCCCTTCCATCAGGCAGCACCCCCCGGTTCGCGTGTGAATTGCCGAAGCCAAACTGATCAGGCAAGCGGTCGGTCATGTCTCCAACCATGGCCCCCCAAAAAAATATGTGGGCCGCTCCAGCATTTTCATTTCAAACCGTCCCTCGCCGGGGTAGGCTGGCCCAATGTCTGATCCCCGATTCATCCATTTGCGCCTGCACAGCCAGTATTCTCTGCTGGAAGGCGCGGTGCCGGTCAAAAAGCTGCCCGGCATGTGCGCCGCCCACAACATGCCCGCCGTGGCCGTGACCGACAGCAACAACATGTTCGCAGCACTGGAGTTTTCCGTCACCGCGCTGGATAATGGCGTGCAGCCGATTGTCGGCTGTCAGGTGGATATCGCCTATGATACGCCCGAGCCCGGCGCACAACCCCGCCCCCCCGCGGCCATGGTGTTTCTGGCGCAAAACGAGACCGGCTATCAGAACCTGATGAAGCTGAACTCTTGCCTCTATCTGGACAAGGCCGGGCAGCTCCCGCAGGTGACGCTTCCGGAGCTGGGCCAGTATGCGGATGGCCTGATCTGCCTGACCGGCGGGGCCGAAGGGCCGGTGGGGCAGCATTTGCAGGCCGGCCATTTCGATCAGGCGCAGGAATTGCTGACCTATCTGGCGGGGCTTTACCCGGATCGGCTCTATGTCGAACTTCAGCGCCACCCCGGCGAGGGCGGCCAATGCACTGCCGCCGAACAGGCCACCGAACAAGGGCTGGTCGAGCTGGCCTATGCGCTGGACCTGCCGCTGGTCGCCACCAATGATGTCTATTTCCCCAAGGCTGACCTCTACGAAGCCCATGACGCGCTGCTGTGCATCGCCGAGGGTGCTTATGTCGATCAGCAGGAAGAGCGCCGCCATGTCACGGCGCAGCATTACTTCAAATCTCAGGAAGAAATGATCGCCCTGTTCGCCGATCTGCCCGAAGCGGTGGCCAACACCGTCGAGATCGCCAAACGCTGCGCCTTTGCCAGTTACCGCCGCGCGCCGATCCTGCCCAAATTCGCCGATGACGAGGTCGAAGAGCTGCGCCGTCAGGCCCGCGAGGGGCTCAAGGCCCGGCTTGAGGTCATCCCCCATGCCGCCCCGGTAGAAGACTATGAAAAACGGCTGGAATTTGAGCTGGGCATCATCGAAAGCATGGGCTTTCCCGGCTATTTCCTGATCGTTGCCGATTTCATCAAATACGCCAAGGATCACGACATTCCGGTCGGTCCCGGGCGGGGCTCGGGGGCGGGGTCTTTGGTGGCCTATGCGCTGCGCATCACCGATCTGGACCCGCTGCGTTACGCGCTGCTGTTCGAACGGTTCCTGAACCCCGAGCGGGTTTCGATGCCGGATTTCGATATTGATTTCTGCATGGACCGCCGCGAAGAGGTGATCCACTATGTTCAGAAAAAATATGGCCGCGACCGAGTGGGGCAGATCATCACCTTTGGCGCGCTGCTGTCCAAGGCCGCCGTGCGCGATATTGGCCGGGTGTTGCAGATGCCTTACGGGCAGGTTGACCGGCTGTCCAAGCTGATCCCGGTTGAAGGGGTCAAGCCGGTCTCGATCGAAAAAGCGCTGGCCGATGAACCCCGCCTGCGCGAAGCCGCAGATGCCGAAGAGGTGGTGAAACGGCTGCTGAATTACGGCCAGCAGCTCGAGGGGCTGTTGCGCAATGCCTCGACCCACGCCGCCGGGGTGGTGATCGGGGATCGCCCGATTGACGAGCTGGTGCCGCTTTATCAGGATCCGCGCTCGGACATGCCCGCCACCCAGTTCAACATGAAGTGGGTCGAACAGGCCGGGCTGGTCAAATTCGACTTTCTGGGCCTGAAAACCCTGACTGTCATTCAAAACGCGGTCGATCTGTTGAAACAGCGCGGGGTGGAGCTGGATATCGGCCAGATCCCACTGGATGACAAGAAAACCTACGACCTCTATGCCAGCGCCAAAACCGTGGCGGTGTTTCAGGTGGAATCCAGCGGCATGATGGATGCGCTCAAGCGGATGAAACCCACCTGCATTGAGGACATCGTGGCGCTGGTGGCGCTGTATCGCCCCGGCCCGATGGAAAACATCCCCACCTATTGCGAGGTCAAGAATGGCCACAAGAAACGCAAATCGGTGCATCCGCTGATTGATCACCTGCTGGAGGAAACCCAGGGCATCATTGTTTATCAGGAACAGGTGATGCAGATTGCTCAGGTGATGGCGGGATATTCGCTGGGCGGGGCGGATTTGCTGCGCCGGGCGATGGGGAAAAAGATCGCCGCCGAGATGGCCAAGGAGCGCCCCAAATTCGAACAAGGCGCCATGGCCAATGGGGTCGATAAAAAGAAAGCCAGCGAAGTCTTTGATTTGCTGGAAAAATTCGCCAATTATGGCTTTAACAAATCCCACGCGGCGGCCTATGCGGTGGTGTCCTATCAGACGGGTTACCTCAAGGCCAACTACCCGGTCGAGTTCATGGCCGGGGTGATGAATTGCGACATCCATCTGACGGATAAGCTGGGGATTTACACTCAGGAAATCACCAAAGGGCTGGGGCTGGAAATCGTGCTGCCTTCGGTCAACACCTCGGATGCGCTGTTCAGCGTGGCCGACGGCAAGGTGGTTTACGGGCTGGGTGGCTTGAAAAATGTCGGGGTCGAGGCCATGCGCCTGATCGAAACCGCCCGCGATGGTCAGCCCTTTACCTCGCTGTTTGATTTCGCCCGCCGGGTGGATATGAAACGCATCGGCAAGCGCCCGCTGGAAATGCTGGCCCGTGCCGGCGCCTTTGACGTTCTGGATCGCAACCGCGCCCGGGTGTTCGCCGCGATTGAGGCGCTCAGCGCTTATTCGGCGGCCATTCACGAACAACGCGCCTCGGATCAGGTTTCGCTGTTCGGAGAATCCGGCGACGATCTGCCCGAACCCCGCTTGCCCGCCATCAACGACTGGAAGCCCAGCGAAAGGCTGCTGGAGGAACATAAGGCGGTCGGCTTCTACCTGTCCGGCCATCCGCTGGATGACTATATGGGTCCGCTGAAACGACAGGGGGTGATCAGCCTCAGCGCGCTGGAACAAAAGGTGCAGAACGGCCCCTGCATTGCCAAGCTCTGCGGCTCGATTGCCAGCCGGCAGGAACGCAAATCGGCGCGGGGCAATCGCTTTGCCTTTGTGCAGCTTTCCGACCCGACCGGGCATTACGAGGTCACGATGTTCTCGGACACTCTGGAAGAGGCCCGCGATCTGTTGGAATCCGGCAATAATGTGGTGCTGAATGTCGAGGCCACATCCGAGGGCGAGCAGCTGAAACTGCTGGCCCGCGCGGTGCAGCCGGTCGATGAGGTCGCAGAGGCGGCCGGGTCGATGGGGCTGAAAATCTCGATCGAGGATCAGCAGGCGGTGGCCTCTGTGGCCTCGGTTCTGGAGCAGGCCATGGCCGAGGGCCGTTCCCGCCGCGGTGGGCCGGTGGTTTTCTGCCTGAGCGCCGCCGGTTTGCCGGGAGAGGTTGAAGTCAAGCTGGCAAAGCAGTATCCGCTGACCCCAGAGACCAAAAGCACCCTCAAACATCTGGCGGGTGTTGTGACAGTAGAGGAATACTAGGGATGCGATTAGGGATTATACCGGCGCTACTGATGTTAACCGGATGTTTGGGCCAGGCGGACCTGCCGAAGCTGGCCGATGTTGATCTGGCGGCGGATGCGCCGAGCGCCGGTCTGGTGGCGCCGGCCGCTGAGATCGAGGAAACTCAAGAGGCCCAAGACCCCAAGAAAAGCCGCAGCTTTTTCGGGCTGTTTGGTGGGGGCTCGGATGCGGTTGAGACCGTCGCGCCCGGCCAGCCGCTGGAATTTGGCCAGATTGCTTCGGCCTGCGGGCTGCGCGGGGCAAAGCTGGGCAAAGAGGTGGACCGATTCAAATCCTATCGCCTTTATGAAAGCCCGGGGTCGGAAAACGGGATGCGCACCTATTCCCTGACCGGGATGAAAGACGGTTGCGCCCGCCAGTTCAAGGCGGCGATGGCCATGCTGGGCAGCCCGACCATGCATGAGCAGATGCGCTATGACAGCTCGAATGATTCCTTAAGCGTCAGTGATACCGATAAAGCCTATGAGCGGATTAAAGCCCGCATTTGTCCCGGCACCCGCGGCAAGCCTTGCCCGGATAAGCGCACCCCCAAGCTGGAAAAAACGGCAGCTTATGTCACGGCCTATCCCAGCTTTGGCAGCAACAGCCACTGGTTCGAGATCTTGCTGCACAAGGGCAGGGTCGCCGCCAGCTCTACCCGGGCGCGTTAAGGCCAGCCGCCACCTGCTTTCAGCCGTGCCAAATGCAGCCCTGTGGGCGCAAAACCAATCACCGGCCAGATATAGGGAGGGGAGCGAGGAGTGGGGTATGTGGTATACCCGACCGGCGATCAGTCTTTCTGCTGGTGCAGCCATCTTTATATCTATAGGGAGAGTTTTGCAACGGGAATATGCCTATGGGTTGCATTAATCGGCACCCTCCACAAAATGCCTCTGCATAATGCCTTACATGCAGCCGGTTTCGAAACTCTGGCTAGTGGGTCTGATTAGCGCTCAATCTCGGCATAAATCCGGTTTCGCCTGCAAAACCCGCTGCGATCACGCCGGGTGCATCCGGCAGCCCGGTCATTATCTGGTTGCAGCCATATTGCGGCGTGTTGTCTAAAAAGTCGGGCTCGCCCGGTTCAATAAACCGCACCGGGGAATTGTCGTATTGATAAATGTCCCCATCGGCATTTTCAGTCTCGCGCCCCTGAAAAAACAACCGGAATCGCTCGCTGATATACTGGTTGCCGGTGGTGCGGATGATACTGCCATCATCGGTGGTGATGGCGATCTCAAATTCGGTGACCAGCAGCGGTTCGCCGTCAATCTTGACCTTGGTGCCGATCAGCCGGTCATGGCCGCGGATATGCTCAATCCCTGTCTTACGGCCATTTTCATAATTTGCCTGCGAAAAATCGAACGTATCATGCCCACTGGCCAGTAATTCGCTTAAGGAATTGGGGTCTGGGTCGGGCGTGATCAGGCGGGTGCTGTTGTTGCTTTGCAAACTGTAACTGTCCAGCCAGCGAAATTCACTGTCCATATGCTGCACCGCATTGGGGCCGTGCCGCCCGACTGAAACCAGCCAGATGTCACCTTCCGGGGCGTTGTTGCACGTCCAGTGGTGGATGACTTCGCAGCTTTTGCTTTGCACGGTCAGAAAAGCGGTGCATCCTTTGGGCGGGGTGAACAGATCGGCTTGTGCCGGCCCCAAAGTGCCCGCCAGTCCCAATACCGCGATGATCAGCCGCAGAGGATATCCGGTTCGCATGTTCAACTCCTTTTCCTGATTGTCCGACCGCCCTCAGCCGGTGATCCACAGCCCTAGCAAAGCCGCACTGCCCACCAGCAGCCGCCACCAGCCAAACAGAGCATAGCCGTTTTTGCTGACATAGCCCAGCAATCCCTTGACCACCAAGGCCGCCACCACAAACGCCACCACAAAACCAACCGCGATTTCATTGAGCGCCCCGGCATCCAGCACATCGCGGTTTTTATAAAGGTCATAGGCAAAGGCACCGGTCATGGTGGGCATCGACAAAAAGAATGAAAACTCAGCCGCAGCGCGCTTATCCACCCCCATCAGCAGCGCTCCGACAATGGTGGCACCAGAGCGCGACACGCCGGGGACCATCGCCAGACATTGGGCAAAGCCAATCGCCAAAGAGGTGCCCAGCGGGATATGGGTGGCGTCGTGATAACGCGGGCGCAGCGCCAGCCGGTCGACCCACAGCAACACGATCCCGCCTAAAATCAGCATGATCGCGATCAGCATCGGGGTTTCAAACAGCACGGTTTTGATGAACCCATGCGCCAGCACCCCGATCACCACCGCCGGAGCAAAGGCGATCAGCACCGACAGGATGAAGCGGCGCGATTGCGGATCATGCGGGGCGGTTTTGAACACCAACCACAGCTTGCTGGCATAGATCGTCAGGATCGCCAGCACCGAGCCCAGCTGGATCACCACTTCGAAGGTCTTGCCCGCAGATTGAAAGCCCAGAAAATGCCCGGCCAGCAGCAAATGCCCGGTTGAGGACACCGGGATGAATTCGGTGAGCCCTTCGAGTGCGCCCAAAAACAAAGCCACCAGGGTCGTGCTGTCGGTCATGCGATGTCCTTACAGAATTGGCGTTGCTTTGCTGTAACGCTTTGGGGGGGGCTTGGGTAGAAGAAAAGTGGCCGATCTACAGAAAACGCTGGGCAAGGGGGTGGGGCGTTCTGTCCGTTATGCGCCCTCTGTTTGGGGTGGGATACAGGATAAACATTTTTTTGCTCTGGAAGGCAAAAAATATCAAAACGGCGATTGACACCGCCGTGCTGTCGCTATAGTTCGCATCCCACGACACCTGCCCAGGTGGCGGAACTGGTAGACGCGCTAGCTTCAGGTGCTAGTGTCCGTATGGACGTGGAGGTTCGAGTCCTCTCCTGGGCACCAAATTTTCCCAAGATCATACTCTGTTCTTCCATTGTTTTACCTTTGGCCTCCTTTTGTGCCGGCTTTGGAAGGCCACAGGAAGTCTGTGACCCATTCACTGACGTTGCCATGGCAACATAGATCAAGACAGAATTCGGAGGGCAGGCTCACATTGCGCGGCGCGTGAACGGTGAGGTTGTATGCAAAGCAAAAACCTTTCCAATCCAGTGTGAGGCTCAGATGCTTTGGTCATGCAAAGGACGACTTCGCGCGAGATCGCGTCCGTTTCAGCGGCTTCTGGCGCATGGCGAAGCTGCAGAGATCGAACTGTCCAAGCACATCCCCCAGCGCCACCGCAAGGAAATCCAAGGGCAGTGCAACCCCACCGTTCCCAAAAGGGCCGGCTTTTGCTAAGATACCGTCGTCAAAATCCACCTTGTGAGGCACAATCCCAATGAAATTCCTGTTCGTCCTGATCCTGTCCCTGCTGCCCGGTTTGGCTTTTGCACAGGGGTTTCCCGCGACACATAACGTGGTCGGCGTGGCTGCCGATGATGTGCTGAACATTCGCCCGACACCGGGAACAAGTGGCGCTCCGATTGGCGCTCTGGCCCCGGACGCGGTGGGGGTTGAGGTCATTCGCGTGACCCCCGATGGCCGCTGGGGGCTGGTCAATGTGCCGGGGGGCTCTGGTTGGGTCTCAATGCGTTTCATGACACGTGACGGGCAGCATCAGGGCTTCCCGGCGCCTGCCAGCTGTTCGGGAACCGAGCCATTCTGGTCGCTGACCCTGGAGCGCAGTGGCACTGTCACCTTTACGCCAATGGACGGCGTGCCAACGGTGTTTACCACGCAAAAGCGTTTGACGGCCATCGGCATGTTGGGCCGTTACGGTCTGGTCGCCCGTAGCGCACAGGGGGCGCTGCATGCCACCATTTCCCAAAGTGCCTGCAATGATGGGATGTCCGAGATGGAATATGGGCTGACAGTCGATGCGATCATTCGCGATGCGGATGGCTATCATCTGTGGTCCGGCTGTTGTGCGCTGACGCGATAGGGCGCGGTCTTCAACGGGCTATGGCGGGGTGATCCTGGCGTATCCCCGCCCTGCACCGGGGCATCCCCGGCCCCACCTTCATCCAGACGTGGGCTGCATGTTTGATCGGGCTTTGCCCTAGATTGAGACTTCGGTCCAGAAGCCGCCGCTCATGCGCAGATTGTCGGGATGATCGCGGAACATCTCCGCCAGACGGCGGGTGAAATCGTCAAACCACACCGCAATAAAATCATCCAGCGTGTCCGTCGGTGCCGGCGACACCAGCTCGATCAGATCAACCCTGATCCGGCCATCC
>PDSA01000019.1 GCA_002748285.1 Rhodobacterales bacterium
AAAGCGGGCTCTGTGACAAGGTGTTGGTGGACCCGGACGAAAAATACACCCAGGATCTGCTCGCGGCCATGCCAAGGTTTGAATTCGCCCCGGTGGCGTGAGAAGTGTTGAGAAGGTGCGGCGAGTTGCCCCCTGCCCTTGCGTGTTTTCGCGATCGCCTGATCCTCGTGTGGGACGGGTCTGGAGGAATGCCTGTGGTTAATATTTCCTAAAGCGGCTACAGTTCACCCCGAGACACCTGTGCGCGGCCGCTCCCGGCACACGAGGGTTGGAAGCGATACATTTGTTTTAACGAAAACTGCAAAAGTGCTGGGTGACCAATCAAATGAATAAAAGCCCCAATCGCATCCGCCGTCTGAAGCATATTGAAGCCTTCTCTGCCGTGATCTCCACCGGGTCGATTTCGGCCGCCGCGCGTCAGCTTGGCGTGTCTCAACCCGCCGTGAGCCAGTTGATCAAAGCGCTGGAAGAGGCCCTCGGCGCGCCGCTCTTTGTGCGCCGCAACGGTGCGGTTTTCCCAACCGCGCGGGCCGAAGCGCTTCGGGAAGATGCGGTCGATCTTCTGGCCCATCTGGACCGTTTCCAAGCGCAACTGAGCCACCAGAACACCGGCGTGCTTTCTACCATCCGCCTATCGGCCAGTGTCAGTATTCTGACCGAACTGCTGCCGGGGCTGATCTCTGGTCTGGCGCAACAGGATCCCTATTTGAAGTTTTACGTCAGCTCCGTGCCGCAAGGCGCGATGGTCTCGGCGCTGGTGCAGGGCCATATTGATTATGCGCTGCACAGCCGGGCTCTGGATCATCCGGGGCTGCACAATGAAAACCTCATTGAATCGCCTCAGGTCGCCGTCATGGCCAGAGATCATCCCCTGGCGGCAAAGAAAACCCTGACCATTCAGGATCTTAACGGGTGCCGGTTCATCAGTTCCACCAAGAACGACCCTTCCTACCATGACTTCAACACCCTGTGCCGCCTCGCGCGCGTTTCCGTGAATACGGTTTTCCAGTCCCCTTTCTCCAACCTGAACATTCAAATGGTCCGCCCCATGCAGGCGGTGACGTTCAGCAACGAACTTGTGGTGCGGTCGATTCTTGCACGGATGCCGGACCTGTCAATGCGCTATGTCGAAGGTGTTGACCTGAAAACCCCAATTTATCTGGCCTGCGCCGATTGGCAGAACGGCACGGAAACCCATCAACTGCTCTGTGAAGAGATACGCAATCTGTCGCTCCCCAACGCCCCATAAACCGCAGCACAGGCTACGATACCCGAACCGACCGGGCCGCCATAAACTTCTATCTCAATCGGTCCGAGGTTGCCGATACTTGAAAACGTCTTTGGGATTCTGTCTTTGAGCGCTACACATCTTGCTACACATTTTGCAGCGCTACAAAATCATAACAGACTGATATTAAACGGATAATAATGAGTAACCAGCGAGACAAGCGGACTGTCTGTCCGCCACTTCAGAACAAAACTGGGCACTGGTGCCGCATTGCCTTCGCTGTGGTGCGCCAGAGTGTGCAGCAGGTTGGTTTTGTTGCCGATGATGCGGACTTCCTTGTCATGGACTTCGATGCGGTGTGCGAGTGCGCGGATGTGGTCGCGGCGATAGCCGTTTCGGGTGCGCAGTTTGCGGCGGGCGGTGTCGGTGAAGCTACGGATCATCTGCGGGGTGAGCTTGCCTCTGTGAGTGCTGGTTTGCAGCGCGGCAGCCGCTTTTCAAGATGATCTGTCACAAGATTATCCAGCTTGCCCATGGGCATCGTTTGCCCTGAACAGCCCTCTTTCTCCTGCCGCAAGGAAAGGCTCGATTGACGAACTTCTGGCCGGTGACTGGACGGCGCTTGTCAACTGTTGGCACTGTTGGTAGGGTGGGGCCATCAAGGGGCGATAAGATGAAAGAGGGAATGCTCAAATGCAAGCGTGGGTTGGTTTGGTCCGCGGAATCGGCCCTGCGACACATCCAGTTATGCCGCTGCGCGAATTGAGGGACAGGTGTGAGGCTGCCGGCTTGAAGAACACGCAAAGCCTGCTTGTAACCGGCAATTTCATTTTTGAAACGGACCTGCTCAAACAAGAACTTCAGAAGCTACTGAACGATACGATCAGATCCTTTAGTCTTGAAAATAAAGTGATTTTGCGCCGCCCGAGCGAATTGGCAGATGCCGCCCGTCGCAATCCTTTTGCAGATGCGGCATCAGACAGGCCCGCAAAGCTGCTCGTGCTGTTCTTGCCCGAAAAGGCCGTACCCACCGCCGAGGCCGCCATAGCGGAACGCGCCGGGCCAGAGCGGGTTCGTGTCTCGGGGCGTGAGGTCTATATCGACTACCGAGAAGGGGTTGCGCGTTCCAGGCTCTCGCCCGCGTTTCTGGAACGTGTGCTGCACCAGTCAGGGACGGCCAGAAACTGGAACACGCTGGAAAAATTGCGCGAGGCATCCCGCAAGCGCGAAGGCTGAGCGTGATGGATTCCGGCCTGATCCGGCCCCACTTGCGAACATGAAGCCACTGGTCAAAATATTCATGGATAAAGTGCGAGAAGCTGCGTGCGGCGATCAACTCATAATCGCGAGTGGCGCACCATGCCTGCCCTGCCGTTTCTGGTTGGGGATCGGCGCGTCATGCTCGGCCTGACGGGCGGTGGAGGCGCGCAGATACAGCGCCGTGCGGAGCCGGATGTTGGGCGGATTCTGGGTCATGGCTTGGTTCCTGTTTTGCGGCTTGGGCGGGGATGCAACGGCCTTATCACAGCCGCAGACTCAAGCTAAATCCATGTCTTGGACGCGCAGCAAAGCGTCAAGTTCCTGCTCAAACCATGTTTCAAACACGGTGATTTCGGCGTCAGATACGGGCACCAGATCGGGCCAGTCATCGGTTACGATCCGGTCGGGCAGATTGCACCCGCGCGGCACTTTCGGCGCATCCGCATAGGCGTAAAGATCATCCGGCAGCGTGCCGGGATGGGCCGGGAGTTGGCGATATTTGCGCGCGCGGGACATGCCCGCAGTGTTGCAGAAACCGCATGATCTCCGCATAGCCCAAGCCCGCGACACACCCCGCCAGAGGGCGATTTGCCGGAAAGGGGGAGCGGCAGGCCCGTGACTTCGAATGATAAGGATTCTAAGTCACGGGCCTGCCTCACAAAGCGACTATTTTAGACGCCTTTTTGAGGTGGATTTTGGCATCGCACCTCATCGTATTGCAGTGGAGTATCGGCGGAGATGGAAAGGAATGGAGGAAATGACAGGCAGGGCAGTATTACGAATGCAAGATAAAAGACGCAGCACCACACGGGGTGCAACCCGTTGCCCTGCAACGGATTTTACCGTGCCGCTGATTTTACGGACGTGCCGGAAAACAAAGATTTTCTAATGATTATAAGACTATTCCCGACACCCTGCTGATTTGGAACCCGTTTCACAGGCGGTTGTTTCAGTTTGCCGGAAAAGAAAATGCTCTCTGAAGGCCCTTGTTTCATAGAGAACGTTCGGGCGCTGGATGGCAGTTCTACTCCTTCAAAGATGCCCACCCTGTATCTGCTGCAATGTGTCGGTCGGGTTGGTCTTTGTTGCAGGTGCCGGTTTGACAACCCTTTCAACGGAACGATGGAAATCTCTTTCCCCCCCCCGTAAGCAGGTTTTTCACTTGTTTTCAAGGCGATGTGCCCATACCGTGGCGAGACCTGCCCTCAGAGTTCGGGGCCGCCCAAATCGGATTGAGAAGAACATGAAATTAATCACCTGTTGCGCTTTACTTTTTGCCACATTGATTACATCACCCGCAACGGCTCAGGACGTGGTCCGAGGTTTGAAAACCGTTTTGATCAAAGAGGTTGATAGCCACATTACCCGCCGGTATCCTTCGGTTCTGGTTCCAAGGGACATCAGCGTGTTGTCTTTTGAGCTGAGCGGGAAGCTTAAGGCGATTGATTTGCATGTCGGCCAGCGGGTCAAGGCGGGCGACGTTCTGGCAAGTCTGGATGAAACCGTCAGCAATCGGGAATTACAGCGCGCCACCGCCGCGGTTGAGCAGGCCAAAGCCGAGGCGGATCATGCCGCCGATAATCTGAGCAAGCAGGAAAGCCGGTTGGAGCGCGGGGTTGCAACCCGCGATGCGGTTGATACAGCGCGAACTCAGGCGGCCACATCCAGCGCGAAGCTGGATCAGGCGTAGGCGGCGCTTAGTCTGGCGCAGGATAATCTGGAAAGGCTTGATTTACGGGCACCGTTTGACGGCATTATCAATAAGGTTGATGTGCAAAGTTACGGCAATGTCAGCGCAGGTGCGCCGGTGGTCACAGTTTACCGGTCTGATCGGTTCGAGGTGAATTTTACCGTCAATTTCGATACCGTGAATATGCTTGCGGTAGGAAAGCCCGCGCAGGTGCGGTTTGCGGCCCGGCCAGAGACCGTTTTGGATGGGTTTGTCACAGAAGTTGGTGCCCATGCGGATCAGGTCTCTTCATTTCCGGTTGTGCTGGCCGTTAACGATGCTCCGGCGGATGTGCGTGCCGGAATGGCTGTTGAGGTGGTTCTGGAGTTCGAGGTGATTGACACGCCCGGCTATTCCATTCCACTGGCCGCATTGGTCGACGATGTTGATCCGGAAGAGGACAACAAGGCCCAAGTATATGTCTACGACCCCGAAACCTCTACCGTCAAGCGTCGCCCGATCAAGATTTATGGCGTAAAACACAATCAAATTCTTGTTGCGGAGGGTTTGAAACCGGGGGACCGTGTGGCCTCTGCCGGTGTGCCGTTCCTGAGGGAAGGCATGCGGGTTAACCTTCTCTCGACTGATTAAAGGGATAGGTCAACATGGATTTCCTGACACGCTTTGGCATTGAAAAAACACGCCTGACCCTGTTGGTCATCGTCGGCACGCTGCTGATGGGGGTGATGACATATTTCGACCTGCCCAAAATGGAAAACCCGGTAATCACCATTCGCAATGCAATGGTAACGGCCCAATTTCCGGGTATGGCGCCCGAGCGCGTTGAAGACCTGATTGCCGTGCCGATTGAACGGGCCCTGCGTGAAATTCCCGAAGTCGAAGACATCAACACATTGATTTCGACGGGAGCAATGCAGGTCAGCGTTGCGGTTTGCGACTCGGTCAACAAATCGAAACTGGAGGACATATTTTCCGACATTCGCAATAAAATGACGGATGTGTCGCGTCTGCTGCCCAGAGGTACGATCGGGCCTCAGGTCAACACGAATTATGGCGATGTAGCGATCGCAACCATTGCGGTCACCGGACATGGCTTTAATTACGCCGAGCTCTGGGACGCTGCCGACGATTTGCGCCAGCAGCTCTATGGTATCGACGGGGTCAGCAAGGTTTCCATGACCGGACAACAGGATGAGCGGATATGGCTTGAGATTGATGCTCGCAAATTGGCGTCTGTCGGGGTTCAGCTCAATCAGGTGATCCATGACTTGCAAGAACAAAATGTCATTCTGCCCGCAGGGGAACTGGATGCGGGCGGAACAAACCTGACCCTGAGTGCCAATGGCGAATTGACCGATATCGAGTTCATCGGCAATGTCCTGACATCCGTGCAGGGTTAGGCGGGCTTTGTGCGGGTCAAGGATTTGATGAATGTGCGCCGCGGTTATGTGGACCCAAAGGTAAAACCCGCATTCTTTAACGGTGAACCGGCCATTATTCTGTCAGTCGAAATGCGCGATGGCAGCGATATTCAGGTTCTGGGGCGTGTCCTGAAAGAAAAACTGCCCCAATTCGAAAACACCCAGCCCATCGGTATTTCCTATAACTGGTCAACCTTTTAGGAAACCAATGTCACCCATGCCATCAATGGCGCGTTGTTGAATGTCGGTCAGACATTTGTCGTGGTTCTGCTTGTGATGATCCTGTTCATGGGGGTGCGGGAAGCGCTTGTCGTTTCAACCATTGTTCCCCTCAGTATCATGTTTGCGCTGATTGCCATGAAGCTGATTGGCGTCAGTATTGAACAAATCTCGATTGCGGCGGTGATCATCTCGCTGGGGTTGCTGGTCGACAACGGCGTTGTCATGGTCGAGGATATTCAAAGGCAACTGAATGAAGGAAAACCGCCCAAAACAGCTGCGCTGAGCGCCGGGAAACAGTTTTTCATTCTGCTTGGAGTGGCCTCTATTACCACTGTATCGGCATTTATCCCAATGTTTATATTGGAAGGGACTGCCGGTGAATTTGCTTTTTCACTGGGGGCGGTTGTTGGCCTCATGCTGCTCGGCTCCTGGCTGACGGCGCATTACATCATGCCGTATTTGTGCATGTTGTTGCTGCGGGGAAAACCCAAGTCTGTCGATGCGAAAAAGGGATTTCTGTTGCGCAGTTATTCCGTCGCCATTTCGAAAGCGCTGACATTGGGGATACTCATTATCCCGGTTGCTTACGGACTGGTGATCCTGGCATCTTCTTTGTTTGGTGCTGTAAAGAGCGAGCAATTCCCCCTCAGCGAGCGGGCTGAATATCTAATCTATTTCAACATGCCCAAAGGCACCTCAATTGCCGAGACCGAAAAGAACACGCTGGACGTGGTCAAATGGCTGAACGACACATCCGTTAACCCCGAGGTGGTGAATACAACCGCTTTTGTGGGTAGCGGCGGGCCGCGTTTCTACCTTGCGCTCAGCCCGGCGGATACCAACCCTGCCACCGCGTTTATTCTGGTTAATACAAATGGGTTTGAAGGGGCGGTTCCGGCGGCTGAACGCGCGCGCCGCTATCTGACTGAGCAGCACCCGGAGGCGCAAACCCGTGTAACGCGCCTGTCCATGGGCGACTCTGAATCCGGTATTGTCGAGGTAAAAATAAGTCGGCCGGACGCAGATACCCTGCTGAAGTCCGCCCAAACTGTCGAAGCCGCGTTTGCGGATGTTCCAGACATTACATTCTATGAGAACGACCGGGGGAATAAGGTACTTAAACTGACCGCCGATATTCTTCAGAGTAACGCGCGCGAATTGGGTGTCACATCACAGTCGGTTGCAAATGCGATGGATATGTTTTTCACTGGCAAAGAGCTGTCCACCTATCGAGAGGGTGACAAATCAATCCCGATCTCAATCCGCGCCGGAGAAAGTTTCCGCGATAGTCTGGAAGATCTGGGGGATTTCTACCTCGGCGGCACCAGCCAGCTGGTTTCACTAAATGAAGTCGCGCATTTTGATGCGGTGATGGGGCTTTCCCAGTTGCGCCGGGAAAACCAGATCCGGCAGATCAAAATATCTGGCAAAAGCGATACCTTGTCCGCCTACGAGGTGCTGGCAAACCTTCAACCTGTGCTGGATGCGGTCCAGCTTGAGCTTGGGTCGCAATACGCTGTCGAGATTGGCGGCGAAATTGCCAATGCCAGTAAAACCAACAGCATCCTTGCCGCGGGTCTGCTCCCGGCGCTGATCGTCATGCTGATTGCGCTGACATTTCAGTTTAACTCGATCCGCCGTGTCGGGTTGATCCTGATGACCATTCCTTTGGTTGCAATCGGGGCGCCTGCTGGCCTATGGCTGCTTGGCCAGCCATTGTCCTTTTTTAGCATCCTTGGAATGTTGTCGCTCATGGGGATTGTGATTAACAACGCAATCGTTCAGATTGACCAGATTGACATTGAATGGCAATCACGCCCCCTGCGCGATGCAATAATCAATGCAGCCGAGCAGCGCTTTTCTCCGATTCTGCTGACATCCATGACAACTATTCTCGGACTCATGCCCATGGCACTGTCAGGCGGCGCGTTGTTCGAACCAATGGCGACCCTGATGATTGGAGGTTTGCTTTTTGCCACGCCGGTTTCGCTGTTCTTTGTGCCCAGTGCATATTACCTGTTTTTTTAGGCGGGCCGAAGCTTCGAAAAACGCTGAGTGACGCCAAGGTCAAAGCTTTTATCCGCATTCGATGTCGTGGTTGATGGAATGGTGGGCGCTGAATATGTGTCTTACCTGTCATGGGGGCACCGGCCGCTTGAACCGCATTTTCGACAGCACGAGGCAAGACAGGCGCGTGAAACGCACTGATTTCGAAAGGACCCAACCGTGGGGCTGACCGGAAATACACATCAGAATTGGCGAATAAACTTTGGTATGCCGAACCCCTGAAGTCACCAAAAGTGACGCAGGGGAAAACCGGTAACAGCCTTTATGATCGCGCTATAGCGAACACAAAGTTCTCATCATCATCTCGCGCGGCCGGCCATACACTATTCGAGAACTCGACATGAGGTCCCTGACGGGGCCTTTTTCTTTTTGTTTCAAAGGGGGTTAGCAGTGCGATCCGACTTTCGGAGACTGCCATCTGGAGCAATATCGGTCTCTGACCGCCCCGTGTCTCTTTTCACCCGCCCTTTATTCAAATCGGGCCGCATTCAAAAAGTTGAGCCTTTTCATGGGCTTGACAGAACAGGATTGCGCCGCGGTTGAGGCGGGTTCGACCGTCACCATGCAAACAGAGACACCCGAAGGCGGCGTGGTTGTGCGCGTTGGTGCGAAATCTTGATGGGATCAGGACCCGATCGCCATGCTAGGCGCGATTGGCGGATTGACGCCCGAGTAATCGAGGTGTCGACATTCTCTGCTGCCTGAACGAACGACTGGAGTGCGGATTTTTCCGACCCTCACTTCACAAAAGGCAATGTCCGCTCTACTCTTTTTTCCGATGTTGAGCTTTTCCAAACAGGCGCCCATACTGCGCCGTGCTTTGGGAAAGCATCAGCCTATTGGAGAGCCGTACATGACGCTAGAATTTCTACTGACATCCCTCGTGGTGGTTCTGCTGCCCGGTACTGGCGTAATTTACACTTTAGCTATCGGTCTTGGGCGCGGCTTTAAGGCAAGCATTGCCGCAGTGTTCGGCTGTACGCTTGGAATTGTCCCGGCTGCGGTCGCCAGTATCATTGGTCTGGCAGCTTTACTTCACACAAGCGCTTTGGCGTTTCAGGCAATCAAGTATTTAGGCGTCGCCTATTTATTCTATATGGCTTGGAAAATCCTGAAGGACGACGCTGCTATGGAAGTATCTGAAAACAATGATCGCATGGGCTACTTGCGTATAGCGACGAACGGAACGTTGTTGAATGTCTTGAACCCTAAGCTGTCGTTGTTCTTTCTTGCGTTTCTGCCTCAGTTTGTTTCGCCAGCTTCGACCAATGCCACAGCTTCGTTGGTTTTTTTGGCGGTGGTCTTCATGATTATGACATTTGCGGTCTTTGTGCTTTACGGAGCCTTCGCTTCCTATGCCCGAGATTTTGTCATTCAGCGGCCTTCAGTGATGAAATGGATAAAACGCTGCTTTGCCGGAACCTTTGGGTTCCTGGGGGCAAAGCTCGCTTTCACAAATTGAGGTTCAGGCCCAGAACGGTAGCTTTGTGCAATTTCGGTCCATTCGTTGATTATGCGGAATGCCACAGTCTAGGCCCAAACCGGACTTTCGCGGCAGAACGTGCGCCCCACCTGCTCCTCCCCGGCCAGAAAGCACAGATCGTACAGGCTGACCGCCGGCGCCTCTCGCCCGCAGGTCAGGCGTTTGAGCACCTCCGGTGCGAGATATGCCAGCCGCAACTGGCGGCTGACGTGCCGCTCGGCCAGCCCAACGGATTCAGCCAGTTCCTGGATCGTGGCAAACTCGCCAACTCCACGAACGGCCGATGGCGCGCAGGATGTGGGGGGCCTGCTCGGCCGGAAAAAGCTGCGCCCAAAGCGCGTCGAACTCATGCAATGCCGCAATGGCGTCGGCTTCGTGAATGCCGGTCTGATCCTCTTTCAGCGCCGTCAAGGCTTGCGCCACCACCTCTGGCGTTTGCAGAATGCGGCGGACTTCGGTCACGACCGCGTCCTCGACCATCCCGGCCGCCAGCGGCATCGGGGTGGTCTCATGGCCGCGCCTGTATCGCTGAAGATCAGTCCCTTCAGGAGAGCGGAGGTCCGCGACCTGCTGTTGTTGGCGCGTTTGCCAGGGCTTTCCTTGTATGCTTGTCGCCCGTGAAGCAAGAAGTTTTTGACTTCGTGGTTTTTTGATCGAGTGCGGTCTTCAGTACTTGGAAAACCACATAGCCGATCATACTGGTGCCAGCCGGTAGTCGTTCAGTTTTTCGTGGTGCCGCTGATAGGACTCGAACCTACGACCCCATCATTACGAATGACGTGCTCTACCAACTGAGCTACAGCGGCCCTTTTAACCCGTGACCCAACGGATCACTGAGCGCCCTCTTGAACCAAATGTCGGCAAACGTCAATCACCCACCGCGCCCTGGGCAGAAATTATTGCGGCACAAAACCCGCCGATTTCTTGATGCAACGCAGCGCAAAACGCGAGCGCAGATGCCTTATGCCTTTGATCTTGAAAATATGTTGGCGCAAAAAGGCCTCCATCCCTTTGGTGCCATTGGTGGCGACCTTAATCAGATAATCGCAATCGCCGGCCATCAGATAAACCTCAAGCACCTCGGGGATGTTTGCCATCGCGTCCGAAAACGCATCCACTGTGCGGGCGTCATGTTGCTCTAACGAAACCTCGATCAGAACGATTTCCGCCACCCCCAGCGCATCATGGTTGATCGACGCGCTATAGCCGTTGATGATGCCCTCTTTTTCCAGCCGTCTTTGCCGCTGCCAGCACGGGCTGGGCGACAGGCCGACCTTTTTGGCCAGATCCTTGTTCGATAAACGCCCATCCTCGACCAGCGCCTTTAAGATGCGCCGATCTACGGCGTCTGGTTGATATGTCATGAATGATCCTTTGGTTGCAGCCCATTATTGCGGAAAATTATTTTGAATAAATGCCCGAAACAGGAACAATAAGGAAGAAATTTTTTCAGCTGTAAAATAGGATGAACACAAAATCAGCGCCGGATTTTGGCCCATTCTTGCGGTTTTTGGCGCAAAATAACATGATTGCAACAACGAAAGAGGAGCCCCATGGCCAAGCCCAAACCCTTGTCTTTGCATGTGCCCGAACCCGCTTGTCGCCCCGGTGACAGCCCGGATTTTTCGGATTTCGACATCCCCAAAGCCGGAGAAGTGCGCCGCCCCGATATTGACGAAAAACCGGAAAACATGCGCGATCTGGCGTATTCGATCATCCGGGTTCTGAACAAGGATGGTCAGGCTGTGGGCCCCTGGACCCCCGATCTGACGGCAGATCAACTGCGCGAGGGGCTGCGCCACATGCTGACCCTGCGCCAGTTGGATGAGCGCATGATCAAAGCCCACCGGCAGGGCAAGACCAGCTTTTATTCGCCGCATCTGGGCGAAGAGGCGATCTCTTGCGCGTTTCGCAAGACCATAGATCAGGGCGATATGTGTTTTCCCACCTACCGACAGGCGGGGCTGCTGATTGCCGATGGCTACCCCATCACCGATATGATGAATCAGGTCTATTCCAACACTGCCGACCCGATGAAAGGGCGGCAATTGCCGATCCTGTATTCCTCCAAAAAGCACGGCTTTTTCACCCTGTCGGGCAATGTCGCCACCCAGTATATTCAGGCGGTCGGCTGGGCGATGGCGTCAGCGATCAGCCATGATACCAAAATTGCCGCCACCTGGATTGGCGATGGTTCGACTTCCGAGGGCGAATTTCACGCCGCTTTGGTGTTTGCCTCGACCTACAAAGCGCCGGTGGTGCTGAATATCGTCAACAATCAATGGGCGATTTCCACTTTTCAAGGCATCGCCAGCGGCAATGCCGAAACGCTGGCCACCCGCGGCCATGGCTTTGGTATTCCGGCCCTACGGGTGGATGGCAATGACTATCTGGCGGTTTACGCGGTGGGCCGCTGGGCGGTTGAGCGGGCGCGCGCCGGTCTGGGGCCGAGCATCATCGAATATGTCACCTACCGGGCCGGGCCGCATTCCACATCCGATGATCCTTCGGTTTACCGCCCCCAGGGCGAAGCCGCCGCCTGGCCGCTGGGTGATCCGGTTGAGCGATTGAAACAGCATCTGATAGCGCTTGGCGAATGGTCGCAGGAACGCCATGATCAAATGCAGGCTGAATGCGCCGATCATGTGCGCCAGTGCCAGAAACAGGCCGAGCAATACGGCACACTCAATTCCGGCCCCAAACCGGACCCCAGCGATATGTTTGATGATGTATTCGAACAAATGCCGGATCATCTGAAACAGCAACGCCGGGAATCGGGGGTGTAACATGGCACGCATGACAATGATTCAGGCCATCCAGAACGCGCATGATCTGGCGATGGAACGCGATGACAGCGTGGTGGTGTTTGGCGAAGATGTCGGCTATTTCGGTGGGGTATTCCGCTGCACCTCGGGCCTTCAGGAAAAATACGGCACCAGCCGTTGTTTCGATGCGCCGATCAATGAATGCGGCATCATCGGCATCGGCGTGGGCATGGCGGCCTATGGGCTGAAACCGGTGGCGGAAATCCAGTTCGCCGATTACGTTTACCCGGGCTATGACCAGATCGTCAGCGAGGCGGCGCGCATCCGTTACCGCTCGGCCGGGGATTTTACTTGCCCGATGGTGATCCGTATGCCCACCGGCGGCGGCATCTTTGGCGGCCAGACCCACAGCCAGAGCCCCGAGGCGCTGTTCACCCATGTCTGCGGCATCAAGGTCGCGGTGCCCTCCAATCCGCAAGACGCCAAGGGGCTGTTGCTGGCCGCGATCGAAGACCCCGATCCGGTGATCCTGCTAGAGCCCAAGCGGCTCTATAACGGCCCGTTTGACGGCCATCATGACAAGCCGATCGTGCCGTGGAAGCGCCACGAACTGGGCGAGGTCGATCCCGGCTATTACACCACGCCGCTGGGTCAGGCTGCGATCCGCCGCGCCGGTTCGGCGGTGACGGTTCTGGCCTATGGCACCATGGTGCATGTCGCCGAGGCCGCCGCCGAGCAGGCCGGCATTGACGCCGAAATCATCGACCTGCGCAGCCTGTTGCCGCTGGATGTGCCGACCATTCAGAAATCGGTTGAAAAGACTGGCCGCTGCGTGATCGTGCATGAGGCCACCAAGACTTCGGGCTTTGGCGCCGAGTTAAGCGCGGTGGTGCAAGAGGCGTGTTTTTACCATCTGGAATCGCCGATCAAACGCGTCACGGGCTGGGACACGCCCTATCCGCACGCCCATGAATGGGCTTACTTCCCTGGCCCGGATCGGGTGGCGCGGGCGTTGGTTGCGGCGTTGGAGGATTAACGAATGGGCATTTACACAATCAACCTGCCCGATGTCGGCGAGGGCGTGGCCGAGGCCGAGTTGACCGAATGGGCCGTGGCCGTTGGCGATCAGGTGCAAGAGGATGACATTCTGGCGGTGGTGATGACGGACAAGGTCTCGGTCGAGATCCCCACTCCGGTCAGTGGCCAAGTGGTCTGGCTGGGAGGCGCGCCGGGTGATGAGATCGCGATTGGCTCGAAATTTGCGCAGATCGAGGTCGAGGGCGAAGTGGACGAACCACAGCCGCTTCAGGACAGCCCCACGCCGGAAACCCAGCCCGCGCCCGAAACTCAACCTGCACCCGAAGCTCAACCCGCGACCCCCGCGCCGGATAGGCGTGGCAAAACCCTTGCTGCTCCGGCGGTGCGCAAACGGGCCAAAGACGCCGGAGTTGCGCTCGGTGATATTACCGGGACCGGGCCGGATGGGCGTGTGACTCAAGCCGATCTGGCGGCTTATCTGCTGGATCAGGAAACCCTGACCAGCACCCCAGAGCCGGGCTCGACCGATGTTAAAATCATCGGGCTGCGCAAGAAAATCGCCGAGAAAATGGCGCTGTCAAAATCGCGCATCCCGCATATCACCATTGTCGAAGAAATCGACGTGACCGATCTGCAAGAGCTGCGCAGCAAGCTCAACGACCTGCACGCCGAAAAACGCGGCAAGCTGACCATCCTGCCCTTCATCATGCGTGCCATTGTCAGCGCGGTGGCGGAGCAGCCGCAGATCAATGCACGCTTTGACGATCAGGCCAATGTGCTGCGCCAATATGAGGCGGTGCATGTCGGCATTGCCACCCAGACCGAAGCCGGGTTGACCGTTCCGGTGGTGAAAAATGCGCAGGCGTTGACGGTTTGGCAGGCCGCGGCCGAAATCTCGCGCCTTGCCGAAGCGGTGCGTTCGGGCAGTGCTGGGACAGATGATCTGAGCGGCTCGACTATCACCATCACCTCGCTGGGCCCAATGGGGGCGATTGCCACCACACCAATCATCAACCACCCCGAAGTGGCGATTGTCGGGGTCAACAAAATGATGATGCGCCCGGTCTGGGACGGCGAGGCGTTCCAGCCGCGCCTGATGATGAACCTGTCCTGCGCCTTTGACCACCGGGTGGTTGACGGCTGGGATGCGGCGGTGTTCGTGCAACGGCTGAAAGCCTTGCTGGAAGACCCGGTGATGATGATAGTTGGGGCGTAGGCGGCGCATATTTTCCTCGTGACATCCCCCGCAAACTGTGGTTCAGTTCTGCAAACGACAGGGGCGTTCGCCATCCGGCGGGCTGAGAAGCACCCTTATAACCTGATCCAGATCATGCTGGCGGAGGGAGTCACGATAAGAATCGCCGTGTGCCATTCCGGGCTCTTCCTTTGCTGCGAAAAAGGAGGCGATGATGACCAATCAAAATCCGCAAGATGCTCTGCACGCCATGCGCATGGCCAATCCGTTGGTGCAATGCATTACCAATTTCGTCGCGATGAACATCTCGGCCAACACGCTGCTGGCCGCCGGGGCCTCTCCGGCCATGGTGCATACACAACAGGAATCCGGTGATTTCGCCGCCATTGCCGGGGCGCTGACCGTCAATATCGGCACCTTGTCCCCGGATTGGGTCGAAGGGATGAAAGCGGCGATTGTCGCGGCTAAACAGGCGGGCAAGCCGTGGGTGCTGGACCCGGTTGCCAACTTTGCCACCCCTTATCGCCAAGCCGTGGCGGGGGAACTGCTGGCGATGGGGCCAACCGTGCTGCGGGGCAATGCTTCGGAAATCATGGCGCTGGCCGGGCAGCAATCTGCGGGTCAGGGTGTGGATGCGGGCGACAGCGTGGCGGCGGCGGAACAGGCCGCCCGGGCGCTGGCCGGGAAATTCCAGACCGTGGTGGTGATCACCGGCGAGGTCGACTTTGTCACCGATGGCACCCGCGCAGCACGGGTGTCCGGGGGCTCGGACATCATGCCGAAAATCACCGCGATGGGCTGTGCCCTGACCTGCCTGATCGGAGCCTTTCTGGCCGTTGAACCAGACGCGTTCGCCGCCAGCATCGCCGCTTTGACACTGTTTGCCGAAGCCGGAGCCAGAACCGGAGCCACCGCAACCGGCCCGGGTGCGTTCGCTTGGCAGTTTCTGGACCAGCTGGCGGGGCTTGAGCTGGCGGATATTGATCTCTCACGGGTGGTTGAACAATGAAACCGCAAGTTGACCTGTCATTCTATCTGGTGCTTGATCCGCAACTCTGCGAACCGTTGGGCATGATCGAAACCGCAAGAATGGCCGCCGCCGGAGGAGCCACCGCGGTGCAGCTGCGCCACAAACAGGCCGATACCCGCCAGATGATAGAGCTTGGCCGGGCGTTGCAGCAGGCGCTGGCCGACAGCGCCGCGACCTTGGTGATCAATGACGATGTCGAAGCGGCCAAAGCGCTGAACGCCCCGGCCCTGCATATCGGTCAGGGGGATATGCCCGTGGCCCGCGCCCGGGCATTGATCGGGCCGGATATGCTGCTGGGGCTGTCGGTAGAAACGCCGGAACTGGCCCACGCGGTTGATCCCGATCTGGTGGATTATATCGGGGCCGGGCCGGTGTTTGCCACCGACACCAAACCGGATCACAAAGCGGCCATCGGCTTTGACGGGCTGGCGCAGATCGTCGGGCAGTCTCCGGTGCCGGTGGTGGCGATTGGCGGGCTGAAACGCCAGCATATCGCACAGGTCTTTGCCAGCGGCGCCCAGGGGCTGGCCGTGGTGTCGGCGATTTGCGGACAGCCCGACCTTGAGCGCGCCATTGCCGATTTCAACGCAACAATCAACGAGGTGCGCCCATGATCCCCACTGCTCTGAGCATCGCAGGCTCTGACCCTTCCGGCGGGGCCGGTATTCAGGCCGATCTGAAAACCTTTTCCGCGCTTGGGGTTTACGGCATGTGCGCCCTCACCGCCCTGACCGCGCAAAACACCACCGGAGTCAGCGGTGTGCATCTGGTGCCGCCAGCCTTTGTGGCCGATCAGATCCGGGCGGTTTTTGCCGATATTCGGGTCGGAGCCATCAAGATCGGCATGATCGCCAATGCCGACATCGCCTCTGCCATTGCCGATGTCCTGCAAGATCACCGTGACGTGCCGATCGTGCTGGACCCGGTGATGATCGCCAAAGGCGGCCACGCACTGTTGCAGGAGGACGCGATTGAAACCCTGAAAACCCGGCTTCTGCCGCTGGCTGATATCCTCACCCCCAACCTGCCCGAAGCCGCCCGCCTGCTGGATCAGCCGGTGGCCCAGACCCGTCCGCAGATCGAAGCTCAGGGTCAAGCGCTGCTGGCGCGCGGCCCGCAAGCGGTGCTGATGAAAGGCGGGCATCTGGAGGGCGCGGACAGCCCGGATCTGCTGATCACCGCCACCGAAACAATTTGGCTCGAATCCCCCCGCATTCAGACCAAAAACACCCATGGCACCGGCTGCACCCTGTCGGCGGCTCTGGCGGCTGAGCTGGCCAAGGGCCACGCGCCGATCACCGCCACACGCCACGCCAAAGCCTATCTGTCTAGCGCGATTGCCGCTGCCGATAGCCTGAAAATCGGCCATGGCCACGGCCCCACCCATCACTTTCATCATCTGTGGAACAACACCCCATCAAAGGAAACATAACATGCGCATTTTCATTCTTCTGGCGGCTCTGCTGCTGTCTGCACCGGCCTATGCCGGCGATAAAATCACCCTGATGCTGGATTGGTTCATCAACCCGGATCATGGGCCGATCATCATCGCCCAAGAAAACGGATATTTCACCGAAGTCGGTCTGGAGGTCGAAGTCATCGCCCCCGCCGACCCGTCTGACCCGCCTAAAATGGTCGCTGCCGGGCAGGCCGATCTGGCGGTTTCCTATCAGCCTCAGCTGCATATGCAGGTGGCCGAAGGGATGCCTCTGATCCGCATCGGCACCTTGGTCGCGACCCCGCTGAACTGCCTTCTGGTTCTGAAAGACGGGCCCATCAAAACCATCGCCGATCTGAAAGGCGGCAAGGTCGGTTTTTCCGTCGCCGGGGTGGATGAAGCCGTGTTGCGGCAAATGCTGCGCCATAACGGGCTGAAGATGGAGGATGTCAGCATGGTGAATGTCAACTGGTCGCTGTCGCCTTCGCTGATGAGCAAACAGGTCGATGCGGTGATCGGAGCCTATCGCAATTTCGAGCTGAACCAGATGGAAATTGAAGGCGTTCCCGGACATTGCTTTTACCCCGAACAAGAGGGCATCCCCGCCTATGACGAGCTGATCTATGTCGCCAATCCGCAAACCATGGACGCCGACAAGATGCGCCGTTTTCTGGCCGCGACCGAAAAAGCCGTGCAGTTCATCGTCAACGAACCCGAAGCCAGCTGGAAGATTTTTGCCGCCACCTCGCCCGAATTGCAGGACGAGCTGAACGCCAAGGCCTGGGTTGATACGCTGCCCCGCTTCGCTCTGACTCCGGCGGCGCTGGATCAGGGGCGCTATGCCCGGTTCGAAGCGTTCCTGAACAAGGCCGGCCTGTTGCAAGCGCCTCGCCCGGTCAGCGAGCTGGCGATTGATCTGGGGGCCGAATGATGCCGGATTACGGCCGGGCATTTGCCTTGCTGCGGCAACAGGCGGTGCAGGATGGTGGGGTGTGGGAGGCCTATACCCGCCACCAATTCGTCGAAGGCTTGCGCGATGGCAGCCTGCCCCGGGAGGCTTTTTTGCACTATCTGGTGCAAGATTACCTGTTTCTGATCCATTTTGCCCGGGCCTGGGCGCTGGCGGTGGTCAAATCGGACGGGCTGGACGAGATGAAACAGGCCAGCGCAACGGTGGATGGGCTGGTGAATATCGAAATCGCGCATCATATCGGGGTCTGCGCCGCGCATGGGATTTCTCAGGCGCAACTGGACAGCGCCGCCGAACACCCCGCCAACATGACCTATACCCGCTATGTTCTGGATGCCGGGGTCTCGGGCGATCTGGCCGATCTGCTGGTCGCGCTGATGCCCTGCGTGCTGGGCTATGGCGAGATCGGGGCGCGGCTGGCGCGGGAAACCGTGGCCGATAACCCTTATGCCGAATGGATCAACACCTATGCCGGGTCTGACTATCAACAGGTCTGCACCGAGGCCGGGCAACTGCTGGACCGTGCGCTTGAACGGCGGATTGGCGCGGATTTCGCCGCCTCGCCGCGCTGGCAACGCCTGTGCAACCGCTTCACCACCGCCACCCGCCTTGAGGTGGATTTCTGGGGGATGGGCCTGACACCGTGACCTCTGCCATCGGGATCAGCATCACCGGAGCCGCCAGCATCGCCGGCCAGCAACTGTTTCAGCCGCTGAAAATGCGGCTGGAGCCGGGGCGCTGGACCTGCCTGCTGGGGCCGTCTGGGGTGGGCAAGACCACGTTGCTCTACCTGCTGGCCAATCTGGCCGAGCATGTGGATTTTGACGGAGCCATCACGGTCGACGATCAAAACCCGCTCACCGGGCGCATTGCCTATATGGCGCAGACCGATTTGCTGATGCCGTGGTTGACGGTGCTGGGCAATACGCTGATCGGGCAACGGCTGCGCCGGCAAACCGCCGAAACCGACAAAGCCACCGATCTGCTGGCCCGGCTGGGCTTGCGGGATCATCTGCACAAATATCCTTCTGAGCTGTCTGGCGGTCAACGGCAGCGGGTGGCGCTAGCCCGCACCCTGATCGAAGCCCGCCCGGTTGTGTTGCTGGATGAACCCTTTTCCGCGCTGGATGCCCGGATGCGCGCCGAGATGCAGGAGCTGGCGGCGCAATGGCTGCACGGGTCCACAGTGTTGCATGTCACCCACGACCCGGCCGAGGCCGCCCGGTTGGGTGAGAAAATCTATCTGCTGCACGAAGGCGGGCTGGCCGAGGTTCCGCCTCCGCCCACCGCCGCGATCCGGCCTGTGGATGATGCCGAAACGCTGGCATGTCAGGGTAAATTGCTGCGTTTGTTGCGCGAGGGGGGGAAATGAAGGCTCTGCTGCGTATCACCATCGCCAGCGCCGTGATTGTGCTGGCGTGGCAGGCGTTGGTCAGCTTTGCCAACTTGCCGCATTTCATTCTGCCCAGCCCGCTGAAAGTGGCCACAACCCTTTGGCAGATGAAATCGGTGATTGCCGAACACACGCTGATCACCGGCGCAGAAGTGTTGCTGGGGTTGTTGATCGGCACGGTTCTGGGGGGGCTGACCGCGATTCAGCTGGCGGTTTCGCCCCTAGCGCGATATTTGCTGAAACCGGTGCTGGTGCTGACCCAGGCGCTGCCGGTCTTTGCGCTGGCACCGCTGTTCACCCTGTGGCTGGGCTATGGGATGCAATCGAAAATTCTGGTGGCGGTGCTGATCATCTATTTCCCGGTGGCTTCGGCGTTTTTTGACGGGTTGATGCAAACCCCAAAGGGCTGGATGGATTTGGCCAAAGTGATGGACGCCAGCCCGCGCCAGACCTTGCTGAGAATACGGATCCCGGCGGCGCTGCCCAGCTTTTCTTCGGGGTTGCGGCTGGCGGCAGTCTATGCGCCGATCGGGGCGGTGATCGGCGAATGGGTCGGGGCGTCAAAAGGGCTGGGCTATTTGATGCTGCTGGCCAATGGGCGGGCGAAAATTGATCTGATGTTCGCCGCTTTGCTGGTGCTGGCGCTGCTGACATTGGCGTTGCATTACGCGGTGGGCAAATTCTGCGATCTGCTGGTGCGCAAATATCAGCCCTAACGGTGCAATCTGGCCCATCCGGCGGGAACACTTGGGGCTACGCAGGTTGGTCGCGCAGGAAGACCCAGCGATCGGGCTCGGACATGCTGGCCTGAAATCTGTAGCCGCCCGTGTCAAAATCCTTGAGCCCTTCGGGGTCGGAAATCCGCCGTTCGATCATGAAACGCGCCATCGCGCCACGGGCCTTTTTGGCAAAGAAGCTGACAATTTTCGGCCCGGTGGGCTTTTGCTCCATGAAAACCGGGGTGATCACCCGCAGTTTCAGTGCGTTGGTGTCCACAGCCTTGAAATACTCAACCGAAGCGCAGTTGATCAGCACATCATTGCCGGTGGCCTTGGCCGCCTCATTGAGCGCCAGCGCCAGCCGGTCGCCCCAGTAGTCATAAAGCGTCTGCCCCCGCTCGGTTTGCAACCGGCTGCCCATTTCCAGACGGTAGGGCTGAATCAAATCCTGCGGACGCAACAGCCCGTAAAGCCCCGAAAGAATGCGCAGATGCGCCTGCGCCCATTCCAGATCAGGGGCATCCAGACTGGCGGCCTCGAGCCCGGCATAGGTATCCCCCGAGAACAGAAAGGCCGCCTGTTTGGCGTTTTCAGCGGTTGAAGCCGGGGCGAATCTGGCAAAGCGTTCGGCATTTAACTGCGCCAGCTTGTCGCTAATTTTCATCAGCTTTTGCAGCTCTGCAGCGCTGAGCTGTTTGGCATAGCCCACCAGATCATTGGCCGCGTCCTGAAAGGTGGGCAGGGTGGCACCGGGTGGGTTGGGTGCCTTCATGTTCAGCCGTTTGGCTGGTGATACGACGATCAGCATTCAGCAATCCTCCGTCAGACATATGTTCAGAAATTCCGCGCCAAAGCGTTCGGCGCGTTTGTCGCCCAGCAGGCGTTGCTCATCGGTTTGTCCAGCCCCTGCGGCCCGCGGCTCAACTGACCTTGCGCCGCCAGCAGCCGGTCATAGAGTGCGCCTTCATCGCGCCCGGCCAGTTTGCGCCGGGACGGATGCGGCGGGGCGGGGGTTTCGCCGGTGATGACCTCTAAAAACATCTGGCCATATTTTTCCAGCTTGACCGCGCCAACCCCGCCGATCCGCGCCATGTCATCCAGGTTCTGCGGCCGGGTTTCGGCCATTTCGATCAGGGTGCGGTCGTTGAAAATGATATAGGCCGGGCTGTGGGCGGCTTCGGCCAGGGCGCGGCGTTTGGCCTTGAGCGCCGACAGCAGCGGCGCGTCTTCGTCGCTGACCAGCGATTTCACCGCCGGGCGGCGCTGGGTTTTGGCGCGGCGGATGCTGTCATGGCGCAGCTGGATGCTGGTTTCATCGCGCAGGATGGGTCGCGCGGTTTCGGTCATGCGAAAGGCTCCGAAACGCTCCATATCCGGGCGGATCAGGTCATGCCCCATCATCTGCCGGAAAATCGCCTGCCATTGCGGTTTGCTGTATTCTTTGCCCACGCCAAAGGTCGGCAGCGAATCATGGCCGCGCGCCCGCACCTTTTCGGTGTCGTTGCCGATCAGGATGTCAATCAGATGCCCCGCGCCAAAAGATTCGCCGGTGCGCAGCATTGCCGACAGAGCCATGCGCACCGCTTGCGTGCCGTCGAAACTGTCCGGTGGGGTCTCGCATTGGTCGCAATTGTTGCAAGGCGGGCTGTCCTCGCCGAAAAAGCGCAGCAGTTTTTGCCGCCGACAGCCCAGAGCCTCGGCCAGCCCCAGCAGAGCATTCAGCCGCGCATGGTCGGCATCGCGGCGCTCGGGCGGGGCGAGGCTTTCGTCGATCTGGGCGCGGCGCAGGCGGATATCCTCGGCCCCGAACAGGGTGAGGGTTTCGGCGGGGGCTCCGTCGCGACCGGCGCGGCCGATTTCCTGATAATAAGCCTCGATGGATTTGGGCAGATCGGCATGGGCGACCCAGCGGATATCCGGTTTGTCCACCCCCATGCCAAAGGCCACCGTGGCGACCACGATCAGCCCATCTTCCCGCTGAAAACGGGCCTCAACATCGCGGCGTTCACCGGCCATCATGCCGCCATGGTAATGGCACGCGTTATGGCCGGCCTGATTCAGCGCCGTGGCCAGATTTTCGGTTTTCTTGCGGGTGGCGCAATAGACGATGCCCGGCTGGCCTTTGCGCGCGGCGGCAAATTCGAGGATCTGGCGGCGCGGAGACTCCTTGGCCTCGAACCGCAAATGGATATTGGGCCGGTCAAAGCCATGCAGGAAAGTCGCCGGATCGGTGCCGTCAAACAGGCGGGTGATGATCTCGGCCCGGGTTTCTTCGTCGGCGGTGGCGGTAAAGGCGGCGATCTGCACGTTCAGGATTTTGCGCAAATCCCCGATCCGCAGATAATCGGGCCGGAAATCATGGCCCCATTGCGAGACACAATGCGCTTCGTCCACCGCGATCAGGCTGGTGTTGATGCGTTGCAAAAAATTGATAATGCCCGAGGCCGCCAGCCGTTCCGGCGCGATATAAAGGATTTTGAGCGTCCCGGCATTGGCGGCGTTATAAACGTCATCGGTTTCTTCGGGGGTGTTGCCCGAGGTCAGCGCTCCGGCCACAACACCGGCCTCTTGCAGCGCCCGCACCTGATCGCGCATCAGGGCGATCAGCGGCGAAATCACCACGGTCACGCCGGGGCGCAGCAGGGCGGGCAGCTGAAAACACAGCGACTTGCCGCCGCCGGTGGGCATGATCGCCAGCGTGTTGCGCCCAGAGGCAACGGCTTCGACAATCTCGGCCTGACCCGGGCGAAAGCTGTCAAACCCGAACACCGAGGAAAGGAGGCCGCTTGCGTCTGTCACAGTTTAAAAAGAGTAAAAGAAAGGGGCGTTATTGCGCAGAATGGTCCGCAGAATGATCAGCCCGATAAAGGCCACCAGCGGCGCAAGGTCCAACCCCTGCATTGGCGGCAAAAACCGGCGAATGCGGCTGTAAAGCGGTTCCAGCAACCGATTCAGCCCATACCAGAGCTGCGCCACCAGCGGCTGATGCAGGTTCAGCACCTGAAAGCTGATCAGCCAGCTCATTATGATATGGGCAATCATCAAAAACCATGCCACGCTCAGGATCAGGTCGAGGATTTGATAGAGTGATTGCATGTCGTGCTGCCCCTTTTGTTGCCTGCTGATTACCTAAGTGTTGTGCGACCATATGGCAAGCATTTGCGCCCATGTTGTGTTTGCCCCCAAGCTCGGTTTATTCAGGCTGGGGCAAACAGGTTAAAGGACGATAAAGATGTATCCGTTTTTCAGAATGGCCAAGGAACTGGTTGTGCACCGCGGCAAGGCGGATTTGCAGGTGGGCGATGTGCATGTGTCGCATCACATCTGCTGGCCGTGGGATCTGGATTTCTGGTTCGAGCTGAACAATGGCCGCACGCTGACGCTGTATGATCTGGGTCGTTTGCCTCTGGCCAGTCGTCTGGGTCTGATCAAGGCGATGCGCCAGCAGAAATGGGGGCTGACCGTGGCCGGGGTATCGGTGCGGTATCGCCGCCGTTTGCGGATGTTTCAGAAATTTGAAATCCACAGCCGGGCGCTGGGCTGGGATGAGCGGTTTTTATACCTTGAGCAATCCATCTGGACGCGCAACCACTGCGCCAATCAGGCGCTCTATCGCACCGCGGTGACTTGCCCGGATGGCATCGTTGCGCCGGAAAAAGTTGCCACCGCGATGGGGCTTGATCCCATCAGCCCGGACCTGCCAGAATGGGTGCAAAACTGGATCAAGGCCGAAAGCACCCGCCCCTGGCCGCCAGAAATTCACGCAACCAGTTAAAGCATCTTGCGCTGGCTGCGTTTTCGCTGTTTTATCAAAAGGGTAGGGTGGTGATAACACAGAGATGACAAACATATCCGCAAAGAAACGCATCTGGGGCTGGATGATGTTTGACTGGGCCAGCCAGCCCTATAATACGGTGCTGCTGACTTTCGTATTTGGCCCTTATTTTGCCGAAATGGTGACAGATCTGATGCTGGCCCAAGGCATGGCCGCGCCGCAAGCCAAGGCCAAAGCGCAGGAGTATTGGGGCTGGGGGCTGGCGATTGCCGGGATCGTGATCGGAGTACTGGCGCCGGTTCTGGGTGCCTATGCTGACCGATCAGGCCGCCGGATGGGGTGGATCAAGCTGTTTTCGCTCTGCTATGTGCTGGGCGCATCCGGCCTGTGGTGGACGGCCCCGGATCAGTTCAGCATCTTTTGGGCTCTGGCGCTGTTTGGCCTTGGATATGTCGGCATGGAGTTCGCCACCATCTTTACCAATTCCATGTTGCCTTCATTGGTGGAACGCGACCAGGTGGGCAAGATTTCGGGCTCGGGTTTTGCGCTGGGCTATTGGGGCGGGCTGTTGGCGCTGGCGATTGTTCTGTTGCTGTTTGTGGACAATGCGGCCGGGGTGACTCTGCTGGGGGCACCGCCCTTTCTGGGGCTGGACGGCATGGCCCGCGAAGGCACAAGATTCGCCGGCCCCCTGACCGCGCTTTGGTTCATTCTGGGCATGATCCCGTTTTTCCTGTGGGTACGCGAAACCCCGCAGGGCGTAAAAACCGGAGGCCTGACCGATGCGCTGGCCGAGCTGCGCCAGACCGTCAAATCCCTGCCCCAACGCCCCAGCCTGTTTTCGTTTCTGTCCTCCAGCCTGTTTTACCGCGATGCGCTGAACGGCCTTTACAGCTTTGGCGCGATTTATGCGGTGGGGGTGCTGGATTGGTCGATCACCATGGTCGGCATTTTTGGCGTCGTCTCGGTGATTACCGCCGCCATCTTTGCCTATCTGGGCGGGCGGATCGACCATATAACCGGGCCAAAACCGGTGATCATCGGTTCGATCCTGCTGCTGCTGGTGGTGTGCTTTATTGTCGCGTTGATGAACCGGCAGGGGATTTTGGGGCTGAGCTTTGCGCCGGGTTCGTCGCTGCCAGATGTAATCTTCTTTATTTGTGGCGGGGTGATCGGCGCGGCGGGTGGGATCTTGCAGGCCAGTTCCCGCAGCATGATGGTGCGCCACACCACGCCTGAGCATAGCAGCGAAGCCTTCGGCCTTTACGGCATGTCCGGCAAAGCCACCGCCTTTCTGGCCCCGGCGCTGATCGCTTCTGCCACCCATTTCAGCGGCAGCCAGCGCATTGGCATCATGCCGCTGATATTGTTGTTTGCAATCGGCTTGTTCCTGCTAAGATGGGTTCAGGCAGAAGGGGAGCAAGACATCACATGATCCGGTTTTTATCCAGTTTGATAATGGTGCTTTCGCTCACCGCCCCCGCGCAGGCCGAGCCTCTGGCCAAGCATCTGTTCGGAGCTAAGCAGAGCGGCTCAAAACAAGCCCCCGCCGCCTATGGCAGCTATTCCAAAGGCTGTCTGGCCGGAGGGGTTCAGTTGCCGCAAAAGGGGCCGCATTGGCTGGAAATGCGGGTGTCGCGCAACCGCAACTGGGGGCATCCCGAGCTGATCAAATTCATCGAGCGCCTCGGCCGCAAAACCGCGCGGATGCGGGGCTCCAAGGGGCTTTACATCAGCGATCTATCGCAGCCCCGTGGCGGGCCGATGACCAGTGGCCATCGCTCGCACCAGATCGGGTTGGATGCGGATATCTGGCTGATGCCGGCGACGACTCTGGATCTGAGCATCAAGCAACGGGCCAAGACCTCGGCTGTTTCCTACCGGCGTCATAAAGGAGCCTTCGTCAACAGCAGATGGGGGCGTTATCAGCACGCCATGTTGCGGGCGGCGGCCAAGGATAAAGCCGTGGCGCGGATATTTGTTTTCCCCGGTGCCAAGGTGCAGATGTGCAAGGATGAAAAAGGCGACCGGAGCTGGCTGCGTAAAATCCGGCCCTGGTGGGGTCATCACTATCATTTCCATGTGCGTCTGAAATGTCCCAAGGGGCAAAAAGGTTGCAAGAACCAGCCGCCGCCTCCGCCCGGAGATGGCTGTGCTGATGCGCAGGAATGGGTCGATAACATCCTGAATCCGCCGCCCCCGGACCCGAACGCGCCGCCACGCAAAAAACGTCGGGAATACACCTTGTCCGATCTTCCGGCCCAATGCAGAGGCGTTTTGGCCTCGCGGTAAACGTGGCTGACGGGGAAAAAGACGCCGGAAATACAGATATTTTTATCTGTTAGCCTCGTGTTAACGCTGCGGCCTTATGTCTGCTGTTTGAAACCATATGGGTTGATGCAGCAGAAAGGTGCAATATGACGATCTCTTCCTCTTTGAATGCAGGCGTGGCAGGGCTGGCGGCCAATGCTACCCGCTTGGCGACCATCTCTGACAATATCGCGAATTCCGGCACTTATGGCTATAAACGCGCTGAGGCTGATTTTGAGTCCATGGTGATCAACAACCGCGCCGGGGCCGGAACCTACTCTGCGGGCGGCGTGCGGGCCTCGACGGTCCGGCTGATCGAAGAACGCGGGGCGCTGGTGGGCACCAGCAATGCCATGGACATCGCCGTGGATGGGCGCGGAATGCTGCCGGTGACATCGGCGGTTTCCTTGGCCGCGAATGGAGAGCAGCCGCTGATGATGACCACCACAGGGTCTTTTCACTCTGATTCGGATGGGGTTCTGAAAACCGAATCCGGTCTGGTGCTTCTGGGCTGGCCAGCCGAATCGGATGGCACGATTTCGACCTATCCCCGCGACACCACAGCCGGGCTTGAGCCGGTGGTGATCAATGCTAACCAGACAGCGGGCGATCCAACGACAACGATGAAACTGGGGGTCAACCTGCCAGCCACCGAAACCGCGGCGGGGCAGACGGGCGCGCCTTTGCCACTATCGGTCGAATATTTCGGCAATCTTGGCACATCTGAAACATTGGATATTTCCTTTACCCCAACCGTGCCGGCGTCCGGTTCGTCCAATACCTGGACCATGACAATTGCAGATTCCGCCCAGGGCGGGGCAACGATTGGGGAATATACGCTGGTCTTTGATGATACCCGGGCCAATGGGGGCACTTTGGCTTCGGTCACAACGGTCTCCGGCGGGGCCTACGATCCCGCAGATGGCACATTGGCGCTGAATGTTGCTGGCGGACCGCTGACCATGACCATCGGCAAGGTGGGCGATCCCAACGGGCTGACCCAGCTTTCGGCCAGCTTTGCCCCAACGTCGATCACCAAAGATGGCTCGCCGGTGGGCAATCTGACATCGGTTGAGATTGACGATAACGGCCTGATCACCGCCACATATGACACCGGCTTTATTCGCACGATTTATCAGGTGCCGCTGGTGGATGTGCCAAACACCAACGGGCTGCTGTCGCTCAGCAACCAAGCCTATCAGGTCTCGCCGGTCTCCGGGTCGTTTTTCCTGTGGGATGCAGGCGACGGGCCCACTGGCTCGGTTGAAGGCTATGCGCGTGAAAGCTCAGCAACGGATGTGGGCAGCGAGCTGACTTCGCTGATCCAGACCCAGCGGGCTTATTCCTCAAACGCCAAGGTGATCCAGACCGTTGATGAGATGTTGCAGGAGACCACCAACATCAAACGCTAATTCGGCCAATAGCTGAAGGAGGCTGAACCATGACTATGGCAGGCGCATTGTCCAATGCTCTTTCCGGCTTGACCGCATCGTCACGCGGGGCGGAGGTTGTTTCATCCAACATCGCCAATGCCCTGACCGAAGGCTATGGTCGGCGCGAACTGAACCTGTCCTCCCGGGTTCTGGGCGGCACCGGTGCCGGGGTCTATGTGGATGGCGTTTCGCGAATTGTCGATCAGGTTGTGATCTCGGATCGTCGTTTGGCGGATGCATCGCTGGGTGGCTCGCAGACCCGCGCCGATTTTATGAAAAAGATCGAGCAGGTCATCGGAACGCCCGGCACGGATGGGGCTCTTTCGGATCGGCTGGCCGCACTGGATGCGGCTTTTGTCAGCGCTGCCAGCCGACCGGATTCAGAAACCCGGCTACACAATGTTGTGCAGAGCGCACAGAATTTGAGCAACCATATCAACCGGGTTTCCCATGAAATCCAAAGTCAGCGCAGCCAGGCCGACCAGGCAATCGACCGGCAAGTTACATTTCTTAATGAATCCCTGCAACATATCCGGCAGCTTAACCTGTCGATCTTGTCACAACGCAGCAGCGGTCGCGAAGTCCCGGCGCTATTGGATCAGCGCCAACAGCTGGTTGACCAGATCTCGTCTATCGTGCCGGTGCAGGAAATCCCTAGGGATCATGGGCAAATCGCTCTGGTGACAACCGGCGGCGCAATGCTGTTAGACGGGCGCGCGGCCGAGATTGGCTTTCAGGGTGTTGGCGTGGTGACCGAAGATATGACATTGGCGGCGGGTTCTCTTTCGGGGCTCACCCTGAATGGAACCCCGATCGCGACAACAGAAAACGGGCTGCTGGCCGGGGGCTCTCTGGCGGCGCAATTCGAAGTGCGGGATGAACTGGCAACTGCGGCTCAGGCTGACCTTGACGCTCTGGCCCGCGATCTGGTTGAGCGGTTTCAGAACCCGGCTGTCGATAGCACCTTGGGTGCGACCAGTACAGGGCTGTTTACCGACGCGGGAGCCTTCTTTGACCCTGCCAATGAGGCGGGGCTATCAACCCGGCTTGCGATCAACGACCGGGTTAACCCGCAACAGGGCGGCGCGGTTTGGCGCTTGCGCGATGGCATCGGCGCCGCAACTCCCGGGGATGTTGGCAATGCCCACCTATTGCAGAACATGTCACAAGCCCTGACGGCGGCGCGCACCCCCGCTTCCGGCAGTTTTGCCGGCTCCGCCAAATCCGCCGCCCGCATTTCATCCGATTTTCTATCCAGGATCAGCACCGCGCATCAGGCAAATGAAACTCAGCTGGTCTTTGCCCAAACCAAGGTGAATACGCTCACAGCCGAAGAAATGCGCAGCGGCGTGGACACCGATCACGAAATGCAACAGCTTCTTTTGGTCGAGCAATCCTTCGCCGCCAATGCCCGCGTCATGCAGACGGTTGATGAACTGCTGCAGACCCTAATGAGGATATAGTCATGAGTTATATTTCGATAGGAGACATGGCTCAGACGTTTCTGATCCGCCAGCAAAACACCCAGCTTAAATCGACGTCCACCCGCCTGACGCTGGAGCTGACGACAGGGCAAACCAGTGATCCGTCCAAACGGGTTGCCGGTGACTATACCACCCTTGCGGGCATTGAGGCCTCCCTGAAATCCTTGCAATCCTATAAAAGCGCGGCAAATGAGGCCGCCGGGTTTGCCAGCACGATGCAAACCACTCTGGGCCATCTGCAAGATCAGACGGTCGAGGCGGCCAACCATCTTTTGCTCACTAAAAATACCGCCAGCCAGGCCCAAATTCATAGCACTGCGGCGGATATCAGGCAAAAGTTTGGGGCTGCGGTTTCGGCCTTGAACACTCAAATCGGGGGGCGCAGCCTGTTTGCCGGAGCGGCCACTGACAAACCGGCAGTGGCTTCGGCGGATGATATCCTGACAGAATTGAAAACGGCTATTGCTGGTGAAACAACCGCTGTGGGGGTTGAGAGCGCGGTGAATAACTGGTTTGATACCCCGGGCGGCGGATATGACACGGCCGGTTATCTGGGCTCGGGGACTGCCCTGGCCCCCTTTGCGATTGGCGAAAATCAGCAGGCTGACCTTGCGGTTTCGGCCTCTGATCCGACTCTTCGCGAGACCCTGAAGGGACTTGCACTGAGCGCATTGATTGCAGAAGGGGCGCTGCAGGGCGATGTCGCCGAACAGGCCCAGCTCATGCACTCTTCTGGCACCAGATTGCTATCGGTGAGCCAACAGCAAACCACGATGCAGGCCAATATTGGCACGGTCGAAGCCCATATCGACACGGTCACGGCCCGGTCTGCTTCGGAAATTTCCGCGCTGGAAATGGCCAGAAACCAGCTTTTATCAGTCGATAGCTACGAAACCGCGAGTGAGCTGGAGGCCGTGCAAACCCAACTTGAAACCCTCTATGCCCTGACCGCGCGGGTATCGCGCCTTAGCCTTGTGGATTTTCTGAGATGATGAATAGATTTCTGATAATGCTTGCTCTTGCCACGCTGCTTCCCACATCCTTGATGGCGGTGCCGATCAGGATCAAGGATCTGGTGGAATTTGACGGAGTCCGGGGCAATGATCTGGTCGGTTACGGGCTTGTGGTTGGGTTGAATGGCACGGGGGATGGGATCAGAAATTCGCCGTTTACCGAAGAGATCATGTCAAATATCCTTGAGCGTTTGGGCGTTAACATCACCGGCGAGCAGTTCCGGCCAAAAAATGTGGCGGCGGTTCTGGTGACGGCCCATCTTCCGGCGTTTTCCAGGGCGGGCGGGCGCATTGATGTGACGGTTTCAGCGATTGGGGATGCCAAAAGCCTGCTGGGAGGAACACTGATCATGACCCCCCTCAACGCTGCGGATGGGCAGATTTACGCGGTTGCTCAGGGGACGATCATCGCGGGCGGAGTGGCCGCCGATGGGGACGGAGCCAGCGTTGTGCAAGGGGTGCCGACAGCGGGCGTTATTCCATCTGGGGCGTATGTCGAGCGTGAAGTGGATTTTGATTTCAGCAGTCTGAAGGCAATCCGTCTGGCGTTGCGCACCCCGGATTTCACAACGGCCTTGCGGATTGAGGGCGCGATCAACAAATCATTTGGTCGCGCGGTGTCACGGATGCTGGATGCCGGGACGGTTGAGCTGAATATCAAAGCGACCAAACAGGCATCTGCGGCCCATGCGATTTCGAAGGTTGAAAACATATTGGTTAACCCGCAACGCAAAGCCCGGGTTGTGGTAGATCAGCGCTCGGGCACAATCGTTCTGGGTGAAGATGTGCGCATCTCGCGGGTGGCAGTGTCGCAGGGCAGCCTGACTTTGCGGATCGAAGAGCAACCCATGGTGGTTCAGCCCAACCCATTTGCGGCGGGTGAAAGCGTGGTGGTTCCCCGCACGAGTGCTGAAATCCAAAACGAGCCGGGCATTGGGTTGGCGGAATTGCCTGCTGGTTCATCCTTGTCCGAGGTAGTCGCGGGTTTGAATGCTCTGGGTGTGTCGCCACGCAATATGATTGATATCCTGAAAAGCATAAAAGCCGCAGGGGCGCTACACGCAGAGTTTGTGGTCAGATAGGGTGGTCTGGCTTAGAGGGGGAACAAAGCCTCCTCCATGGTCCCGTCGATCAGGTGAACCCGCACCGCTCCGGCATCGCATCATCCAAAAGGCTAACCCGATGAGGCCTGCAGCAAAGGCTGCGGGGAAAAAGAGCGGCTAAATTGGGGGGCAATGAAACGGCAGGCCACCGGGCCGAAGCCTCGCCATATCGCCCCGTAGGGCACCCTATTACAGGTTTTTCAGGCGCTTTTCGATTTGGCGGCGCTCCCATTCTTCGGCCAACCTGCCCGAAAACCCCAACAGGTTCACCGCTGAAAAAGCGAGCGAAATCCCCAGCCCCAGCGCGGGCCACACCACCCACAGATAATCCGAGGTGAGCAGATTGATCACCAGCAGCACTGCCAGAATCAGAACGTATATGATCAGCTGGCGGTAAAACTTCTTCAAATGGCGCACTTGCCTGTGAACCGCGCGCTCTGATTCTGTCAGCCCGTCTTGCTGGCTATGGCGTTGGTCGTAAGATTTCAGGTAATGGGCGTATCTGAGCGCGGCGCGGTCTTCTTCGGTCAGAGCAGCATTGGAATTGGGCATGTCGATTTCCTTTTTCAGGTCAGAGATTGGCGTTTCAAACACCGCGGCCAAACATTTCAGAGACTCCAGGCTGGCTTTGCCACCACGTTCGATCCGCTGGATCGTGCGGCTGGATACGCCCGAGATCTCGGCCAGTTGTTCCTGAGACCAGCCCCGTTCGATGCGTAGATTGCGAATAACCATTTTGTCCTCGTTTGTTTGACTGCGATGTGAGGTCAATCTGCCCCACCCCGCCATTTCTGACCACGTCACCAGCCCGACATGGCCCCGACACCGGCCCGACACGCCGCCGCCAATGTGTGTTTATCAGCGGTTTTGGGCAATTCAAATGGCAATTCGGCCTAGTGATTGGCCCCGCAAAGGGGACACCGCCGCTCACATTGCGGTTTTGTCCCCTTTGCGGTATCATTTTACCGGATCATGGCAGGCGGACGGAGTGATGCACGGATACAGCCCCCTGAATACTCTGAAACCGGTGGCTGAGGATATTTGGCTGGTCGATGGCCCTGCGATCCGATTTTACGGCGTCCCGTTTACCACCCGCATGACCGTGATCCGGCTGGAAAACGGAGACATCTGGCTGCATTCTCCGACCCAGATAGACCCGGCGCTGAAGGCGCAGATTGATGCGCTGGGGCCGGTGCGGCATCTGATTGCGCCGAATTGGATTCACTATGCCTATATCAACCAATGGCGCACGGCTTATCCCGAGGCCCGGAGCCATGTCGCCCCCGGAGTCAAACAGCGTGCGCACAAGATGGGTGTCGCGCTGACCATTGATGCCGAGCTGAGCCAGCAGGCGCCGGAAGCGTGGCAGGGCCAGATTGCACAGATGCTGGTCGAGGGCAGCAGCTATCATCGCGAGGTGGTATTTTTTCACATCCGCTCAAAAACTCTGATCCTGACCGATCTGTGCGAGAATATTCCAAAGCACTTGCTGCCATGGTGGGTGCGCCCTCTGGCCTGGCTGGGGGGAGTCCTGGCCCCGCATGGCGGCACGCCCCGCGATATGCGCCTTACCTTTCGCAAAGGGCATCAGGAGTTGCGCACCGCGGTGTTGCAGATGATCGACTGGGCCCCCGAGCGCATCATCATTGCGCATGGGAATTGGATGAAAACTGACGGTGTGGCGCATCTGAAGCGCATATTCCGCTGGGTGCTGTAGCGGGCGGTTTGGTCTAGCCGAATGTTTGCCCCCAGCAGGGCCGCAGCTCAGAGCGACATGCACAGATATTTCATCTCGAGGTAATCCTCCATCCCGTGGTGCGAGCCCTCACGCCCCAGACCGGATTGCTTGACGCCGCCAAAAGGCGCGACCTCGGTCGAGATCAGGCCGGTGTTGATCCCGACCATGCCGTATTCCAGCGCCTCGGCCACCTTGTAAACCCGGCTCAGATCCTTGGCGTAGAAATAAGAGGCCAGCCCGAAAATCGTATCATTGGCCATCTCGATCACCTCATCGACGCTGTTAAATTTGAACAGCGGCGCCAGAGGCCCAAAGGTTTCGTCATTGGCAACCTGCATCTGCTGAGTGACGCCGGTGATCACCGTGGGCTGGTAAAACGTGCCGCCCAGATTATGCCCGCGCCCGCCCAGCAGAATCTCGGCCCCTTTGGCGGTGGCATCGGCCAGATGCTCTTCGACTTTGTCCACCGCAGCGCTGTTGATCAGCGGGCCGGTGGTGATACCGTCTTCCAGCCCATCGCCCACCTTCAACTGACTGACCGCTTTGGCCAGCTTGCGGGCAAATTCATCATACACCCCGGCTTGCACATAAATCCGGTTGGCACAGACACAGGTCTGGCCGTTGTTGCGGAATTTGCAGATCATTGCGCCCTCAACCACAGCATCCAGATCGGCATCGTCGAACACGATGAATGGCGCGTTGCCGCCCAGCTCCATCGAGCATTTCATCACCTGATCGGCGGCCTGACGCAGCAGGATCCGCCCCACTTCGGTCGAGCCGGTGAAGGTCAGCTTGCGCACAATCGGGTTTTCGCAGAATTCCTTGCCCACCTCGGCCGAGTGGGTCGAGGGCACCACATTGAACACCCCCGCCGGAATCCCGGCGCGGTCGGCCAGAACCGCCAGCGCCAGCGCCGATAGCGGCGTTTCCGTGGCCGGGCGGGCGACAAAAGCACAACCCGCCGCCAGCGCCGGGCCGGCCTTGCGGGTGATCATTGCGTTGGGGAAATTCCAGGGGGTAATCGAGCCCACCACCCCGATCGGTTGCTTGATCACGGTGATGCGCTTGTCATCCTGATGGCCGGGGATGGTTTCGCCGTAAACGCGTTTGGCCTCTTCGGCGAACCATTCGATAAAAGAGGCACCATACAGGATTTCGCCACGCGCCTCGCCCCATGGCTTGCCCATCTCTGCCGTCAGGATCGTCGCCAGATCATCGGCGTTTTCCACAATCAGATCATACCAGTGGCGCAGCAGATTGGCGCGGTCTTTGGCGGTGCGGGCGGCCCATTTTTTCTGGGCGATCTGTGCCGCCTCAATGGCGGTGGCCACATCCGCGCGGCTCAGATCGGCGACCTGGCAAATCACATCGCCCCTCGCCGGGTTCAGCACCTCAAACTGCACCTGATCAGACCCGTCTTGCCACTGCCCGTTCACATAGGCTTGCTGCGCCAGCAGGCTGGGGTCTTTGAGCAAAGTCGGCAAACTGGTCTGATCGGGCATGGCATCCTCCTGATGTGTTAATCACACGAGAAAAAGCACGCCAGGGCACACATGTCCAGAGGTCACAAGCCCCGGTTTACCAGCGATCCGGCCCCTTTTCGGCAAAGGCTTGCGCCAAAAAGTCGATAAAGGCCCGCACCTTGGGCTGGGTAAAACGCCCGGGCGGGTAGACGGCGTATATGCCTTGTGTTTCGCCGGGCAGGTCTGGGATGGCCTCTTGCACCAGACCTTTGGCCATGGCATCGGCATAGAGGAAGCTGGGCAAATAGGCGATGCCCAGCCCGGAAATCGCCGCATTCAGCAAGGATTGCCCATCATTGACCGACAGCCAGCCCGCCGTGCGCACCTGACGTTTTTCGCCAGAGGGCGCCGTCAGCTTCCACACGCTGCCATTGGACATATTGGAATAATGCAGCAATTTATGTTCGTTCAGATCGTCGATCTTGCTCGGGCGGCCATATTTTTTGAAATACTCAGGCGAGCCCACCATGCGTTTGGTGGTCTCGGTCAGCTTGCGGGCGCGTAGGGTGCTATCCTCTAGCTCACCAATGCGCACGGCCAGATCGAACCCTTCCGAGATCAGCTCGACATAGCGGTTGTTCAGCACCATATTGACGGTAATATCCGGGTATTCCTGCAAGAAATCCCCCAGAACCGGCGAGAGGTGATTCACCCCAAAATCGGTCGCAACCGAAATGCGCAGCAGGCCGGACGGGTCGGATTGCATTGAGGTCACCAAAGCATCCGCTTCGCCGGCATCATTGAGGACCCGCCGCGCCCGATCATAATAGGCCAGACCGATTTCGGTGGGGCTGACCCGGCGAGTGGTGCGGTTGAGTAGCCTTGCGCCAAGCCGGGCTTCGAGCGAGGACACATGTTTGGACACCGCCGATTTGGAAATGCCCATCTTGCGCGCCGCATCTGTAAATCCGCCCTGATCCACAACGGTGGCAAAGGCTTCCATCTCGGTCAATCGGTCCATAATGTTATCCGCACTGTTACTATTTCGAAGAACAATAATTGGACCGGAAATTGGGCAAAAATAGGGAGTGGGCCGGACAATACTGAGGTTTTTATGAAACCGTCTTATTTTCGGAAACGCCCAAAATAGCCCGGTTAACCAGTTTGCAGACCAACCTTAAGCTGAACCCGTTTCCACACAATGCCGACGAAAAGCACGTTTGAGCATGTCCAGTTCAGCCCGCAACAGCTCAACCTCGGCGCGGATGTCATCACTCAGCGGCTCGCCCGCCAAAATCGTAAAACTGCCCAGCTTCTCGCCGCTGCGCTTGTCGCTGATCAAAAAGCTGTGGACCCCATCCGACAATGCAGTGACCGGCACCGGAACCTGCAACCGCCAATGGTTATTGTCGCGATCTTCGGAAATCTCGACCCCCTCCAGCGGCTGGTTCAGATGGCTAACCTCGATCTCGGGCTGATAGGCCGCATCCGGTTCTTGCAGGGTTAACACACCTTCCCAAACCCCTTCGAGCAGGCGCGTCGGTGTCAGTGTCAGATTGGTCATGCTCTGCTCTCCTTAGAGTTCGGCGCGGGGGCGGCGGCTGAAGGTGATGTCGCGCATGGTGATCTGGTTCATCTCGTTCGGTGTTGGGGCCGTGTTTGATGTTGAGGCGGGCAAAAATTTCTAACGGTTTTTCCAGCTCGATGATCGTATCCATCCGCAAAATATGCTTTTTACGCAGCCCTTGCACTGCCTGATCCGGCAGATACAGCGCCAGCGACAAATAGCTGCCGTCAAACTGGAACACATCCATACGCAGCCCGAATGGGGCCAGATCCTCTTTGCGCTGATTGCGCAGCTGGCGCAGGGTCAGTTCGCTAATTCTGCAATCATGAAACACCTTGGCCTGATGCCCCATTTCAGCGTTGTTCTGCACCGAAGCCATGCCATTTGGCACCACTGGCCCGCGCCACAGTTCCGGCCGCCAGGACCAATCAGATTGCAACGGGGCCTGAATGGCATCAGCCCCGATCAGCGGCAGCATCAGGCGGCCATCGGCGATATGGATCAGCTCATCCATCGGCCGTTTCAGATCACGCGCCCGGCGGCGCAGACGGCGCAGCGCCTCAAGGTCGAGATCACGCGCAAGGGCGGCATATCTCTTCCAACGCCGCAACGCCCGCCTTTGGGCGATTTTGTCGATCAATCTGTTGACCCGGTGCCCCATCGTCGATTTGCCCGCCTCGTAATTTGCCTGCTACCTTCTAGCACTATAGCGATTCTTTTTTAAACACTTGTTCAAGAAAAGACAGAGTTGGCTTTTTTTCGCCGGCAGGAGCGTTTTTGGCGCGGATGCGTTGGGTGAAGTCGCTCAGCAGCGCGTATCCGGTCGCCGCCGGGATCGGTTTTTCCTTCAGCCCGAACACCGAAGCCGACACAATCCGGCCTTTGATATTGAACAGAGCCCGCCAGTATTCCTCGCCCGCCCCGGCCAGCGCTTCGTGGCTGCTGTCGCGGGCATGGATGTAAAACACCCCATCCCGGCTTGAGGTTTTCAACACCTCCACGGTTTCGGCCTTGCCATCGCGGCTGAGCGCGGCGCGCCCCGGTTCCGAGGCAAAGAACTTGCGCAGAGTGTCGGTGGACTCAGCAATCGGCGCGGATTTGGTGTGGCCCGAAACCGTGGCCACCAGCACTGCTGGCACTTTGGGCGCAGGTTTGAACAGCGAATTGGAAATCGCCTGACAGCTGCCCAACAACACAAAGGCGTTTTCGGCCTTGTCCCGGGTTTCAGTCGGATCAATGCAAAACCCCTTGGGCCCGGCAATCACCACCTGTTTTCCCGACACACTGACCTGCTCAGGCGCGGGTTGCGCCGCGCCCAGCTTGGGCAGCTCCAGCCCCAGATCGTTGCCAATTTCCGCGCATCCGCCCAATACCAACAGGGCCACCGATACAAAAACCAAAGATGCTCGTGCCATTACATATCCATATAAATGTGGCGCTCTTTCTTGGCCCCGGGATGAGTGACGGCCCCCAGATAGGTCGCCCCCACCTGCTGCGCATATTTCCACAGCGCCCCCGAAGCATAGATGGTTTCGCGTGGGCCTTTCCAGTTGGCTTTGCGCTTGGCCATCTCTTCGTCGCTGATATCGGCCGAAATCGTGCCCTCAATCGCGTTCAGAGTGATCATATCACCATCCTGCAACAGCGCAATCGGGCCGCCATGGGCAGCCTCGGGGCCGACATGGCCCACACAGAACCCACGGGTGGCACCAGAGAACCGCCCATCGGTGATCAGCGCCACCTTTTTGCCCATGCCCTGCCCGGACAGCGCCGCGGTGGTGGCCAGCATTTCGCGCATCCCGGGGCCGCCCGAGGGGCCTTCATTACGGATCACGATCACTTCGCCCTCTTTGTAAGCGCGGGCCTGAACGGCGGCAAAGGCGTCCTCTTCGCATTCAAACACCCGGGCCGGGCCGGTGAACACCTGATGCTCCAGCGCCATACCGGCGATTTTCACAATCGCCCCCTCGGGCGCGATATTGCCCATCAGCCCGACCACGCCGCCGGTTTCCGACAGCGGAGTTTCAACCGGATACACCACCTTACCATCGGCCTCGCGGGTGACCTTGTCGATCTCTTCGCCAATGCTGTTGCCGGTGGCGGTGAGGCAATCGCGGTTGATCAGCCCGGCCTTGTCCAGCTCTTTCAACACCAACGGCACGCCGCCCACATCGTAAAGATCCTTGGCCACATATTGCCCGCCCGGTTTCAGATCGACGAAATAAGGCGTATCGCGGAAAATGTCGCAGACATCCTGCAAGGTGAAATCAATCCCGGCCTCATGTGCCATGGCAGGCAGATGCAGACCGGCATTGGTCGAGCCACCGGTGCAGGCCACGATCCGGGCGGCATTGATCAGCGCATCACGGGTCACGATGTCACGGGCGCGGATGTTCTTTTCCAGCAGGTTCATCACCGCCTTGCCCGATTCCACCCCGTAATGGTCGCGGCTTTCATAAGGGGCCGGCGCGCCCGAGCTGTTGGGCAGAGCCAGCCCGATTGCTTCCGACACACAAGCCATGGTGTTGGCGGTGAACTGCCCACCACAAGCCCCGGCAGAAGGGCAGGCAACCAGCTCCAGCTTCTCCAGCTCTTCATCCGAGAAATTCCCGGCCTGATGCTTGCCCACGGCCTCGAACACATCCTGAACGGTGACATCCTGGCCCTGATACTGACCGGGCAGGATTGAGCCCCCATAGATGAACACCGAAGGCACGTTCAGCCGCAACATGGCCATCATCATACCGGGCAGAGATTTATCACAACCGGCCAGCCCGACCAGCGCATCATAGCAATGGCCACGCATGGTCAGCTCAACGGTATCGGCAATCGCCTCGCGGCTGGCCAGAGAAGAGCGCATCCCCTCATGCCCCATGGCAATGCCATCGGTCACGGTGATGGTGGTAAATTCGCGCGGCGTGCCAAAGGCTTCGCGCACGCCGGCCTTGGCCGATTGCGCCTGACGGTTCAGGGCGATGTTACAGGGGGCGGCTTCGTTCCAGCAGGTCGCAACCCCGACCAGCGGCTGATGCGCCTCTTCCTGCGTCAACCCCATGGCATAGAGGTAAGAGCGATGCGGGGCGCGTTCCGGCCCTTCGGTCACATGGCGGCTTGGCAGATTGGACTTGTCAAATTTGGGCTTTTTCACAATGGCCTCCCATTCCTTGCTTGGATCAGCACGGCAATAGGCCAGTCAGGCGCATTTCACAAGCCTGATTGCCTGAATATATGGGGGTTTTGCTGTGGTTGGGGCGGCTTTTAGGGGAAAGGCATCAGGTTTGTGTCGTGGGGGAGGAGAGCGGCATAAAGGCATTCTGCCCCTTCAATCCGTTCCGCCCGGCAGGCGCAGCCCTCTGCTCACCAGATTGCGGGCGGTTATGCAGAAGGCCCCCCAGCCCCCTTTTCGAAAAACTGGACCTCTGCCGGTTCTGCCATTAACCTGTCCCTTAACCCGAATCCGCCACCAAATCAGCGAGCCCCCATGAGCGACATCCCCCACAGCCAGTATCAGGTTCTGGCCCGCAAATACCGCCCGGAAAGCTTTGCCGATCTGGTCGGGCAAGACGCCATGGTGCGCACCCTGAAAAACGCGTTCGAAGCGGACCGCATCGCGCAAGCCTTCATCATGACCGGCATCCGAGGCACCGGCAAAACCACCACGGCGCGCATCATCGCCAAGGGGATGAACTGCATCGGCCCCGATGGCACCGGCGGGCCCACCATCGAGCCCTGCGGCCAATGCGAACATTGCGTGGCGATCATGGAAGGGCGTCATGTCGATGTGATGGAAATGGACGCCGCCAGCCGCACCGGGGTGGGCGATATTCGCGAGATCATCGACAGCGTGCATTACCGGGCGGCCTCGGCACGTTACAAGATTTATATCATTGACGAGGTGCATATGCTCTCGACCAGCGCCTTTAACGCGCTGCTCAAGACGCTAGAGGAACCGCCCGCGCATGTGAAATTCATCTTCGCCACCACCGAGATTCGCAAAGTGCCGGTGACGGTGCTGTCGCGCTGCCAACGTTTTGATCTGCGCCGGATCGAACCCGAGGTGATGATTGCCCTGCTGCGCAAAATCGCCGCCGCCGAACAGGCCGAGATTTCCGATGACGCGCTGGCGCTGATCACCCGCGCGGCCGAGGGCTCGGCCCGGGATGCGACATCGCTGCTGGATCAGGCGATCAGCCACGGCGCGGGCGAAACCACCGCCGAACAGGTGCGGGCCATGTTGGGGCTGGCCGATCGCGGGCGGGTGCTGGATCTGTTTGATCTGATCGTCAAGGGCGATGCCGCTGGCGCATTGGCCGAGCTGTCCGGCCAGTATTCCGATGGGGCCGATCCGATGGCGGTGCTCAAGGATCTGGCCGAGATCACGCATTGGGTCTCGGTGGTGAAAATCACTCCGGACGCGGCCGAAGACCCGACGATTTCCCCGGATGAGCGCAGCCGGGGCCAGGCGATGGCGGCGGCTCTGCCGATGCGGGTGATGGCGCGGATGTGGCAGATGTTGTTGAAAGCGTTGGAAGAGGTGGCGCTGGCCCCCAATGCGATGATGGCTGCTGAAATGGCGGTGATCCGGCTGACCCATGTCGCCGATTTGCCGTCTCCCGAAGAGCTGATCAAAACCCTGCGCGACCAAACTCCGCCCCCCATGCCGCCAACCGGCGGTGGGGCAGGGCGGCCTGTTGGGGGGGCGACCACGGGGCAGGCACCGCGTTCTGCGCCCTCGGCCCCCTCTGGCGGAGGCGGCCCGGTCGCGCTGGCTCAGGCCCAAGCGGCGGTTGACCCGCTGGCGCATTACGCACGATTTGAGGATGTGATCGAGCTGATCCGCACCATGCGCGATGGCAAGCTGCTGATCGAGGTGGAAAACACCCTGCGTCTGGCCAATTACAGCCCCGGCCGGATTGAGTTCCAACCGACTGACCGCGCCCCCGCCGATCTGGCGCAAAGGCTGGGCCAGCGGCTGAAGGGGTGGACCGGGGTGCGCTGGGCGGTGACTCTGGTTAATGAAGGCGGCGCGGCGACGGTGGCCGAAACCCGCGATGCCGAATGGCTGGCGCAAAAGGCCGAGGCGGCCAAGCATCCTTTGGTGCAGTCGGTTCTCAGCACGTTTCCCGGTGCAGACATCATCGAGATCACCACGCTGGAGCAAATCGCCCAAGAGGCCGCCGCGGATGCCTTGCCGGAAGTCGCCGATGAATGGGATCCGTTTGAAAGCGATTAGGGCGGTTTTCGGGGGTTAACCCCCAGATGGCTTTTGCTGTGCCCTTTGCACCGTGACAATGCCAATCGTAATGGTGGCCACGCCGGCAATATCCAGCAGGGTCAGATCTTCGCCTAACAGGATCGCGGCAATCGCCACCCCGAAAAACGGGGTCAGGAAATGATAGACCGAAGCCCGCATTGTCCCGATCCGCGCCACCAGCGCAAACCACAGCCAGGTTGCCAGCAGGCCGGGGCCCAAAATCGTATAGCTCATCGACAGCACCAGATTGCGGGTCAGGGTGACGTGGATGGTCTCGGTCAGGGCCGCCACCACGGCCAGCACCGCTGCCCCCACCAGCATTTGCAACCCGACCACCATCATCAGATTGCCACCGCCCGAGGCTCCGCGCATCGACAGCGTGGCGATGGTTAACGCCAGCACCGACAGCACACACAGGGTTAGCCCATACAGATCGACCCCTTGGCTCAGCCTTGCGCCCATGATCACCACCACGCCGATCAGCCCGACAACCAGCCCGGCAATCGCCTGCCCCGATAAATGATCGCGAAACACCAGCCAGCCGGAAAACGCCGCCACCAGCGGCATGGTCGAGGCGACAATTGTGGCCAGCGAGGCTTCGACCGTCTGCATGGCAACAAAGTTCAGCCCCAGATACAGCGCGTTCTGACAGATGACCAGCGCCGCCATGGGCGAAGCATCCATCACGATGATCCGCGCCGAGGTAAAGGCCGAGGCCCAGATTAGGGCAAAGCTGATTCCCATGATCAATGCGCGGATGTCCATGGCCTTCCTCCTTGTCAGGCCGGGGCGTCAAACGAAACTCGCCTTTAGATTGCGCTTTCTGACATTCCGGCTGTGCCGCCCTGCCATAAAAAAGGGGCCTATATACTTAACTAGCCGTTCTGTGATGTTGCGGCTTCATTCAATGATCTTATTCATTTCATCAAATAGGTATGGCGCGATTGATACATTCCGCTGCTTTCGTGCCGCGTTTTTGAAGTGTTCAATGTCAGGACACATTTCCATCAAGCCCTGAACCCGCCCGATCTGATGGATCAACATATTTCGCCCCTCTTCGTTTAGCCATTGATGGAAGCGCGCTCGTCTTTTGCCTTCATCTGTTATGTTTAGCTTGTCTAGTTCTTGTTTGACGTAGCCATTCTCTATCGGATCGTAGACGTATTTATTAATGAATCGGCCATAGTACTGAGGACGTTTTCCGTGGCTAGTGTCATTTCCATACAATCTGTCAAGCTCACCAAAAAATGCGTCAGGAAATGTCTTGAGCCACTTTTGCAGACCTTGTGCAATATATTTCGATAGGAGCAATCGAAGCGCATCGTGTGACCTATCCGTTTGGTAGCCAGTCGCTTCATCGACAAGCGCTATGATCCCAACTTTAGCAAACGCTTCCATCAATACTTCAGCTTGAATGGCCAAGTGTGCTTGTGATGACAGTAGTTTTCCTGCGCGACGCGCAGATAGGATCACTCCACATATTTCAGGTAGAAGCTCTGCGTTCATCCCGTGGGCGGGGGTGGCGCCTGCTCTCACACGGTAGATAATTGGCGAAGTTAGCGCCGCCTTTAAGTCATTGGAAATAAATTCAGAATAGTTCTTTGCAGAGATAAATGAAGGCAAGTTGGCGCCACCTTCATTTTCTTTCATACGCTTCCAGTGAGATCCACCCCGCTTACTTCCAAAAGCGCGATGAACAGCACGCTCGGACAACACACGAATACCCCCGTCCAAAACAGCGCAATCAAGTTCAATATCCGCAATTGGCAATTGCCCACTGTAAACAGCATCCAAAACGACTTGGCCGCTTTGATTTGTGCCAACCATGGCGCTAGCAACGCTGTCAAAACTGTCTGGAATATTTGAAATTTCGTCTTTTTTGTCAGGCATCAATAAGTCCTTTATATGTGAGCCGTTTGTCGCCCATTCGGGCGATAGTCATTTCAATGAATTGCATGGTGCCAATCTGCGATGTGTTGTGACGGAAGGAAAACTCTTTCACGTAACGATGCAGGTGTTTGGCGCTCATGTAGTGATAGATACCTATGTAGCCGCGCTTGAGTAGTGACCAGAAGCTTTCGATGCCGTTGGTGTGAGCCATGTCTCGGACATATTCACCAGCCGAGTGGTTGATACGGATATGATTGTAGCCTGCGCCTGTGAGGCCGATATAGCCACCATGTGTGTCGGTGACGATTGTTGCGCCAGCTTTGCAATGCTCACGCACAAAGCGCGTCAAGGTCGGTGCCTTGGTGTTCTCAACCACAACTGCGCGAACCTCACCGCTTTCATCACGAACGCCGACAACGGCAGTTTTGCCAACTGTGCCACGCCCCGCGTGAAGCTTTTTGTTAGCGTGTTTGTTTCGCTCTTTGCCGCCAACATAGGTCTCATCAATTTGAATCTGACCATCCATGTGGTCATCACGGTCTTTGAGCCATGTTTCGCGGATACGCTGCGCAAGAAACCACGCGGTTTTCTGGGTGACGCCAAGTTCACGCGCCATTTGAGTGCTAGGAATACCCTTGCGGGCGCTAGTGAGCATGTAGATTGCCAGCAGCCACTTTTGCAGGGGCAGGCGGCTTTCGGCCAGCACTGTGCCTGTGCGGACGCTGAAATGCTTTCGGCACCCCTTGCAGCGGTAAGGCATGGGCTTGTGATCTTTGCATTCTGTGACTTCGACAGAGCCGCAGTGACCGCAAACCGGAGTATCTCCCCAACGCTTAGCTTCAAAGAACTTGCGGGCCGCTTCTTCATTTGGGAACTTGTTAAAGAACTCAAAAGTAGAAAATGTTTCGGGCTTCTTTGGCATTGGCGACACTCCTTATGCCATCTTTGTAAGATAACTAGCCAACAAAATCAATAAGCGATTGGCTAGTTAGGTATATAGGCCCCATAAAAAAGGGCTGCCTGATACGGCAACCCTAATGATTCCTGTGGATCAGACAATGCCCGATCCCGATTTCATGCAACTGAAATCAGCCGTTCACGCTGTCTTTCAGCGCCTTGGCGATGGTCATTTTCACAACCTTGTCGGCTTCTTTTTTGATCTGCTCGCCGGTGGCGGGGTTGCGCACCATGCGCTCGGGGCGCTCGCGGCAATAGATTTTGCCAACGCCGGGCAGAGTCACGGCGCCGCCGGCCGAAACCTCGCGGGTGATCACCGCAACGATCGCCTCCAGCGCACCGCTGGCGGATTTTTTATCGGTGTCCATTTCTTCTGCAAGGGCTGCAACAAGCTGGGTTTTGGTCAATGGTTTTGTTGCCATTTTTGTATTCTCCTGTTTCTGCCCGCGTTATCTTGGGCCTCATCGAGGTTATTTAACTGAATGTTGTAGGCAGGCACAACGATTAGCTGCTCCTTTTGTCCGATTTTCGCCTATTATTTCGCAGTTTTTTTTGAATTACAGGAAAGCGGTCTCTTCAAAGCTGCGTAATTTGCGTGATTGGATGCGTTCCAATGGCATTTCGCGGATAGATTCCATCGCCTGAATGCCAATCAGCAAATGCCTCGCCACCTGCGTTTTATAGAAATCGCTGGCCATGCCCGGCAGTTTCAGCTCGCCATGCAGGGGCTTGTCGCTGACGCAGAGCAACGTCCCGTAAGGCACCCGGAAACGAAAACCATTGGCGGCGATGGTGGCGCTTTCCATATCCAGTGCAATCGCCCGGCTTTGCGACAGGCGCTGGACGGGGCCGGACTGGTCGCGCAACTCCCAGTTGCGGTTGTCCAGTGAGGCCACGGTGCCGGTGCGCATCACCCGTTTCAGATCGAACCCCTGCAATTTGGTGACCCCGGCCACCGCCTGTTCCAGAGCGATCTGGATTTCCGCCAGCGCCGGGATTGGCACCCAGACCGGCAGATCATCGTCTAGCACATGGTCTTCGCGCAGATAGGCATGGGCCAGCACAAAATCCCCCAGAGATTGCGAATTGCGCAACCCGGCACAGTGGCCCACCATGATCCAGGCATGGGGGCGCAGCACGGCGATATGGTCGGTGGCGGTTTTCGCGTTTGAGGGGCCGACGCCGATATTGACCAAGGTAATACCGCCGCCGCCTTTGCGTTTCAGATGCAGCGTGGGCATTTGCGGCTGCTTTTCCGGGCTTGGCATCGGGGCAGAGGCGTCGGTGATTTCCACATTGCCGGGGCCGACAAAGCTGATGTAACCGCTGTCAGGGTCGGCCAGCTGGGCGCGGGCATAGGCTTCGAATTCTTCGAAATAGAACTGGTAGTTGGTGAACAGGACGTGGTTCTGGAAATGCTCAGGTCTGGTGGCGGTGTAATGCGCCAGCCGCGCCAGAGAATAATCCACCCGCTGGGCCGTGAATGGCGCCAGCGGGCCCGAGCCATCCGGGTTTGTAAAATCCACCCCATTCACGATGTCATCATTTGTGGTCGACAGATCGGGCACGTCGAACACATCGCGCAGGGTGAAATCGGTTGCGCCTTCCTGAGGCACCGTGATCCCGGCCTGATTGGCCACGGCAAAATGCACCGGCATCGGGGTTTGCGACAGGCCAACGCTGATGGGCACCGCATGGTTCTTCAGTACCAGCCCGATTTGCTGGATCAGGTAATTGCGAAACAAATCCGGACGGGTGATGGTGGTGGCATAGGTGCCGGGCTGATGCACATGGCCAAAGCTAAATCGGCTATCAGGTTTGGCAAAGCTGGTGGTGGTCAGGCGGATCTCGGGGTAAAACGCCCGGACGCGCCCGGCCGGTTGTGTGCCGGCAATGGCAAGGCTGAGCTGTTCGCGCAAAAAACTGCTGGCCTGATCATAAAGGACACAGAGCCGATCCACCGCAGCGGCGGCGTCGGTAAATTCCTGCGCCGGTTCCGCCTGAGGAGTCAGCGTATTCCGGGTCAAAGCATCTATGGGCTGAGTGGTCATTGGGGTGTTATCCTTTTTATAATTCTTTTTACGGATATCCCGCCTATTCCTGCAACACGTTCTTCAGCACATCCAGCAATAGCTGTTCGGCGATCTCGTCCTCGCCCATCTGCGCAGGCATGGGGGCGGTCTTTTCGCCGGGCAGCTTCGGTTGCGATTTGCTCGGAACGCGCATCGGCAACGGTTTGGGCGATATCCCCTGATGCACCCGCTCCATGGTCTCGCGCCAGATTTCTGCGGGCAACCCGCCGCCAGTGACCCCTTTGAGCGGTGTATTATTGTCATAACCCATCCAGACCCCGGTCACATAATCGGCTGAGAATCCGATAAACCAAGCATCCCGCGCCTTTTGCGTGGTGCCGGTTTTGCCCGCGGCGGGACGGCCCTCTAACCGGGCGCGTTGGCCGGTGCCGTTTTCGATCACCTGGTTCATCATGTAAATCAAACTCTGCGCCGCGCGTTTGCTGATCACCCGTTCGCCCAGCCCGCCTTGTTTTTGCATCACCGGATCGCTTTCGCCCAGCAAACGCAGCTCGATCAGCCCATAAGGCGTCACCGCACGCCCGCCATTGAGAATACCGGCATAGGCACCCGTCATCTCGATCAGTGTCGATTCCGATGCCCCCAGCGCCAGCGCCGGGCCAACCGCCATATCGTTGCGCACGCCAAACCCACTGGCCACCGCCCGCACATTTTCGCGCCCGGCCTTTTCCGACACCCTGACTGCGGCCGAGTTGAGCGAGCGCATCAGCGCCTCGGTCAGCGTCACCCGGCCAAAATACTTGTCATTATAGTTCTTAGGAGACCACTTGCCCGAGCCCGGGATTTTCAGCGTCAGCGGTCCGTCCATCACCATATCATTGGGGCTGCCCCCCAGATCGAGCGCGGCGGCATAGACGAAGGGCTTGAAGGTCGACCCCGTCTGGCGCAGCGCTTGAGTGGCGCGGTTGAACACACCAGAAACCCGGGTTTCGCGCCCGCCGACCATGGCCCGCACCGCGCCATCCGGCGACATCACCACAATCGCGGCCTGGGCTTTGGACCCCTCGCGCACTTTGGTTTCGAACACATGCGCCAGCGCCTCTTCGGCAGCCGTCTGGATGCGGCGATCTAAGGTGGTGCGGATCACCACATCTTCGGTGGTGTCATCAGTGAAAAAGGAAGGCCCGCTGCTCATCACCCAATCGGCGAAATAACCACCGGCCCGGGCGCGGGCGGATTTGGACAGCACGGCCGGGTTATCTGCCGCCTGCGCCGCCTGCGCCGAAGTCAGATAGCCTTGTTCCTTCATCAACCGCAGCACGGTCAGCGCCCGATCGCGCGAGCGTTGCAGGTTGCCCCCAGATAGGCGCGGTTCAGATAGATGGTCAGGATGGTGTCCTTGGAGTATTTCATCTCCAGCGCCATGGCATAGACGGCCTCTTTGATCTTGCGCCACAGTGAGCCCTGCCGGCAATCGGCCTCATATTCTTTCTCGGTCATCCCGGTTGTGGGGTCATAGGGCTTGCCAAGGCAGAGCAGCTTGGCGGTCTGCTGCGTCAGGGTCGAGCCCCCATTGCCGGAAAGCGGCCCGCGCCCGGCGGCCAGATTGATGCGCACCGCGCTGGCAATGCCGCGCGGGCTGATGCCGAAATGGCGGTAAAAGCGTTTATCCTCGGTGGCGATGATGGCGTTTTTCAGATGCGGAGACACGGTGCTGGCGGTGACAATCCCGCCAAACAGATCCCCGCGTGAGGCAAAGCGGTGATTGTCGCGGTCTTTCAGGATCACCGAGCCCCGGATGCGCCCATCCACCAGCTCAGAGGCATCGGGCAAAGTCGAATAATCATAGAGCACCGCACAGCCGATAATCATCGCAACCACCGCCGCCAGCCGCCAACCAATGCGCCAGCTGGTGCGCAGCAGCCAGCCAAAAAGGGCGAGGAAAATCCCGACAATTGGGTTGCGGCCCGGCTTGGGCGCTTTGGGTTTTGCTGCGGGCTTGGCTGCCGGGGCGGACTTGGGGCGCGGCGTTTTGGCGGCTTTGGCGCGTTTCGGCTTGGCCTTTCCGGCAAACGGCCAGCGCAGCTTTAACCCGGCAAACCAACTGGTCCGGGCTTTCGCCGGTTTGCGCTTGGGCGCGCCGGGCTTTCTGACCGTGCGTTTGTTTTTGGGTATTTTCGCCGCGTTATACCGCCGATCGGCCACTAAACGACCACGTTTTTTGCCTGAACTGCTCATGCCTCACCCGATTTGGTGCTTATTTGTTTTTCCTCTGTCTACAGTATTCATGTTTCAGGCGCAAATACAGAGACTTGATCGCTTTGGTGTCGGTTTTTCGGGATGGTTCGAGCGGGCCACACTGCTGTCTGCTGCCCACGCCTTGATTGCCATGACCTTACAAAAGCCTCTGCCTAAAGCCGGGCATCCCTAAACTGCCCCGCCATAGTCTGGGCTGCGCCCCGGACGCCCGGTGCCGCCATTTGGTCAAATCTCACGGCCCGGGCGCAAGGGTTGCATTTGACCAAAGCTCCGACATCGGCCAGTGTATGGTGCCCATCTATAAGGGCTCTACGCATCAGCAGGCGACAGAATCTATTGGGGTAACCCCGGGTAGAACACAACTGGGAGATGTTTCTGGTGTCTGGTCGTGTTTGAGAATCAGCGCGTTTTCGGCGTTTGAGACCAGCGCATACAGTGCCGATCCTGCTTTTTGCCCGCAATTCGCGCTAATCGGGTGTCAAGTACTTTTTTGATATTGCTCGACATATCCTGTGGATAACGCGCAAAGCTTTTGGGGTTTTTGGGAAAAAATACACAAAATATGCCCCAAAATGGTATGATTAGCAGGAAAAAAGGACTCGACACCAATATTTAGGCTTGATTCGGTGATTCGCAGCGGGTATCTGTTTTTAAAAAACACAACGGGTGGTGGTGACATGATAGTAAATGGTAATCCGGCGAGACCGGAGAATGAGGGATTCGCTCCATCTCAGGCGAGAGCTGAAATCTCCACCCCCCTTGAGAAACCCACAACCACAGGTATTATGATGCTCGGTCTTTGTGCGATGCGCCCCCGGATGTCTCACGGCATTCTGGCTTTCTTCCTTTTGTTCATCACTGTGATCGGCATGGCCGGCAACGCTTCGGCTCAGACGGCGGTGGATTGGGTGGTGAATGTAGATGATAACGTCAGTGGCACGATCCCGGCGGGCGGCACCATTGAGTATAACGTCACAATCAGCAATAACGAGGTCAATGACGCAGGCGCGACCACGGTCGATCTGACAATCCCGGCGAATGCCGAGATCACCGGCGTCAGTGGCAGCATCGGCCCCTGCACGCCAGCAACAGCTACGGGCCCGGCCACAATTACCTGTGATGTGCCGGCACTTGTTGCCAATGTCGGAGAGGCCACGGCAACTGTTTCGGTTCAGACCGCAACGGCCGGCAATGTGTCTCTGGAGGCCGAGGTTCCGACAGCCATACCTGGCTATCAGGACAATCAGATAGCGAACAACGCGGCCACGGCGTCGACCACGGTGACCGCAGGGGCTGATCTTAGCCTGTCGATGTCCGGGCCGCCCAATGCGGCCTCGGGCGAGACCATAACCTATACCTTTACCGCTGAAAATCTGGGTCCGAATGTGCTGAATAACGGCACATTCGAATTTCCGGTGCCCACAGGGTTTCAAAACATCACCCCTCCTGCCGGCTGTAGTCTGAGTGCTGGCACATACACCTGCCCGATTGCGGGTCCGGTGGCGGTTGGTGCATCGGTGGGTTTTGACTTTACTGGGCAGATCGTTGCTGCGCCGGGCTCGACCATGACGCCACTTGGCAGCGTGTCGGGTGCAGATCCGGCTGACCCGGTAAGCGGTAATAACACCACATCAATGAACACCACGGTTACGCCGGGCAGTGATCTGGCTATCGGAAAAAGCCGCGCCCCCAGCGGCAATCTGCTGGTTGGCGATCCCGTCACCTTTACGCTGTCGCCCAGCTATACTGGTGGCGAGCCGAATCGGGTCGTGGTCACCGACATCATTCCGCCGAACTACAACAATATCAGTGTGTTTGCGCCCGGGGGCTGGACCTGTGTTGTTTCCGGTCAGACTGTGACCTGCGAGCGCCCCGGCGGCTATGGCACCGGGGTTGATGTGTCGCTTGGCGATATTGTGATCAGCGCCGATGTAGCGTCTGCGGGCAACCCGCGCAATGCGGCGTCTATTACCGCGGATGGTCCTGTTGACCCCTCTCCCGGCAACAATACGGACGATGATGGCGGGGTTGTGATTGAGGAACCCTATATCGATCTGGACGCCAACAAATCCGGCCCGAATCCGCCGCTTGTGGTGGTTGGTAACACCTATAATTTCCCGATCAGCGCCACCAATGTCGGCAATGAGGGGTATTATGGCACCGTCAGAATGACCGACGATTTGCCTGCTGGTCTGGACTATATCGGGGCCAATCTGAACGGGTGGACTTGTACGCCTTCTGCATCGCCTGGCGCGCCGGTCTCCGGCCCAGCGCAAATCGTGTGCGAGCGCGAATACACTGCGGCTTCGCCTCTGGCGGCGGATGCCTCAACGCCATCGGTGATCATTCAGACCGTCGCAACCGGGACTGGCAGCATTCCCAACAGTATGACTGTCAGCACAGTTGATCCGAACCTGCCGGACAACAACGCGCCTAATGATACCGCGACTTACACCACCACTGGCAGCACCGGGCCCAACTCGGCCGATATTGCCCTGATCAAGACCCGGACCGAGGCCTCATTGCCTGTGGGCGAAATTCAGACATTCGTGCTGGAGATCACCAATGCTGGCGACCAGACTTCGGAAGATATTGATGTGATCGATAACCTCACTGGATTGATGAACGATTCGGTCGGGCCAGTCGGTGCCGGTTTCATTGACGCGGCGATCTCAGGTGGTGTGGCAACCGGCGTGAGTTGTTCAACAGCACCGAGCGGCGAGGCCAGTCACCGCCTGACCTGTAACATCGACAGTCTGCCGGTCTGTATTCCCGGTAACAACTGCCCGACAATCACCGTCCGGGTGCGCCCCGGCGGCAATGCTGGTGCGCGGACAAACACGGCCACTGCAATCTCGAACGGAACTGCGGATAATAATCTGACCAATAATGAGGGCAGCGTTGGCTACACCGTAGAATCGCGCGCCGATGTGTCGCTGACCAAGGTTGCCTCGCCCGACCCGGTTGCCGCCGGCCAGAACCTGACCTATGTGTTGACCGCCACCAACGAAGATAACGGGCTCAGCACTGCCAATGCGGTCACCGTGACCGATACGCTGCCCCATGGGGTGACATTTGTGTCTGCCGCGCCGTCGGTGGGCAGCTGTGGCACCCAGCCGGTAGCGGGGTCGACCACCGATGCCGGCAATGACCAACTGGTCTGTAGTCTGGGCAATATAGGCAATGGTGTGCAGAACACGATCACAGTCGTGGTGCGCCCAAATAACGCCGTGCGGGGGCAGGACATCACCAATACCGCCGTGATTGCCACCAGCACTACGGATGAAAACTCTGGCAACGATAACGCATCGGTCACCACCCATGTAGCTGATCCGGTATTTGATCTGCTGGTCAACAAAATCGATGGGGTGGACCCGGTTGCGGTGGGAGAAAACACCACCTACACCATCACAGTCACCAATTCAGGCCCCTCCGTGGTGGAAAATGTGGTGGTCACGGATACCCTCCCGGCCACCATGATCAGCTATCAATCCCACTCCGCCCCCGGGGCCAGCTGTGCCACAGAGCCAACACCGGGGCAGTTGGGTGGGACGCTCAGCTGCAGCTATGCGTCTTTGGCCGCCGGACAAAGCCGCAGTATCACGGTGACAATGCGGGGCGCGGCCAAGGGGACGCCGATCAACAATGCCTCGGTCTCTTCGGATCAGTTTGCCTTTGATACCAATGGCCCTAACAACACCGATAACGAGCTTACGACCGTGCGCACCCGCGCCGATGTCAGGATCGCCAGCAAAATTCCAGACGTCAATCCGGTCAATGTCCGCGATGATTTCAACTTTGTGATCCGGGTGGAAAACGTTGCGGACATCAACAACATTAATGCCGAGGCCGATGGTGTTGAGGTCACCGATAACCTGCCGGCCAATATGGAGCTGGTCGGCACGCCGAGCGCTGCTGTGATCACAGGCACGGCCACATCCACCAGCTGCACCGGTGCGGCTGGTAGCACATCCTTTACCTGTGACCTGGGCACCCTGAGCCAATTCGTCCACATTGTCCGGGACGCTTTATCGTGATTTCAACGCTGATGGGACTGAGGACGGCACCGATACCGGGATTGCCGGAGCCACCATGACTCTGTCAGGCACCACCTTTGATGGGGTATCGTTCTCGACCACTGCCACAACCGATGCCAACGGTGATTATACGTTCAACTATGTGCCACAGGGCAATTACACCGTGACCCGTGGCAACCCGTCCGAGCCTCATCTGGTTGATGGTGCCGATTCTGCGGGTGATCAGGGTGGCAGCCCAGCAGCCCCCAACCAGATCACCGGCATCAGCCTGGCTGCCAATACGGCTGCAGTGAATTATGATTTCACCATGGTTCCGACCGCACGTGTTGGTATTGCCAAGGCGGTGCAGTCCGGGCCGACGGCCAATGCCGACGGCTCTTATAATGTGACCTTCCGGGTGCGAGTGGAGAACCTCAGTCTCGAGCCTCTGAACGCTGTCAATGTCACCGACAGCATGGTCGGAGTCGCTCCGAATTTCGGCACCCACACCGCGCTGGGCAATCCGGCAACCGATGCGATGACACCGGGCACTTACACCATGCTGGCTGCCCCGTCCGGGACTTGTGGTGCGATCAATGCCGGCTTTAACGGCAGCGCGGCTACGACGCTGATCAATAATGGCACCATTGCGGCCACAACAACTTGCTATGCTGATATTCAACTGCGGGTACGGCCCACTGTGCCGCTTCCTCCGGTTCTGGCCAGTGGCGGGCGTTATGAAAACCAGGCCAGCGTGGATGCGGTCGGGGCGCTTTCGGGCCAGACCTCGGCCACCAACCCGCAGTTGGCGGATACGTCCGATAACGGCACCAACCCTGATCCGAACAATAACGGCATCGCCAATGAAGGCGGCGAGAATGACGTTACCCCGGTCAACCCGGTCTTTAGCCCCTCAATCGCGCTGATCAAGACGGCAGACACCAGCGGGTTGTCCACCCCGCCTCAGCCCAATGATGTGATCAGTTACAGCTTTACCGTTACCAATACTGGTAATGTGACCCTTACCGATATCAGGGTGACCGACCCATTGCTGGGTGCGGCGCTGACAGGTGGCCCGATCAGTCTGGATCCGGGGGCGTCTGACAACCTGACATTTGTCGGTTCGTACAGCATTGATCAGGGCGATATTGACGATGGTGAGGTCACGAACACCGCCACGGTTTCAGGCACCGACCCCTATAACACGGTCGTGCAGGACCAAAGTGGGACGGCCAATGACAACGATACCCCGACCGTTGCAACGATCACCCGCGATCCGTCGATTTCGCTGGTCAAGAATATGGTGTCGAACACTCTGACCGACCCCGCCCAGCTGGGACAGCAGATTGTTTATAACTTTACCATCACAAATACCGGCAACGTGACACTGACCAATGTTCGGTTGGATGATCCTAAGCTGGGTGTCGCCGTCACCGGCGGCCCGATTGCCAGCCTGGCCCCCGGGGCGGTGGATAGCGCCACCTTCACGGCCACCTATGACATTGTTCAGGCGGACATCGACGCCAACCAGGTCGAGAACACTGCTACGGTCACCGGCACGCCTCCTACGGGCGCCGGAGCCGATGTGACGGCTGAGTCGACCGAGACCACACCGGTTGCGGCCGGTCCGGCTGCGATCGCATTGATCAAGGCGGCCAGTGTCGATGCGCTGTCTCCTCAACCGAATGTTGGCGAGCAAGTGTCCTATAGCTTCCAAGTCAGAAATACCGGCGCAGTGACCTTGTTCAACGTCACTTTGGCTGATGTTCTGCCGGATGTTGCGATGAGTGGCGGCCCGATTGCCGCTCTGGCACCGGGAGTGACGGATACTGCCACCTTCACGGCGACATATGCGCTGAAACAGGAGGATATTGACCGTGGTTATGTCGATAACCGGGCAACCGTAACGGGGAATCCGCAGGTTGGGGGTGCCGTGACAGATGAGTCCGGCAGTGCGTTTGATACGGATGAGGATACCCGCGTAGTGCTTGCGCGCCAGCCTTCGATTGCGCTGGTGAAAACTGCCGACGCCTCTGCGCTGAACAGCCCGCCCGCGGTTGGCGATGTGATCAGCTACAGCTTCACCGTGACC
>PDSA01000002.1 GCA_002748285.1 Rhodobacterales bacterium
GGACGGGGAACGCTCGATGAACACCTATCTGGGGATTTCGGCGGAACTCGGGCCCGAGGACGTGGACCCGCATGTCGCCGCCGAGGCCGAGATCGTCTTCCTTGAAGGTTATCTGTTCGACAAGGACAAGGGCAAGGACGCCTTCATCGCCATGGCGCGGGCCTGCCGCGCGGCAGGGGGGAAGGCGGGGATCGCCATTTCCGACCCATTCTGCGTCGAACGCCACCGCGCCGATTTCCTGACGCTGATCGAACACGAACTGGATTATGTGATCGGCAATGAGGCCGAGATCAAATCCCTGTTCGAAACCGATGATTGGGAACAGGCACTCGCCAAAACCGCCGCGCTCTGCCCGCTGGTGGTCTGCACCCGGTCGGGCGATGGGGCGGTGATCGTCCAGAACGGACAGCACACCGATGTGTCGGTTCAGGCCATCACCCCGGTCGATGCCACCGGTGCGGGCGATGGCTTTGCCGCCGGTTTCCTCTATGGCCTCGCCACCGGTGCGGACATCCGCCGCTGTGGTGAAATGGGCTGTGCCGTGGCCGGCGAAGTGATCCGCCACATGGGCCCCCGCGCGGATTGCGACCTGCAAGCGCTGCTCAGGGACAAAGGACTGATCTGAGCCCACACCGGCGGGCCCCCTTTTTTCTTGCCCAAAATAACCTGGGGTGAGCGCGCTTGCCGCGCGAGGGGCGGCGCCCCTTCTCTCACCCCTGAAAGCCCTGTCGGAACGGATCAATCGCCCAGCTTGGCGTGTACCTCGTCCAAGTCGATCTCTCCGACCGGCATCTTGTTGCCCGGGTTCTCGAAATCATATTTGAACAGGCGGAAATCCCGTTTGTAGATCTCATAGACCAGGTGCATCGACAGATCGTCGAAATAGTCTTCAACCGGATGCGCCCGCTTCGGCCCGTGCCCTTCGCTTTCGTTGAAGCGCGGGATCTTGGCCAGGTCGACCTTGTGCGGCGTGTCCACCGCGTCCAGAACCGACTGCATCCCGTCATTGAACTTTTCGGTCCAGAAGATGTTGTCATAGGTGCCGCCGTTCTGGATGAAGGTCGACACGTGGCCCGACATGGCGGACCAGTGAATGTCCGGGTCCATCGGACGGCGCCAGCGGATCGTGTCGCGGGCGAACAGAAGAAAGCGGCGGAAGGATTTGATCTGGTCGAAGTCGAATTCATCCTCGGGGCTGCCCACCTCGATCCCGTATTTCTGGATCAGGAGCGGCACCAGATTGCCGCGATAGCGCCGCCCGTTGCGCTGAATGCCGCAGATCTTGTCAAAGAACGACGACAGGATGCGGGTATAGGGGTTGCGCACACAGGTGAAGGCATAGCTCTTGTGGCTGGTGGCATTGGCTTCGATCAGGGGCTGGCTGTGATCCTGGGACCATTTGTGCAGCTTGTCGGTCGAATCATGGATGTCGCCATCGAAAAACTCGCCGTGGTCTGAATAGAACATGATCTGGCCGATGGTCGAACAGGCGCATTTCGGCACCACGCGATAGACCATGCTTTCGCTTTCCGTCATCCAGGTTCCGGGAAAACCCATACTCAATCGCCTCCGTTTTCACCCACTGCGGGCATGTTTGTTTATTGTAGTTGTATTGTGTGCAAAAAAATCAAAAACATAGTGTTTATTCAATGGTTTTTCACGCTATCTATGGCAACAATGCCGGGTAATATGAGGTTTCGGTTTCCAAAATGGCAAAAATTGCCTTTATTTTGCTCTGTCACAAGGATCCTGAGGGGATCATCAATCAGGCCACGCGTCTGACAGCGGTCGGAGATTACATCGCGATTCACTTCGATGCGCGCGCCCGGCCCGAGCATTATCAGAGAATCCGCGCGGCGCTGAAGGACAACCCCAATGTCACCTTTGCCCACAAGCGTATCAAATGCGGCTGGGGCGAATGGTCTCTGGTTCAGGCAACCCTGTATGCGGTCGAAGCCGCGGTCGAGGCCTTTCCGCGCGCCACGCATTTCTACATGGTGTCCGGCGATTGCATGGCGATCAAATCGGCCGAATATGCCCATGATTTTCTGGATGCCGAGGATGTCGATTATATCGAAAGCTTCGACTATTTCGAAAGCGACTGGATCAAGACCGGCATGAAGGAAGAGCGGCTGATCTATCGCCATTTCTTCAACGAACGCACACAGAAATGGCGGTTCTATAGCAGCTACAACCTGCAAAAGCGCCTGGGGCTGACGCGCGAGATCCCGCCGGACCTGCAAATCATGATCGGCAGCCAATGGTGGTGCCTGCGTCGGCGCACGATCGAATGGATTCTGGACATGACGCGCCGCCGCAAGGATGTCATGCGCTTTTTCCGCACCACCTGGATTCCGGACGAGACCTTCTTTCAGACTCTGGTGCGCCACCTGGTGCCGGAAAAGGAAATCCGCACCCGCACCCTGACCTTCCTGATGTTTACCGACTATGGGATGCCGGTGACATTCTATAACGATCACTATGACCTGCTGCTGTCGCAGGACTTCCTGTTTGCGCGCAAGATCAGCCCCGAGGCGACCGAGCTGAAGGCGCGGCTGGGCGATCTGTATGCGGCGAAGGATGTCGATTTCCAGATCTCGAACGAAGGCCGGTCGCTGTTCAAGTTCCTGACCGGGCGCGGGCGGATCGGGCGGCGGTTCGCGCCGCGATTCTGGGAAGCGGAAAGCAGCCTGGGCCGTGAACGCGAACTGCTGATCGTGGTGGCCAAGAAATGGCATGTTGGCAAGCGGTTGGCCGAGCGGGTCCGACAGGTGATGAACCTGCCGGTGATCGAATACCTGTTTGACGAGGAATCAACCCCGCTGCCGGATCTGGGCGGCATTCAGGGCAGTCTTGAAAAGCGTGCCCGCCACCGGCGTGCGCTGGTGCGGATGCTGTTCGATTACTATGAAACCGACCGGCTGCTGATCTGCATGGACCCGGACAATCTGGACCTGATGCAGGACTTCTTCTCGGATCGTTCCATGACACGGCTGCTGGAAGTCGAAAGCGAATTTTCCGACGACTACCTTCTGGGGCACGCCAAACGGATCGGCCTGGCGGGCGAACGCACGCCGCAAGATGCCATCGACCGGCTGATCCCGGCAATCCGGCGCGATGTGCGGTTCGAAAGCGACCGGATTCGGGATGCGGGGTTTGACGAATACTACCGCCTGCGCGAGATTGACGGCCCGGACGAACGCGCCCGTGCGCTGGCGAGGTTCCTGACCATCTCGGAAGAGCGGGCGCGCGAGATCGCCACGACTGACTATCTGTTTGCTGACTGAGGGATCCCATGGCCTATACCTATGACGACCAGAACATCTTTGCGAAAATCCTGCGGGGAGAAATCCCGAACAACACGGTTTACGAGAACGACTTCGCCCTGGCCTTTCACGATGTGCAGCGGCAGGCGCCGGACCATGTGCTGGTGATCCCGAAAGGGGCTTATGTGAATTTCGACCATTTCGCCAATGAGGCCTCGGACGCCGAGATCGCCGGTTTCACCCGCGCCATCGGCAAGGTCTGCGACCTGCTGGGGGTGGCGCCGGGGGCGGGGGGCAATGGCTATCGCTTTCTGACCAATGCCGGGCGGGACGGGGGGCAAGAGGTGATGCACCTGCATGTGCATATCGTTGGCGGCCGTCCCCTGGGCCGGATGTTGCAGCGCGCCGAGTGACGCGTGACCCGGTCGGGTGCGCGTTCCGCGCACGCTTGATCTCTCGCCAGGCGTGGCCTGGCTCGGGGGAGCGCCCTGCCGTGCTGTTGCGTGTCATGGGCGCGGAATCACCTTG
>PDSA01000025.1 GCA_002748285.1 Rhodobacterales bacterium
CGGACACCGGCATCATCGCAGAGCCGATGATTCCAAAAGCATGTTCGATGCCGTGCATCTGAAGCACTTTGATAAAGGCCTCTTCGGTGGTCATTTTCACGGGGTTTTCTCCTTCGTTGGCGGCGCTTACGCGCGTTCGTCCCGGCCGTGGTGTCGCTGGCGAGTGGGGGGATGATCCGGAATTCAATAAGCATGAGCGCGAATTCAGAGGCTTATGCCCTCTGTGAACAGCCTGCCCTCGCTCGGGGGAATGCGGCGCCGCTAATAAACCGACGCCGCAAACAGCTGTTGCGAATAAGGGTGGCTGGCCTTGGCGTTGCGCAGGGTGTCAACATCCATGATCTCGACGATCTCGCCATCTTTCATCACCGCCAAATCTTCGCACATATGCCCGACAACCGACAAATCATGCGACACCATCACATAGGTCAGGTGATGCTCTTCGCGCAGATCGCAGAGCAGGTTGAGGATTTCCGCCTGCACCGAGACATCCAGCGCCGAGGTGGGCTCGTCCAGCAGCAAGATGCTGGGCTCGGGCGCCAGAGCGCGGGCAATCGCCACCCGCTGACGCTGCCCACCCGAGAGCTGATGCGGATAGCGGAACCGGTATTTGTTGCCCAGCCCCACATCATCAAGCAAAGCCACAACCCGCGCATCAATATCACGAAAGCCATGCAGATGCAGGGTCTCGCCCAGCACCTGATCGACGGAATGACGCGGATGGAGCGAGGCATAAGGGTCTTGAAACACCATCTGCACGGTCTTGTAGAACGCCTTTTCCCGCTTTTTACCCACCGGCTGGCCGTCAACCGTGATCGCGCCCGACCAGTTTGGGGCCAGCCCCATAATGGCGCGCAAAATCGTTGATTTGCCCGAGCCACTTTCGCCCACAAGGCCAAAACTGGCCCCGCGTTCCACCTCAAAGCTGGCATGGCGCACCGCATCCACACGGTCGCGCCCACCACCGAACCACACACCTAAATCTTTTACGGATAGCATTGTCATAGACGACCACTCACACTTGGGGCTTCGGACCAGGCTGGATCACGGTTTAAAACATCCAGCTTTTGCCGCGGCGCATCCAGACGCGGCAGCGAATTGAGCAGACCCTGTGTATAAGGATGCTGGGCCTGATGCAGGTTTTTGGCATCGCACACTTCGACGATCCGCCCCGCATACATGATCAGCACCCTGTCGCAGAAATCAGCCACCAGATTCAGATCATGGCTGATGAAAATCAGACCCATACCGCGATCAGTCACCAGCTTGTCAATGATCGACAGCACCTGACGCTGCACGGAAACATCCAGCGCCGATGTTGGCTCGTCCGCGATCAGGATTTGCGGATCCGGGATCAGCATCATGGCGATCATGATGCGCTGGCCCATGCCGCCGGACATTTCGTGCGGATAGGCGCGCATCACGCGCTCGGGGTCGCGGATCGACACGGCCTCAAGCATCTTCAGCGCTTTTTCATAGGCCACGGCTTTGCTGACATTGTTGTGCAGACGATAGGCTTCGATGATCTGCTGGGCGATGGTCATCACCGGGTTCAGCGAAAATTTCGGATCCTGCATCACCATCGAAATCCGCTGCCCGCGCACCGCACGCATCTCGCGTTCGGATTTGTCCAGCAGGTTTTCACCCTCAAGCGAGATATGATCCGCCGTCACGATCCCCGGCGGGCGGATCAGGCGCAAAATCGCGCGGCCAGTCATGGATTTGCCCGAGCCGCTTTCGCCCACAATCGCCAGCCGCTCGCGGCCCAGCGTAAAGGACACCCCGCGCACCGCGTCAAACACGCCGCGCCGTGAGGGGAATTTCACCCAGAGGTTTTCAACATCCAGCAGGGTCATTTTTCACTATCCTTCGGGTCAAGAACATCCCGCAGCCCATCCCCCAGCAGGTTAAAGGCCAGCGAAACCGTAAAGATCGCCATCCCCGGCATGGTGGCCACCCACCAGTGATCCAGAATGAAGCGGCGGCCTTCGGAAATCATCGCCCCCCATTCCGGGCTGGGCGGTTGCGCACCAAGACCCAGAAAGCCAAGCCCGGCAGCAGCCAGAATGATCCCGGCCATATCCAGCGTCACCCGCACGATCAGCGAGGAAATGCACAGCGGCCAGATATGTTTGGTGATGATGCGCAGCGGCCCCGCGCCCTGCAACTGAATGGCGCTGATATAGTCGGAGGAGCGGATGGTCAGGGTCTCGGCCCTAGCAATTCGGGCATAGGGGGGCCATGCCGTCAGCGAAATCGCTAGCACCGCGTTTTCAATCCCCGCCCCCAGCGCGGCGACAAAGGCCAGCGCCAGAACCAGCCGGGGAAAGGCCAGAAAGATATCGGTGATCCGCATCAGAATCTGATCGACCCAGCCGCCAGCATAACCGGCCACCGTGCCCACCAGCAGCCCGGCAATCGGCGCCACCAGCGCCACCAGACCGACGATATAAAGCGTAATGCGCGAGCCATAGATCAGCCGGCTGAGGATGTCGCGCCCCAGACTGTCGGTGCCTAAAATATGGCCCTCGGAAAACATCGGCTGCAGCCGGTTGCCCAGCGATTGGGCGAAAGGATCATGCGGGGCCAGCAGCGGTGCAGCCAGCGCGATCAGCGCCAGCAGCACCAGAATGCCCAAGCCCACCATGGCCATGGTATTGCCCCGAAAAGACAGCCAGCCCTGATAAAGCGCCGAGAGCTTGGCGTGGCGGCGAGAGGTTGGGGTGTCGCTCAGCAACCATTCCCGCCAGGTTTGCGTTTCTGCCATCTGTTTTGTTACCTTATTTTGCACGGGGATCGAACACTTTATACAGCAGATCCGAGAACAGGTTGAGCAGGATAAAGATCAGCCCCACCACAACAGTCCCGCCCATCACAGCGTTCATATCTGCCGATAGCAGCGCCGTGGTGATATAGCTGCCGATGCCGGGCCAGCTGAAGATGATCTCGGTCAGAACCGAGCCTTCCAGCAGGTTGGCATAGCTGAGCGCAATCACCGTGATCAGCTGCACGCGGATGTTTTTAAAGGCGTGCCGCCAGATCACCGCGCTTTCGGACATGCCCTTGACCCGGGCGGTTGTGATATATTCGGCGCTCAGCTGTTCCAGCATGAAAGAGCGCGTCATGCGGCTGATATAAGCCAGCGAATAATAGCCCAGCAGCGAAGCAGGCAGGACGATATGGCGGAGCGCATCGCGGAACACTTCCCAGTTGCCGTCCAGAATACTGTCCACCAGGATCATGCCGGTCACATTGGGCACCACATCGACATAAAAAATGCCAACCCGGCCCGGGCCGCCGACCCACCCCAGAATACCATAGAAAACCAACAGGCCCATCAGGCCCAGCCAGAAGATCGGCATTGAATAGCCAACCAGCGCCACAACCCGCGCCACCTGATCAATCCACGAGCCGCGCTTGACCGCTGCAATCACCCCCAGCGGGATGCCCAGCACGATCCCGGCCAGAACGCCGAGCGTGGCCAGCTCCATCGTGGCGGGAAAGACACGTTTGATGTCTTCGGCCACCGGGCGGGCATTGAGCAGAGACTGCCCGAAATCGCCATGCAGCACATCCCAGACATACATACCAAATTGCACGATGATCGGCCGATCCAACCCCAGCTGCTCGTAAGCCGCGTCATAGGTGGACTTCGAAGCCTGTTCGCCGACGATCGACAGAACCGGATCAATCGGCATGACCCGTCCGATCACAAAGGTGACGAACATCAGGCCCAGCATCGTGACGATAATCGACCCCAGCATCAGGAACGTCGCCCTGACCCAGAGTTCGAGGGGCGCCCGATGGCGCTCCTCTTGTTTATGGGTCGAAACAGACACTATTTGCTGTCCGATTTGGTGACCGGCCAGTAAGACACGGAGGTAATCGCGCCACCCAGATTCAGATGTTGCACATCTTCATTACGGGCGGTTTGCTCGATCTTTTGGAACATGATCACAAAGGGCGATGTCTGACGGAATTCGGCCTGAATATCGGCATACATCTTGGCACGCACTTCACGGTCGGTTTCCTCAACCGCAGCGGCGACTTTTTCGGTCAGCCCGCCGGTATCCCAAGCGTTGCGATAGGCCAGCAGACCGGTGGCACGGGCTTCGTCCGAGTTATCAGGGTTATAGGCAAATGTGCCAGCATTGGTGTGCGGATCAGGGTAATCCGGCCCCCATGCGCCCATATACATATCCAGCTCGCGTGCGCGGTAGCGGGCCAAGATCGCCTTGGCGGTGCCCACGGTCACATTCAGCTTGATCCCGGCCTGCGCAAAGGTATTTTGCAGCGATTGCGCAATCTCGATCCGCTCTTGCGCTTCACGCACCCCGACTTCGATCTCGAACGGGCCAACACCGGATTCGGCCAGCAATGCCTTGGCCTTTTCGATGTTCAGGCTGAACGGGTTTTCATCCACAGCGCCCAGATAGGTGCGGGGCAGAAAGTTCTGATGGATGGTGTATTGACCATTGAGGAAGCTGTTTTGCATCCCTTCATAATCCACCAGATATTTGAGGGCCTGGCGCACTTTGGGGTTGGCCAGTTTTTTGTTCTTCTGGTTGAAAGAAGCATACATCAGACGACCGCGCAGCGTGTCATCCACAACCACACCCTTGGCCTTACGCACGCCAGCAATGTCTTCTGGGTTAAGGTCGCGGGCCACGTCGATGTCACCGCGCTCCAACAGCAGGCGCTGGGTAGCGCTTTCCTGAACGTGACGCACGATCACCCGCTTCATGGCAGGCGCACCGCGGAAATAATCCGGGTTGCTGTTCAGGGTAATGCTTTCATTGGGCTTCCAGCTTTGCAGCTTATAAGCCCCCGAACCGGCGGAATGGGTCGACAGCCATTTGTTGCCCAGATCACCGTCGACCTCATGGGCCAGAGCCTCTTTTTTGTCGACAATACCGCCGACCGTGGCGGTCAGGCAGTTCAGCACGAAGGAGGTCGCGTATTTCTTGTCGGTGGTGATGGACACCTTATTGCCATCGGCCACGATGGTTTGTTCGATGTTTTCCGGGGTAAAGCCGAATTGCTTCAGAATAAACGCCGGGGTCTTGTTCAAAATGATCACACGGCGCAGCGAAAATTCCACATCTTCGGCGCGCACCGGGTTGCCGGACTGGAATTTGACCCCGTCACGCATGGTAAAGGTGATGGTGCGGCCATCTTCGCTGACGGTCCAGCTTTCGGCCAGATCGGGCTGATAGCCGGCCTCAAGGTTCATCGGATCAAAGTTGATCAGCTTGCTATAGAGGTTACGGCTGACGTCCGAGCCGGCGAACTCGAAGCTCTGGGCCGGGTCAAGCGTGGTGATGTCGTCAATCCGGTTGGCGATCACCAGCATATTGGCCGGGGTTTCAGCCATGGCGGGCAGCGAGGTCAGGCCCACCGCCAGGCCAATGGCCGCGCCGGACAGCAGTTTGGTAAATGCATTCATGATTTTGGTTTTCTCCCTTTTGGTTTTCGTTATAGCGGCATCTGCGTGGCCGGGGTTATGACCCCCAGCTCTTCTCCAGCACATGCAGCCAGTTTTCGTGGCACAGCTTGGTTATTAACGCATCGTCATAGCCATGCTGCGCCATCGCCTGTCTCAGATTAGGCAAATCAGCCACCGTTGTCACATCCGGCGGCACCATGGCCCCGTCATAATCCGAACCAAGACCCACATGATCTTCGCCCAGATGTTCGATCAGATAATCCAGATGCCGCAGCATTTGCTCCAGCGGCACATCGGCAATCATCCGGCCATCTTCGCGCAAAAACGCCACCGCGAAATTCAGCCCGACCATGCCGCCGCTTTCCCTGATCGCGGCCAGCTGGTCATCGGTCAGATTACGCGAATGCGGGCAGAGCCGGTGCGCGTTGGAATGGGTCGCGACCAGAGGTTTGGTCGAATGCCGCGCCACATCCCAGAACCCGGCGGCGTTCAGATGCGACAGATCAATCATCACGCCCAGCTCATCGCAGCGTTTGACCAGACGCAGGCCGTGATCGGTCAGCCCCGGCCCGGTATCTGGGTCGCTGGGATAGCGAAACGGCACGCCATGGCCGAAAATCGTCGGACGGCTCCAGACCGGCCCGATTGAGCGCAACCCGGCCTGATACAGCACCTCGAGCGTGTGCAGATCGGGGTCAATCGCCTCGGCCCCTTCGATGTGAAACACCGCCGCGATCTGCCCCGCCGCCAGCGCCGCACGAATATCGGCCACGCTGCGGCAAACCTTCAACGCGCCTTTATGCTCCAGATCAAACAGGATCGCGGCCATCGACATCGCCACGGGCAGCGCATCTTCCCAGTCAATCGCTTCGGGCAGTGGCAGATCATAGCTGGCCTGCGCCATCTCATCCATGGCCGTGTCCGGGTCAAACGGAGACGGGATGTAAACCGCGAAAAAACCGCCGCCAAACCCGCCCGCTTTGGCCTTGGGCAGGTCAATGGCGGCATCAAATCCGCTGATGAAACGCTCCGACGCCGCCAGCCCTCCGGCCTGATAAAGCTGGAGCAGCACATCATTATGCCCGTCAAAAATGGCAGGGGTTGTGGCAGCGTTCAAATTGGACTCCGTCAATTCGTTAACGCCACCCTATTGAATAATTTGTAATAGACAAGCCTAAATACCATGAGTTACGCTCATACCTCCATGCAATTTCCGCAAGAGGCGAGCAATGGTGCGCAAATCCTGGCACAGCCTGCCCGAATATCAGGCGCTGCGGGCGCTGATGCAGGGCGGCACAGTGACGGCGGCGGCCGAGCAGCTGGGCCTGTCGCAATCCGCCGTCAGCCGCTCGATCGCCAGCCTTGAGGCCCGCACCGGGCGCACCCTGTTCGAACGTCAGGCCGGCCGACTGCGCCCCACGCAAGAGGCGGTGCGGCTGAACCGGCGGCTGGACCCGCTGTTTGAGGCGCTGGAGCGCATCGACGGCCCCACCCAGCCGGTGCAGGAGACCCTGCGGCTGATGGCTCCGCCGAGCTATGCGCATCGCTTTCTGGTCAGCCATATCGCCAGTTTCCTCACCATCAACCCGCATTTCTTTGTCAGCCTCGAAGTCAACACCTCAGAAGAGGTGATCCGCGCCATATTGGAGGACCGCACCGATCTGGGCCTGAGTGCGCTTGAACTGGCCCGGATCGGGGTAAAAATGCAGCCCTTTCGCACCTCGCCCGCCGTGTGTGTGATGCCGGCGGGACACCCTCTGGCCACCAAGGGCAGCATCACGCCACAGGATCTGGACGGCCAGCCCTTGATCGCGATTGCCAAACGCTATGCCCGGCGCACGCAGCTGGATAAAATCCTCAGTCAGGGGCGCAGCAAGCCGCGGATCATTGCCGAGGTCTCGACCTCTTTTGCGGCGGCGGATCTGGTGAAAGAGGGGCTGGGGCTGGCCATCGTCAACCCGTTTCCGCTTTATCATTACCGCTCGGATGATCTGGTGTTTCGCTCTTTCGTGTCGTCGATGGAGTATCGCAGCCATTTCGTGATGTCCAGCCAGCGCCCCCTGCCCCGGATCGCGCGTGGTTTCATCCGCCATATCCGGCTGCACACCCCGTCTGATCCGCATTCCAAGAGCGTGGCAGCTGGCGGGTGAGATGGGCGCATCGCCAAAGCACAACGGCAGGCTCGCGACCGACCCGAGGGCGGCTCTCAACACACTCCCAAACCTTCTTATCGCGCCAACGGCCCCTCAAGCACAACTGCCGGATTTCGCGACCGCCCTGGGGGGCGGGCCGGTCGCGAACCGGATTGCGAGCAATCCGGGGGGCAGAACCCCGGCCTGTTTCATCGCAACAAAATCTGTTATACGATCCCCATCCCAAAGCCGTTGACCTTTCCGATCAACGTCCGGCACAATCGCCGGATCGAAAACACAGACCCTATAAGCGAGAATAGCCATGAAAAGCACAGCAAACCGCTATGGAACCGTCGCCATTATCCTGCATTGGACAATCGCGGCTTTGATCTTTGTCCTGATGGGCTCGGGCTTTCGGGCCGCCTTTATGCTGGACGATGCCGCCAAACAAGCCATCCTGAAACTGCATGTGCCGCTGGGCCTGTTGCTGATCCTGCTGACCTTGTTGCGGCTGCTCTGGTGGGTGTTTATTGACACAAAACCGCAACCGGTGGCAGGCACATCCCGGCCGCAATTCATTGTCGCAAAGGCGGTGCAGGGCATGTTTTATCCGGCGATCCTGCTGATGGTGGCCAGTGGCATGACGATGATGGCCATGTCCGGCGCCGGGGATGTTCTGTTTGGCAGCGCACCAGGAACCCTGCCCGATTTCACCCGATACGCCCCGCGCCTGTTTCACGGGCTGGGGGCGTTTTTGATGATCGCGCTGCTGGCGCTGCATATCGGCGGAGCGCTGTTCCATCAGTTTATCCAGAAAGACGGCCTGCTGCGCCGCATGTGGTTTGGCACCAATTAACATACCCCCTGCCCCCGTGACACGCACACAATGCGCGGGGGCAGACGGATTTTTTGCCACAAACCATGTTCCCTTTTGGCCGCGATATGCTAAGGCTGCACTAAAGCGTTATGCGAAAAAGCTGAATCACTCAGGCGCTGCCTGAAATCAAAGATTTCAACGCGCCTGAGTGATGCTCTGTGTTTCAGCGATTTCGTCAAACGCCATGAGACCATGCCCAAAGAGGTTCACCCGATGTCAGACATGATTGATTACGGCGAAATGATGCATCAGGCCATGCGCGGATTGATCCGGCAGGTTCTGGAAAAAATCGCCCACGATGGCCTGCCCGGCCAGCACCATTTGTTTATCAGCTTTGACACCAGCCACCCTGATGTGCAGGTCGCCGACTGGCTGGCCGAGCGTTACCCCGATGAGATGACCATCGTGATTCAGCACTGGTTTGACAATCTGGACGTCACCGATCAGGGCTTTGCCATCACGCTGAATTTCGGCGACCACCCCGAGCCGCTCTATATCCCCTATGACGCGATACTGACCTTTGTCGATCCTTCGGTCGAATTCGGCCTGCGTTTTGACGCCCCCCAAGAGGAAAACCACGCCCCGCTGCATGATGTCTCGGACCCGGTCGAAGAGGCTCCGATGGCCGAAGACGCGGTGGATGAGGACGAAGATGCCGCGCCACGGGATGCCGAAATCGTCAGCCTCGACAGTTTCCGCAAACCGTGAGGGCGCTGGGGGGCACCCCGCCCCTTTGAAAGACCTGTTTCGCCAGGGCTGGACGTTTTGATCTTTCCGCCCAAGCCGCCTAAAACACCTGCAATCAACAAAAGGAACCTTGCCATGTCCAACACCCGCACCGAAACCGACAGCTTTGGCCCGCTGGAAGTGCCTTCTGACAAATATTGGGGTGCGCAGACTCAGCGCTCACTGATGAATTTCCCGATCGGTTGGGAACGCCAGCCGGTGGCGATCGTGCGGGCGCTGGGGGTGATCAAGCAGGCCTGTGCGCAGGCCAATATGACCCTGGGCAAGCTGGATCAGGAAAAGGGCGATGCGATTGTCGCCGCTGCGTCTCAGGTTGTGGCGGGCGAGCTGGATGACAACTTTCCGCTGGTGGTGTGGCAGACCGGGTCGGGCACGCAGTCGAATATGAACGCCAATGAGGTGATCGCCAACAAAGCTATCGAGATTCTGGGCGGTGAGATCGGCAGCAAAACCCCGGTGCATCCCAATGATCATCTGAATATGGGACAATCTTCGAACGACACTTTCCCAACCGCCATGCATATCGCCACCGCCACCACAGCGCATCAGGTGCTGTTGCCGGGGCTGCAAAAGCTGCATGATGCGCTGGCCGAAAAGGTCAAGGAATTTGACGGCATCATCAAGATCGGCCGCACCCATACCATGGACGCCACGCCGCTGACTCTGGCGCAGGAGTTTTCCGGCTATTTGCATCAGGTGGCGATGGGGATTGAGCGCGTCAAGGGCGCTCTGGGCCGGATCTATGAGCTGGCGCAGGGTGGCACTGCGGTGGGCACCGGGCTGAACACGCAAAAGGGCTGGGCCGAGATGGTGGCGGCCAATATCGCTGACATCACCGGGCTGCCTTTTGTCACCGCGCCCAATAAATTTGAAGCGCTGGCGGCGCATGATGCGATGGTCGAAATCTCGGGCGCACTGAAAACCGTGGCGGCGTCGCTTTACAAGATCGCCAGCGACATTCGCTTTCTGGGCTCGGGGCCGCGCTGTGGTCTGGGCGAGCTGATGCTGCCGGAAAACGAGCCGGGCTCTTCGATCATGCCGGGCAAGGTCAACCCCACTCAGGTTGAGGCGCTGACTCAGGTCTGTATTCATGTGATGGGCAATGACGCGGCGGTGGGCTTTGCCGGCTCGCAAGGGCATTTCGAGCTGAATGTTTACAAGCCGATGATGGCCTATAATGTGCTGCAATCCATGCAGCTGCTGGGCGATGCGGCGGCCACGTTCACGCAAAACTGTGTGGTCGGCATTCGTGCGGATACCGGGCGGATCGACAAGCTGATGCGCGAAAGCCTGATGCTGGTGACGGCTCTGGCGCCAGAGATCGGCTATGACAACGCGACCACGGTGGCCAAGACTGCGCATAAAAACGGCACGACCTTGAAAGAAGAGGCGATTGCGCTGGGCTTTGTGGATGAAGAAACCTTTGAGCGGGTAGTGCGCCCCGAAAAGATGATCGGCCCCAAAGCCTGATGTCGCAACCCATCAATCTGAACCGCGCGCGCAAATCGCGAGCGCGGGATGAAAAACGCAAGATCGCGGATCAGAATGCGGTGCGCTTTGGCCGCAGCAAAAGCCAACGTGTGCTGGAAGCGGTGCGCAGTGAAAAGGCGCGGCGGATGCTGGATCAACATCATCTGGATGAGGAATGAGTGCCCGGCCGAAAAAGCACTCGCTGACCTTGAAGGGGCACCGCACTTCGGTGTCTTTGGAAGATGCGTTCTGGCAGGCTTTTTGCCAGATCGCCCGGCAGATGGATGTGCCGATCAACCAGTTGGCGGCGGAAATTGACGAAAAACGTGGGCTGAAGGCCGGGTTGGCCTCGGCCATTCGGGTGTTTGTGTTGGAGTATTACCGTAAGCGGGCGCAGTAATTTGCTGTTTTTAAGCAAGTTTTAACCATAGGCGCAGATATTTGCGCCATGATGAGACAGAATTTCCCCTTTCTCCAGCCGGATATCTGGCTGCAACAGATTTTTGACAGTCGCGCGGCCCGCAGCGGGGGCATTGTGCGCCGGAAGGTGCGCGATGTGGAGCGGATCCTCGGGCGGGCTGCTTTTATTGCCGAAATTCAAAGGCGTTTGAACGCAGCGTCAGATGGGCAATCGGCACCGCAGGCCGCTCTTTGACCAGTTCAAACCGGAAATCCCGCACCAGCATGGACAAGATCAGCGGCCCCTCCAGCATGGCAAAGCCCGAGCCCGGGCAAACCCTTGGCCCGGCGGAAAATGGAATATAGGCATCGCGCATGCATTTCCTGCCCTCTTGGGTTTTGCCCCGTTCCGGGTCAAATTCATCCGGGCGATCCCAGATTTTGGTATGCCGGTGCAAATGCCACGAACTGATGATCACCTGATTGCCGGGCTTGATTTCCCGATCCCGGAATTTCACCGGGCAGGTCGCCTCGCGCACCATGGCCGGCACCGGCGGGTAAAGCCGCATGGTTTCGCGAAACACATCCCGGGAAATGCGCAACTTGCCGGCCACCGAAAAATAAGGCGTTTCGGGGTCAATCGCTGCTTGCGCCTCTGCGGCCACCTTGTCCTGCCATTCGGGATACAAGGCCAGCATATAGAGCGACCAAGCCAAAGCCGATGCACTGGTTTCATGCCCCGCCAGAAAGAAAATCGCCACCTGATCCACCATTTCCTCGGTGTCAAAGCATTCCCCGGTCTGCGGATCCGGCGTGGTCATGATCTTGGTGGCCAGATCATCCGGGGCCGTGCCGGCCTTGATCTCTTCGCTGCGTTTGGCGGCAATCTGACGGATCAGCCCCCGGATCACCTCGGCCGTTTCCGTGCTGCGTTTGGTTCTCAGCGTGGGCAGCCATTTCATCTTGGGCAGAAAGGTCGCCCGGTTCACCAAAGGCATTGCCCGTTGATAAGCCTTGAATTCCTCAAACACCCCCGCAGCCGTCTTATCGGTGATCGGCAGCGAAAACAGCGTGCGAAAAATCACATCCGCAGCGATATGCGAGGTCATGCTTTCCACCTCAACCGGCCCGTCCTGTCGCTGTTCCTCCAACCGCTTGACCCCCGCAACCGCCGAATCCCACATTTGCGGAAACACCTCGCGCAACCGCCCACCCTCAAAGGCCGGATCCACAATGCGCCGCTGATGCAGCCAGTCTTCGCCGCTGGACAAAAACAGCGAATTGCCCAGCAGTGAAGACAACCCATCGCGAACCCGGGTGGATTTGGGAAAGGTCGTCAGGCTTTCATCCAGCACCCTTTTCACCAGATCCGGCTGATTGACCATAAAAGTATGAAAAAACGGCACCTTGAATTCGGCCATCCACGCACCATAGAGATGCTCAGGCTGGGCCGAGAGAATATCCTGCCGAAACATCTTCATATGCTGCCACAAAGAGGCATCGCGGGGCCGGGATTTGGGTTTGGGAGGCAGAACGGTCATGGTGTTATCGAAACGTAGGGCGAAACTGGCACGTCAATGCGCCAGCCGGACGGCTCCTTGCCCAGATAGCGGCTTTGCAGGGTCTGCGCCCCGGCAGTGATCTGAAAATAGTCGTAATCGCGCGGCGCGTCAAAGGCGCACATATACTGAAAATGCAGCCGGAAAAACCGCCAGCGCAGCTCTTTGAACCGCGCTTCGCTCAGGCTCTGGGTGAAGGCTGCGGAAATCACCAAAGGCAGGCGTTTATCGGGCGGAGCCACCCCCGACACCGCCACCGGATCGCACAGCGCAAAGGCGCAGCCATCGCCGGGGGCGGTGACATCCAGCCAGTAGAGCTCGTCCCTTGCCGACAAATAGCGCAGATCGGCGCGCAGTTTATAGGCTTTGGGCAGAAACGAGACCATCGGCACCACCTGCCCCAGAGTGAGGAAAGACAGCTCGGGCCCGTCCTCATCCACCCTGCCCGAGCGGATCAGATCGGCCAGCACCGATACCCCGATATGCGCGCCCGAGGAATGGCCGACCACCAGCACTTCGTCCAGATCGCTGTCCAGCGCAGCGGCGATTTCGTCGGAGAACTCGGCCATGCGAGCCAGCAATTCGGGTGGGTCTTCGCCCTTGGAACGGGCCGAATAGGCGTAATCATGCATCAGGTAATAGGCGAATAATTTGCGGTCAATCTGGCGAAACCCGCGCAAAGCCAGCACGATCACCACCATCGCCGCCGGCCAACCCAAAAGCGGCCCCAGCCAGCCCCAGCCGGTGAGCGACACCGCGCCATAAGCCAGCCACGCCCCGACCAGCCATGCCAGCAGCAGCGCAATCAACAGCTGAAACAGCAGCATGAAAATCGGGTAAAGCGCGGCGATCACCGGCCCCTTGCGCAACTGCATCAGCCGGCGCAGCGCCCCAGATGCGATATAGGTCCAGGCGGTGCGGATCAGCGCCAGATAGGTTTGCGGGATGTTCAGATCCATGGATTTCTTGACGATATCCGACCAGACCAGCACCTCGAAATCCGCCTCGGCCTGTTGCCCGTCAATGCAGGTGTCGACATGCCAGCCATAGCGGTTTTTGCCCGTCTTGCCCGTTTTCTGGGGTGAAAGCTCCAACTCGTAGCCGCTGATCTCCGCCTGCTGCGCGCCCTCTTTACGGTAAAGCTCGCGATAGCGGCGCGGATGCACCGGATCATAGCCGGGAATATAAAACACCCGCCGTTTTACAACTGTATCATCCGATATTGGCATAATCAAAACTGCTCTTTTGACTGGTTATATCTGGTTGTTTCGGCCCCTTTTAATCCGAAAAACCGGCAAAAATATGACCCCGGCTTACAATCCGCGCCTAGCCAATCGTCCCCAGCACCGGAAATGTGTTCAGCAACCAGTTTGACATCATGGTAAACTGACCCGTCATCATCATGAACCCGATGGTCCACAGCAACAGCCCCATGACGCGTTCCACCTGTTCGGTATGGCGTTTCATCCAGTTCATCAGCCCCGACAGGCTGGGAAAGAATGCCGCCACCAGCAAGAACGGAATCCCCAACCCAAAGGCATAAACCCCCAGCAAAACCGTGCCGCGCATAACGCTGCCTTCCAGCGCAGCCATCGACAGGATGGTGCCCAGAATAGGCCCAAGGCAGGGCGTCCAGCCAAAGGCAAAGGCCAGCCCCAGAATATAGGCCCCAAAGGCCGAGCCGCCTTTGTCTCCAACGTCAATCCTTGCCTCGCGTTCCAGAAAGCCAAAACGGTAAATACCCAGAAAATGCACGCCAAACGCCATCACGACCGCTCCGGCCCCGATGATGAACCAGCCCTGATTTTGCAAAAAGAACTGGCCGAATGCGGAAGTGGTATAGCCGAGCAGCAAAAACACCGTCGACAGGCCCAGAACGAATGTTGCCGCAGCCTTGAGCGGGCGTTTGCGCGGGGCGTCCTGGCCGCTCATCTCGGCCATGGTGATGCCGCCCATATAGGCCAGATAAGGCCCGACCACGGGAAACACGCAGGGCGACAGGAAGGACAGCAGCCCGGCGCTGAGAGCAACAAACATCGCCGGCAGCAGGCTTGCGTCGAAGATTTCAATGCCAAACATATCACGGCCCCTTTTATGGTTTCTTTTGCTTATGCCATTTGCGCCCATAGGGGAACAGCGCAGAATGTCACATTTGCGTGGACAGGCTGTGAAACCGCAATTATCCAAGGGCCATGGAATGTAATGAAGAAATCGACGCGCTTGGGCTGTTATGCCCGTTGCCGGTGCTGAAGCTGCGCAAACGGTTGCAAAACCACCCCTCCGGGGCGGTGGTCTGTCTGTTGGCGGATGATCCGGCGGCAGTGATTGATGTGCCACATTTTTGCAATGAGGCCGGACATGAGCTGTTGCAAAGTCGCGAAATAGATCAGGGGCGGATATATCAGGTGCGTAAAGGGTAGCGCGTCAGGTATCCGTTTTCAAAGTGCCCCTGCCCCCGTTCTGTGTCACAGTGGCCCATCGTGGCCTTTTCACAGATAACCGCCCGATCCACCTTCACAGATGGATCGGGCGCTGATTTTAACGCTTGAGCGACCACCAGCCTTTTTTCTTAGGACCATCCGAAGCCGTATCCGGCTTGGGCTCCGGGGCCGGGCGCGGGGCTTTTTCGGCCTCCGGCTCCGGTTTCGGCTCTGAGGGCTCGGACGCCTTGGCGGGTTGCTCGGCTGGCGTATCAGCCTTTTTCGCCGGTTTGCGCCGGGTGCGCTTTTTGGCAGCGGGTTTGGCCTCGACACTGTCGGCCTTATCCTCGACCGGCTCAGAAGCGACCTCGGCGGGTTTTTCCGCACTGTCGTCCTCAGCCTTCTCAGCCGGCTTTTTGGCGCTCTTACCCGCAGCCTTTTTGGCCGTTTTCCGGGGCTTTTTAGCCTTTTCATCCGCATCCGCCTTTGGCTCGGCTTCTGTGGACTCCTCAGGCTTGACCTCGTCAGAAGGCTTGGCCTCGTCAGCCTTTTTGGTCGCGGTTTTGCGCCGCCGGGTCGGTTTTTTCTTTGCAGGCGCTTCGGTCTCCGGGAGGACCTCAGCATCCGAAGCAGCTTCAGCCTCCGGGGCCGCCTTGGCGTCCGCTTCAACCTCAGTTGCGGCCTCCGCTTCGGCCTTGGCCTTGCTGCTCTTGCGCGGGGCACGTTTGCGTTTGGGCTTGGGAGCTTCGGCGGGGACTTCTGCTTCGGGCGCTGCCGTTTCAACCTCAGGCGCTTCGGTTGCCTGAGCCTCCCCCTCGGGTTGATCCTGTGTCGCAACCTCCGTTTCGGTCGTCACGGCATTGCTCTGCTCGGCAGCCTCCCCGCTCCAGCTCCGGCGACGGCGGCGACGGCGGCGCTTTTTCGGCGGCTGCTGTTCCCCTTCGGTGGTTGGGGTCTCGGTGGCTGGGGTCTCGGCGATTGGAGACTCGGCATTTTCGGCGGCTTCTGCAGCCTGATCCACCCCTTCCATGATCGAAGAATCCGAGGAAATAAAGCTAGGGGCCGGTTTGACCCGGCGGCTGGCGGTTTTGAATTTCTCAATCGAGAAATCCGGGTTGACCAGCGATGGGTCAGATTCGATGCGCACCGCCATACCGTAACGGGCTTCAATACCCGCGATATGCTCGCGCTTATAGTTGAACAGGTAGTTGACGATGTCCACCGGTGCCTTCAGCAGCACCTCGCGCGAACGCTTGCGGGTGCCTTCCTCTTCCAGCTGGCGCAGAATCGACAGCGACAGGTTTTCATCCGAACGGATCGACCCGGTGCCGTGGCAATGGGCGCAGGGCTGGGTGATCGCCTCGATCATGCCCGGGCGCAGGCGCTGGCGTGACATTTCCAGCAGGCCAAAGCCGGAAATGCGGCCCACCTGAATGCGGGCGCGGTCATTTTTCAGCTGGTCTTTCAGACGCTTTTCAACCGCGTTGTTATTGCGGCGTTCGTCCATGTCGATATAGTCAATCACGATCAGACCGGCCAGATCGCGCAGGCGCAGCTGGCGGGCGACCTCATCCGAGGCTTCGAGATTGGTTTTCAGCGCCGTTTCCTCGATGCTGTTTTCCTTGGTCGCGCGGCCCGAGTTCACATCAATCGCCACCAGCGCTTCGGTCACGCCGATCACGATATAGCCGCCGGATTTCAGCTGCACCGTGGGGTTGAACATCCCCGACAGATAGTTTTCCACCTGATAGCGCGAAAACAGCGGCATGGTGTCGTGGTAGTTTTTCACGTTTTTGGCGTGGGACGGCATGATCATTTTCATGAAGTCCTTGGCCACGCGATAGCCGGCCTCGCCTTCCACCAGCACTTCGTCGATCTGGCGGTCATACAGATCGCGGATCGAGCGCTTGATCAGATTGCCTTCTTCATAGATCTGGGCCGGAGCCGTGGATTCCAGAGTAAGCGTGCGGATTTGTTCCCACAGGCGTTGCAGATATTCGTAATCGCGTTTGATCTCGCTTTTGGTGCGCTTGGCTCCGGCGGTGCGCACGATCAGACCGGCCCCCTGAGGGATGTCAATTTCAGTGGCAATCGCCTTGAGCTTCTTGCGATCAGCCGCATTGGTGATCTTGCGCGAAATGCCGCCGCCACGGGCGGTGTTGGGCATCAGCACACAATAGCGCCCAGCCAGCGACAGATAAGTTGTCAGGGCCGCGCCCTTATTGCCGCGCTCTTCTTTGACCACCTGCACCAGCAGAATCTGGCGCACTTTGATGACTTCTTGGATCTTGTAGCGGCGCGGACGGGGTTTGCGTGGCGGGCGGATGTCTTCTGGCGCGTCATCATCGGCAACCGATTCGATGCGGTCATCCTTATCGGCGGCATCCAGAGGGGAGTCATCCTCATCGCCATCCTCTGCGTCCGCATCGGCCTGATCCGCGTCCTTCTGGCTGACCTCGGATTGCGCTTCGGCACCGGCCGGAGCATCGGATTCGGGCTGCGCTGCGGCGTCTGACTCCTGTTGAGTTTCAGTGATTTGGTTTTCAGAGCCCTGCCCCTCCTCCGCAACCGGAGGCGTTTCAACTGGCGCGTCCCCGACCGGCTCATCCAGATCGACCACATCCATGCCCGACACAGCGGGCTGATCCTCGGCCTCTTTGACCTGCACGGCGTCGGTGGATTTTACCTCTTCGGCTTTGGTTTTGGACCGTCTGCGGCGGCGCTTGGGCTTGGGGGCGTCATCCTCTTTGGCCATGGCCTCGGCATAGGCGCGTTCTTCTTCCATCAGCGCCTTACGGTCAGCAACCGGGATCTGGTAATAATCCGGGTGGATTTCTGAAAACGCCAGGAAACCATGCCGATTGCCGCCATAATCAATAAACGCCGCCTGCAACGAGGGCTCAACCCGGGTAACTTTTGCCAGATAGATATTGCCAGCTAGCTGGCGTTTGTTTTCGGATTCAAAGTCGAATTCCTCGACCCGTGTTCCATCAACGACCACAACGCGGGTTTCTTCCGCATGGGTCGCGTCGATAAGCATCTTTTTAACCATATTCTCTCTTTGCATCGCCGAGATCGTCGGGCCGATAACAGGCTACGGGATTGTCGGGGATGTCTATTTGGGGCGAAACTGGATGCATGGCCGCAAGGCAGGCCGGCCCGTGGGGCCCCTGCCGGTTGCGTATCTGTCTGCTTGCATCCCATGTCGCGTTTCATCTTCCGGGCGCGGCTGCGCCCTCATACAAAGCCCAGCCGGTCATTACGGATGGGCAAATTCACTATCGGTCTGTTCATTGGGGCGAAGGCTACTGCTGGGCCACGAAAGAACAGCGAAATTTTTGACGGTCGTTCTGTCGCTGTTGTCAGACAACCTTAGGATCATACATATGCGGGTTGTCGGACCAATTACAACGAAAAAATGGGCCTTGGTGCCATTCTTGGAGAAATAGGTCAGTCTTTCTACCAGATCGGGGGGCGCTTGCCCGCCCCCCCGCCGGTTACAGGTAATCCGAACGTGTCAGGCCGTATTTCGCCATTTTTTCGTTCAGAGTGCGCCGGGGCAGGCAGAGTTCCTCCATCACATTGACGATACTGCCCTTGTGGCGGCGCATGGTATTGTCGATCAACATGCGCTCGAACGCTTCGACATATTCCTTGAGCGGCTTGCCATCGGTGGTCATCACCGGCTGCATGTCGTCATCATCGGCCATCAACAGGCTGGCAATGGTGCCCGAGCCACGCCGGTTTTGCAAAACCGCGCGTTCAGCCACATTGATCAGCTGGCGGATATTGCCCGGCCAAGGGGCCTGCAACAGCTGGGCGGCCTCCTGGGCGGAAACCTCGGGTGCGTCGCAGCCATATTCTTCGGCGAATTGTTCCGAAAGGCGGGCAAACAGGGTCAGGATGTCTTCGCCGCGTTGGCGCAGCGGTGGCAGGGTGATCTTCATCGCCGCCAGACGGTAATAGAGATCAGGGCGCAGCACATCCTCGCAGGTCTTGTCTTCGCTTTGCAGATTGCTGATGGCGATGATCCGGGTTTCGGCAGGGCTGCCCTGTTCGTTGATATATGTCAGCAGACGGGCCTGCAAACTGTCGCTGAGCGCGTCGATATCCTCAAGCACCAGCGTGCCGCCGCGGGCTTGTTCCACCAGCGGCTGGGTGCCGCCATCCAGCATCGGGCCAAACAGGCGGCGGGCCAGATCCTCTTCTTCATACGCGGCACAGGACACCAGCACAAATTTCTTGCCCGCCCGCGTGCCAACCGCATGCAGCGCATGGGCGACCAGAGTTTTACCCGTGCCGGTTTCGCCATCAATCAGCACATGGCCATCGGCCTGCCCCAGATCCAGAATATCCTCGCGCAGACGCTCCATCACCGGCGATGAGCCAATCAGCTTTTTCATCACCGCGCTGCCATCGCCCAATTCGCGGCGCAAAGCCCGGTTGTCCAGGGTCAGGCGCCGCGACTGCGTGGCCTTTTTGGCCAGCTCGGTCATCTTGTCAGGGTTGAACGGCTTTTCCAGAAAGTCATAAGCCCCCACCCGCATCGCCTCGACCGCCATTGGCACATCGCCATGGCCCGTGATCATGATCACGGGCAAGGTGCTGTCGATGCTCATCAGCCGTTTGAGGAACTGCATCCCATCCATGCCGGGCATCTTGATATCGCTGACCACCACGCCGGGATAGTCCGGGCCCAGCGCCTTGAGCGCGTCTTCGGCGGATGCAAAAGTTTCGGTGTCAAAGCCGGACAGCGCCAGCCATTGACCGATGGATTGGCGCATGTCCCGTTCATCATCCACGATCGCGATTTTCATTGCCTGTGCCATAATATCTGCCTCACTCGGCTGCTGTGGTTTCGTCGCTCACAGAGTCCTGCTCCATGATCGGCAGCTGCATCTGGAACACCGCGCCACCTGCGCTGGCGTTGCGCGCCATCAGCCGCCCGCCCAGATCGTTGACGATACCGGACGAAATGGCAAGCCCCAAGCCCACCCCTTCGCCAGCCTGTTTGGTGGTGTAAAAGGGCTCGAACAGATTATCCAGATCCTCGATCCCAGCCCCGTTGTCACGCACGGTCAGCACCGCGGTTTCACCCACCGCCAGCAGGATGTCGATCTGCGGGTCAGGCACGGTTTTGGTGGCGTCCAACGCGTTGCGAAACAGGTTGATGATCACCTGCTCAATGCGCACCCGGTCCCCCAGCACCAGCACCGGTTCGCGGGGCATGGATTTGCTGATTTCGACATGGCGGTGTTTCAGCTGCGGTTCCATCATCGACAGGGCGGAATTGACCGCATCGCGCATATCTACAGGGGTATAAGCCTCGCCGCCCTTGCGGGCATAGCTTTTCAACTGGCGGGTAATCGCGCCCATGCGCTCGATCAGATCGTCAATGCGCTGGAACGAGGAAACCGCCTCGCTGGCGCGGTTGCGATCCAGCAACAGGCGTGCACCGGCCAGATAGGTTTTCATCGCCGCCAGAGGCTGGTTCAATTCGTGGCTGACCGCGGCCGACATCTCGCCCAGCGCCGCCAGTTTCGAGCTCTGCGCCAGGGTCTGTTCGGCCACTTCCAGGCTCTTTTCCGCCTTTTCGCGCTCGGCGATTTCCTGCTGCAAGCGCAGGTTCAACCGGCGAAGATCAGCCGATTCCCGCTGCAATATCACCGAACGCCCCACCGCTTTGCGCGACAAAAAGTAAAACCCCAGCGCCAGCAAAATGGCAAATCCCATGATCTCCAGCGCCAGCAGCCCGTTCACCCGTTGCCGCACCGAGGCATAAGCGGTGAATGACGTGATCTTCCAGCCCTGAAACGCAATGCGGTTTTCCTGACGGATCACATCTTCGTCCAGCACCCCCTGCGGGCTGGTCAGCATCACCCAATCCGCCGTGTTCTGAAACGCCTGACGCAACGCCGAGGACACCGAGCGCATTTTCAACGCATCGCCCTCTTTCAGCCCGCGCCATTGCGGTTCGGTCGACAGGATGATGGTGCCTTCGCTGTTGGTCACGACCACCGCATCCGAAGTGCCCTTCCAGCTGTTTTCGAATTTCTTCAGATCGACCTCGACCACGATCACCCCGATCGGTCCGCCGCTGAATTCCAGCTTGCGGGCATAGGTGAAGGAAAATGCGCCGTTTTCATCCTGAAAGGCGCTGAACACCGTTTCGTTTGAGCGGATCGCCTGCACATAATAAGGGTCGGATTTGTGGTTCGATCCCAGCTGGTTACGATCCGAAGCCGCCACCACCCGCCCGTCACGATCCAACAGCAACAGCGCCGCCACGCCCAGCTCTTCCATATACGAGATCAGCCGGGCCGAGGTCTGGGCGTGGTCATTGGAGTTCAGCGCTCCGATCAGCGCGGCGTCACGGGCCAGCAGCTGCGGCACAATCGAGGCGCGTTTGAGTTCGCTGAGCAAATTGCCCGAATAAAGCGTCATACGCACTTGGGCACGGTTGCGGGTGGATTCGGTAAAGCGTTCGCTGAGTAAGGCATGGGTGAACCACACCACCGCGATGGCCAGCAGGATGAACAGGGCGAAGATACCGCGCAACATCCAGGATTTGCGGTGAACCTTGACCCGAAGGCCATTTCTGCTGCGATCATTACTCATAACCGCACTTTAGGCCGGTTTGCCCCGGCCCTCAAGCATTGGTGGAAAGGGGCGGGGCGAAACCCAAAAGACACACCCCCTGAAAATCCGCGTTCAAACGGCCTGCAACGCGCCAACCACCCCGCGAAACAGCGCCGCGCCATCAACACCGCCATGCCCGGCATCGGCAGCGCGTTCCGGGTGGGGCATCATCCCCAGAACCCGGCGGTTTTCGCTGAGGATCCCGGCAATATCGGCGACCGAGCCATTGGGGTTGTCGCCATAGGTAAAGGCGATCCGGTCCTGATCCTGCAAGCGTTTCACCGTATCGGGATCGGCGGTGTAATTGCCATCGTGATGGGCAATCGGGATCATGATCTCGCGGCCCTGATGATAGGCGCTGGTATAGTCGCTATCGGTGGTCTGCACGATTAGCGGCACCGTTTTGCAGATATATTTCAGATTGGTATTGCGCAGCAGTGCCCCGGGCAGCAGGCCGGTTTCGGTCAATATCTGGAAACCATTGCAGACCCCATAAACATAACCGCCGCGATTGGCGTGTTCCACCACCGCCCGGCACACCGGAGATTTGGCGGCAATCGCCCCGCAGCGCAGATAATCGCCAAAGGAAAAGCCCCCCGGAATGCCGATCATATCCAGCCCGGCGGGCAGGCTGGTGTCTTTGTGCCAGATCATGGTGACATCGGCCCCGGCGGCCTGAAACGCCACGGCCAGATCCCGGTCGCAATTCGAGCCCGGAAAAACGACGACCCCGACCCGCATCTTAAAGAACCTCGATGGAATAGGATTCGATCACCGTATTGGCCAGCAGCTTTTCGCACATCTCGGTGGCTTCGGCTTTGGCCTTGGCGGGGTCGGTTTCGGCCAGATCCAGCTCGATCAGCTTGCCCTGACGCACGCCATTGACCCCGGCAAAGCCCAGACTGTCCAGCGCGTGATGCACCGCCTCGCCCTGCGGGTCCAGAACCCCGTTTTTCAACATCACGGTCACAGATAATTTCATCGACCCAATCCCCCTAATTCACAAGCGTTGGTTTGCCCGGTTTGGGCGTGTTGGTGGGCAGCACCCCCAGACGTCTGGCCACCTCGGTATAGGCATCGGCCAGATCGCCCAGATCACGGCGGAACACGTCTTTGTCCAGCTTTTGCCCGGTCTTGATATCCCATAGCCGGCAGCTGTCGGGGCTGATCTCATCGGCCAGAATCAGCTGCGGAAAATCGCCCTCAAACACGCGCCCAACCTCGATCTTGAAATCCACCAGCCGGATGCCCACCGCCAGCATCACCCCCGACAGAAAATCATTAACCCGCAGGGCCATGGACACGATTTCATCCAGCTCGTGCTGGTTGGCCCAGCCAAAGGCGGTGATGTATTCCTCGGGCACCAGCGGATCACCCAAACTGTCATCTTTGTAGGAAAACTCAACGATCGAGCGCGGCAGCCTGCTGCCCTCCTGCAGCCCCATCCGCTTGCAGATCGAGCCCGCAGCGATGTTGCGCACGATCACCTCAAGCGGCACAATCTCGACCCGGCGGATCAGCTGCTCGCGCATGTTCAGGCGCTTGATGAAATGGGTCGGGATGCCGATCTGCATCAACCCCTGCATGAAAAATTCGCTCAGCCGGTTGTTCAGCGCGCCTTTGCCGTCGATCACATCTTTCTTTTCGGCGTTATAGGCGGTGGCGTCATCCTTGAAGTATTGCACCAAGGTGCCCGGCTCTGGCCCTTCATACAAAATCTTGGCCTTGCCTTCGTAAATCAGTTTGCCGCGCGCCATGGAACCTCCACATATCTGGTTCAGAAACGGACCCGGTTTGGCCCCCATTACCGGCCCTATAAGCCATGGGCCACCATCCCGCAAGAACGCATCCGGCAAACCCGCCACAAAACCATGGTTAACCAGCCATAAACCATCCTGTTTGCCCTTGTTATATCGGCCAATCACAGGCATATCATAGGGGGAATGGATTTCGACCAAGTGAGGATTACGATGAACAGTTTTGACGAACGCGAACAGGCCTTTGAAAGCAAATACGCCCATGATCAGGATATGCAGTTCAAAGCTGCAGCCCGCACCAACAAGTTGCTTGGTTTCTGGGCAGCCGAAAAGCTGGGCAAAACCGGTGATGCGGCCGAGGCTTATGCCAAAGAGGTGGTGATTTCGGATCTGGACGAGCCCGGCCACGAAGATGTGGTGCGCAAGGTGGCCGCCGATCTGGGAGATAAATCCAGCGCTGATGAAATCCGTTCCAAAATGAACGAGCTGCGCCGGGAAGCCAAAAAACAGGTGATGAAAGAGGCCTGAAAGCCTTGATGTCATGAAAAGGGGCGCGTTGTTCAAGCTGCCGCGCCCTTTCTTTACAGCCGTGCGGTTCTGGAGCAATTTTACAAAACCGCGCGGCTGCTATATTATTCAACAACATTATGACGATTATTAATTTGCGCTGACCCCGGAGCCGTGGCAAAGCGCATTTGTGCTGTGGTTTTGCACCGTAAAACCCGGCCGATTGTGACATGAAAGGCCAATCATATGACAAATGCCCTTGCGAAAATGCTGGAGCAGCGGGACTGGATTCTGACCGATGGAGCCACTGGCACCACCCTGTTCAATATGGGGCTCAGTTCGGGCGATGCGCCGGAATTGTGGAATGATGAACACCCCGAAAAGATCACCGCGCTTTATCAGGGCGCGGTGCAGGCGGGCAGTGATCTGTTTCTGACCAACAGCTTTGGCGGCAATGCGGCGCGGCTGAAACTGCACGGAGCGGAAAAACGCGCCCGCGAATTGTCGCGCATTTCCGCCGAGATCGGCCGCGAGGTTGCCGATACTGCCGGGCGTCCGGTGGTGGTGGCGGGCTCAGTCGGGCCAACCGGCGAGATCATGGCCCCGCTGGGCGCACTGACCCATGCCGAAGCGGTCGAGATTTTCCACGAACAGGCCGAAGGTCTGAAAGAGGGCGGCGCGGACGTGCTGTGGGTTGAAACCATATCGGCCCCCGAAGAATTCATCGCCGCCGCCGAAGCCTTTGATCTGGTCGATATGCCCTGGTGCGGCACGATGAGCTTTGACACCGCCGGGCGCACCATGATGGGGGTGACTTCGGCCGATATGGTCAAGCTGGTCGAAAAGCTGAAAAACCCACCGCTGGCCTATGGGGCGAATTGCGGGGTTGGGGCTTCGGATATTTTGCGCACGGTGCTGGGCTTTGCCGCGCAGGGGTCGGAACGACCGATCATCGCCAAGGGCAATGCCGGTATTCCGAAATTCGTCGATGGCCATATCCATTATGACGGCACCCCCGAATTGATGAGCAAATACGCCACCCTGGCCTGGGATTGCGGCGCCCGCATCATCGGCGGCTGTTGCGGCACCACGCCCGAGCATCTGGTGGCGATGCGTGCCGCCCTTGAAAACCACAGCAAAGGCGAACGGCCCACGCTTGAGATGATTTCCGAAACGCTGGGCGGGTTTTCCTCGGACAGCGACGGCACAGATGGTGCCGCTCCGGCCGCGGCTGGGCGCAAAAGACGGCGGCGCTCCAGAAGTTAGGCCGATTTGGTCGGTTTGGCCGGGGGCTGTGTCGCAATTTGCCAAGTGACCGGCCCGCCAAATTGGCAGATTGGTATCAAGACCCAGCGCCCCTGCGCATAGTGAAGGAAGCACAAAATGTCCGATGAAGAAGAGATCATCCTGTCTGAACTCTCTGATGATGATTTGCTGCTGCAAATGCATGACGATCTTTATGACGGCATGAAAGAGGAGATCGAAGAGGCGGTTGAGATTTTTCTGGAACGCGGTTGGGAACCCTACAAGATCCTGACCGAAGGTCTGGTGGCCGGGATGACCATTGTCGGCTATGATTTCCGCGATGGCATCCTGTTCGTGCCCGAAGTGCTGCTGGCGGCGGGCGCGATGAAGGGGGGCATGACGTTGCTGAAGCCTCTTCTGGTCGAATCCGGCGCGCCGCGCATGGGCAAGATGGTGATCGGCACCGTTAAGGGCGACATCCACGACATCGGCAAGAATCTGGTCGGTATGATGATGGAGGGCGCGGGCTTTGAGGTGGTCGATCTGGGCATCAACAACCCGGTTGAGGATTACCTCGAGGCGATCGAGCGCGAAAACGCCGACATTCTGGGCATGTCTGCCCTGCTGACCACCACCATGCCTTACATGAAGGTGGTGATTGACAGCATGGTGGAAAAGGGCATCCGGGATGATTACATCGTGCTGGTCGGTGGTGCGCCGCTGAACGAGGAATTTGGCAAGGCGATCGGCGCGGATTCCTATTGCCGGGATGCGGCTGTGGCGGTGGAAACGGCCAAGGATTTCATGTTGCGCAAGCACAATCAGGCCGCAGTGGGCTGATCCGGCGATGCTGCCGGATGATCAGACATTATCCGAACAGGGGTTTGACCCGGATGCTGGTCAGGGGCGGATCCTGCTGCTGGCCTGTGGCGCTCTGGCGCGGGAGATCCTGCATCTGATCAAAGTCAATGGCTGGTCGCATATGCAACTCACCTGCCTGCCCGCCAATCTGCATCTTTACCCCGACCGAATCCCCGAGGCGGTGGAACAGGCGGTGCTGAAATATCGCGACCAGTTCGACAGCATCTTTGTGGTCTATGCCGATTGCGGCACGGGCGGGCAATTGTTGCAAAAGTGCAAGGAATTGGGCGTAGACATGGTCGAAGGTCCGCATTGTTATTCGTTTTTTGAAACCAACGAAGCCTTTGCCAAGCTGTCGCAAGACGAATGCACCGCCTTTTATCTGACCGATTTTCTGGTGCGCCAGTTTGATGCTTTTGTCTGGAAACCGATGGGGCTGGACAAACACCCCGACCTGCTGCACCTTTATTTCGGCAATTACGAAAAGCTGATCTATCAGGCCCAGACCAACCAGCCCGAACTGGATGCCAAAGCAGCCGCGATTGCCCAGCGTATGGGCTTGCGCTATGAGCGTCGCTTTACCGGCTATGGCGATCTGGAGACCACTTTGCAGCAGGTTTCACAGACCCGGTAGCCGCAGAATGTGGCAATATATCAGGCCGTCACACCTCATTCCTTACACCCATGAGGCGATCCCCCGACGGCTTGCCACCAGCGCGGGCCGATATTTTGCCCAATACAGATTGGCAACTGACGATTCCGCCGCTAGGCTGCTCCTCATCATATGTGATGTTCAATAATAATTTCTGGGAGGATACCAATGAAACATCTCTTGCAACGCGCCACCATTGCCGCGCTGGCCTTCAGCTTTGCCGGTCAGGCCTATGCGACCGAGTGGAATGTCTCGGTCTGGGGCAAGCGCCGTGCCTTTACCGAGCATATTGAGAAACTGGCTGAGTTGGTCAGCGCCAAAACCAATGGCGAGTTCACCATGAACATTTCCTATGGCGGCCTGTCCAAGAACAAGGAAAATCTGGATGGCATTTCCATCGGTGCGTTTGAAATGGCGCAGTTCTGTGCCGGCTATCACCGCGACAAAAACCCGACCATCACCGTGCTGGAACTGCCCTTCCTTGGCGTGGCCAATCTGAACGAAGAGGTCGCCGTGGCCCGGGCCGTCTATGCCCACCCCGCCGTGCAAAAGGATCTGGCGCGCTGGAATGCCAAGCTGCTGATGACCTCGCCCATGCCGCAATATAACATCGTCGGCACCGGCGAGCCCCGCGCCACGCTGGAGAGCATGAAAGGGATGCGGGTGCGGGCCACCGGTGGTCTGGGTCAAGCATTCAAGGCAATCGGCGCTGTGCCCACCTCTGTCACCGCGACCGAAGCCTATAACGCGCTGGAAAGCGGCGTTGTTGATACCGTTTCCTTTGCCCAGCACGCGCATCTGGCGTTCCGCACCATCGACATGGCCGATTGGTGGACGGAGAACCTGAACCCCGGCACCGTGAACTGCCCGGTTGTTGTCAATATCGACGCTTACGAAGCACTGTCGGAGTCGGAACGCGCAGCACTTGATGGCTCGATCGACGAAGCCATTGACCACTACCTGACCAATTACCAGAAGCTGCTGGAAAAATGGGACAGCATTCTGGCCGAAAAAGGCGTGAAGCGGGTCACGATTTCCGAAGAAGATCTGGCTGCTTTCCGTGCCGTCGCGGCTGATCCGATCCGTGAAGCCTGGATCAAGGATATGACCGCACAGGGCATTCCGGCACAGGAACTGTATGATCTGGTGATCGACACCCTGAAAAAGCAGCGCATGTAACCATGCCGCGCCCCGGCTTGGCCCGGGGCGTTTTGCAACATCCGCACTGGCCTTGTCCATAACCGGCAGGGTCGGTGTGCAGTGAATGAATATCACAGAGATATCGGAGGCAGCATGGCTGGCGGGGCAAGTGTGCTTGAGGATGGCTCGGTTCTGAGCCGGATGGATCAGAGATTATATAAATTAGAAGGCTATATGGCGCTGCTCAGCGGATTGGCGATTTTTTCGCTGATGGTTCTGGCGGTGGTATCGGTGGGCGGGCGCAATGCGATGAACAGCCCCCTGCCCGGCTATGTCGACTGGATCGAACAGGTGATGCCGCTGATTGCGTTCATGGGGGTGGCCTATACCCAGCGCGATGGGGGCCATATCCGTATGGATGTGCTGGTGTCCAAGCTGAATGGCAAGCCGTTATGGCTGGCCGAGCTGATCACATCGGTGGTGATGCTGGTGCTGATCGTTCTGATCATCTGGGGCTCTTACGCGCATTTTCAGCGCTCTTTTGACTGGGCCGCACCCTATTTCAGCCGCGACAGCTCGATTGACATTGCCATTCCGCTCTGGCCGGCCAAGCTGCTGGCCCCGATGGCGTTTTCGGTGCTGGCGCTGCGGCTATTGCTGCAAATCTGGGGCTATGGCCGGGCCTTTTGGTTGGGGCTGGTTGAACCGGTTGCCGTGCCGATGGTGCAAAGTGCTGCGGCCCAAGCCGCCGAAGAGGCCGAGCATGTCAGCGGTCTGGAAGACGAACAGGAGGATCTGTGATGGAACCCATTGATATTGGCATCGTTGTTTCCTGCGGCCTGTTGGTTCTGGTGGTGCTGGGGATGCGGGTGGCCTTTGCCGCGGCGGTGGCCGGGCTGGTGGGGCTGATCTGGATTTTCTGGGCAAAATTCGGCTACAACCCGGACAAATTCGGCAAAGCCCTGACGGTTTCGGTGAAAATCGCCGGTCAGGTGCCGCATTCGAAAATCTCCAATCAGGCGCTGTCGCTGATCCCGACCTTTATTCTGATCGGCTATCTGGCCTATTATGCCGGCCTGACCAAGGCGCTGTTTGCCGCGGCCAAACGCTGGGTGGGTTGGCTGCCCGGCGGTATGGCGGTGGCCACGGTGTTTGCCACGGCGGGATTTGCGGCGGTCTCGGGCGCTTCGGTGGCGACGTCGGCGGTGTTTGCCCGCATCGCCATCCCCGAAATGCTGCGGGCCGGCTATGACAAACGCTTTGCCGCCGGAGTGGTGGCGGCCGGGGGCACTCTGGCCAGCCTGATCCCACCTTCGGCGATTTTGGTGATCTATGCGATCATCGTGGAACAGGATGTGGGCAAGCTGCTGCTGGCGGGCTTTATCCCCGGCGCGGTGTCGGCGCTGATTTATGGCGGGTTGATCGTGGCGCTGGCGCTGATCATTCCCAATTTCGGCCCCCCAGTGCGCGGCTTTAGCTGGGGAGAGCGCTTTAAATCCCTGCCACCAGCGGCCCCGATTGCCTTTGTGGTGCTGATCATCATCTTTTTCATCTACAACCCCTTTGGCGGAAACGCTTGGGGCACCCCCACCGAAGGCGGCGCGTTGGGCGCGTTTGTGGTGTTCTGCATGGCGGTGTTCAAGGGGATGCGCTGGGAGCAGTTGAAAGATGCGCTGCTGGAAAGCGCCAAGCTGGCGGTGATGATTTTCACCATCATCTGGGGCGTGCTGATCTATGTGCGGTTTCTGGGCTTTGCCCAGTTGCCCGATGCCTTTGCCCAGTGGATTGCCGGGCTGGATCAATCGCCAATGCTGACGCTGGTGCTGATCCTGCTGGCCTATGCGGTGCTGGGGATGTTCATGGACGCAATCGGCATGTTGCTGCTGACCCTGCCGGTGGTTTATCCGGCGGTGATGGCACTGAATGGTGGTGAGGATGTGTTAGCCGCCGATAGTGCCTTTGGCATGTCGGGGCCGATGTGTGCGATCTGGTTCGGCATTCTAGTGGTGAAAATGGCCGAATTCTGCCTGATCACCCCGCCAATCGGACTGAATTGCTTTGTGGTGGCCGGGGTTCGCAAAGACCTGACGGTGCAGGATGTGTTTATCGGGGTGACTCCGTTCTTTATCGCCGATGCGATCACCATTGCGACTCTGGTGGCGTTCCCTTCGATCGTGTTGTGGTTGCCCAGCCTGGCGGGTTAGAATATCGACGCTTCCCCGGGTTGGCAGCAACCCGGGGGAGGCCATATGGGTTGAAAGAGCCCCTACCCTACAATCCGCCTAAAGCTCTATCTGCCCGTTCTCCTCATCCACCACCGGCTTGGGCTGTTTGCGCCGGATGATGATATCGCCATTGGGCAGCATTTCGGGCATGTGATACTGGCTGAAATCGCCGATCTGCTCTTGCAGCTTTTCCAGCATGGGCAGCATCTCGGCTGTCATCTTCTGCAACTGCTGAAGCGCCGGATCCAGTTCCTGCGCCAGACCGCGCATGAACATCTTGGCCCCCTCCTCCAGCAGGTTCGGAGCTTGTTGATTTTCATCCACGGGCTTTCCCTCGGCGAGAACCGGAGACCCCGCCAGACAGGCGACAACGGCAAGTGTAACAAAATGTTTCATACCAACGGATATAAGCCGCCTGCGGCAAATTACAAACTTAAATCTCCAGATCAATCGAAACCGGAAAATGATCCGAGGCCATCAGCAGCGCCTGACGCAACCCCTGATCGGCCTGACATTGCGCATCCTCAAAGGGATGCCAGATGCGCCACTCCGGCCCCAGCGCCTTCAGATCGGGCGAGACCATGATGTAATCCAGCAGGGTCGACATATAGCGCTGCTGCTTTGGCAGATAAAACCGGGCGCTGGTGGGTTTTGGCCCCTCATGAGGGCTCAACACACGTTCGGCATGGGGATCAAATAGACGTGGCGGCTCCTCGCCCAGCACGATGTCGACGCTGGAGCGCCCAAACAGCTGTTCATATTCATCCAGCCCCGGCCCATCGTTGAAATCGCCCATCACCATCACCGGCTGGCCTGCCTGCAGATGTTGCTGCACCCGCATCCGCAACCAGATGCATTGCGCCACTTGCTTCTTTCGGTTGGCAATCGCCTTGCGCATCAGCGCCGCCCGGCCCTGCGCCCCATGCGGTGCCTTGGATTTGACATGCACCCCGATCAGGCGCAGACCCTTACCCGAAGCGGTGCGCAGCGCCACCTCCAGCGGCGGTTTGGAAAAGCGGATCAGCCGGGCCGTGCGCCCGGGTGGCTGATAGCGAAAGACCCCGTCAAAACGCGGTGCATCTTCGCGGCCCCTCTTGCCGGTTTCATGGCCCTTGGGATCGTGGCGCGGCTGCAGCTTTTGCGGATCATAGAGCAACGCGATTTCCTGCTGGGTGTGGTTTTCAAATCCGATCAGCGCCTTGTCACTGCGCAACCCGAAATGGCGGGCAAAAGCCTCCAGCGCCCGCACCCCATTGCGCCGCCGGCTGCTATCCGGGGCTTCGATGATCATCACAGCATCGGCATCCAGTGTCTGCAAGACCCGCGCCACCGCCTGCAACTGCTGCGCCCGGGTGACATCGCGCCGCCGCGACCAGCGCTGATCCAGCAACAGGCTGCCATCGCGGGCAAACAGGTTGTCGAACCACTCGATATTATAGGTGGCCAGCCGCAAAACCCGCCCTCATCCCTGACTGCCATTGATCTGATCCCAAGCGGCATTGATCGCCGCCAGACGGCACTCGGCCAGCTTGAGCGCCTCATGCGGCACCCCGCGAGCGCGCATCTGATCCGGGTGGTTTTGCCGCACCAAATTGCGATAGGTTTTGCGAATCTCATCCATCGGCATATCCGGCGACACCCCCAGAACCTGATAGGGGCAAGGCGCGGCATCGGGCAGCAGACGGGCGCGCATGGCGGCAAATTCACCATCGCTGAGGCCGAAAATATGGCGCACCCGGTCCAGATAATCATCCTCTTTCGGGTGGTATTCGCCATCGGCCAAGGCAATGTGAAACAGCCCCTCCAGCAGATCGTAAAGGGCATCGTGCTGGTCAGAGAACATCGCCTTGATGCGCCGGGCATAGTCTTCGAACCCGGCCACGTCCTGACGGGCCAGATTGAATACCCTTGCCGCGTTGGCCTCTTCCTGCGGTGGGATGCTGAACACCTCGCGAAAGGCGCTGACCTCATCGCGGGTGACCAGCCCATCGGCCTTGGCCATTTTCGCCCCCAGCGCGATGACCGCGATGGTAAAGCCCACCCGCTGCTGCGGCGGGGTGCGCAGATGATCGAACACGGCAGACAGCGCCTCGCCTTTGGCAAGGGCTGAGAGAGCATCGCTTATGCGGGACCAGAGTGACATGGATCTTTCTTAACCAGTCTTTTGCGGCTTGTCAGGCCATCAATTTGATTGCGATCACATTAAGACCCGCACCCCCTGCGGGGTTTGGATTTCGGCTTGCAAAGACGCCACCGCGCCGGGGCGGATCAGCACCCGATCGTCCTGAAAATTGGGCTCCAGAGCCGCCGATAATTGCGCCGCTTGCGGGTGCTGCAGGGTCAGGCGTTGCAGATGGCAATCGGTTTGCGGCAGGCGTTCGAATGCCGGGCAACCCTGCCATTCCAGAATCGGCGGGTAAGAATTGCCAAGCGGCTGCACCCCGCTGGCCGAGCAGGTCATACTCCAGCGCAGATCACCGCGTTGCAGTGCGAGCACCTCGCCGGTTTCCACCGGACTGCTGTCCAGATCGCGGTGCAAATCATCGCTGCGCAGCACCCAACTCACCAGACGCGGCGGGCCCGAGAACACGTCCAGCCCAAACCAGCGGGGCCGCTTTGGCGCGGGGGCGACCGGGTTGATGGCGATGACCTCCAGATAGGCCGCGCCCAGACGCAACAGCCGGTTATGGGTGCCGAACAGCGGATGCTCGCCACCGCCGGACATTTGAACGCCTAAAGATTGCTCGACCCATGCCACCCCTTCATCCAGCCGCCGGGCGGCGACAACGATATGATCAAGTTCCAGCATCTGATCGCCTTCCCTTCACACCGCCCCGGCAGATGTCCCGGAGCGGCGCATCCTCATGCCGCCTTATAACGTTTGACGAAATACCTGATACACAGAGCATCACTTAACGCGTTGAAATCTTTGATTTCAGGCAGCGTTAAGTGATTCAGATTTTTCGCATAACGCCCTATTGCGCCTTTTGCTCCCGCAGAATGCGCAGAATATCCTCAGCCGCGGATGGGATATTCGTGCCGGGGCCGAAAATCGCCTTCACGCCGGATTTATACAGGAAATCATAATCCTGCTGCGGGATCACCCCACCGCAGATCACAACGATGTCATCGGCATCGCGAGCTTTCAGCGCCTCGATCAACTGTGGTGCAAGTGTCTTGTGACCCGCCGCCTGAGAGCTGATCCCGACCACATGCACATCGTTATCCACCGCGTCCTGCGCCGCCTCTTCCGGGGTCTGGAACAGCGGCCCCACATCCACGTCAAAGCCGATATCGGCAAAAGCAGTGGCGATCACTTTGGCGCCGCGGTCATGGCCGTCCTGCCCCATCTTGACCACCAAAAGACGCGGCCGGCGACCCTCTTCCTCGGCGAATTGTTCAATGGATTTCTGGATTTTAGCAAAGCCTTCATCGCCTTCATAGGCTGCGCCATAGACCCCGGCCAGTGTTTTCACCTCGGCCCGGTGGCGGCCAAATACCTTTTCCATCGCCATGCTGATTTCGCCAACCGAAGCCCGGGCGCGAGCCGCATCCACGGCAGCCTCAAGCAAATTGCCCCCCTCTTTGGCGCGGTGGGTGATTTCATCCAGAGCGGCCTGACAAGCGGCCTCGTCACGCTCGGCACGCAATTTCGCCAACCGCGCCACCTGAGATTCGCGCACCGCCACATTGTCCACGTCGAGAATGTCGATCGGGTCTTCCTGTTCCAGCCGGTATTTGTTGACGCCAACAATCACCTCTTCGCCGCGGTCGATCATCGCCTGACGCCGGGCTGCGGATTCCTCAATCCGCAGCTTGGGCATGCCGCTGATCACGGCCTTGGTCATGCCGCCCATTTCCTCGACTTCTTTCATCAATTCCCACGCCTTGTCGGCCAGCTCGGCCGTCAGGCTTTCGACGTAATATGACCCCGCCAGCGGATCGACCACATTGGTCACGCCGGTTTCTTCCTGAAGGATGATCTGGGTGTTGCGGGCAATGCGGGCCGAAAACTCGGTGGGCAACGCAATGGCCTCATCCAGCGCGTTGGTGTGCAGCGACTGGGTGCCGCCCAGAACCGCCGACATCGCTTCATAAGCGGTGCGGATCACGTTGTTATAAGGGTCTTGTTCCTGCAAGGACACGCCCGAAGTCTGGCAGTGGGTGCGCAGCATTTTCGAGCGTTCGGTTTTGGCGCCAAACTCGGTCATCACCCGGTGCCACAGCATCCGCGCGGCGCGCAGTTTGGCGGCTTCCATAAAGAAATTCATGCCGATGGCGAAGAAAAAGCTGAGCCGCCCGGCGAATTTGTCCACATCCATGCCCGCATTCAGGGCCGCACGCACATATTCGCGCCCATCGGCCAGGGTATAAGCCAGTTCCTGCACCAGATTGGCCCCGGCCTCTTGCATGTGATAGCCCGAGATCGAGATCGAGTTGAATTTCGGCATCTCATGCGCGGTGTATTCGATGATGTCCGAGATGATCCGCATCGACGGTTCCGGCGGATAAATATAGGTGTTGCGCACCATGAATTCCTTGAGCACATCATTCTGAATGGTGCCTGCCAGCAGCGATTTGTCATGGCCCTGCTCTTCGCCGGCGACGATGAAATTGGCCAGAATCGGGATCACCGCGCCGTTCATGGTCATCGACACCGAAACCTTGTCCAGCGGAATGCCGTCGAACAGGATTTTCATATCCTCAATGCTGTCAATCGCCACACCGGCCTTGCCCACGTCCCCGACCACGCGAGGGTGGTCGCTGTCATAGCCGCGGTGGGTGGCCAGATCGAAGGCAACCGAGACCCCCTGCTGACCCGCAGCAAGGTTCTTGCGGTAAAAGGCGTTGGATTCCTCAGCCGTCGAGAAACCGGCATATTGGCGGATGGTCCAGGGACGGCCCGCATACATGGTGGCCTTGACCCCACGGGTGAACGGACCAAAGCCCGGCATTTCCCCCATCTGGGGCAAATCGGCGGTGTCTTCGGCGGTGTAGACCGGCTTGACGTCGATGCCCTCCAGCGTGTGCCAGGTCAGATCGTCCAGCGGGCGGCCGCGCAGTTCTTTTTCGGCCAGCTTAGCCCACGCTTCTTTCTTCTGGGTCATTGCATTGTCCTCTTTGGTTGGGTGACCGGCGCAGATGTGCCCCTGCTGCCATGTCGTCTTTTTGTTCGATATATCGGGCAATACCATCCGCCCCCTGACGTAGCCAGGCGATGTCTTGTTGGTATTGGTGATGGAATGTGGCCAGATGAGCGGCCGAGAAAGGTTGCCAGCGACGGTTTTGCACCGGCAGCGCGGCGGCCTGTTCCGGCTGGCCGCGCTCAATCAGAACTTGGCGCAATCTGTCAGAACGGGCCGAAGCATTGTGCCAATCCGCGCCGCCGCGCATACGCATCGGGGCCGCAGCACCGCTGATCACCGCCAGCTGGTTCTGGGGCTGGCCGATCATCGCTTCAAACGGCCACACCCATAGCTGAGCATTGGGGAACGCCGCCGCCGCATCGCGGATCAGGTCGCGCCAGCGCCGGGATTGGGTGACCAGCCGATCCAGCATCGCCTGATCCGGCAGCGGCCAGCCGCGCTCGACCATATAAGACAGCGCCGAAATCCAGTATTTATCATAAGAACGGATCGACAGCGCCACCCGGCTGCAATGCCCCTGAAACGCGCCGCGAAACCGCCTCAGCCGTGGCCCCGCATCCGGGTAAAGCGCGGTTTCGAACAGATTGTTGGACATCGAACCGACCATGTTTTCTTCGCTGACAATCAGGGTTTGCACCCCGGCGCGATCCATCCGGTCCAGCTCCATGCGGATCAACCCGCAAGAGCGCTCGCCCCGCAGCACCCCGTCATGAGTCAGGTCACGCGGCCGTTTGACCAGCCCGGAAAACAGCCCCGAACGGGTGCGGCTCGGCCCCCAGAAGGCGGTGCCGATTTGTTTCAAATTGTCGCGGTTCTGTTCCAGATAAACCTGCAACGTCGTTGTGCCCGTGCGGTGGGCGCCCAGATGCAGGATGACATCGACCACAAGTCTTGCTCCGTTAAATGCTGCGGCCAGCGCAGCCTGAAAATGATCTCTCAGGCGTAACATTATGCCCTCACCATGATCAGAAACTTAACAGAGGTAAATTTTTGCCACGCATAGCGGCGCGGTCTGTCGGCAAAGCGGCGGATTTGAGCCCCAAAGTTCGGGCAAAAAGTCAACAATCCCCAGCAAGCCTTTGTTTTTAAACAGTTTAACAATATAAAATTTTCGGCGAACCCGTTTAAAAATGCCGATTTATTTTGCCCGTTTACACCGGCAAAATATGACCCTGCACAGGCCACAGCCCCAGCCGGCGCGGTCACCCAATCGTGACCGCACCCGCAAAAGAACCGTTTTATGTGCAGGGCAAAGATCATTCGAACTCCATGATCACATCGTCGACCGCCAGACTGTCACCGGCGGCGGCGTTGATTTTGGTCACCACGGTTTTCTTTTCGGCCCGCAGGATGTTCTCCATTTTCATGGCCTCAACCGTGCAGAGCGCCTGACCTTCCTGCACCTCGTCGCCTTCAGACACCGCCACCGAAACGATCAGCCCGGGCATGGGGCACAGCAGCAGTTTCGAGGTATCAGGGGGCAGTTTTTCCGGCATCAGCCGGGCCAGCTCGGCCTGACGTGGGCTGCGCACATGCACTTTCAGGTCCGCGCCGCGCACCCGCATACGGAAGCCACCGGGGATCTTGCCGACCTTCAGCACCAGCGGCGAGCCATCAACATCCAGCACGGCAAGGCTTTGCCCCGGCACCCAATCCGAAGCCACCCGCACGCTGCTGCCATCCTCAAAGCGCACATCGGCCCCCATCGGATCGGCATCAATCGCCACGTCATAGGATTGCCCCTGCAAGGTCACAACCCAATCGCTGCCCACCTTGCGTTCATGGTTGTCCATCCTCCCGGAAACCCGGGTGCGGCGGATTTCGGCCACGCGGTGCATCGCCGCCGCCGAAGCCGCGATCCGTTTGAGCATCGCTTCTGGCAGTTCAACCCCCTCAAACCCTTCGGGGAATTCCTCTTCGATAAAGGCGGTGGTCATGCTGCCCGAAGTGAATTTTTCATGATCCATCACCGCCGACAGGAAGGGCAGGTTGTGACCAATGCCTTCGACTTGGAAGCTGTCCAGCGCCACGCGCATCCCCTCAATCGCCGCATCACGGCTGGGGGCCCAAGTGCAAAGCTTGGCAATCATCGGGTCATAGAACATCGAAATCTCGCCGCCCTCATAAACCCCGGTATCGTTGCGCACCACATGGTTGGCATCGGCCACCTCAGCGGGCGGGCGATAGGTGGTCAGACGGCCGGTGGAAGGCAGGAAACCGCGGTAAGGGTCTTCGGCGTAAAGGCGGCTTTCGATCGCCCAGCCATTCAGGGTGACGTCCTCTTGCGCAATCGACAGCTTTTCGCCGCTGGCAACCCGGATCATCTGTTCCACCAGATCAACGCCGGTGATCAGCTCGGTCACCGGATGTTCCACCTGCAAGCGGGTGTTCATTTCCAGAAAATAGAAGTTGCGATCGCCATCAACGATGAACTCAACCGTGCCGGCGCTGGCGTAATCCACAGCCTGCGCCATGGCCACGGCCTGCTCGCCCATCTTGCGGCGTGTGGCTTCGTCGAGGAACGGGCTCGGGGCCTCTTCGATCACTTTTTGATTGCGCCGCTGGATCGAACATTCGCGCTCGCCCAGATAGATGCAGTTGCCATGGCTATCGGCCAGCACCTGAATTTCGATATGGCGCGGCTGGGTGACGAATTTTTCAATGAAAATCCGGTCATCGCCAAAGCTGCTGGCCGCCTCGCGTTTCGAGCTTTCAAAGCCTTCGCGGGCCTCTTCATCGCTCCAGGCGATGCGCATCCCTTTACCGCCACCGCCGGCAGAGGCCTTGATCATCACCGGATAGCCGATCTGGTTTGAGATCTTGACCGCCTCATCCGTGTCCTCGATCAACCCCATATAGCCGGGCACGGTGCTAACATTGGCGTCCTGAGCGATCTTTTTCGAGGTGATCTTATCGCCCATGGCCTCGATGGCGCCTTTTGGGGGGCCGATGAATGCCACGCCTTCTGCTTCAAGAGCTTCGGCGAACTTACTGTTTTCACTCAAAAAACCGTAGCCGGGATGCACAGCTTCGGCCCCGGTCTGACGGACGGCATCCATCACCTTATCAATCACGATATAGGATTCAGAGGCCGGAGGCGGCCCGATATGCACCGCCTCATCCGCCATCTGCACATGCAGCGCCGCCCTGTCAGCATCCGAATAGATCGCCACCGTTTTGATGCCCATCTTGCGGGCCGATTTTATCACCCGACAGGCGATTTCACCCCTGTTGGCAATCAATATCTTCTTAAACATCTAACAGACCTTTCCCAAACTGTTTTCCAAGGTTGCGCTCCGGCTACCGACCGCGCTTTGGCGGGATATAACCGGGCTTGGCGGCTGTGAGCAAGCAGAGCCGCCGTCAAAAAAACCACCGCAGCGCAATGGCTGCGATGGTGATAAATTGCGAAATAGCCGACCCCCGCGGGGGTGCCGGATTGTGTTATCTGGATGGGCTACACAGATTGACGTCGTCGCAAAGCGCCCCTCCGGCCGCGCCGACCGCCGCGCCGGTAACGACATCGCCATTGGTGACATCGGCCACGACCGCCCCGGCCACAGCACCGGCTGCGGCGCGTTTGACGTCATTGTCCAGACAGGCAGATAGCGGTGTGACCAGAAGCGCGATAAGGACGAATTTTTGTAACTGCATTTTTGATTGCCTCGTTTATTTGTTTTGACTGAGCAGCAGTTTAACAAATCAAAACGGGGCTGAGAATCCCTGAAATCAGACCGCGCCTTTTGGGCAAATTGTGGCCGATTGGCACCGGACATCCCCGCCCGGCGCAAAAATGGCCTGGCCCTAAAAGGACCAGACCAGATAGTAGGGGAAGGGTAACGGTACTGACTAGTACAGACAGACGCTTTGGAATAGCCGCCTGCCATGTCCCTACTATCCAGACAAAGACGCACCGCCGCAAGGCTCACCGCATAAGCCGGGGTCTTTTGGGCAGAAACACGCCAAGATCGCGTATGATGCATGGGCAAGTTCACGCCGATTCCCCTGTTTCAAAGATTTCGGGGAACGATGCGCGCAGTTGTTTTTCATCCAGACGCAACAGCGCCTCATAGCTTTGATCGTCAAACGGATCCTCGGCGGGCTGCACTTCGCGGCCCCAAAGCCAAGACAAGCGCCCCGCATCCAGATTGCCGCGCTCAAAGGGCTGATCGCCGAAGTAAGTCCACAACGCCGCAGCAAAAGCCGAATCGGCACGCCGATCCGCCGGGCGGCGATCTGCGAAACGCTCGCGCCGGATCAACGGGGTGGCACCCTTTTTATTGGGCCTGCGGATGGTAAACTGAAAATCGGTGCCGACCAGACGGCCCGGAAAACCGCGATGCTTTAACATGCGAAAACCCCCCTCGAAGCAAAGCTCAAGAAAGGCCGAATCGGCATAACACACCGATCAATCACCCCCGACACGGTCGGGAGGGCAAAGAACGGGGCAGGCACAAACGCCCACCCCGTGGGTCTTTTAGTACTTGGTGGTTGGTTGCTCGATAACCACTGGCTCATCCACAACCACAACTTCTTCTTGCTGACCGCAAGCCGCAACGGTGAAAAACAGGCCCATGGCCACAACTGCTTTGATGCTATTCGACATCTTAGTCTCCTACATATTACGAAAAAACCAACTCCCCCCACATTGCAGGTCAGCTGGTTCGTTAAGTGATAGGCTACTTTGGTGTAACCTGAGGCGACGATAACGCAATTATTTTCAAATGCATAGCAGACTCTGCCCGATATGGCGCTTTGTGGCGCGTTTGCATCAAAAAAATGCGCCAAAGACCGCCAGAACCCGGTATTTTGATGTGTCATCATCAATATGCGTCCCAAATACAGCGAATCCCCTGCACATCAAAGCCGTCGATAAACTGTGTGGCCTGTGGGCTAACCCTGCCAAATGTCACCGGAATGTCTGAAATCGAAATGATAATCTTCGTCACATCGCGATTGTGTTTGCGCAGGCTGGGCAGGGCTGAGTTCTCGCACAAATAGATCAGGTCCGCTTCGGCCTGATCAAAGCTGATCCCATCACCATCACGGGCGATTTGCGGCGCCAGATAGCGAAACCGATAGGTGTTTTCCGTGCCATGCTGTTCCCAGATCACGTCGTAAAATGTGACCTGCTGGCCCGAAGGCACTGCAATGGGATCAGACGCAAGCGCAGGCGCGCTCAGCCCAGTCAGGCCGAACACCCCCATTGCGAACCGACACAGAAAACCACGCAAAACCATCGGCTTACAGCGGGATGTTACCGTGTTTCTTCCACGGGTTGCTTTGCTTTTTATTCCGCAGCGATGCAAAAGCCCGGCAGATACGTCTGCGTGTGGCATGCGGATGGATCACCTCATCAACAAAGCCGCGCTCGGCCGCCACAAACGGGTTGGCGAAACGGTTTTCGTAATCCTCGGTGTGCTTGGCGATTTTTTCAGGGTCATCCAGATCGGCACGGTGGATGATTTCGGTCGCGCCCTTTGCCCCCATCACCGCGATTTCCGCCGAGGGCCAGGCATAGTTGAAATCGCCACGCAGATGCTTGGACGACATCACGTCATAAGCCCCGCCATAAGCTTTGCGGGTGATCAGGGTGACTTTGGGCACGGTGGCTTCGCCGTAAGCATAGAGCAGCTTTGCCCCATGCTTGATCACGCCGCCATATTCCTGACTGGTGCCGGGCAAAAAGCCGGGCACATCGACCAAGGTCAGCACCGGAATGCTGAATGCATCGCAGAAACGCACGAACCGCGCCGCCTTGCGCGAGCTGTCAATATCCAGACAGCCGGCCAACACCATCGGTTGATTCGCCACCACGCCCACGGTCGAGCCCTCCAGCCGGATGAACCCGGTCAGAATGTTTTTGGCAAAATCTTCTTGAATCTGATAAAAATCACCCTCATCCGCCAGTTTGACGATCAGCTCCTGCATATCATAAGGCGCGTTGGCGTTGACGGGGATCAGCGTATCCAGACTGTTATCCACCCGGGCCGGATCATCAAAGAACGGGCGCGCAGGCACTTTGGACTGGTTGTTCAGGGGCAGGAAATCGACCAGACGACGCACTTCAGACAGCGCCTCAACATCGTTTTCAAACGCACCATCGGCCACGCTGGATTTCTTGGTGTGGGTCAGCGCACCGCCCAGCTCTTCGGCGGTAACCTGTTCATTGGTCACGGTTTTCACCACATCCGGTCCGGTGACGAACATATAAGAGCTGTCCTTGACCATAAAGATAAAGTCGGTCATGGCTGGCGAGTAAACCGCCCCACCGGCGCATGGCCCCATGATCACGCTGATCTGCGGCACCACGCCCGAGGCCATGATATTGCGCTGGAACACTTCGGCATAACCGGCCTGCAAATTTTCTGCGCATGAGTTTCCGAAAGCGAACCACCAAATACGGTGAAATCCTGGCTATAAACATAAACCATCCGCCCATTGATGGTGCCCCAACCGGTCACCACCCCATCGCCGGCGGTTTTCTGTTTGTCCATGCCGAAATCAGTGCAGCGATGCGAGACAAACATGTCAAACTCTTCGAACGAGCCCTCATCCAGCAGCAGCTCGATCCGCTCCCGCGCGGTCAGCTTGCCCTTGGCGTGTTGCGAGTCGATGCGCCTTTGGCCTCCACCCAAACGGGCCTCACCACGACGGTTTTCTAGTTCTTGCAGGATATCTTTCATCAAACGCCCCTTTTTATCACTTGCAGGCAGAGTCTGGCTGCAATGGATCGGAATAAATTTGCAGTCGGGTATATTTGCAAACCGGACAAACAGCAACGGCTGAGAGCTGCAAATTTGCAAAGTCAGACGGGCCTTACAGCAGTCAAATCCGGGTGTGGTGCGGCTTTGGCGAGCAACCGGCAGGGCGTGTCGTGCTGATCGAGGCACAAAAACGGGGGCCAACCTAGGGTTAACGCACTGATACTTATGGGTTTTCCACCCCACTCCTCAGCGGCTGCCGCCAAACCCGCTGCAGGAGGGAAGTTTGCAAACAGCGGCGGCAAAAAAATGGCCCCGCGCCCGGCCAATTGCGGCCAAACAGGCGATAGACAAGCCCCGGTGGCGCAGATAAGCTGCGCCAATGAGCCCGATCCCCGCAAAGCGCTATCTGAACCAGAGCAGCCCGCCGCATATCTCGACCCTGATTTTGCTGGCCGCCCTGCCCGCTTTGGCAATGAACATGTTCCTGCCGTCGCTACCGGCGATGAGCCAATATTTTCAGACCGATTACAGCGTGATGCAGCTATCGGTGTCGCTCTATCTGGGGGTCAGCGCAATCTTGCAGCTGCTGATCAGCCCGCTGTCAGACCGCTACGGGCGCAGGCCGGTGATTTTATGGAGCATCTTCCTGTTCCTGATCGCCACTCTGGGCTGCCTTCTGGCCCCCAATGTCGAGCTTTTCCTGCTATGCCGCATGGCGCAAGCGGTGATTGCCACCTGCATGGCGCTGTCACGATCCGTGGTTCGCGATATGGTGCCCGAGGCACAGGCGGCTTCGATGATCGGCTATGTCACCATGGGCATGTCGGTTTCACCAATGCTGGGCCCGCTGCTGGGCGGGGTGCTGGACAGTTATCTGGGCTGGCAGGCCAATTTCGCGCTGATGCTGCTGGCGGGGGCAGTGCTGTGGCTGGTTACATGGCGTGATCTGGGCGAGACCACCACCAACCGCAGTGCATCATTCTCGGCCCAAATGCGCCAATATCCCGGCTTGCTGCGCTCAAAACAATTCTGGGGCTATTGCCTGTCGGCCAGTTTTTCAGCCGGGGCGTTTTATGCCTATCTGGGTGCGGCGGCCTTTGTCGGGACCGAGGTTTTCAACATGAACCCGATCTGGATGGGGCTATCTTTTGGTTCGGTTTCAATGGGGTATATGCTGGGCAATTATTTGTCGGGGAGGTTTGCCGTCCGAATGGGCATCAACAAGATGGTGATGGCCGGAGCCCTGCTGGCCAGCTTCGGGCTGGGCGGAGCGCTGGTTCTGTTTTGCCTGGGGCTGGGCTCGGCCTATGTGTTTTTCGGCTTTATCATGCTGTTGGGGGTGGGCAATGGGCTGACCTTGCCCAGCGCCAATGCCGGGATGTTGTCGGTGCGGCCCGAGCTGGCGGGCTCGGCCTCGGGGCTGAGCGGCGCAATCCTGATCGGCATCGGCACGCTGCTGTCGCTTTTATCCGGCACGGGGCTGACGGTTGAAAACGGCGCAACCACGCTGCTATTGATCATGCTGCTCAGCTCTTTGGCATCGGTGCTGTGCGTCTGGCTGGTGATCCGCCGACAAAAGCGGCTGGGAATACCCCAAGGCTAATCCGGCACCGTAAACACCTGCCCCGGATAGATCAGATCCGGGTCGCGGATCTCGGCCCGGTTGGCATCGAACACTTTGACATAGAGCAACCCCGCGCCGTAATGATCCCGGGCAATCGCCCACAGCGTCGCCCCGGGTTGCACCGTCACGCTGGAGATGCTCTGCGCCGGGTCCACCGCCACGCTGGCCTTTTGCAAAACCGAAGCCTCCTCGCGTTTGAACGGCGTTTCGGTGCGCGACATCACCGCACCTTGGGCATCCAGCTGATCCACCCGCAACGTATAAATCCCGGCCCCGATATCGGGCAGATCCGTGTTCCAGACCCCTTGCGGGCTGATCGGAGCCGTCTGGATTGGGGTATTGTCCAGATAAATCCGCACATGGCTGCTCTGCTTGCCGCGCCCGGCCAGCTGCACCTGCCCGCGCGTATCATATGAAATCGCATCAATCACCACATGGCCGATTTGCGGAGCTCCCTCACCCTGCGCCGGCTGCAACACACGCACCCCTGTCTGCCCGGCCAGCAACACCGCCGGAGCAATGGCGTTATCCTGTTCGGCAGGCACTGCCGGGGTTTCCGGCGCGGCCTTTCTGGCCTGCTTTGGCGTGGTGATCTGCGGCAAAGTTGGGGCCGTGGCGGCGGCCAGATCGGGCTTTTGCAGTGGCGCGACTTTGGGCAGAGGATCAGAGGCCGGCGGCGGTGTCATCCCCCCCTGCCCCGGTGCCGGAGCCGGTGTCACATTGGCCACATCGGAGGGCACCACAGCGCCTTCGGGCTGTATATTGGCCGGTTTGGCTTCTGCCACTTCAGGCTGTTTTTCCTCTTTCTCGGGAACCGCCTTCTCAGGCTGCGCCTGCAACACCGGAGCGACGATCACCTGCTGCTCCGAAACCACCGCTTCCGAATCCACATCCGCCGACGACAGCGATAAGACCTGTGCCGTGCTGATCGCGGGCAACTCCAACAACGCCACGAAATCGCCCTTCTGATCCGCCAGCGCCGCCGCAACCGGCATCCCGTCCAGCATGATGTTCACCTCCTGCCCGGGCGCGGCATGGCCGGCAACCACGGACGACCCTTCAGGCGTCACCCGCACCAAATCAAAGACCGGCCCCTTTGCCTCCAAGGCCGCTTCCGCCGGAGGCACCGGGCTGGTCGCGGGCGTGGGTAATGCACTGACCTCAGCGCTGGCAGAGGTGACGTGCTGATAGATGGCATAGCCCACCATCAGCAGCAATAACAGCAACAGGCCCACCCCGGCCCCCGCTAGAATCCTCAGCCCACTATTTGTGGATATCTTTGCCATTCCCCGATCCCCAGCTTGCATTTTACCGCGATTGGCCCCATTCTGAGGCCAGCATATCACCGGGATATGCGGTGGTCAAAACACATGCGTGAAAGGCTTGAAGATATGCAAGACAAACCCGCTTTTTCGGTCTGCGTTTACTGCGGGTCTCGTCCGGGCAATGATCCGGCCTATCAGGCGGCGGCGGTTGATCTGGGCCGCTCCATTGCCGAACAGCACTGGCGGCTGGTCTATGGTGCCGGTGATATCGGGCTGATGGGGGCGGTGGCCAATGCCGCGCAAATGGGCGGGGCGCAGACCTTTGGCGTGATCCCCGAGCACCTGCAACAGCGCGAAGTCGGCAAGCGTGATCTATCGCATTTCATCGTCACCGAGAACATGCATGAGCGCAAAAAGGTAATGTTCATGAACTCGGACGCGATCGTGATGCTGCCCGGCGGCGCGGGGTCTCTGGATGAGTTTTTCGAGGTGCTGACCTGGCGCCAGCTGGGCCTGCATGAAAAGCCGATCTTTTTGCTGAACACCCATGGCTATTGGCAACCGCTGCTGCGGCTGGTGGATCATGTGATCGAACAGGGCTTTGCCGATAACACGCTCAAACGCTATTTCACCGTAGTGCCCGGGGTGGCAGAGTTGACCAAAGCCTTGCGCGATTTTCGTTCCTGAGCAAAGGCGTGCAGGCTGTAGATCGTCAGCGCCAGACCGATCAGTGAAAAGGCGATCAGATGCCAGCGGCTGACCGGCTCGGCAAAGACCAGCGCGGCGACCATGAATTGCAGAAAAGGGTTGAGGTAAAACAAAAAACCTTGGGTGGCAAAGCTAAGCCGTTTGGCAGCAAAGGCAAACAGCACCAGCGCAAAGGCGGTGACCGGGCCGACCATCAACAGCAGCACCGTGTCCTGCCAACTTTGGCCAAAGGCTCCGCCCAGCCGGCCATCGAAATCGCGCCACTCCAGAAAATGCACCCCCCACAGCCAGATCAGCGCCAGCGGCAACAGCAACAGCACTTCGCCGGTGACCGATACCAGCGGCCCCAGCGCGGTGTGCTTTTTCAGGCTGCCATAAACCGCGAATGTGCCCGCCAGAAACAGCGCCAGCCATGGGGTGACGCCCAGCCCCCAGCCCAGCAGCACCACCGCCGCCGCCGCGATCAGCACCGAAAGGATTTGCGCCGGGGCCAGTTTCTCGCGAAACAGCACCGTTCCCAGCACCGCCGTCATCAGAGGGTAAATGAAATAGCCCAGACTGGCCTCAACCGTCTGGCCGATCTGGACCGCGACAATGAAAGCCCCCCAGTTCACCCCGATCAGAACCGATAGCGTCACAATCATCAGCCGTTGCTGTTTCTGGCCCAGAATGCGCATCACCATCGGCAAGCGCCCCTGCACCCCCAGCCAGACCACAAAGATCACCAGCGACCAGATGGTGCGATGCGCCAGAACTTCCAGCGGCGGCACATGGTCCAGTGCTTTGTAAAGCAGCGGCGACAACCCCCACAGGATGCACGCCCCCAGCATCGCAAAAATGCCGCTATAGGTTCGGGTCATGGCGGATCATACCTTGGCAAAAGAAACCGCCCTTCTGAAAACGCGAAAGGGCGCTGTTTGAATTGTGCAGCCGGGTTTCAGGCCGCATCCAGACGCAATGCCACATTTTCCCAGTTCACCAGATTATCGAGGAAGTTGCTCAGATAAGCCGGGCGTTTGTTGCGGAAATCAATGTAATAGGAATGCTCCCACACATCGCAGCCCAGCAGCGCCGTCTGACCAAAACACAGCGGGTTTACACCGTTTTCGGTCTTGGTAACTTTCAACACACCGTCTTTGTCGACCACCAGCCAGCACCAGCCCGAGCCAAACTGCCCCGCACCCGCAGCGGTGAATTCGATTTTGAACTGCTCGAGCGAGCCAAAGCTGTCAACGATGCGCTTTTCCAGCTCAGAGGGCATTTTGTGGCCATCCGGGCCCATCATTTCCCAGAACTGCATGTGGTTCCAATGCTGCGCTGCATTGTTAAAGATACCGTTTTGCGCAACCGCACCGGCGTCATAGGTGCCGGTGATAATGTCTTCCAGCGATTGGCCTTCCCACTTGGTCCCGGCGATCATTTTTTTGCCGTTTTCGACATAGGCGTTGTGGTGCAGATCGTGGTGATATTCCATAGTTTCTTTGCTCATCCCTGCAGCGGCCAGCGCATCATGGGCATAAGGCAGATCAGGAAGTGTAAAAGACATGATCGTCCCCCCTTCATTTCGTTCGCGCGAAAGAGATTAACCTAAATGGCGGAACCGGATGGGCAAGGTCAAGGGCCATCGCCGGGTTTTGGCCAGATATGCCTAACCGATCCCCACCTCGCCCCCCGGCTGAGCGGCGGTTTTCAGCACATCGAACACATATTGCGCCACGCTGCGAAACGCCACCAGATGGATTTCCTCAGGCCCGGCCAGCCAAAACGCCGCCGGCACCTGTGCCAGACGCGAGCGGCGGATTTCTCCGGGGGCCAGTGCTTGCATATCGGCCGGAGACAGCTTGGCCAGCACCTCGCGACACCCCGCGCCGCGCAGGCAAAACATCGCTCGCGCATCTGAAACATTCACAATCAGGCTATGGGTTTTACCCATGGATTTGCGCAGCTTGGCCACCACCGCTTCGGCCTGATCATGGGGCATCAGCAACAGCAGCTCATCGGGCGACATCCAGGCGGCGGCGTTGTCTCCGGCAACGCTGATCTGGCGCATCTTTGGCATCTCAACCCCCAGATGGGTTTTCAGCGCCTTGGCCAGTTTCACCAGCGACAAATCGGCGCGCAACGTCACCATGCCCACCAGCCCCATTTCCTGCACCTGCACATAGCCGTCATAAGAAACGCCGTCTAACGCACTGTGAAGCTTAGACATTTTGTTTCGCCCCCTCTTTGTCATAAAACACCGGATCGACAATCTGGGCAGCGATCCGCGTGCCATCGGTGCAGCCAAACTCGATGACCTCGCCCAAGCGATCCGGCCCATGGCGCACCAGCCCCATAGCGATGCCACAGCCCAGAGTCGGCGAATGATAACTCGACGTCACCCGCCCCTGCATATTGCGCTGCCCATTGGCATTCTGCCCCTCATCCAGCGCATAAGCGCCATCGGGCAGCACCGGGCCATCCAGCGTTTTCAGCCCCACCAGCTGCCAGCGCTCGCCACTGGCCATGTATGAGCGCATCTGCGCCCGTTTGCCCAGAAAATCGGTTTTCTTTTTCGAAATCGCCCAATGCAGCCCCAGATCCTGCGGGATCACCGTGCCATCGGTTTCATCACCGATCATGATAAAGCCCTTCTCGGCCCGCATGATATGCAGCGCTTCGGTGCCATAAGCCATCGCGCCAAACGCCTTGCCTTCCTGATGCAGCAGCTCCCAAAACGCCTGCCCCTGCGAGGCCGGAACCGCGATTTCATAAGACAGCTCGCCAGAGAACGAGATCCGATACACCCGCGCGTCAAAGCCGCCGATCTGCCCATCGGCCCAGCCCATAAAGCTGAGCGCTTCTTGCGACAGATCCATGCCGCCCAGCTTTTGCAACAGCTTGCGGGCATTGGGGCCGACCACGGCGATCTGAGCATATTGCTCGGTGACATTGGCAACATAGACCTTCCAATCCCACCACTCGGTTTGCAGCCACTCTTCCATCCAGCCATGGATGCGATCAGCCCCGCCCGAGGTGGTGTGGCACAGGAAACTGTCCTCATCCAGGCGCGCCACCACGCCGTCATCCATCAGAAAGCCGTTCTCATCACACATCAACCCATAGCGGCAACGCCCAACCTTCAGCGTGGACATCATATTGGTATAGAGCATGTCCAGAAACTTGCCCGCATCCGGGCCTTTGACGATCAGCTTGCCCAGCGTCGAAGCATCCAGCAGCCCCACCGCATTGCGGGTATTGCTGACCTCGCACATCACCGCGTCATGGTGGCTTTCGCCATCGCGGGGATAGCAATAAGGGCGGCGCCAATGGCCGACCGGCTCCATATAAGCGCCCTGCTGTTCGTGCCAATCATGCATCGGCGTGCGGCGCAGCGGCTGAAAAATATCGCCCCGGGCTTCGCCTGCAATCACGCCAAAGGAAATCGGCGTGAAAGGCGGGCGGAATGTGGTGGTGCCGGTTTGGGGGATCGGTTGATGCAATGCATCAGAAAGCACTCCCAATCCGTTGATATTGCTCAGCTTCCCCTGATCGGTCGCCATGCCCAGCGTGGTATATCTTTTGGTATGCTCCACACTTTCATAGCCCTCACGCGCCGCCAGCTGCACATCGCTCACCTTGACGTCATTCTGGAAATCCAGCCACATTTTAGAGCGCAGCTCGGGCCCGGCATCGGCGGGCATGATCCAGACCGGCAGCATCGCGCCTTCAACCGTGGCGCGGGCCTTGGGCGCGGCGGCTCTTTTGGGCTGCAAGCCCAGCGCTTTGGCCGCAGATTTGGCGGCGTTGGTCGCATCGGCCAGAACCTCGGGCGTGTCCATCGCGCCGCTGGCGATGCCCGCGGTTTTCACAAAGCCCTGCCCCTGATCCCCGGTCGGAGGACGGGTGGGATCGGGAGCGAAATGGGCGTGAGCCTCAACCCAGCTCAGCTTGCCGCCGCAATGCGACCACAGATGCACCGCCGGAGAAAACCCGCCCGACATCGCCACCGCATCGCAAGCAATTTCGTCCCGCGCACTGCCATCGCTGTCATGCCGACACACCGCCACCCCGGTGACACGTTGCCGGCCCTTGACCTTGGCAATGGCCCGCCCGGCCAGAATCTCGATCCCCAACGCCCGGGCCTGATCGGGCAAATCACCCTGAACCAGCGGGCGGGCATCAATGATGGCGGGGATCTGAACCCCGGCCTGATGCAGGGTCAGAGCGGTGCGATAGGCGTCATCATTATTGGTGACAAGAACAGTTCTCAGCCCGACAACCACCCCCCAATTCACCACAAAATCGCGCATCGCCGAAGCCAGCATGACGCCGGGAAGATCATTGCCAGCAAAGGCCAGCGGGCGTTCAATCGCGCCGGTGGCGGTGATGATCTGCCCGGCCCGGATACGCCACAGACGATGCCGCGGGCCGTTCATTTGCGGCGCATGGTCGCTGACCTGCTCATAGCCCAGAGCATAGCCGTGATCATACACCCCGGCCCCCATGGTGCAGCGGCGCAGAGTCACATTCTCCATGCCGTCCAGTGTGGCCACGGTCTGATCCACCCAGTCTTCGGCAGGCATCCCGTCAATCTCGGCCCCGTCCACCACGGCACGACCACCCCAATGGGCGGTTTGCTCGATCAGCAGCACCTTGGCCCCGGCCTGCGCCGCGACCAGAGCCGCCTGCAACCCGGCAATCCCGCCGCCAATCACCAGCACATCGGTGAAGTGGTAAAAATGCTCATAACGATCCGCATCGCGTGATGTGGTTGGCTTGCCCAAACCGGCGGATTGGCGCACGATGGGCTCGAACACCCATTTCCACGCTGCACGCGGGAACATGAAGGTTTTATAGTAAAACCCGGCAGGGAAAAACCGGCTGAGGTAATTGTTCACCACCCCAACATCATATTTCAGGCAGGGCCAGTGGTTTTGCGACTGGGCCTTCTGGCCGTCAAACAGCTCTGTGGTGGTGCTGCGCTGGTTGGGCTCGAACCGATCCCCCGCGCCCATATTCATCAGCGCATTGGGCTCCTCCGACCCCGAAGCCACAACGCCACGCGGGCGATGATATTTGAACGAACGCCCCAGCATCATCTGATCATTGGCCAGCAGCGCCGAGGCCAGAGTATCCCCCTGATAGCCGTGATAGGTCTTGCCGTTGAACTCAAACGCCAGCCGGGTGTTGCGGTTCAGCAGGCGGCCATGTTTGCGGATGCGGTTGCTCATTGATAGCCCTCCCAATCCGGGCGTTTGCGTTTGATTTTTTCCAGCAGCTCGGCCGGAGGGGCCGAGGTCTGGGCGCTATAGGTGCCAAACACTTCCAGCGTCACCGTGCAGCGGGCGGCGTGGAACCATTTGCCGCAGCCATGGGCATGGCGCCAGCGTTCGAAATGCACGCCTTTGGGGTTGTTGCGCAGGAACAGATATCCTTCGAGCTCTTCATCGGTGGACCCCGGACCATAGCGCAGCAGATGCGCCTGACCGCCGGGGCTCAGCTCGGTTTCATCGGCCATGACGCCGCAATAGGGGCATTTCAGGATCAGCATGGGCAACTCCTTTTGGAGGCGAGTGTGACAGCAAGGGATGTCCCAAAAGCAAAGGTTTGGGAGCAGATCGGGGCAAAAGTGCAAGCAAAGCCAGTCATCAATGCGCCACCCCTGCCGCCACGCTTTCATCAATAAAGCGCCCTTGGGTAAAGCGATCCAACCCGAATTCCGCCGCCAGCGGGCCGGGTGTGCCATTGGCCACCAGCTCGGCCATGGCCCAGCCCGAGCCGGGGATGGATTTGAACCCGCCCGTGCCCCAGCCGCCATTGATGAAACACCCGCCCAGCGGCGTGGTTGAAATGATCGGCGAGCGGTCCCCGGTCACATCCACAATCCCGCCCCATTGGCGCAGCATTTTCAGGCGCGACACCATCGGGAAGGTCTCGATCAACGCACGCACGGTTTCTTCGATATGATGGAACGAGCCGCGCTGAGTATAATTGTTAAACCCATCCGTGCCGCCGCCAATCACCATCTCGCCCTTATCAGATTGTGACATGTAGCCATGCACGGTGTTGGCCATCACCACCACGTCAAGGCAGGGCTTGATCGGCTCAGACACCAGCGCCTGCAACGCCACCGATTCCATCGGCAGCCGGAATCCGGCCATCGCCGCCAGATCGCCCGAATGCCCGGCCACCACAATCGCCAGCTTCTCGCAACCAATCGCGCCGCGCGTGGTCTGCACCCCAGTGACCTGACCGCCGGAGTGATCCACCCCGGTGACCTGACAATTCTGGATGATGTCCATCCCCATCTCGGAACAGGCCCGCGCATAGGCCCAAGCCACCGCATCATGACGCGCCGTGCCGCCGCGTTTCTGCCACAGCGCCCCCAGCACCGGATAGCGCGGGCCCGAGATATTGATGATCGGTAACAGCTCCTTCACGCGCTCCGGACCGATATATTCGGTCTCGACCCCCTGAAACGCATTGGCCTGCGCCGTGCGTTTATAGCCGCGCACTTCGTGTTCGGTCTGGGCCAGCATCAGCACCCCGCGCGGCGAGAACATCACATTCATGTTCAGATCCTGGCTGAGCGTCTCATACAGCCCCCGGGCCTTTTCATAAATCGCTGCCGAAGGATCCTGCAAATAATTCGAGCGGATAATCGTGGTGTTGCGCCCGGTATTGCCACCGCCCAGCCAGCCTTTTTCGACAATCGCCACATCGGTGATGCCAAAGTTTTTACCCAGATAATAAGCCGTGGCCAGACCATGGCCGCCCGCGCCAACAATCACCACCTTGTATCTGTGCCGTGGCTCGGGCGAGCGCCACGCCTTGCCCCAGCCCTTGTGATAGCTGAACGCCTGACGCGCGATGGCAAATGCCGAATACCGTTTCATGACTCGAATCCCCCGCAAAGCAATTTTGCCCCTGATTTGCATACTGACATATCGCATCTTTCCGACCGCGACCAGCAGCGGCCCATATATGGCAAATTACGACATCGCCAGCAAGGGTGTTACAATTTGCAGCGCCCCACGGATTGCCCTTTTGCTGGCCCTCAAATCAGGCTACACAGCCTAAGCAAGCTGTAACCAAAGGGGCATCCAGATGTGGTTTTGGATCATCGCAAGCCTGATTATTCTGGTGGTCGGGATGTTTTTGACGCTGGCGCTGTTGCGCGGGCGCGAAGAGGGCGACTCAACCGCCGCCTATGATTTGCAGGTTTACCGCGATCAGTTGAAAACCGCGGATCGTGATCTGGCCCGGGGCGTGGTCTCGGCCGAGGATGCCGAGCGCATCAAGGTTGAAATCTCGCGCCGGATTCTGGCCGCTGATAAGGCATTGCAGGCGGAAAGCCACGGCCAACAGGCTCCGCTGGGGCTGAATGTGGCGGTGCTGGGGATCGGCGCGGCGGTGCTGCTGGGTGGCATCGGAATTTATCTGAGCCTTGGTGCGCCGGGCTATGGGGATCGCCCCTTGCAACTGCGCATCGAACAGGCCCGCGAGATCAAGAAAAACCGCCCCTCTCAGGCCGATGCCGAAGCCCGTATGCCGCAAAACAGCGCCAAAATCGATCCCCGGGATCAGGAACTGATCGAAAAGCTGCGCGAAAAGGTCGCCGAGCGCGCCGATGACGTCAAAGCCCAAACCCTGCTGGCCGGCACCGAGGCCGCGCTTGGCAATTACCGCGCCGCTTATGAGGCCCGCAAACGGGTGATCACGCTCAAGGGCAATCAGGCCAACGCCCGCGATTATGCCGAGCTGGCCGATGCGATGATCATGGCCGCCAATGGCTTTGTCTCGCCCGAGGCCGAAACGGCTCTGAAACAGGCGCTGAACCGCGACCCAAAACACGGCACCGCGCTTTATTACACTGGCCTGATGTTTGCCCAAAATGGCCGCCCTGACATCGCCTTTAACATCTGGAGCGAGTTGCTGGAACGCAGCCGCCCCAACGACCCATGGGTGCGCCCGATCCGCAGCCAGATCAAGGAAGCCGCTGCTTGGGCCGGGGTGTGGTGCAGGATATGGTCAATCAGCTGTCCGAGCGGCTCAACAGCGAAGGTGGCTCGGCCCGGGAATGGGCGCGGCTGATCTCGGCGCTTGGGGTGCTGGGCGAGACAGAGCGCGCGGCGCAAAGCTGGGGCAAGGCGCAAGAGCTGTTTGCCGGGCAAAGCGCCGAATTGGAGCTGCTGCGGGATGCTGCCCGTTCCGCCGGGGTGGCCAAATGATCTATGACGACATTCAGGATTTTCTAAAAGCGCTGCCGCCAATGCGGGCGATTGCCGGGCTGGATCTGGGCGAGAAAACCATCGGCGTGGCGGTCTCGGACAGCCTCTTGTCGGTGGCCACACCTTTGCAGACCATCCGGCGCAAAAAATTCGGCGTGGATGCGGGGCAGCTGCTGGAAATCGTCGCAAAGCGCCAGCTGGCCGGGCTGGTTCTGGGCCTGCCACGGCATATGGACGGCAGCGAAGGGGCGCGCTGCCAATCCACCCGCGCCTTTGCCCGCAATCTGAGCCGGATCAGCGATCTGCCGATCGGTTTTTGGGATGAGCGCCTGTCCACCGTCGCCGCCGAACGCGCTTTGCTTGAGGCCGACACCTCGCGCAAACGCCGCGCCGAAGTGATCGACCACATCGCGGCGGGGTATATCCTGCAAGGGGTGCTGGACCGGCGCGGGCATCTGGGCGCGAGCGGCGGAATATGAGCGACGAGGTCTGGAAACGTCAGGAAATCGCTTCGCCCTGCGTCAAGCTGTGCGTGGTGCAGGAGGAAAGCGGGCTGTGCACCGGCTGTTTGCGCAGTCTGGACGAGATCCGGGAGTGGTCGAAAATGAGCGATGCCCAACGCCGCGCCATCATGGACGCGCTGCCGGCAAGGAAACCTCTGTTGAGCAAACGCCGGGGCGGGCGCAAGGGGCGGTTGGCGAAACGGAACAAGCTGGAATCATAGCTCAGTTGCCAAAGCTGACCCACAAGCCTGCTCAAACCTTCACCCAGCCGCGCCCGCCTTCAGGCTGTGGACCAGAGCGGCCATATCCTCGGGCAAATCCGCCTGAAACTGCATCTGCTGCCCGCTGATTGGGTGTTCAAAGCCCAAAGTCGCGGCGTGCAGCGCTTGACGCGGGAAGCTGCGGGCGGCCTGCTGGGCCTGTGCGCCAACCGATTTCAGCGCCAGCTTGCGCCGCCCGCCATAGACCGGGTCTCCGATCAGACCATGGCCGGCATGGGCCATATGCACCCGGATCTGATGCGTGCGGCCGGTTTCCAGCCAGCATTCGATCAATGACGCCACCACCGGGGTGCCAAAACGCTCCAGAATCCGCGCCCGCGTCACCGCATGGCGACCGGTACCAAAAAAGACCGCCTGCTTTTGCCGCTCGGTCTTGTGGCGGGCCAGGTGGGTGGTGATGCGCATGATGTTGCCGGTTTCAAAGCTCACCCCCTTGACCCCGCGCAACCGCGGATCAGATGCATCCGGGGCCCCGTAAACCACCGCCAGATAGCGCCGCTGCACACTGTGCTTTTCAAACTGCGCCGCCAGCCCCTGATGGGCGGCATCCGATTTGGCCACCACCAGCAGGCCGGAGGTGTCCTTGTCGATGCGATGCACAATACCCGGACGCGCCACCCCGCCAACGCCAGACAGATGCGCGCCACAATGATGCATGATGGCATTGACCAGAGTGCCCGACGGACTGCCGGGGGCCGGATGCACCACCATGCCGGCGGGCTTGTTCACCACCAACAAATCATCATCTTCGTATGGAATGCTGAGCGGAATGTCCTCGGCCCCGATATGGCTCTCGCTGCTGGCAGGCACGGTGATGTCCACCCGATCGCCAGCGCTGACCCGGGCCTTCTGGTTGGTCTCGACCTGACCATTCAGCCGCACCATGCCCGAGGCGATCAGCTTGGCCAATCGTGATCGGCTCAGACCAGCTTGCTCTGGCACATCGCGTGACAGGGCTTTATCCAGGCGGGGAAACGGATTATCTGAGAGTATGACAGTGAAAGAGGATGTTTCGCCCATGAACGATACCCAATTAGGGCCGGAAGAACCGGCAAATCTGAAATTTCTGCGCCGGTTGGTGACAATTTTGACCGGCACGATGATTGTGGGTGTTGTAGTGATAATCGGGCTGATTGTCATGCGGATAACGGCTCAGCCGGCTGCGATGGGGCTGCCAGAGCAGATCACGCTGCCCGAAGGGGTGGATGCCGCGGCGTTTACGGCGGCAAAAGGCTGGTATGCGGTGGTGTCCAAACAGGATGAAATCTTGATTTTCAGTTCGAAAACCGGGGCACTACAACAACGCATTCAAATCAAGCATTGAGGCCCGGACCAAGGATTTTTCAAAAATCCTTGGCAAAAACCTTCATAAGGTTTTTAGTCGCAGCCCTAAAGCGTTATGCGAAAAACCTGAATCACTTAACGCTGCCTGAAATCAAGGATTTCAACGCGTTAAGTGATGCTCTATGTTTCAGCTATTTCGTCAAACGCTATAGATCACCGCTTCTTGTCAAATGCCTTGCGCTTCCCTGCCGGCTTGGCGAATTTTCCCTTGCCCGATGCTTTGTGCCGCGGTTTTTTGGCACCCCGATCATTGGCCCCCAAATTTTTCGGCTTGGGTTTGCGACCTGAATACCTTCTTCCAGCTCACTGCCCGATTTCAGAGCCTGCATGAATCCCTCAAGCGCATCCGCATTCAGCTCAACAAAGCTCTCATGCTTCTGCACCCGAATCGCACCAATATCGCGGCGGGCAATATCCCCACCACGGCACATCATCGGCAACAGCCAGCGCGGCTCGGCATTGTGCTTGCGCCCCACTGACAGCGACACCCAAACGCTGTTGTCAAACCCATCGCGGTGCGCCTTCTCCGCCGGACCATTCAGATCCACACTCTGCAAATCCTCAGGGGCCGAGCGATTGCTGCGATATTGAGTGATATAAGCCGCCGCGATTTGCTCGGCGCTGTACTCCGCCAGCAATCTGTCAATCAACTGCGAATCGACATCCTCAGACACCACAAAACCATCCAAAAGCCGCTCATCATCGCGCGCCTGCACCTGCGCAGCCGAAGGCGGTGTGTCCCATTTCGCCGTTACCTTGGCCCAGCCCAGCAAACGCTGCGCCTTTTTACGCTGGCTCACTGGCACGATCAGCGCCGAGACCCCCTTGGCCCCGGCCCGCCCGGTGCGCCCCGAGCGATGCAGCAGCGCTTCTTTGTTCTGAGGCAAATCCGCGTGGATCACCAGATCCAGCCCCGGCAGATCAATCCCCCGCGCCGCCACATCAGTGGCAATGCACACCCGCGCCCGGCCATCACGCATGGCTTGCAGGGCGTGGCTGCGTTCGTTCTGGGTCAGCTCGCCCGACAGCGCCACCACCGACATGCCGCGGTTGTGAAATTTGGCGCTGAGATGGTTCACTGCCGCCCGGGTGGCGCAAAATACCAGCGCCGTGTTGGCCTCGTAATAGCGCAGCAGATTGACGATGGCGTTTTCTTTATCCGCCGGTTTTACCAGCAAAGCGCGGTATTCGATATCGCTGTGCTGTTTCGCCCCGCCCTTGGTTTCGATCCGCAACGCGTCCTGTTGGTAGGTCTTGGCCAGCTGCGCAATTGCGTGCGACACCGTGGCCGAAAACAGCAAGGTGCGGCGCTGATCCGGGGCCGAGTCCAGGATGAACTCCAGATCCTCGATATGATCGCGCAAGCGGCCGGGCGTGCCGACCACGATATGCACCCCACGTTCCAGCGTGCGCCGCTCGGTCCGGGCATCCATGCCGCCCACGCAAGAACCAAACCGCGCCCCAGTCTCTGCATATAGCCATTGCAACTCGCGCATCACCTGCAAGGCCAGCTCGCGGGTGGGGGCAATGATCAGACCAAGCGGTGCCCCGGCAGGACCGAACAGATGCGCCTTGCCCAGCAGGGTTGGCGCCATGGCGATGCCAAAAGCTACGGTTTTGCCCGATCCGGTCTGCGCCGACACCAGCGCATCGCGTCCGTGCAAATCATCTGCGGCCATGGCCTGTTGCACAGGGGTCAGGCTGTCATAGCCCTTTTTGGCAAGCGCACGGGCCAGCGGAGTCATCAGAGTATCAATATCAGTCACGGTGTTTCTTTCGGCAGGAGGTCAGGCAGCCACAGGGCCGCCGCTTGGTAAAGGTGCCGGGATAGGCGGAACCGGGCGGAAAGGCAACTGTTAGTTTGCGCTCAACACACCAACGCCCACGCGCTGGCCCCAGCTCAAATTGTCTTGAGAAATCCCCGGCCAACCATCCGGCCTGTTGCAATTTGGAGCGGGCGAGGCGATTCGAACGCCCGACCCTAACCTTGGCAAGGTTATGCTCTACCCCTGAGCTACGCCCGCTTAACCAAATTGTGTGGCGATATATAGCGCTGGATTCCGGCGCTGCAAGTGGAAAATGTGATCTGAGCGTATTTTTTTTCAAATACCCGAAAATTCGCGCCCCGGAGGCGGGAAAAGCGGGCGAACAAAGACCACCCTGCCCCTTTCAACACATTGAAACGTAACGGATTATTCACGAAACCGGACTCACCCCGGCCTTTGCCGGCATATGGGCCGCAAGGCCGCGACTTACAAAACGCCGCTCAGGCAAACGCCGCTTCAAGGGCAATTTCCAGCATATCGCCAAAGCTCTGCTCGCGCTGATCCGAAGGCAGCGCTTCGCCGCTGAGCAGATGATCCGATACCGTCAGAACCGCCAGAGCCCGGCGTTTGTGACGGGCGGCGAGGATGTAAAGCTCGGCCGCCTCCATCTCGACCCCCAAAATGCCGTGACGCGTCATTTGTTCGTTCAGATCGGGGCGCTCATCATAGAACACATCCGAAGAATAAATCCCGCCCACATGCGTTGTCACCTGATGTGCCCGGGCCGCGGCCACGGCCTTTTCCAGCAGGCCGTAATCGGCGCAAGGGGCATAGTTCAGCTCTTTGAAAATGCCGCGCGACGGGGTGGACAGGGTCGAGGCCGTCATGGCGATGATCACATCGCGCAGCCCGATATGCTCCTGCATCGCCCCGCAAGAGCCGATGCGGATCAGGGTCTGCGCATTATAGCTGCTGATCAGCTCATTGGCATAAATCGACAGGCTGGGCATCCCCATGCCCGAGCCCTGAATCGTCACCCGATTCCCCCGCCAAGTGCCGGTAAAACCCAACATGCCCCGCACCTGATTGATGCATTTGACATCGCTCAGAAAACTCTCGGCAGCCCATTTGGCGCGGTAAGGATCGCCGGGCAGTAAAACGGTTTCGGCAATCTCGCCGGGTTTTGCGCCGATGTGAACAGTCATGGGGGCTCCTTTACAGGTTGGGATACAGATAGTCTAACCGGCAGAGGGGGATTGGCAAGGTGCAATCGAAAAGACCACGACATCGCTCTTTGAAACTGCTCACTCTCTTATAATGGCCCCGCCCGGCATAATGGCCCCGCCCGGCATTTTTGACGTCATACGGCATGGTGCCGGGGTCTTGATGATCGGAAAAGCGCGGCGCTGTTCTGGCAAGCCCCCCCTTCCCCCCAAAACGCAAAAACCCCCGAGGCCATACCCCGGGGGTTTATATCGGCAACCCAAAGGCCGCCCATTCGCATGTCAAAGTCAAAGCCTGCCTTACAGCAAACCTTCACGTTGCGCTTTTTTGCGTGCGAGCTTACGGGAACGGCGAATAGCTTCAGCCTTTTGCCGCGCCTTTTTCTCGGACGGTTTTTCGTAAGCCTGACGAAGCTTCATTTCACGAAAGACACCTTCGCGTTGCAGCTTCTTTTTCAGGGCACGAAGCGCCTGATCGACATTGTTTTCACGAACACTAACCTGCATGTGGTAACACCACCTTCCTAAGTTGAATTTGCAAAAAGTTGCAGGAAATGCCCCTATAACAGTGTAAGATCGGCCTGTCCATAATTTAGATTCGCCAAATCAAAGGAGCGCAAATGCCCCAACCCCCACAAAACGCATTGCTGGATGCGATTTTGCCCCATGTCGTGTTTGATGGCTGGGGGCAGGCCAGTTTTGATATGGCGGTGGCCGATCTGGGGATCGAGCCCGTGGCGGCGCAGGCCATCTGCCCGCGCGGGGCGCTCGATCTGGCGGTAGCGCTGCACCGGCGCGGCGATGCGGCGATGCTGGAGAAATGCGCCCAGACCGATCTGAGCCAGCTTCGCTATCGCGACAAGGTGGCCGCTCTGGTAAAGATGCGCCTTGAGGTGATTGAAGATCGCGAGGTGGTGCGCAAGGCCTGTGCGCTGTTCGCCCTGCCCCAGCATCTGGCCGAGGGCAGTGCGCTGATCTGGGACACGGCGGATGCAATCTGGACGGCGCTGGGGGATCACTCGGATGATATCAACTGGTATAGCAAACGCGCCACCTTATCGGCGGTTTACTCATCGACCGTGCTGTTCTGGCTGGGGGATGACAGCGAGGGCTATCGCGACACATGGGCGTTTTTAGAACGCCGGATTGATAATGTGATGCAGATCGAAACGCTCAAGGCCGGTTTCAGGAAAAGCCCGGTTCTGCAAGGGCTGTTTGCCGGGCCGATTTGGGCGCTTGGCAAGGTGCGAGCCCCCAAAGGCGCGACCCCGGCACCGGATCAGGGAGAACAGCCATGAGTCTGCCCGAGATGATGCGCGCCGTTGAGATCACTCAGCCCGGCGGCCCCGAAGTTCTGCAACTGTGCCAACGCCCCCGCCCGGCCCCGGCCCATGGCGAGATCCTGATCCGGCTGCATTATGCCGGCGTCAACCGCCCCGATCTGCTGCAACGCGCCGGCAGCTATGCGCCGCCGCCCACCGCCAGCGATCTGCCCGGGCTTGAGGGCGCGGGCGAAGTGGTGGCGGTGGGAACCGGCGTTGATCAATGGGCGGTGGGCGATCTGGTCTGCGCCCTGCTGCCCGGCGGGGGTTATGCCGACTATGTCTGCTGCCCGGCCAGCCATGCCCTGCCAGTGCCGGCGGGGATGGATTTGCCCCAGGCCGCCTGCCTGCCCGAAACCTTTTTCACCGTCTGGTCCAATGTGTTCATGCGCGGCGGGTTGCAAGCCGGTGAGCGGTTTTTGGTGCATGGGGGCTCATCGGGCATCGGCACCACGGCGATCCAGCTGGCGCATCAGTTCGGGGCCCGCGTATTTGCCACGGCCGGATCCGAGGAAAAATGCGCCGCCTGTCTGGAGCTGGGGGCCGAGCAGGCGATCAACTACCGCAGCGCCGATTTTGTGGCTGAAATGCGCGCTCAGGGTGGGGCCAATCTGATTTTGGACATGGTCGGCGGTGATTACATTGCCCGCAATTTGCGCGCTTTGGCCGATGAAGGCCGACTGGTGCAGATCGCGTTTTTGCAAGGGGCCAAGGTTGAGCTGAACTTTGCCGCAATCATGATGCGGCGGCTGACGGTGACGGGCTCGACCCTGCGCCCGCAGAGCGATCTGGCCAAGGCTGAAATTGCCGAACAACTGCTGACCAAAGTCTGGCCGTTGCTGGACGCCGGGCGGATTGCGCCGGTGATGGATAGCGAGTTTCCTCTGTCCGGGTCGGCGGCCGCGCATGAGCGGATGCAGGCCGGAGCGCATATCGGCAAGATTGTTCTGAAGGTGGTGGAGTAACCCCGCGCAAGAGAAATACACAACGGAAGGTTCGCAAGCGATCCGGGGGGGGGCGGGTCGGTCGCGAACCGGATCGCAGGCGATCCGGGGGATAACCAATACCCAAAAACCGTCCCCCCGCTTCCCCACACCGCCCCGGTTTCGGTAATATTATTCCAAAATCAGCGCAGAATACGACATTTTGCCAAAAATTGCGGTTGACGCCCCCCGGCCCCACTTCTAAGGTCCAGCCCAGAAATCAAAGGAGTCTCGGGCATGTTCGTCCTTGTGGTCATTGTCAATAACACGCGCATGGGTCCGTAACGGGCAACCAAAGTAACCTCCCATGCGCCTCCGAAATTTCGGAGGCTTTTTTGTGGGGCACAGCGACATTGTGGAGCACAGCGACAGTGACACAGGCCGAAGATGACGGCGCAACGTGAAACGGAGAAACGAAAAATGACACGTCAGATGAGCGGCGCAAAAATGATCATGCAAGCCCTGAAGGATCAGGGCGTGGATGTGATCTTTGGCTATCCCGGCGGTGCGGTGCTGCCGATTTATGATGAGCTGTTTTTGCAAAATGAAATCCGCCACATTCTGGTGCGCCACGAACAAGCCGCCGTTCATGCCGCCGAAGGCTATGCCCGCTCAACCGGCAAACCCGGCGTAGTGCTGGTGACGTCTGGCCCCGGTGTGACCAATGCCGTGACCGGGCTGACCGATGCCCTGATGGACAGCATCCCGCTGGTGGTGCTCTCGGGCCAGGTGCCGACCTTCATGATCGGCAATGACGCGTTTCAGGAGGCCGACACGGTGGGCATCACCCGCCCCTGCACCAAGCATAACTGGCTGGTCAAAGACACCAATGATCTGTCGCGCATCATCCATGAGGGCTTTCACCTCGCCACCAGCGGACGCCCCGGGCCGGTGCTGATTGATGTGCCAAAGGATGTGCAATTTGCCGATGGCACTTATGTGGCCCCGAAAAAGGTCGATCAATCGCGCTATCAGCCCCAGATCAAAGGCGATCTGGAGGCCATCACCGCCCTCGTTGAACTGATCGAAAAAGCCGAACGCCCGATCCTTTACACCGGCGGAGGAGTTGTCAATTCCGGCCCCGCCGCCAGCCAACTGCTGTGCGAGCTGGCCGATGCCTCCAATATCCCGGTGACCTCAACCCTGATGGGGCTGGGCTGTTATCCGGCTTCGGGCAAAAACTGGCTGGGCATGTTGGGGATGCACGGGCTGTATGAGGCCAATCTGGCGATGCATGGCTGCGATCTGATGATCAATATCGGCGCACGCTTTGATGACCGGATCACCGGGCGGGTCGAAGATTTCAGCCCGCATTCCACCAAGGCGCATATCGACATTGATCCCTCCTCGGTCAACAAGATAATCACTGTCGATCTGCCCATTATCGGTGATGTCGGTCATGTGCTGGAAGATCTGCTGAAAATCTGGAAATCCCGCGGGCGCAAGACCAACAAGGACGCGATCCAGAAATGGTGGGCGCAGATTGAGGAATGGAAAGCGGTGAATTGTCTGGCCTACAAACCCAGCGACAAGATCATCAAGCCGCAATACGCCCTGCAACGGCTGCAAGCGCTGACCGCCAAATATGACCGCTATATCACCACCGAGGTTGGCCAGCATCAGATGTGGGCGGCGCAATTCATGGGCTTTGAGCAACCCAACCGGCTGGTCACTTCGGGCGGTCTGGGGACCATGGGCTTTGGCCATCCGGCTTCGCTGGGCGTGCAGCTGGCGCATCCCAACTCACTGGTGATCAATGTCTCGGGCGAGGGCTCGTGGTTGATGAACATGCAGGAAATGGGCACCGCCATGCAATACGGCCTGCCCGCCAAACAGTTCATCCTGAACAATGAGCGGCTGGGCATGGTGCGTCAATGGCAGGAATTGCTGCATGGCGAACGCTATGCCGCCACCTGGCAAGAGGCCCTGCCCGATTTCGTCAAACTGGCCGAAGCCTTCGGGGCCAAGGGTATCCGGGTGGAAGACCCCGCCAATCTGGATGACGCCATCATGGACATGATCACCCATGACGGGCCGGTGATCTTTGATTGTCTGGTGGAAAAACATGAAAACTGCTTCCCGATGATCCCCTCGGGCGCACCCCATAACGAAATGCTGATGGGCGATGCCGAAACCCAAGGGGTTATTGGCTCATCCGGCGCAGTTCTGGTATAGAAAGGGTTAGGAATATGTCTGCATTGAAGCTCAAAAAAGGTGCCTCGTCGCATTCGGCTTATGATTTGCGCGATCCCAACACCGAAGTGATCGAGCGTCACACGCTGGCGGTGACGGTGGATAATGAATCCGGGGTTCTGGCCCGGGTGATCGGTCTGTTTTCCGGCCGTGGTTATAACATCGAAAGCCTGACCGTGGCAGAAATCAACGAAGAATATCACCAGTCGCGGATCACCATCGTCACTTGCGGCACGCCGCAGGTGATCGAACAGATCAAGGCGCAGCTGGGGCGGATTATTCCGGTGCATCATGTGCATGATCTGACGGTGGATGGGCCACATGTGGAACGCGAACTGGCGCTGTTCAAGGTTGCCGGCAGTGGGGATAAGCGGGTCGAAGCGCTGCGGCTGGCCGATATTTTCCGCGCCAATGTGGTGGACAGCACGCTGGACAGTTTCGTGTTTGAAATGACCGGCACTTCGGAAAAGATTGACGCCTTCGCCCAGTTGATGCGCCCGCTGGGGCTGATCGAAACCGCCCGCACCGGAGTGGCGGCGATTTCACGCGGAACGTAAACACAAAAAAGTAAACAAAAGAAAAGAGGCCCCGGTAAAGGCACTGGGTTGTGGGGCCTCTTTTCACATGCCAAGGTCGCCCCCGGCATCGGTGTAGAACTCAGCCATAAATGCTGCCAGAAGACTGATATTCTGCACCATTCACATGACCACGCCGATTGGCCTGAGGGCAAAGGCGCGAGGGGTGGGGAACAATTCAGCCGCCCTGCCCTCAGGCCCAACCGGCAGCGCCCTATTTTTCGGCGGGCAGCAGACCGGCCTCTTGCGCGGCCTTCAGCTCGTCCGCATCCACCGCGCCATCGCCATTGGCATCAATCGCGGCAAATGTCTCTTCTGTCATATCGGGATGCACCGCCAGAAGCTCGTTATAGGACAGCAGACCATCCCCGTCGGCATCCACTTCGCTTTGGGCACTCATGGCAGTGGCGCTCAGACCCATGGCCAGGATCGCAGCGGTTTGAATGGCAATCTTTTTCATATCTCTCTCCAATTTATGGTTCGTGACTGAAGGCCCGTTTTGCGACCTTCACCAAACATGAGCGCCCAGCCCCCGATTTATTCCCCAGCTTTTGCAAGCCTGCGCAAAACCGGGCAAAAGCGCAAAACCCCGCCGACAAAGTCTTGTATTTTCTGCATAAAATCGCCCAAAAAACCGGGTTTTGCCAAACCGGCAACAATCCCCGCATTGCCCCGCCCCCACATCCAACGTCACAATAAAGCGCAAAAGCACCCGACACGGATGAGGCCCGATATGACCGAAAAAGCGGATAATCTGACCGAGCTAATTGCCCCCTTGCAGCGACTTGCACGCATTCTGGCCCCGACACCGGATCAGGCGCAGGACATGGCGCAGGAGGCGCTGCTGCGGGTCTGGGACCGACTGCAAAGCGGGCAGGACATCGCAGAGCTGCGCCCCTATCTGATGACCACCCTGCGCAATGCCCGCTTCAGACAGCCCCGACAGGATCAGGAACTGACCGAGCACAACACCCCCAGCCAACCGGCCGAAATCTGGCCACGTTTTGCCTGCGCCGATGTAATGCAGGCGATGGAGAGCCTGTCCGAGGAACAGGCTCTGCTGCTGCATCTGGTGGCGCTGCATCACAAAAGCTATGCCCAACTGGCCCGCGAGATGGACCTGCCGATCGGCACGGTGATGTCACGCATTTCACGCGCCCGGGCCCGATTGCGCCGCAATCTGGATTTGCCACGCAATCGGGCGGTCGAGACCCTGTTACAGGATGAAACCGGTTAACCCGCCCCGATCAGGCGCTTTCACGCAACGCAACCTTTTGCGGCACCGAGCGCGGCGTCACCCGCTTGCGCAGTTTCGCCAGAGCATTGGCCGGCTGCGCCACCGACATTTGCAGCACCGCATATTGGCGCCCATCTTCGCTGTTGTAATAGGGGGCGCCGATTCGGTCGGCAGCATAACCCAGCTGGCGCAACGCCCGCAGGAAAGAGGGCCGCATCAGCGCAATCAGTTCACTGCCCCCCTGATCGCGGGCAATCGCGCTGAGCCCATCGACAATCAGCCCCAGACAGCGCTGCCGCTCCTGAGTGGTTTGCAGATCATCCGACACCACCAGGCGGGTGCATTCCCAGACTTTGGGCGTGTTATAATCCTGCCCCATGATGCTGTCGGGAATGCCGGCCAGCTTGCCCTTGAGCGCGTCACGCAACATATAGCTGTGCTGCCCCCACATGGAGGTGGTCGGCATCGCCCGCGCCCCGCCGACCAGCTTGCCATCCTGCAAAACCAGCGAATAATAAGCCAACGGATTATCATACTGATCCATCTCAACACGGTCATTATGGGGAATCCCCCAGCCCAGCGTATCAACAAAGAAATGCTTGCGCAGGGCAAGATAATCGCTGAACGCGGTGCCGTATTTGTGTAGCTCTAACAAGTTAAAAGTGATATTTTCCATTTTGCTCTCCTATTTGGAGAGTAAAATAGAGCGCCATATGTTAATTTTGTTAACCTAAAATTGTAAAAAAATCGGGATTCTTGTGTTTTAGGTGCAATTTTCTCAAATCAAACCATATTCCAGCGACAAAGTAGCGGCATGAGCACTGGTTTTGGCCCCCAATTTCAGCTTGGCGTTCTTTAAACGCTGTTTGATCGCCCCTTCGGATATACCGAGAATCGCTGCCATTTCCTTGAGCAACAACCCTTCCTTCACCATCACCAGCACTTCTTTTTCCGCCTTGGTCAGATTGCTGGGCGGAGCTTTGGCCTGATGCAGAGACACAATCTGCTGTTGCAAATGCTCAATCTCGACATCGGTAAATTCGCGTTGCGGGTGCGCAAACCAGGCAAAGCTGCGCAACCCTTCCTGATCGGGGTCCATATGGCTGATCGCCACCCCGTAATTCAGGCGATACTTCCGGGCCTGTTCGAGAATGGCGCGCGGATCCTCCAGCGCCATCTCACTCCAGCGTATGGCACCGGTATGGGCGTAAACCCATTTCATCACCGGGTCGCTCAGCATAAAACCCTGTTCGGTATAAATCTTAACCCATTCCTCGGGCAGCTTGTTTTCCTCAAGCACCGGAAAGGCAAAGCCGACCCGGATCGCAAGATAATACCCCGATGGCGCAATATCCTGAAAACCAACCGTTTTTTCTACACGCCCCATCTGAACGTCATGCCTTGCCATTGCCTGTCTTACTGTTGCCTATACTAAAATACAGATAGCATTCTCTATGTATCCTATATATAGTTTATTCAAGACTTTATTCAACTAAAATGCGAGTCATTTCTCATGATGCCCGGAGCCCGAATTGGTCCTCTGTTGGAGGCTTTGAATCCTATATGTTCTGCCGGTTATGCGCTGGCCCTGCATATTAAGTATACCACCCCTGCCCTGTTGTTTCAGACCTATAGCCGCTCTTGGGTGGATTTCTACAACCAGAACGGGTTGTTGCTGCAAGACCCCACAGTGCGCTGGGGGTTTGAACATACCGGTACCACCAGCTGGGATCAGCTGGGGGATATTGATACGGCGGGTGTTCTGGAGAAATGCGCCAAATATGGCATGAAATATGGCGCGGTAGTGTCGATTGTCGAGGATGGCTCGCGCAGTATTGGCGGCTTTTCGCGGTCGGATCGTAATTTCACCGCCGATGAGGTGAAACAGCTGGAAAACCTGCTGCGCAAGATTCACCGCCATACCGAGGTCTCGAAAACGCTGACCGACGAAGAGATGCAGGAACTCAAGGAAATGTCCATCATCCTGACCCACGCCTAGAGCAAAACCGATTTGACCTGCAATACTGAGCATCAAAATTCGTATTTGATGAAATTAGCAGGATATTGATTGGGCGGCAGATAATTTCGATTCAGATTTATCGATTTCTGCTTTAGGGGGACCGCCAGATTTTAAGTCCCCCCCTGGCCCCCCAAAAAAACGGGGTGCCCGAAGGCACCCCAGTTTCGCTGATCAGGCTCATCATTAGTACCGCCCGTTTGTTTTATGCCTGCGGCCTGATCCGCGTCGGGGGCGAGCGCACCCGCCCCATGACCTCAAGCCCCCCCAAACCGAACGGATCCGGGAGAGCCCTATTCCTTAGCTACACCCGCTGGTCGCCCCGCAAGTGTTGCATTTCATACAGGTGCCGTTGCGCACCAATGTATAATTCCCACATTCGCCACAAGGATCGCCCTCATAGCCCTGCATCTTTGCCTTGGCCCGCGGGTCCAGATCGGTCGCGGCGTGGCTGCTTACGCCGCCCGCAGCTCTGGCCTTGTTCGTAGCGACCTCGGGCACCAGCGTTTGCAGAACCGCCACCGGATCGGTGTCGGCCTCAAGCGCCACCGCCCCGGCCTGAGTTTCACCGCCGCCGCCTTGCAGCACCACCAGCTGCTGCGGCACCCGCTTGCGCAGATAGCCGGTGGAGGAAATCTGTTTCAGCACCTCTAAGGACTTGCTGGCCGCAGTTTCGCTGACCTCGGTCACATTGGGCGTGCTGTCTTCCTCGCGCCCCAGATCGTCAAACGAAGCGCCCTCGGGTTTGACATGCGCCAGATCGGTGCGATCCAGATAAGACACCGCCAATTCGCGGAAAATATAATCCAGAATCGAGGTCGCATTCTTGATGCTGTCATTGCCCTGCACCATGCCGGCGGGCTCGAATTTGGTGAAGGTGAAGGCATCCACGAATTCCTCCAGCGGCACCCCATATTGCAGCCCCACAGACACGGCGATGGCAAAATTGTTCATCATCGCGCGAAAGCCCGCACCCTCTTTGTGCATATCAATGAAAATCTCGCCCAGCTCGCCATCTTCATATTCGCCGGTGCGCAGATAAACCTTGTGACCGCCGACATTGGCCTTTTGGGTGTAGCCTTTGCGTCGATGCGGCAGCTTTTCGCGGTGGCTGCGCACGATTTCCTTGATCACCACCTTTTCGATCAGCTTTTCGGCCAGAACCCCAGCCTTTTCATGGGCATTGCCGCTTTCCAACACCTCTTCGGCGTCCTCGTCATCTTCGACCAGCGCCGCGGCCAGCGGTTGGCTCAGTTTCGAGCCATCACGGTAAAGCGCATTGGCCTTCACCCCCAGCTCCCAGCTGAGCTCATAGGCCTTCTGGCATTCTTCGATGCTGGCGGTATTGGGCATGTTGACGGTTTTCGAGATCGCCCCGGAAATAAACGACTGCGCCGCCGCCATCATGCGGATATGGCTTTCCACAGACAGGTAACGCTGACCCTTTTTGCCACAAGCATTGGCGCAATCGAAAATGCTGTAATGCTGCTTTTTCAGATGCGGCGCCCCTTCCAGCGTCATGGTGCCGCAAACATGGTCATTGGCGGCCTCGATGTCGGCGTTGGAATAGCCCAGATGATGCAGCAGATCAAAACCGGGATCCATCAGCTTGTCCGCCGGAATGCCCAAGGTTTCGGTGCAGAACGCCTCGCCCAGAGTCCATTGGTTAAAGACAAACCGAATGTCAAAGGCCGAAGGCAGCGCGGCTTCGATTTTGTCCAGCTCGGCCGGACCAAAGCCATGACCGATCAGCGAGGTGTGGTTGATCACCGGCGCATTGCCAAGGCTGGCATGGCCCACCGCATAAGACACGATTTCCTCGATCTGGGCCGAGCCATAGCCCAGCTTGTCCAGCGCCGCCGGAACCGAGCGGTTGATGATCTTGAAATAGCCACCGCCTGCCAGTTTCTTGAACTTGACCAGTGCGAAATCCGGCTCGATCCCGGTGGTGTCGCAATCCATCACCAGACCGATGGTGCCGGTCGGAGCCAGCACCGAGACCTGAGCATTGCGGAACCCGTGCAGCTGCCCCATCGCCAAGGCTTCGTCCCAAGCGGATTTGGACAGCGAGATCAGGCGCTGATCCGGGCAGCTGTCATGATCCAGAGGCACCGGCTTGACCGCCAGCTTTTCATAGCCATCGCTGTGGCCATAGGCCGCGTTGTGGTGATTGCGGATCACCCGCAGCATGTGGTCTGCATTGCGCGCATAGCCCGGAAACGCGCCCAGCTCGCCAGCGATTTCCGCCGAGGTCGCATAGGACACCCCGGTCATGATCGCGCTCAGCGCCCCACACAGCGCCCGGCCCTCATCGCTGTCATAGGAATAGCCCATATTCATCAGCAAGCCGCCGATATTGGCAAAACCCAGCCCCAAAGTGCGGAAATCATAAGAGCGCTGCGCAATTTCCTTGGACGGGAACTGTGCCATCATCACCGAGATTTCCAGCGTCAGCGTCCACAGCCGGGTGGCGTGCATGTAATCTTCGACCTGAAACTTGCCGTCCTTCAGAAAAGTCAGCAAATTCATCGACGCCAGATTGCAGGCCGTATCGTCCAGAAACATATATTCGGAACAAGGGTTCGAGCCGCGAATCTCGCCATCTTCCGGACAGGTGTGCCAGGCATTCACCGTATCGTGAAACTGGATGCCCGGATCGGCACAGGACCAGGCGGCATGACCGACTTTCTCCCACAGATCGCGGGCCTTGACGGTTTTGGCCACGCCCCCATCGGTGCGCCGGATCAGATCCCAATCGGCATCTTCGCGCACCGCCTGCAAAAACGCATCCGTCACCCGGATCGAATTGTTCGAATTCTGCCCCGAGACCGAGCTATAGGCCTCGCTGTCCCAATCGGTGTTATAGGTAGGGAATTCGATGCTGGAATAGCCCTGCTTGGCATAATCCAGCACCCGTTTGACATAGGTTTCCGGGATCGAGACCTTCTTGGCCGCACGAATGGCCTGTTTCAGCCCGGGATTGACCTTGGGATTGACCGCATCCTCAAGCTGGCCGTCCCATTCACGAATGGCCGCGAAAATCGCGTTCAGACGCTCTTCATGCATTTTCGAACCGGCGACGATCGAGGCAACCTTTTGTTCTTCAATCACTTTCCAGTTGATGAAGTCTTCGATATCCGGGTGATCGGCATCACAAATCACCATCTTGGCCGCCCGCCGGGTGGTGCCACCGGATTTGATCGCGCCGGCGGCCCGGTCGCCGATGCGCAAAAAGCCCATCAGGCCCGAAGAGTTACCCCCGCCCGAAAGCGCTTCCCCTTCGGCCCGCAAAGACGAGAAATTGGTGCCGGTGCCCGAGCCATATTTGAACAGCCGTGCCTCGCGCACCCATAGATCCATGATGCCGCCCTCGCCCACCAGATCATCCTTGATCGACTGGATAAAACAGGCATGAGGCTGAGGATGCTCATAAGAGGATTTCGAGCGCGTCAACTTGCCGGTTTTGTAATCGACATAGTAATGCCCCTGCGCCGGCCCGGTGATGCCATAGGCCCAGTGAATGCCGGTGTTGAACCATTGCGGGCTGTTGGGGGCGGCGCGCTGGCTGGCCAGCATATGGCGCATCTCGTCATAATAGGCGCGGGCGTCCTGCTCGCTGGAAAAATAACCACCCTTCCAGCCCCAATAGGCCCAGGTGCCCGCCAAACGGTCGAACACCTGCTTGGCCGAGGTCTCGCCGCCATAGCGCTGATCCTCGGGCAAACCCTCTAACGCCGCCTGATCGGAAACCGAGCGCCACAGAAACTCCGGCACCCCTTTTTCCCGCACCTTTTTCAGCCGCGCCGGCACCCCAGCCTTGCGAAAATATTTCTGGGCAATCACATCCGAAGCCACCTGACTCCACGCCGCAGGCACTTCGCATTCATCCAGACGGAACACGATGCTGCCATCAGGGTTGCGGATCTCGGACTCCGTGATGGTAAATTCAAGCTCTGCATAAGCATCCTGCCCGGCCTGTGTGAAGTTGCGCTCAATTTTCATTTTTTCTGCCTTGTTTGCGTATCCATGCGCGGCATACGCAGTTTTCTACCAATCTCATCACCGCACGCTCCGAACATGATTCAGAGCACCGGCCTAACATCCCGAAACAGCCTCAAACACATCGCCAGAACCGCCACATTTCAGGCCCAAACACCCCGAGCTTGCCCCAATACCAAGCCCGCACGACCGCTTCATACTGCCATCAGCCATAGCGTTGCGACTGTTCCCATTACCATTAACCGTTCCACGACCATTAACCTTTCCACAGGCACCAACGCCCTAACGCCGCCACTTCCGCAGGACCATTGCCCCACTGTCACGACCTGCACACCAACACCACCCCCGTTTTGCGCCTCACAGCGCTGCAACCAGATATGGTGAATTGTGACCCCTGCTACTAAATATAGTGGCCACTTTGATAAGCTCCCACAATGTGGAGTAGCTGGCCCTATTCGGTCAACTTTTATATTTTCTTTTCCACAGGATTTTTTTGTTGACCACGATTTATTAATCTCTGCGGTTTATGGGCAAATGATTCACCGGCAGGATTCATGTTTGGACCGGATTGAGACCCCAATGAGATTTTTTATTTTTATTGGCAGACTTGCTGGCTGTTTCTCACTTTCAACTTGAAGATTAATTAATATGAACGGCCCTGCAACCGAACCGTGACTTGCCTGTGCAAATTTGAAACACTCAAGACCCCTTCTGCCCCGCAGCCCTATGCTCTCGGTTGTAAAACCGGGCACCCCCACGACAAAATAGTCACAAACAGCGCCTGTTTTCACGCGCCGCCCGGGCATCATCACCGCCTCGGAAGCGTTGTTGTGAATCACCTCCGGGCATGGATGACATGCCTGCAACTGCCACACCCCCACATCCAACGAAAAAATGCCTGAATTTTTTCAAGAAACCCTCTGGACACCCAGAGTTCATGCGTCTAGAACACCCCGACCCGAACGAGCAAATCGTTCCCCGTGCCCGGGTAGCTCAGGGGTAGAGCAGTGGACTGAAAATCCTCGTGTCGGTGGTTCAAATCCGCCCCCGGGCACCATTTAAATCTCATTTACATCAATCAAAGCTATGTCATGGTCGATGGCCGTGGGGAGACGATGTTTTCGACGCCCGCCCCGGTCTAACCAGGCCGTTTGGCCATAAAGGAGAGGATTGAAATCGGGCATCTCATATGGATTATTGTTGCCAGAGCAATGGGCAAATGGCTTTGATTACTTTATGGAGGCTTAAATGCCCTTGGCCCACCCGTTAACGCGGCTTGAGCCGGGTCACGCAACAGGCGGGAAAGGATGTAACGAAAATGTCTGCACATGGTGAAGCAACCCCGATGATCTCGTATAAATGCGGCCCGCTGACCGGGGTGGCCGAGGTGCCCGGAGATAAGTCGATTTCGCACCGGGCGCTGATATTGGGGGCGCTGGCGGTGGGGGAAACCCGGATTTCGGGCTTGCTCGAGGGCGACGACGTGCTGGATACCGCCCGGGCGATGGCGTCTTTTGGGGCAAAAGTGGTTAGCCATGCCGACGGAGACTGGTCGGTGTTTGGCGTCGGAACCGGCGGCTTTGCCGAGCCCGAAAACGTGATTGATTGCGGCAATTCCGGCACCGGGGTGCGGCTGATCTGGGGCCCGCAGCTATGGCCGTCAGGGGGGGCGTTTGCCGCTGACCGTGGTTGGGGCAGTTAATCCGGTGGCGGTGCGTTACGACATGCCGGTGCCCAGTGCGCAGGTCAAATCGGCTGTGCTGCTGGCCGGGCTGAATGCGCCGGGCAAAACCGTGGTGATCGAACATGAACCCACCCGCGATCACACCGAACGGATGCTGGCCGGCTTCGGGGCTGAGATCAGCATTGAGGACACAGATCAGGGCTGCATCATCAGCCTGACGGGACAACCCGAACTGAAGGCTCAGACGATCTCGGTGCCGCGCGATCCGTCCTCGGCGGCGTTTGCGGTGTGTGCGGCGCTGGTCACCGAGGGCTCGGATGTGCTGGTGCCCGGCATCGGCCTGAACCCGACCCGCATCGGCTTGTTCACTAGCCTGCGGGAAATGGGCGCCGATCTGGTTTACGAAAACCAGCGCCTTGAGGGCGGCGAGCCGGTGGCCGATTTGCGGGCGCGCTATTCGCCGGATATGCAAGGGATCACCGTGCCGCCGGAACGCGCCCCCAGCATGATCGACGAATACCCGATCCTGTCAGTGGTGGCCGCCAATGCCCGCGGTGAAACGGTGATGGCTGGCGTCAAAGAGTTGCGGGTCAAAGAATGTGACCGCATCGCCGCCATGGCCGCAGGGCTTGCGGTCAATGGGGTGAGCGTGCACGAGGAAGAGGATATGCTGGTGGTCAGCGGCAACGGGGCCGGGAGCGTGCCGGGCGGGGCGATGTGCAACACCCATCTGGATCACCGTATCGCGATGAGTTTTATGTGTCTGGGCATGGCCAGCCAGCAGCCGGTTTCCATTGATGACGGTGCGCCGATCAACACCAGCTTTCCGGGGTTCGAGCCGCTGATGACCCGGCTAGGGGCAAATCTGCAAGGACTGGAAGATCCGACAGAGCCGCAACACTGAAAGGAAACTGCATGATCACAGGGGGCTGTTTATGCGGAAAAGTCACCTATCAGGTCACCGGACCGCTGCGCCCGGTGGTGGCGTGTCATTGCAGCCAATGCCGCAAAACCAGCGGGCATCATGTGGCCGCCACGGCTTGTCACCGCGCTGATTTACAGATCAGCGGTGCGCCGGCCTGGTTTCGCTCGTCTGACACGGCGCGGCGCGGGTTTTGCGGGGTATGTGGCTCAAACCTGTTTTGGGACAGCAATGATGCTCAGATGATCTCGATCTTTGCCGGCACGATTAATGGCAAAACCGGGCTGCGGTTGTGGGGGCATATTTTCTGCGCCGATAAGGGCGATTATTACGACATCGCGGATGATTTGCCCCACGCTCCGGGGGCGTATGAAAAACTGACCGGCCTCAGCGACAAATAAGAGCTTTTGCCCGCCCGGTTTTCGCCCTAGGTTGCGAGGGATTTGAACGAACACAAAATGGTGGAATATATGGGTATCACGGTGGCAATCGACGGTCCGGCGGCATCGGGCAAGGGCACGATTTCAAAAGCCGTTGCGGCGCATTTCAACTTTGCCCATCTGGATACCGGGCTTTTATATCGGGCGGTGGGGCGCAAGGTGATGGATGGCCTCGACCCGATCAAGGCAGCACAAAACCTGCAAGCCGCCGATTTGGAGGCCGATGATCTGCGCACCGCACCGGTAGCCCAAGCCGCCAGCAAGGCTGCGGCGATTGCTGAGGTACGCAGTGCCTTGGTGGATTTCCAGCGGGCTTTTGCCTTGCGCAGCGGCGGCGCGGTGCTGGATGGGCGCGACATCGGCACGGTGATTTGCCCGGAGGCTCAGGTCAAACTGTTCGTCACCGCCAATGATCAGACCCGGGCCGAGCGCCGCTATCTGGAACTGGCCGCCAAGGGGCATGATGTCAGCCGCGAAAGCGTGCTGGCCGATCTGCAAGCCCGCGACAAACGCGACCGCGAACGCGCCACCGCCCCGCTTGAGGCCGCGGCGGATGCGGTGCTGCTGGACACCTCCGAGCTGAGCATTGATCAGGCCGTTGCCAAAGCCATCGCGCTGATCCAGGCTGGCCTCGCACAGAAATCGCCCTCTCCCTAAACACCGACCACACCTCTTCTGGCTTGAGGTATGGGTATTCAGTATATAGCCCGCACAACCCAACCGGAGACGCCCCTCCGAACCATCCTGCGCATGGGCAAACCGATCAGCGGTTATCTCTGTTCACACCAAGATACTTGTTCACACACCGAGAATCAGGGCGGCCTGACAGCCCCCCTCAAACAAACCCTCCTGAGCAGATCAACCACCAGCGGGCATAACCACAAACCGAACGGATCAGGCAAAAGGCGCAGCAAAAGCACTTGCCCCCCTCTCAACCGCTCTTTTATCCTCAGCTCGCCCGCGCCAATCCGGCAAGGCGATTTTCCAGCAGCGGGGTGGCCCCATAGGAGCATGATGAATTGTCGCAAAAACAGAACATAACGCGAAAATAGCGCCAATGCGTTAAGGAATTCCCAAGAAATCCGCACTAATAACGGTTATGAGCCTTTTTACCGCCAATATCGCAACTGGACCAGAACACAATCGAAACACAGCAGAAAGGATCAGCCTACCAACCCTTTTTAAACGTCACGACCTTGCTTTGGGATAGCCTTGGGAAATAGATCAGCCCCGCTTTGTGCATGGCATCAAACACCGCCTGAACACCACTTTGGCCGATCCACTGCGGATGCAGTTCAACCACCGCCGCGCGCAAACCCGACAGATCGGTGACCGGCAGCAAATCGGCTTCGGCCCCTTCGATGTCACAGACCAGAACTGTGGGTTTGACCCGTTTGAACAGGGTGTTGATATTCATCACCTCAACCTTTTCCACAGCAACGATGCCACCATGCGCATCACCGACATTATCCTCAAGCGAAGAGGCCGAAAACTGCCCTCGCACATAAAAGTTAACCGCCGGAGCCTTGCGCGGCCCCAACACCGCGTTGATCACCTCGACATTGTCCACCTCATTAGCCTGATGCACCGCCTTGATATGCGGGATCAGCGCCGGGTTGGCCTCAACCGCGACAACCTTTTTGGCGTGTTTCCTTTTGGAAATCACCGTGGACATAAAACCAATCCCGGCACCGATTTCGATCACGGTATCCTCAGAGGTGACGGTTTTCATTACGGCCTGAAACTCTTTCAGCTCGTAATTACCTCTGCGCAGCAACCGGCGCTGTTTCGGCGTGATGAAACGGGGATTGTTGGGCATTAAAATGCGCCGGGATCTGATAAAATCCTGCTGGGGCTGTGCATCACTCATGTTAACTCTCCATATCCAGCGCCAATGAATACGCAACCCGCTCCATTGCCGTCAGTTCAATCTCCAGCGCCTGCTGATAGAGCTCGGAAAATTCCGGCATCTGATGCAGCTCAGCCGCCTTGGCCAGATGCCAGCGCTGAGATTTTTCGTGCCATTTGCGCAAGCTGTCATCCTGCAACAGCCGCGCCATTTCCGCCCGGGTGCGGGGGATGTTGCGCTGAATGGTGATATCCTTGCAGTCATTCCAATCCATCCGCACCCAGTAATTGATGCCGATCGAGCGATCCACATGCAGCGCCCGCCCCCGCTGGCGTTTGATCAGATAGCTTTCGGCCGAGCGCAGCGCGTAATGGTTCAGCTGGATCAGATCATAGCCGATCGTCGCCTTTGAGCTGCGCCACCCCTTTTCGCTAACCTCCTGCCCCATTGGCAGCCCCGAGCCATTCACCCAATTCACCCGCTCGCGCGCATGATCAAACAGCTTGTTGGGCCGGTGGCAGCTGTATTTCGCATAAGCCCCATCATTTTTGAACATGGTCTTGAACCCCCAAACCGTATGCGGCTTGGGGCAGAATTTGGGCGCGGCATGGTCAAATTGCTCGATCACCAGGCGATCATTGTCCAGCCGCTGCACCCCATTATGGCCAAACAACCGCCATGTCATCGCCAGCGCCGTTGCCTGCGGGATGCGTTCAAACAAATCCTCCAGCGTGCCATTGCCGCAGCGAATATTCATGAACTCATCCACGTCGATATGAGCAATCCAGTCGGCCTGTTTCACCATATCTTCGTGTAGCGACATGTTCAGCGCGTGTTGCTGCGGAGATTTCCCCTTCCAGACATCATTATTACGGTGCTGCACGATGCCCATTTCCTGCAAACGGTTCAGGATTTCGCTGGTGCCATCGCTGCAATCATTGGTGTAGATCAGGAAATTATCGACCCCGATCGCCCGATGATAGGCGATCCATTCCAGAATATAGGGCCCTTCGTTTTTCATACAGCCCACCACCACAACGCCGCTGCTGCCTTTTTTCAGTTGGCGCGGCGTGATCGGTTCATAAGCGGGGTTTTCCGCCCGTTCATCCACCCGCCCGAGGCGGTTATGCGGGGCGAAGGGGCCGTTTTTCATGCGGTTGAAATTGGCCAGAGCCTGCGGGCCCATTAGTTTCTGCGCCGAGGGCGACAGCGGCTGATCCGGCGGTGCCGGAGCTTTAGCCGCCGCCACCGCATCGCGGTTAGCGCGTTGCAGCCGGGGCATGAAAGCTGCCAGATACTGGCTGGCGCGAAAGCCGAATTCCGGGTCAGCCTCGATATAGTCCTCCTTGGCCGGTGCCGCCATCAGACAGTCTGCCTTCAGTCCCGGATGCTGTTTGATCAGCACTTTGTTATCGGCCTCAAACAGCTTGGACAGGGCCGCAAAATTGGCCGGGTCAAGCGGCGGACCGGCAATGGCGGTTTCGCGCACCAATTGACGCCACAACCGGCGCGGAATGCGCATCCCGTTTTGCAGCAATTTGCCCATGGCAAGGTTCATCTGACGCCCGCGCGTCAGGCTTGCGGCTGAGGGCTGCGCCCCGGGCGTCTGGGGCTGTGCTTTGCCGATGTTGTCTTGAATATCAAAGCATTGGCGGATTTCATCCGTCACCTTTTCCGAAGCAAACAGCGCCGGGTCATAAGAACGCAAAATCACCTTATCGGCCCCAAACACGCTCTGCCAATGCCGGGTCAAAGCGGCATAATCCAGCCAGAATGGCGGCGCCTGAAGCTCGGGGAAATCATTAACCGCGGGCCGGGCCGGATGGCGCATTTTCAGCGCCTCTTCACGCCAGTTCTTGCTGTGCGCAAGGCCCAGCTCTTGGCTCGCAGGCTGCGTGCGCCCGGCTAGGATTTGCTCGGCATAATGCTGGAAAAACACCCGGGCTTGCTCGTCCAGATGCGCGACAATGCGGATGTCATCGGAAAGCGGGCGCAGCAGGTCGTGCAGCCGCTGCAATTCGCTGTCCGTCACCAGTCCTGTGGAAAACTGCACCGCCGACAAGATCAGCGTCTGCGGCTGCACCCGGGCGATTTCAGCCGACAAATCCTGCATCACCGCACTGCGCAACGCCGCCTGTTTGCCGGGATCGGCAAAGCCGCGCACAAAGCGCAGCGGATCAATGTGATCGGGGTCCAGCGCAGCCATGAACAGCCTTGTGTGATTTTTGCCCCCGGGGCTTTTGGCAAACAGAACGCCTTTGCCGGCCAGCTGACCGCGCTTATCCTCCAGCACCTGCTGCAAACGCTGCGCGCCGCAATGCTCCAGCCCGATATGGATAAAAATACGCATCACTTCGCCCCCTGTTTCGGGTTGGCATTGGCAATGCCCCACCATGGCAGCTCGACCCCGAGAAAGGCCGATATTTTATCTTTGGCGTCTTTATCCTCGACGTCATATTCCAGAAAATTATCTGCGTTTTCAAATACTTTGCGACAAAAGCTGTTATGAGAACGGATCCAGCGGATGCGTTCCTGATGGGTTGCGCCATAGCCCTCGGGCAGGCCGGGAATGGCGTTGACCGGCAAACGGTGACGCCCCAGATTGGACCAGCGCTGCATCGAATCCGACAGCTTTTGCGCATCGCGATGGGTCAGGATGAATTTCGCGCCCGGGTGGTGTTTCTGGATCGCCGACAACAGCCCCCAATCGGTTTGCGGCCACAGATTGAGCCCCTCGCGGATGATGTCGATTTCGGTAAAAGCGTTGAATTCGCCCATCATCGCCAGCGGATCGCCGCATTCGAAATAAGCCTGATACATCAGCTTACCGACAAAACAGCGCCGGATCAGCTTGTTTTCGGTCTGATGCGGGCGGATTTTCCAATCGGCCACTTTGAAACCGGCGCGTTTGAGCGCCTCGCCCAGCGTGGTGGTGCCGGATTTGGGCAGGCCCAGATTGATGACTTTCAGATCGGTGGGGATTGCAGGGGTCATGACATGGCCTTGATAACATCTAACTCTGGCGGAGACAGTTTGGAGCTGCCCCGCAGCCTGTTGCGCAGGGCAACATAATCGGCATCCTGCATCAGCCGCACCAGAGTCTCACGGTGACGTTTGACGCAAAGATCATGCAGATCGGCGATGGTCTGATCGGATTTCAGTTTCGTCAACTCGGCTTGCAACCGCGGCATATAGCGCAGGATGGAATCGTCGAAATAGCCATCATCATTGCGCATCCGCCAATAGCTGTCGTCGAAATTGCGATTTTCTCGGTTCACATCACCCCGGTCATTTTTCACCAGATAGCTATCCAGCGAGCGCAGGGCGTAATGGTTCAGCGTGGCAAATTTGCGCGCCCCGGCGGCAGGAAATTTGCGGATGCGCCGCTTATTGGCAGCGATTTTGAACTTGAACGGCACCCCACGGCCCGACCCGTCGCGCCAATCTGGGCGCTCGCCCTTTTTCAGACCTTTTTTCAAAAACGGACGGTGCGCCCCCCAATACTGCGCCGGAAAACCCGTGCGGAACAGGGTTTTGACCTCCTGCGCCGTCTGATCGCACCACAGGTCGGGGTTGTGCGATTTCAGGAACTGCCCGATCACCGGCTCGTCGCGAAATTCCTCGACATCACAATTGGCAAAAAACTGAAACATCACCGAAATGGCGTCAGGAGTGTCGCAAGCCTCGATCAGCTCGGGCAAGGTGCCACGGCCGATATGGATGTTGATGAACTCGTCCACATCGGCAACCCACACCCAATCGGCCTTTTGCACCACGGGCTGTTTGGGCGCATCCTTCAGCGCCTCCATCTGATAATTGCGCCCCTTGGCTGGGTTGGGCAGATGACAAACGATGCCGCGTTCCGACAGCGCATCCAGCAGCAGATCGGTGCCGTCTGTGCAATCATTGGAGTAAAACAGAAAATCCGTCACCCCGACAACACGGTTAAAGGCGATCCATTCCAACAGGAACGGGCCTTCGTTTTTCACACATGTGACCGCGGTTATACGCATCGGCGCACAACCCAAGTGAGGGACAATGCCTGAAACATCCTGTAACTGCCCATTTTCGCAGGCCATTTCGCCTGATTGTTTATTATGCAGCAACAGTGCCAGCCCTACCCGCGATTGTCAACGATTTGCCACTGCGATGCTCGCCGTTCAGCGACCGCGCCAAATGCGACACGGACCGAACCGCTGGCAGAAATCGGCATTAACTGCGCCCATCGTAGCAAATCGCACCTGACAACCTGCCTTGGCCATGCTAGAAGCGGCGCAACATGACTCTGATAACGTATGGATAGAACATGGCCAATTACCTAACGCTTTTAACAATCACATCTTTTGCAACTTTCAGCGCCCCGGCTTTTGCACAAACTGCTGCGCCTGCGCAGGGAGCTCCTGTGCAGCCGCCCGCCGCCGTTGTTGCTGATCAGGCCCAGTCTGCGGATCAGGCACAGCCCGCCGATCAAACCGATGACAATGTTCTTGGGTTGGATGGCGGTCAGGATGTGGTCGACCCCAACGGCCCCGGCTCCAGTTATGTGCGCGAAACCCATGGCGATTGGCAAATGCAATGCGTGCGGGTCGAAGAAGGCCAGCAGGAGCCATGCAAGCTTTACCAGCTGCTCAAGGATGAAAAGGGCAATGGGGTGGCTGAATTCAACATGTTCAAGCTGCCAAAGGGGCAAAAATTTGCCTCGGGCGCCCTAGTCGCGACTCCGCTGGAGACCCTGCTGACCGAGCAACTGACCATCACCGTCGATGGCGGACCCAAGCGGCGTTACCGCTTTACCTGGTGCGCGGCGGATGGCTGTTTTTCCCGGATCGGCTTTTCTGCGGCTGATGTGCTGAGCTTCAAGAAAGGCGCCGGCGCCAGCGTGACCATCGTGCCGATCATCGCGCCCGATCAGAAAGTGAACCTGAAACTGTCGCTGACCGGCTTTACCAAAGCCTATGACGCGCTGCCGGTTCCGGTGCTGCCGGCGGCTCCGGCCAAGAAATAACACAGGCCACACCTGATTCGACACAGCGCCGCCCGTTGCCATGACGGGTGGCGCTTTTCCATTTTGCCCCTGCTTTTGCGCCGCGCCCCTCTTGCCCCTTGCGCGGCCCTGCCATAGAAAGCGGATAACAACCAACTCCCGGATGGAACTGCTATGCTTGATCTGAAATACGACCCGCCCAAACCCAAAACCATTGCGGGGGCCAAACATGACTGGGAATTGGTCATCGGGCTTGAAGTGCATGCGCAGGTCTCTTCCAACGCCAAGCTGTTTTCGGGCGCGTCCACCCAATTCGGGGCCGAGCCCAACGCCAATGTCGCTTTCGTCGATGCTGCCATGCCCGGGATGTTGCCGGTGATCAACGAATTCTGCGTGGAACAGGCGGTGCGCACCGGGCTGGGGCTGCGGGCCGACATCAACCTTTATTCCGCGTTTGATCGCAAAAACTATTTCTACCCAGACCTGCCCCAGGGCTATCAGATCTCGCAGCTTTACCATCCGATTGTCGGCGAAGGTCAGGTGCTGGTGGAAATGGGCGAAGGCATCGCCCGTCTGGTACGGGTCGAGCGTATCCATCTGGAACAGGACGCGGGCAAATCCATCCATGACATGGACCCGAACATGTCTTTCGTCGATCTGAACCGCACCGGCGTGGCCCTGATGGAGATCGTCAGCCGCCCCGACATCCGCGGCCCCGAAGAGGCCGCCGCCTATGTCAGCAAGATCCGTCAGATCATGCGCTATCTGGGCACTTGCGAGGGCAATATGCAAAACGGCAATTTGCGCGCCGATGTCAATGTTTCGGTCTGCCGCCCCGGCGATTACGAGCGTTACCGCGAAACCGGCGATTTCAAACATCTGGGCACCCGTTGCGAGATCAAGAACATGAACTCGATGCGCTTCATGCAGGCGGCGATTGAATATGAAGCCCGGCGCCAGATCGCCATTATCGAGGATGGCGGCACGGTCAATCAGGAAACCCGGCTCTATGACCCGGACAAGAACGAGACCCGCTCGATGCGCTCCAAGGAAGAAGCGCATGATTACCGCTATTTCCCCTGCCCCGATCTGTTGCCATTAACCATTAAGCAGGATTGGGTCGACAACATCGCCGCCAATCTACCCGAGCTGCCGGACGAAAAGAAAGCCCGCTTCATCGCTGATTTTGGCCTGTCGGATTATGATGCCAGCGTGCTGACCGCCGATGTCGCCAATGCGCATTATTTCGAGCAGGTGGCGCAAAACAGCAATGGCAAGCTGGCGGCGAATTGGGTGATCAACGAATTGTTTGGCCGTTTGAAAAAAGACGATCTGGGCATCAGTGAAAGCCCGGTATCAGCCGATCAGCTTTCGGCGATTATCGGCTTGATTTCAAAGGATGAAATCAGCGGCAAGATCGCCAAGGAGCTGTTCGAGATCGTCTATACCGAGGGCGGCGATCCGGTGAAAATCGTCGAAGAGCGCGGCATGAAGCAGGTCACCGATACCGGCGCGATCGAGGCCGCAGTGGATGAGATCATGGCCGCCAACCCCGCTCAGGTCGACAAGGCCCGCGACAATCCGAAACTGGCGGGCTGGTTCGTGGGTCAGGTGATGAAAGCCACCGGCGGCAAGGCCAACCCCAAGGTGGTCAATCAGATCATCTCCGCCCGGCTGAAAGGTTAACGCCATGGCCGATGTGATCCTCATCGGTGGCGGTCATAACGGGTTGGTTTGTGCCAATTATCTGGCGATGGCCGGCAAATCGGTGCTGGTGCTGGAGCGCCGCGCGGTGGTGGGCGGCGCGGCGGTGACCGAGGAGTTTCACCCCGGATTCAGGAACTCGGTTGCCTCTTATACGGTCAGTCTGCTGAACCCCAAAGTGATTGCCGATCTCGATCTGCATGCCCATGGGCTCAAGATCATCAAGCGGCCGGTGAACAATCTGTGGCCGCATGAGAACGGCGATTTTCTGGCGTTTTTGCATGGCGACGATCTGACGACCGAAATCGCCCACTTTTCCGAACATGACGCCCGCGCCCTGCCCCGTTATTTCCGCGACATCACCATGGTCGCCGATCTGATCCGCGATTATCTGCTACAGAGCCCCCCCACCCCGGGCGGCGGCTGGCGCGACATTTTCAAGGCCGCACAATTTGGCAACCGCCTGCGCAAATTGCCAATCGAAGATCAGCGCATCGTGATGGATATTTTCACAAAATCGGTGGCGGATTTTCTGGCCCCCTATTTTGAAAACGACTATGTGCGCGGGGCCTTTGCCTTTGACGGGGTGGTGGGCAATTATGCCGACAGCCAGACCCCGGGTTCGGCCTATGTGCTGATGCATCACGCCTTTGGCGAGGTCAATGGCGAGCGCGGTGTATGGGGCCACGCGATTGGCGGTATGGGGGCGATCACGCAAGCGATGGCGAAATCCGCCCGTGCCAAAGGGGTCGAGATCCGCACCGATGCGCCGGTGGCCCGGGTGCTGGTTGAGAGGGGGCGTGCCTATGGGGTCGAGCTGGAAAATGGCGAACAGATTCGCGCCAAAACCATTGTCTCGAACCTGAACCCGCATCTGTTGTTTCAAAAGCTGGTCGAGCGCAAACATCTGCCCGAAGACTTCGCCCGCCGGATCAGCCATTACAAAAACGGCTCGGGCACGTTTCGGATGAATGTGGCGCTGGATCGCTTGCCGCAATTTAGCTGCCTGCAACAGCCCCGCGCCACGGAAAACCACCTGACCGGCGGCATCGTCATTGCCCCGACCATGGATTACATCGACCAAGCCTATCGCGATGCTAAACAATTCGGCTATGCCAAAGCGCCGATTGTCGAAATGCTGATTCCCTCGCTGCTGGATGACACTCTGGCACCTGAGGGCAAACATGTGGCCAGCCTGTTCTGCCAGCAGTTTGACCCCGATCTGGATTGGGATCAGCACCGGGAAGCGGCGGCGGATTTGATTCTGGATACGGTGGAAAAACACGCCCCCGGGTTCAAGGCCAGCGTGCTGGGGCGGCAAATCCTCAGCCCGCTTGATCTGGAGCGGGTATTCGGGCTGAGCCGGGGCGACATCATGCATGGTGCTTTGTCGCTGGATCAGATGTTCTCGGCGCGGCCGGTTTTGGGCTATGGCAATTACCGCAGCCCGATCAAGGGGCTTTATATGTGCGGATCAGGCACCCATCCGGGTGGCGGAGTCACCGGGGCTCCGGGCCATAATGCGGCGCAGGAAATTATCCGGGATCGTTAGGGGCTTGAGGAAAGACCTCTGCTAAACGGCGAAAAATGTGGCAAACGCCGGGCGGTGCCTGTCTGGGTAGAATGCGCCTAGCCGGGGGGCAGGCAAGCTTAAGGACGGCCTATCGGCCGGGCGGGACGGTTTGAAGGGGCATGTTCCGAAACTTTTCCTCACAGCCCCAAAACAAAAAACCCCGCCCAGCCATTTCAGCCGAGCGGGGGAATGCGTAAACTCTATTTGGCAGATACGCCGCGCTTAATTTGGCAGATACGCCGCGCTTATTCGGTGCGCTGACCCAGCTGCTTGTCCAGCATCATCAGGTTCCAAGGCTTGGCTTCGGCCGCCTGCACCTGTGCCAGAGTCGAGCTGAACAGGTCTTCTTCTTCTACCTGCTCTTCCAGGAACCATTGCAGCATGTTCTGCGTGCCATATTCTTTTTCTGCCATGGCGATTTCAAACAGCGCGTGGATCTGGCTGGTCACAACCCGCTCCATGGCCAGCGCGGTCTGCATCACATCTTCGGCACTGTCATACTCAACCCGGGGCTGCTCAATCGCGGTCAACTCGACCCGGCCACCACGACGGTTGACGAAATCGAAAATCCGCATGGCATGGCCGGTTTCTTCGACCGAATGCGCCCGGAACCATTTGGCAAAGCCCGGCAGATCGACCGATTCAAAATATGCGGCCATGGCCAGATATTCATACGAGGCTTTCAGCTCGCTATTGATTTGTTGGTTCAGCGCATCGGCGACTTTTTTGTTCAGATTCATAACTGGCTCCTTTTGAGGGCTGGTTGGGTTGGTCATCGGGCCGTCCCCATCCGGGGCAAATACGGCCATTTTGTTGGTGATTTCGGTATAGCAAGGCCGTGCGGCGATGTAAAGTAAATTTAGAATAATTCTAATGTAATTGAAACTCACTCGCATCAACACCGCCCCGCGCCAGCATTTTATGGGCATTCGCACCACAGATGGCGGCAAAATTGCGGCAACCCACCGCTTGGGCTGGGACAAAAACCGGATATTTGTTAAAAAGACAGCTTACCAACCACGAGAATCAAAATGAGCATGTTTGAATACAAAGTGATCCCCGCCCCGACAAAGGGGCTGAAAGCCAAAGGCATAAAGACCAACGAAGCCCGGTTTGCCCATGCTTTGACTGTGGCCATGAACGATCTGGCGACCGAGGGCTGGGAATATCTGCGCAGCGACAGCCTACCGATGGATGAACGCAAAGGCTGGGGCAAGCACAGCACAAAAATGCAGAACATGCTGGTGTTTCGCCGTGCTGTGGCGGTTGCTGATCCGGTCGAAACAGCGGAGGTGCCGCATGCCGAAGTGCAGCCACACGCCCCCGCGCCACACGCCCCCGCGCCGCAAGCCACGCGATACGCCACCGACCCGCAGCATCATTCAGCGGTTTCGGATGAAAAGGTTACAGCCAGCCCGCGTCTGGGCCCGGCCACTGATCACGGCACAGCCATGCCGCCCCGGCGCACGGCCTATTCCGATCACGATCAATAACAGGCCACCCCGCAGAGCCCCCTCTGCGGAGCCTGCCCCCACGCCCCTAACCGCTGACCTCAAGCGCCAGCGCATGGATGCACCCGACCAGCTCGGCCCCCAATGCGGCGTGAATGGCGCGGTGGCGGGCGATGCGGCTCATTTCAGCAAAGGCCGGGGCGCGGATGATCACCCGAAAATGGCTCTCATTGCTGCCATCATGACCGGCATGCCCGGCATGCTGCGCACTTTCATTGATCACCCGCAGCTCCACCGGCGCAAAGGCGCTGGTCAGACTGTCAATAATCTGCTCTTCCACCAACATTTTTCATTTCCCCCCTTCAATACGGCGCAGATCACGCTAAACTCTGCCGCCTGAGTCGAAAAGGTGTGACAATGAAAAAACCCGATCCCTTTGGATTTGATATATCAGTGTCTGCGGACAAAAAGAAACGCACCCGCGGGCGGCGTGGGATGTCGGGGGCGTTTGACACCTCGACCCGGCGTTGCGAGCATGAGGGCTGCAACGAGGCCGGCAAATACCGCGCCCCGCGTTCCCCCGATGCGGTGGATGATTATCTGTGGTTTTGCAAAACTCATGTGCGCGAATATAATCTGAAATGGAATTTCTTTGACGGCACCGGCGAAGAGGCCATTTCCCAGCAGATGGACAAAGACCGGGTGTGGGAGCGCGAAACCAAGCCGTTCAAAAAAACCGAGGAAGAGCGCGCCTGGGCCCGGCTTGGTGTGGATGATCCGCATCAGGTTCTGGGGGCCAACGCCACCCAGAATCCGGGCAAATCCATCACCGGCACCCGCAAGCTGCCCCCGACCGAGCGCAAGGCGATCGAGATTTTGGAAGCCAAGGATCATTGGACCAAAACCGAGGTGCGCAAGGCTTACAAGAAGCTGATCAAGGTGATGCACCCGGATCTGAATGGTGGGGATCGTTCGCAGGAAGAGCAGCTGCAACAGGTGGTCTGGGCCTGGGATCAGATCAAAGCCAGCCGCCATTTCAGCAAATAGCCCGGTTGCGGCAGCGCCCCCGCGGCGCTGCGACCCGGATCATTTTCGACAATTTCGCCCCGCCCGGCTTGCGCCGCGCCCGGAAATGTTGCACCAAGTTATTCAAACCTTGCAACACCCCAAACAAAGCGGACGATAAAAATGAGTAAGACCGAAAAGCCCACCGAAGATATCTCTGTTCGCGAAGTCTTTGGCGTTGATACAGATATGGTCGTCAAAGGGTTCGAAGAGCGCACAGAGCGCGTGCCCGATCTGGACCCAACCTATAAGTTCGACCCAGAGACCACTCTGGCGATTCTGGCCGGGTTTTCCCATAACCGGCGGGTGATCATTCAGGGCTATCACGGCACCGGCAAATCTACCCATATCGAACAGGTGGCGGCGCGGCTGAACTGGCCCTGTGTGCGGGTCAATCTGGACAGCCACATTTCGCGCATCGACCTGATCGGCAAGGATGCGATCAAGCTGAAAGACGGCAAACAAATCACTGAATTCCAAGAAGGAATCCTGCCCGCCGCCCTGCGCAGCAACACCGCGATCGTGTTTGACGAATATGATGCCGGCCGGGCCGATGTGATGTTTGTGATCCAGCGCGTGCTGGAACATGACGGCAAGCTGACCCTGATGGATCAGGACGAAGTCATCACCCCGCACCCCTCATTCCGGCTGTTTGCCACCTCGAACACGGTCGGGCTGGGCGATACCACCGGGCTTTATCACGGCACCCAGCAGATCAACCAGGCGCAGATGGACCGTTGGTCGCTGGTCTCGACGCTTAACTATCTATCGCATGATGCCGAAAGCGCCATCGTGCTGTCGAAAAACCCGATTTACAACACCGAAGAGGGCCGCAAAACTATCGGCCAGATGGTCACCGTTGCCGATCTGACCCGCACCGCCTTTATGAATGGCGATCTGTCGACGGTGATGAGCCCGCGCACCGTGATCAACTGGGCACAGAATGCGACGATTTTCCGCAATATCGGCTTTGCCTTCCGGCTGTCTTTCCTGAACAAATGTGACGAGCTTGAACGCCAGATGGTGGCCGAGCTGTATCAGAAATGTTTCGACGAAGAGCTGCCGGAAAGCGCCGCCAGCCTGAGCTTGGGGTGATCACAGGCGGGCAAGCCCGCTGAAAGGATGTCTGGTATGACCAAACCCACCGACAACCCCGCCGAGCCGTTTAAAAAGGCGCTGGCCGAAGCCACCAAGGTGATCGCCGATGATCCCGAGCTGTCAGTCAGCTTTACGGTTGATCCCTCCGGGGCCAATGATCAGGCGATGCGCCTGCCCCAGATCAGCCGCAAGATGACCCGCGACGAAGTGCTGCTGGCCCGCGGCACCGCCGATGCTTTGGCCCTGCGTCACAAGCATCACGATGCCGCCACCCATGCCCGCTATGCCCCCGAGGGCGAGCTGGCCCGCAACATCTATCAGGCGATGGAACATGCCCGCTGCGAAGCCTTGGGCGGGCGCGCCATGCCCGGGGCGCTCAGCAATATCGACGCCAAAATCGCGGTCGAGGCCGAAAATCGCGGCTATGGGGCTTTGACCGATCAAAACGATGCCCCCCTGCCCGAAGCCGCCGGTTATCTGCTGCGCCAGCTGGCCACCGGTCGCCCCCTGCCCGCCCCGGCGCAAAATCTGATCAATCTCTGGCAGGACACAATTACGGAACAGGCCGGCGGCACTTTGGAGCATCTGCAACAGGCGCTGGCCGATCAGGCCGAATTCGCCCGCTTTGCCCGCCAGCTGATCGCCGATCTGGGCTATGGCGACCAGTTGGGCGATGACCCGGATGCCGAAGATGACGATGCCGATGAGGGCTCCGAAGAAAATCAGGAAGAACAGGACAACCCCGACAGTCAGGGCAGCGAAGAAGAGCAGCCTCAGGAAGAGGCCGATCCCGAGCAGTCTCAGGACGAGCAACAGGATGCGGCGCAGGCCGAGGTCTCGATGGATGACAGCGCCGAACGCGATGAGGGCGACGAGGCGCAGCTGCCCGAAGGCGATCCGTCCAGCGACCCGCCTGCCCCGGCCCCGGTTTCGGAGGCTGATCCGAATTACACGGTTTATTGCTCTGATTTTGACGAAGAGGTCAACGCCGAAGATCTGGCCGACCCGGCCGAGCTGGAACGGCTGCGGGCCTATCTCGATCAACAGCTGGAACCGCTGAAAGGCGCGGTCTCGCGGCTGGCCAACAAGCTGATGCGCCGCTTGCAGGCCCAGCAAAACCGCTCCTGGGAATTTGATCTGGAAGAAGGGATACTGGATGCCGGGCGTCTGGCGCGGGTGGTGGCGAACCCGACCACGCCGCTGTCGTTCAAGCAGGAAAAGGATACCGAATTCCGCGATACGGTGGTGACATTGCTGATCGACAATTCCGGCTCGATGCGCGGGCGTCCGATCTCGATCGCGGCGATTTGCGCCGATGTGCTGGCCCGCACGCTGGAGCGCTGTCAGGTCAAGGTCGAAATTCTGGGCTTCACCACCAAGGCGTGGAAGGGCGGGCAGAGCCGGGAAAAATGGCTCAATGCCGGGCGGCAGCAAATCCCCGGGCGGCTGAACGATCTGCGTCACATCATCTACAAACCCGCCGCCGCCCCGTGGCGCCGGGTGCGGCCCAATCTGGGGCTGATGATGAAAGAGGGGCTGTTGAAGGAAAACATCGACGGCGAGGCGCTGGAATGGGCGCATCGGCGCATGTTGCTCCGGCCTGAGGCGCGCAAAATTTTGATGGTGATTTCAGACGGAGCACCGGTGGATGACAGCACGCTGTCGGTCAACCCGGCCAATTATCTGGAAAAACATCTGCGCGATGTGATTGCTCTGGTCGAGCGCCGCGATGCGGTTGAATTGCTGGCGATTGGCATCGGCCATGACGTCACCCGCTATTATGAGCGCGCCGTCACCATCACCGATGTTGAACAGCTGGCCGGGGCGATGACCGAACAGCTGGCGGCCTTGTTTGACAGCGACCCCCGCGCCCGGGCCCGGGTGATGGGGTTGAGCAAAGCAAGCTAACAGCCTGATATTACACGTATAAGGGGCAGAGATTTGTTTCAGACATTCGAGGTGGTCACATCGCCCGAAACCGGCCCCAAGCGGCTGGCGCGGCTGCGCAAGCAGATGGCCAAACATCATCTGGATGGCTTTTTGGTGCCGCGTGCCGATGCACATCAAGGCGAATATGTCGCCGATCATGACGCCCGTCTGGCCTGGCTGACCGGGTTCACCGGCTCGGCGGGGTTCTGTGCCGCCTTGCAGGATCGGGCGGGCGTGTTCGTGGATGGGCGCTATCGCACGCAGGTGAAATCTCAGATCGACTTGGCGCATTTCACCCCGGTGGATTGGCCGGAAACATCGCTGGTGGACTGGTTGAAACAGGCTCTGGCGGGTGGCGGCGTGGTTGGGTTTGATGCCTGGCTGCACACGGTTGCCCAGGTCGAACAGATGGAAGCTAGTTTAAAAAACACCGGCATTACATTGAAATCATTACACAATCTTGTGGATGATATCTGGGAGGACCAACCCGAGCGCCCAAAAATGCCGATGCGCATTCAGCCCGAAGCCTATGCCGGCCAGAGCGCAGCGCAGAAATACCAACAGATCAGCCAGACCCTGCAAAAACAGGGGTGCAACGCGACCATCCTCAGCCTGCCGGATTCGATCTGTTGGCTGCTGAACATCCGTGGCAGCGACATTGCCCGCAACCCGGTGGTGCAGGGTTTTGCCCTGTTTCGCAGCCCCGATCAGGTGGATTTTTTCACCAACGCCCCCGCCGATCCGCAAGTAGTGGCGCATCTGGGGGAAACGGTGCGCCTGCACCCGATTGACTCGCTTCTGGAACATCTTGGCCAAAGCTGCCGGGATCAGAGCATTCAGCTCGACCCCACAGTGACCCCGCTGGCGATCTGGCAACATCTGCAACAGCTGGCCAGCGATGCGGAGCACAAGCTGACCCTGACCCGCGGCCAAGACCCCTGCCTGCTGCCCAAAGCCTGCAAGAATCCGGTGGAAATTGCCGGGGCGCGGGCGGCGCATTTGCGCGATGGGGCGGCGATGGTGCGGTTTTTGCATTGGCTGGATGACCATGCCGGCCAAGGCGGGTTAACCGAGATCGACGTGGTGCAAAAGCTTGAGCAATTTCGCCGCGACACCAACGCGTTGCGAGACATCAGCTTTGACACCATCTGCGGCAGCGGCCTGAACGGGGCGATCGTCCATTACCGGGTGGATCAACAAACCAACCGCGCCCTTGGTCAGAACGAGCTGTTGTTGGTGGACAGCGGCGGTCAGTATATTGACGGCACCACCGACATCACCCGCACCGTTGCGGTGGGCGCGGTCTCGGATTTGGAAAAAACCTGCTTTACCCGGGTGTTACAGGGCATGATTGCCATATCCCGCGCTCGGTTTCCCGTTGGCATTGCGGGGCGCGATCTGGATAGCTTGGCGCGTTACCCGCTGTGGCTGGCGGGGCAGGATTACGACCACGGCACCGGGCATGGGGTCGGGGCGTATCTGTCGGTGCATGAGGGGCCGCAACGGATTTCCCGGGCCAGTCATCTGGCGCTGCAACCGGGCATGATCCTGTCGAACGAGCCGGGTTATTACCGCGAGGAAGCGTTTGGCATTCGCATTGAGAACCTGATCGTGGTGCAACAGGCTCCGGCGCTGGAGAGGGCGGATGACCGCGCCATGCTCAGTTTTGAGACTCTGACCTATGTGCCGATTGACCGGCGATTGATCAGGGCTGAGATGCTCAGCCGGGAAGAGCGCGATTGGCTGGATGCGTATCACGCCAAGACCCTTGAGCTGCTGTTGCCAGAGCTGAGCCCGGCGGATCAAGGTTGGTTAAGAACGGCGTGTAAGCCTTTGTAGAGGCTAAGTTATATTAAAAAGCGGAGGGCTGCGCCTGCCTGGGCAGGCGCAGCCCGGCCTAACGGCCGGGCGGGACATACCGAAAGGAATGCTCCCTTATCAACAGCCTCAAAGCAACCCCTGCAGCTTGGCCGCATCAAAGTCAGCCCCAGCCACCAGCTTGACCCCGTCCTTGCCCATTTGCACTTGGACTCCGGCCTCCAGCAGCGCGGTTTTTAACTGATCCACCTGACTGAAATCCTTGCTCTGCATCGCTTGCTGGCGCATCTGCCCCAGTTTTTCGCCCAGCTCGGCCAGCCCCGCATCATCCACCGCAGCCAGCCAATCGCCGGCCCCATCCTCCAACAGCCCGAGCAACGCCGCCGACGCCTTCAGCGCGCCGCAATCCCCAGCCCCGGCCAGCTTGTGCAATTCGGCAATCGCTCCGGCGGTGTTGATGTCATCAGCCAGCGCCGCCAGAACCGAGGGCGCAACCTCGCTCGGCGCCACATCCCGGCACATCTCGCGCCATTTGCGCAAAGTCGCCTCGGCCTCGCGGCGCTTTTTGGCGGTCCAGTCCATCGGCTTGCGGTAATGGGTGGACAGGAACACAAAGCGGATCACCTCTCCGGGCACCGGCGGCTGGCCGTCATGGCCTTGCAGCAGATCATGCACCGTGAAAAAATTGCCCAGCGATTTGGACATCTTTTTGCCCTCGACCTGCAACATCTCGTTATGCAGCCAGTAATTGGCAAAGCCGCCCTCGGGATGGGCGCAGCAGCTTTGCGCAATTTCGTTTTCGTGATGCGGGAACATCAGATCATTGCCGCCGCCATGAATGTCAAAACTGGCCCCGAGCAATTCATAAGACATCGCCGAGCATTCAATATGCCAGCCCGGACGGCCCCGGCCCCAAGGGCTGTCCCAGCCGGGTTGGTCCTCGGTCGAAGGCTTCCACAAAATGAAATCCATCGGGTTGCGCTTGTAAGGGGCGACTTCGACCCGGGCGCCGGCAATCATATCCTTGACCGAGCGCCCGGACAGCGCACCGTAATCCTGATAGCTGTCCACCGCAAACAGCACATGGCCCTGCGCGGCATAGGCGTGGCCGGACTCGATCAGCTGGCCGATCATCGTCAGCATTGGCGCGATATAGTCGGTGGCACGCGGCATCTGGTCGGGCTCTTTGGCCCCCAGCGCCGCCATATCATCCAGAAACCAGCCGGTGGTCTGGCCGGTGATCTGAGCAATCGGCTGGCCGGTTTCATTGGCGCGCGCGATGATTTTGTCGTCAATATCGGTGAAATTGCGCACATAGGTCACATGATCGGCCCCATAGACATGGCGCAACAGCCGGTTCAGCACATCAAACACCACCACCGGGCGGGCATTGCCGATATGGGCGCGGTCATAAACCGTCGGCCCACAGACATACATCCGCACATTTTGCGGATCAATCGGCACGAAGTCCCGCTTTTGCCGGGTTTTGGTGTCGTAAAGCTTGATCATAACCTAAATATCCTTATCAGGCCGGGCGCTTGCTGCGGCGCGATGCGTTCAAAACAAAAGAAAAACCATGAAGAACTGCCCCGCCCGAACCCCTGTGTTCAGCGGAGTCTACAAATACAGCGCAGGGTGGCAGTTTCAGTCATAGCCCCTGCCTAGCAATAAAAACCGAGGCAGACAAGTGCGGCAAATCATTGCCAAAGCCTTCAGTTTGAATTACCAGCAGGCGCACGCCATCAACACCACACCAAACAGACGGACCCCAGATGTCAAACCCATTGAAAATTGTCGCTGTGCCGATGCACCCTGAGGGGCTGAAATTTGTTGGCATTTTTGCCGTGATCTCAATCCTGCTGGGACTGCTGTGGATGCCGCTGTTCTGGGTCGGTCTGGTGCTGACCATCTGGTGCTATTATTTTTTCCGCAACCCGGTGCGCTCGGTGCCGCAGCAAGAGGGGCTGGTCCTGTCGCCGGCCGATGGGGTGATCAGCCTGATTACCAAGGTGATCCCTCCGGCGGAAATGGGGCTGGGCCCACAAGAACGTGTGCGGGTGTCGGTGTTCATGAATGTGTTTAACTGCCATGTGAACCGGGCGCCGATGGATGGGGAATTTACCGCGATCCATTATCACAAGGGCAAATTCGTCAATGCTTCGCTGGACAAAGCCAGTGAGCATAATGAGCGCAATGCCCTGACCATCACCAACCGGGCCGGCCATTCGATCGGAGTGATCCAGATCGCGGGGCTGGTGGCGCGGCGCATTGTCTGTTTTACCGCGGTCGGAGATCAGGTCAGAGCCGGCGAGCGCTTTGGCCTGATCCGTTTTGGCAGCCGGTTGGATGTGTTTTTGCCCATCGGGGTAGAGCCCAAAGTCATTCTGGGCCAGACCGCCGTGGCCGGGGAAACCGTGCTGGCCGATCTGGCCGATCCAACCCCCAACAGCAAAGGAACCCGGATTTGAACCACCGCGCTGCCAGAAACGTGCCGCTGCGGCGGTTTATCCCGAATTTCGTGACAATTTTCGCGCTCTGCGCCGGTCTGACGGCGGTGCGTGAGGGCTTTGCCGGGCATTTCCACAATGCGCTGGGGCTGCTGATGCTGGCGGCGGTGCTGGATGGGATTGACGGCAAGCTGGCGCGGATGCTGAACTCGGCCAGCCAGTTCGGGGCCGAGCTGGATACGCTGGCGGATTTCTTCAATTTCGGCATTGCGCCGACGATCCTGCTCTATCTGATGTTCTTTGCCGGCAGCGAATTTGACAATCTGGGCTGGCTGGCGCTGATTATTTTCACTATCGCCTGCATGATGCGGCTGGCGCGATTCAATGTGGCGTTGCTCGAAGAAGAAGACCGCCCGGTGGATAAAAGCTTTCTGGTCGGGGTTCCCGCCCCCGCCATGGCTTGCCTTGGCTTTTTACCGGCCTTTTTGTTCATGTCGGGGTGGAAAAGCATTGGCGACTATCCGGTGTTGATTGCTTTTTACATCATCATTTGCGGGGCGCTGGCGGTCAGCCGGTTGCCGACGCTGTCGATCAAATACCTCAACATCAAACCCCGCCACCAGTTCTGGTTGTTTGCCGCGGTGGTGCTGGCGCTGGTGATCCTATCGGTGTTTCCGTGGCATATGCTGGTGCTGGTTGATCTGATCTATCTGGCAAGTTTGCCCATCACATGGTCGATGGCGCGCAAGCAGACAAAGCCGGAATAACACTTAGCCATCGCAGGCACACCCAGGGCCTTTTCTGCATGTATAAGACCGGCTGATACAACTGTCACCACAAGCCTTGCCTTTGCGACATACTTTGCAACACGCAACCTTTATGATTTTGGCTTGGGAACCTGTCTGTTGAAGAGCCCTAAATCGTTGCATAATATCCATCTGTTGATCTGCAACTGTCACAGACTGCGCCCACGCCTCAGCGCCAGATAACGCCATCAACCACACAACTCCCAGTGCTATAAAGTGCTTCAAAACAGCTCCTCCATAAAACTAATCCAATAATGTTAACAAAGGTTAACAGAAGGTTAATTCTACTTAAAGTGTTTTTCTCACACTCCTCGTCCTAATCGCAACCTAGCCCAATCTTTTCTGATACACCCCTTGCAGAAAATCCGTCACCTCTCCCATCATCTGCCGATCAAACCCATCCGACCCCGCATCCTGCGACATCCCGCGCCGCAGCTTGCCCTGATCCGGGATCTGATCCAACGGCCCGCCCGGCCCCTGCTGATACACCAACAGCGGCACATCCACTCCGGCCAGAGCGTGTTCGGGAAAACACACAAGCTGTGGCTCCAACACCACCAACGCCCGCAAACGCGGCTCGGCGCTGACCGGCACGGGCTTATTCAGCTTGTTGAACAGCTTGCCCCCTGCCAGCGCCAGCCCGGCGGCTCCACCCATGCCATGACCAATCACCGCCACCTGATCGCGGTTGACACAGCCCTCCAAAATGCCGTTTTCCGCCACCTCATCAATGCACAGGCTCAGATGATAGGGGCGCAGTTGCAGATTGCGGGTGCTGCCGTCCAGAAAATTGTCATCCGCATGATTGCCGAAATGTTCCGGCATCGCCACCACAAAGCCGCTCGCCGCCAGATGCTGCGCCAACGCCAGATGATCCAGACGGCTGCCTCCGGCATCATGGGATATGATCACCAGCGGGTAATTGCCGCCCTGCACAAACGCATTCAACCCGGCCTGAATGTGATGCGCTCCAACCTTGAGATCACCGAATTCAGCCTGCGCCGGATACATCACGAAAACCGGCACCCCCATATGGTTGCGCCCATCCCAAATACGCATATGCAGACAACCAATTTTTTGCATCCCGGTTCCTCCGTCACCTTGCCCCATACCCGGCTTGTGCCTCAGCCCGGACAGGGAAACAAGCCCAAAGCCGCCCTGCCCCTTGCTGATCGCCCCCAAGCCGATTAAGAGATGAAGCATCTGTTACCCTGCCCCTTAGACAAAGGTTTTTCGGCTATGATCCCTCGCTATTCCCGCCCTGAAATGGTCGCCATCTGGTCTCCTGCCTCGAAATTTCGCATCTGGTATGAAATCGAAGCCCATGCCTGCGATGCTCAGGCCAAGCTGGGCGTGATCCCGCAGGCCAATGCCGATGCGGTCTGGAAGGCCAAGGATGTGGAATTTGACGTGGCCCGCATTGACGAAATCGAGGCCGTCACCAAGCATGACGTGATCGCGTTCCTCACCCATCTGGCCGAGATCATCGGCAATGACGAGGCCCGTTTCGTACATCAGGGCATGACCAGCTCAGACGTGCTGGATACTTGCTTCAACGTGCAGCTGGTCAAGGCCAGCGATATTCTGATCGAGGGCATGGAAAAGCTGCTGACCGCGCTGAAACGCCGGGCGCTTGAGCATAAAATGACCATCCGCATCGGCCGCAGCCACGGCATCCATGCCGAGCCCACCACCATGGGCCTGACCTTTGCCCGTTTCTACGCCGAGATGGACCGCAACCTGACCCGCCTGAAAACTGCGCGGGCCGAAATTGCCACCGGCGCGATTTCCGGCGCGGTCGGCACGTTTGCCAATATCGACCCGGCGGTTGAGGAACATGTCTGCCAGCAAATGGGCCTGCTGCCCGAGCCGATTTCGACCCAGGTGATCCCGCGTGATCGCCATGCGGCGTTTTTCGCCACCCTTGGGGTGATCGGCAGCAGCATCGAAAACATCGCGGTTGAGGTGCGCCACATGCAACGCACCGAGGTTTTAGAGGCCGAGGAATTTTTCTCGAAGGGTCAAAAGGGCTCCTCCGCCATGCCGCATAAACGCAACCCGGTGCTGAGCGAAAATCTCTCGGGTCTGGCGCGGCTGATCCGTATGAGCGTGGTGCCGGCGATGGAAAATGTGGTGCTGTGGCACGAGCGCGACATCTCGCATTCTTCGGTTGAACGCAATATCGGCCCCGATACCACGGTGACGCTGGATTTCGCGCTGGCCCGTCTGACGGGTCTGATTGACAAGCTGGTGATTTACCCCGATAACATGCTGGCGAATATGAATAAATTTCGCGGTCTGGTGCATTCGCAGCGGGTGCTGCTGGCGCTGACTCAGGCAGGTGTCAGCCGCGAGGACAGCTATCGCATGGTGCAGCGCAACGCCATGCGGGTCTGGGAACAGGATGCGGATTTCATGACCGAGCTGCTCAATGATGCCGAGGTGACGGCGGCGCTGAGCAAAGAAGAGATCGAGGACAAGTTCGATCTGGGCTATCATACCAAGCATGTCGATACGATCTTCAAGCGGGTGTTTGGGTAAGCAAGCGTCCCGACAGACGTTTCGCACTTTCTCACTGCTTCGCCCGGCCGCAAGGCCGGGCTACGCCTACCTATAGGTCCGGCATCAGCGACTACCCAAGCAGGCGCAGCCCGGCGTTCTTTGGCTTATATGACGTTTAAAGCGTTATGCGAAAAACCTGAATCCCCTAACGCTGCCTGAAATCAAAGATTTCAACGCGTTAGGTGATACTCTATGTCTCAGGTATTTCGTCAAACGCTATAGCAGAAGTCTTGGCAGACCGCCTAAAAAGCACCCTACCAATGCGGCGGGCGTTGATCACTCAATACCACCGAGCCCCCGGCCTCAGCCTCGCGGCTGGCTTCGCGCTCCATCAGGATTCGCACACGATCATTGAGCAGCTCAATGTCCTTCTCCTGACGGGCGACAACATCGGACAGATCGTCGACCGTCTTGATCAGATAGGCGACTTGCTCTTGCAGTTGGGTAATTTCTTTCTGGCTCATGCCTGCCATGCTACACGGTAAATGCCCATTCCACAAGAACCCACTGGCGCATCAGCACCCCTTTGCCACATGGCCCCGCTTTTCCCTGACCAGATGCGGCCCCTTCCCTTGCCCCCGCCCGCGCCTTTGGGTAAAGCCTTGGCCAGACATACCCAAAGGGAACACCCCATGGCCAGAAACCAGAAACCCAAAAAGACACCACGCCCCAAGGCGCTGCCGCCCAAGGGCTTTCGCGATTATTTCAGCGACGAGGTCACGATCCGCAAAACCATGCTGGACCGGATCGCCGCAGTTTACCATCGCTATGGCTTTGAGGCGCTGGAAAGTTCCGCTGTGGAAACGGTCGAAGCCCTAGGGAAATTCCTGCCCGATGTCGACCGACCCAATGAAGGCGTGTTTGCCTGGCTGGAAGAAGAAAAAGACTGGCTGGCGCTGCGCTATGACCTGACCGCGCCGCTGGCCCGGGTCTATGCCCAGCACCGCAATGATCTGCCCACCCCTTACCGGCGCTATGCGATGGGGCCGGTCTGGCGCAATGAAAAACCCGGCCCCGGGCGGTTTCGGCAGTTTTACCAATGCGATGCCGATACGGTGGGCAGTGCCTCGATGGCCGCCGATGCCGAAAACTGCGCCATGCTGTCGGATGCGCTGGAAACCCTGGGCATTGCCCGTGGCGATTATGTCATCCGCATCAACAACCGCAAGGTGCTCAATGGCGTGCTTGACGTCATGGGCGTGGCCGAAGGCACCACCCGCGACAACGTGCTGCGCAGCATCGACAAATTCGACAAGGTCGGCGAGGCCGGCGTGCGGGCGCTGTTGGGCAAAGGGCGGCTGGATGCTTCGGGGGCGTATATTGACGGCGTGGGGCTGAGCGAAGCGCAAGCCGAACCGGTCATCGCCTTTTTGACCTCCAAAGGCGACAGCGCCGAGCAAACCCTGTCCAATCTGCGCGCCGCGGTGGGCGACAGCAAGATCGGAGCCGAGGGCGTGGCCGAGTTGGAGCAGATTGCCACTTTGCTGGCGGCGCAGGGCTATGGCGCGGATCGGATCGTGATTGATCCCTCGGTAGTGCGCGGCCTTGGCTATTACACCGGCCCGGTTTACGAGGCCGAGCTGACTTTTGAGATCACCGATGAAAAAGGGCGCGTGCGCCAGTTCGGCTCGGTCGCCGCCGGCGGGCGCTATGATGATCTGGTCAAACGCTTCACTGGTCAGGCGGTGCCAGCCACTGGCGTGTCGATCGGGGTGGACCGGTTGCTGGCCGCCTTGCAAGCCAAGGGGCTGATCCGGCAGAAATCGCTCGGCCCGGTGGTGGTGACGGTGATGGATCGCAACCGCATGGCCGATTATCAATCCATGGTGGCCGAGCTTCGCAATGCTGGCATCCGGGCCGAGGTTTATCTGGGCAACCCGAAAAACTTTGGCAACCAGTTGAAATATGCCGACAAACGCAACGCGCCGCTGGCGATTATCGAAGGCGACGAGGAACACGAACAAGGCATGGTCCAGATCAAGGACCTGATCCTCGGGGCCAAAATCGCCGAAAACGCCACGCTGGAGGAATGGAAAAACCGCCCCTCGCAATATCAGGTGCCGCGCGCCGAGATGCTGACCAAAGTGACCGAACTGCTGGCGCTTTACCGCCCGGCAGATGAGGATCAGTGATGGGGCCGCAATCTGCCATTCAACGCCAATGCACCGATTTTGTCGCGTTTTTTGAACGCCACGGGGCCAAAGCGATTGAAACCGACATTCTGCAACCGGCCAAAGTGCTGCTGGACCTTTACGGCGAGGATATCCGCGCCCGGGCCTATATGACCTCGGATGCGCTGCGCGGCGAACAGATGCTGCGGCCCGATTTCACCGTGCCGGTGGTGCAGATGCATATGGCGCATGGGCAGGAGCCGGCGCGCTATACCTATGCTGGCAAAGTGTTTCGTCGTCAGGAAGAAGACCTCACACGCCCCAGCGAATTCATGCAGGTTGGCTATGAGCTGTTTGACGGTGCAAACCCGCCCGCCGCTGATGCCGAAGTCTTTTCCCTTTTTGAACAAGTGCTTGCGCCGCTTTCCTTACGCGCCGCCACCGGCGATATGGGCATTCTGATCGCCGCGATTGGCGGGCTGAACACCAGCGATCAGCGCAAAGCCGCCCTGCTGCGCCATATCTGGCATCCGCGCCGGTTTCGCTGCCTGCTGGATCGGTTCTCGGGTCGGGTGCCGACTCCGCCCAGCCGCAAGGCTTTGCTGGCCGCCGATGATCCCATGGCCGCCGCGCAACCCTTTATCGGCCTGCGCAGCCGCGACGAAATCAGCGCCCGCATCAACGCTTTGCGCAGCGAATCCCAGACCCCGCCGATTGGCCAATCCGAGATGCTGATTCTGGATGACATCCTGAATTTGCGCGAAAAATCCCCCTTCGCGCTGGAGCGGTTGCGCGACATTGCCGTGGACATGCCCGCCATCAGCCCCGCGGTCGATATGATGGATGCGCGGCTGAACGCAATGGCCGATAAGGGCGTCAATGTTGACGATCTGGATTTCGAGGGCGCCTATGGCCGCACCACGCTGGAATATTATGCCGGCTTCGTGTTCGGCTTTTATGCCGAAACCCGCCCCGACCTACCGGCGGTAGCCAGTGGCGGGCGCTATGATGCGCTCAGCCGGGTGCTGGGGCAAGGGCGCAGCATTCCCGCCGTGGGCGGGGTGATCCGCCCGGAACTGGCGCTGCAACTGGAGGCACAGAGATGACGCTGAAACTGGGGGTGCCCTCCAAGGGGCGGCTGATGGAGAAAACCTTTGACTGGTTCGGCAAACGCGGCGTGACGCTGCGCCGCACTGGGTCCGAGCGCGAATATGCCGCGACGGTGGACGGTGTCAGCGGGGTGGATCTGGTGCTGTTGTCGGCTTCGGAAATCCCGCGTGAATTGGCGGCCGGGCGCATTCATCTGGGGGTGACGGGCTCTGATCTGGTGCGTGAACAGCTGGCGGGCTGGGATACTCAGGTTCAGGAAATCGCCCGGATGGAATTTGGCCATGCCGATCTGGTGATTGCGGTGCCCAAATGCTGGGTCGATGTCGATCTGATCGAAGACCTCGACGCCGCCGCCGCCGCCTTTCGCGCCAAACACGGCTTTCGGATGCGCATTGCCACCAAATATCACCGGCTGGTGCGGGAATTTCTGCGCGATCAGGGGCTGGCCGATTACCAGCTGATCGACAGTCAGGGCGCGACCGAAGGCACGGTGAAGCACGAAACCGCCGAAGCGATTGCCGACATCACCTCAAGCGGTGAAACTCTGCGAGCCAACCATCTGAAATTGCTGGCCGATGGGGTGGTGCATAAATCCCAAGCCACGCTGTTTCGTTCAAAAACTGCAAAGCTGAGCGAAACCGATCGCGCCCATCTGGCCGATTTTCTGGCAAAGCTGAGCTAGGCGGGCATGGACGATCTGGACCGCAAGATTTTGGCGCAGTTGCAGCAGGATGCCGCGCTGTCGCTGGATGAGATCGCCCGCAAGGTCGGTTCCTCCAAAACCCCGGTGTGGAACCGGATCAACAAGATGAAGCGCGCCGGCGTGATTGGCCGGCAGACGGTTTTGCTGGACCCCGAAGCGCTGGGGCTGGAGGCGTGTTTCTTTGTGCTGGTGCGCACCAGCGAGCATGACGCGGCTTGGCAAAAGCAGTTTTTAGAGGTGCTGCAGGCCCGCCCTGAAGTGTTAGAGGCCCACCGTCTGGCCGGAGATATCGACTATATCCTCAAGGTGCGGGTGAAGAATGCCAAAGCGTATGATGCGTTTTATCAGGCACTGATTGCCGAGGTGAAAATCTATAATGTGACCGCTTTGCTGTCGATGGAAGAGATCAAATCCACTACGATTTTACCGGTTGACTAGCGGCAGGCAAGCTTAAGGACGGCCCATCAGCCGGGCAAGAACCTTAGCAAACTATGTGCAAAAGCCTCTCAATCAGGCAAACAACTCGTGGCACAGCTCCAGCGCCTCAATCAGCGCATCCACCTCAGCCTGCGTGTTATAAAGCCCAAAAGACGCCCGTGCCGTCGCCGGCACCTGCAAATGCTGCATCAAAGGCTGCGCACAATGATGCCCGGCCCGCACCGCCACGCCCTTTTTATCCAGCACGGTCGAGAGATCATGCGCATGGGCCGCCCCCTCCATGGTAAAGGAAAAAATCGCGCCCTTATTCGCCGATTGCCCCTGCACATTCAACCAGTTCAGCCCGTCAAGACGCGCGCGAGCATAATCACGCAACACCCGCTCATGCGCCGCGATCTGGCCCATACCCAGCCCCATCAAATAATCCAGCGCCGCGCCAAAGCCGATGGTCTGCACAATGCCGGGCGTGCCGGCTTCGAACATCATCGGAGGTTTGTTATAACTGACTTCGGTCTGGCTGACTTCGCTGATCATATCACCGCCGCCCATGAAGGGGCGCATCTCGGCCATACGCTCGCGGCGGATATAAATCGCGCCCGACCCCGAAGGGCCATACAGCTTATGCCCGGTGATCGGGTAGAAATCGCAGCCCAGAGAGGCCAAATCCACCGGCATATGCACCGCCGCCTGCGAGCCATCAATCAAAGTGGCAATCCCGCGTTCCCGCGCCGCAGCGCAGATCGGTTTCACATCCACCACCGTGCCCAGCACATTGGACATATGGGTCAGCGCAATCAGCCGGGTTTTATCGCTGATCGCATCTGTCACCCTTTGCGGATCCAGATCCCCCAGCGCGTCGATCTCGACCCATTTCAGCACAACCCCCATGCGCTCGCGCAGGAAATGCCACGGCACGATATTGGCGTGATGCTCCATCACCGACAGGATGATCTCATCCCCGGGCTGCAAATTGTGCATCGCCCAGCCATAGGCGACCAGATTGATGCCCTCGGTGGCACCGGAATTCAGCACGATCTCATCCGGGTCGGCGACATTCAGAAACCGGGCAACGGTTCCCCGCACGGCCTCGTATTTATCGGTGGCCAGATTAGAAAGGTAATGCAACCCCCTGTGAACATTGGCATATTCATGGGCGTAACCACGGGTAACGGCATCAATCACCACCTGCGGTTTTTGCGCCGAGGCGCCGTTATCCAGATAGACCAGCGGCTTGCCATGCACCTGCCGGGCCAGAATCGGGAAATCCTGGCGGATTTGCGCAACATCATAGCCCGTCATTCATCCATCCCCCGTTTTTGCGTTTCAATCAGCCCGCTGATCCACACCCAGAACAGGGCCAGCAACAGCACCGCCCCCACCGCATTGGCCTGCACGCCGGGGCCGATAAAACCAGCCACCGCGCCATGCAGCAGCCACAGCGGAGTCACCACCAGCAAGGCCCAGAACAGCGCCAGCCTTGCGCCCATCGCGCTGCCCCGTCCGCCAAAAATCCGTGCCAGCAAATAGCTGACCCAAGCGATCAGATAAAACAACAGCGGCGCGACAAAGATCCAGGCCCAGAGCGCCGCGGCCCGGCGGCCCTCATACGGGATGGAAGGGTCAAAATACGCTTCGCGCGACAGGCGCGGCCATTGTGCCACGAAAACCAGTACGCAGGCCACCATCAAAAAGCCGAACAATCGCCCTTCGGACACCCCCCGCGCCAGATGGCGGCGGATCACCCGGCGGGGCCGGATGTAGCTTTGCACGATGTCGCGGCTGACCGACATCTCAGGCGCGCCGGCGTTTCAGGGCGTTGTAAATATGCTCGCGGACATCCTCGGCGATGGTTTCATCCTCGATTTCCTCAATCGCCTTGTCCAGAAATGCCAGCACCAACAGATCCTGCGCATCCTGCACAGACACCCCGCGCGAGCGCAGATAGAACATCGCTTCGTCATCAATCGCGCCGGTGGTCGAGCCATGGCTGCACAGCACGTCATCGGCATAGATTTCCAGCTCGGGCTTGCCGAAATACTGGCTGTCTTCATCCAGCAGCAGCGATTGGCTCATCTGATAGCCATCGGTTTTCTGAGCCCCAGGCTGCACCAGAATCTTGCCCTGAAACACCCCGGTCGCCCCGTTGCGCAGCACCTTTTTGAACACCTGACGGCTCTCGCAATTTTCGGCGTCATGGGTGATAAAAATGGTATCATCCTGCAAGAAATCCTTGCCCTCGCCCATCACCGCGCCGGCGACATGGGCGGTGGCGTCATCGCCGGTCAGCTCCAGCACCACCTCGTTGCGGGTCAGCTGGCCGTTTTCGGTCATGGTGAAGGATTTGAACGTGCTCTCCCGGCCCAGACGCCCGAAAATATGCGTGGCCGAGCGGCGCAGAATATCGCGGCCCAAAGCACGGTTGTGGTGGAAGCTGGCCTGATCGGCGACATCAACCTCCATCACTGTATTCAGTCGTGCCGCCCCGGTGCCGTTTTCCAAAAGCGTCAGCTCCGCGCCCTGCTCCAACTTGATCAGATGGTGTAAGATCGCGTCACAAGTCTCGGATTTCCTGAGATAATTCAGGCTGATCGGCTTGCTAACCTTACCGGTGACGCGGATCGCGACCCCCTGCTGCGCCTTGGCCGAATTCAAAGCCGCCAGCGGACGGGGCACCGGCGACTGGCCGCGCTCTTCCAATACCGCGTAAAGCTCAGAGGCCCAACCATCGGCCTCGGCCAGCTGGCTGATCTCGACCCCTTCAAGTTGCAGATCATCGGACAATGCCGCGTCAAACACCCCATCGACAAAGGTGATTTTCAGCTGCCCAATACCGGCGAATAGCGGATCATCATCAGGGAAAATAGCCACCGGAGCGACCTCTTCGCAGGTCAGCAGATCCGGGCGGGTGTATTTCCAATACTCGTCACGGCGCTGGGGCAGACCCATCCGGGCCAGCCGCTGCGCCGCCTGTTCACGCGCTTCCATCATCCCTCGATCTCCGCCAGCAGATCGGCATAGCCGTTATGTTCGACCTCGAGCGCCAGATCAGGGCCGCCGGTTTTGACCATCCGGCCATTGGCCATGATATGCACCACATCCGGTTTGATATGGTCCAACAGGCGCTGATAATGGGTGATCACCAGAAATGAACGCCCCTCGCTGCGCAACGCATTCACGCCGCTGGCGACCAGCTTCATCGCATCCACATCCAGACCGCTGTCGGTTTCATCCAAAATGCACATTTTGGGTTCCAAAACAGCCATTTGCAGGATTTCGTTGCGCTTCTTTTCCCCGCCGGAAAAGCCAACATTCACCGGGCGTTTCAGCATATCGGCGTCGATTTTCAGATCCTTGGCCTTGGCCCGGACCAGTTTCAGGAAATCGCTGGCCGACATTTCCTCTTCGCCGCGCAATTTACGTTGAGAATTCAGGGCGGTGCGCAGAAAGGTCATATTGCCCACCCCGGGAATTTCGACCGGATATTGAAAAGCCAGAAACATGCCCATGGCGGCGCGTTCTTCCGGCTCCAGCTCAAGCAAATCTTCGCCATTGAGCTGAGCGCTGCCCTCGGTCACCTCATAGCCATCGCGCCCCGACAGCACATAAGACAGCGTCGATTTGCCCGAGCCATTGGGGCCCATGATCGCATGAACTTCGCCCGCGCCAATCTGTAGATCGACGCCTTTGAGGATTTGCTTATCCTCTTCTTCAAGTTTGACATGCAAGTTATTGATATTCAGCATTATATTTTACCTCTGCCCTTGAACAGGCGCTGCTGGGCGGCTGTCGAAACGAACGATATGAAAGGCTGTCTGGCACGGGCGTATCACAGCGCAGCCTATGTTAAGAATATGGTTGAGCATTGCCGCCTAACCCACTGATCCCTCAAGAGAAATCGCAACCAATGCCTGCGCCTCCATGGCGAATTCCATCGGCAGCGCCTGCAGCACCTCTTTGGCAAAACCGTTGACGATCAGCGCCACCGCGGCTTCTTCATCCATGCCGCGTTGCTGGCAGTAGAACATTTGTTCATCATCAACCTTTGAGGTCGTGGCCTCGTGTTCCACCCGCGAGGAATTGTTCTTGACCTCGATATAAGGCACCGTATGCGCCCCGCATTGATTGCCGATCAACAGGCTGTCGCATTGGGTATAGTTGCGCGAATGGGTGGCACGCGGATGCATCGAGACCTGCCCGCGATAGGTGTTTTGCGATTTACCGGCCGAAATTCCCTTGGAGACAATCCGCGATTTGGTGTTCTTGCCCAGATGGATCATCTTGGTGCCGGTATCGGCCTGCTGGTAATTGTTGGTGATGGCGATGGAATAGAACTCGCCCTGACTGTCATCGCCGCGCAGGATGCAGCTGGGATATTTCCAGGTCAGGGCCGAGCCGGTTTCCACCTGAGTCCACATCATCTTGGACCGCGCCCCGCGGCAATCGGCCCGTTTGGTGACGAAATTGTAAATGCCGCCCTGGCCGTTTTCATCGCCAGGATACCAGTTTTGTACGGTCGAGTATTTGACCTCGGCATCTTCTTCGATGATGATCTCGACAATCGCCGCATGCATCTGGAATTCATCGCGTTTGGGGGCGGTGCAGCCCTCGAGATAGCTGACATAGCTACCCTTATCGGCGATGATCAGAGTGCGCTCAAACTGGCCGGTATTTTCGGCATTCATGCGGAAATAGGTGGACAATTCCAGCGGGCAGCGCACGCCGGGCGGGATGTAAACGAAAGAGCCGGCGGAAAACACCGCCGTGTTCAGCGTGGCATAGAAATTATCCGAAGGCGGCACCACGCTGCCCAGATATTTTTTTACCAGCTCGGGATGGTTGCGGATTGCTTCGCCGATCGAGCAGAAAATCACCCCGACCTTGGCCAGCTCTTCCTTGAAAGTGGTGCCGACTGAAACGCTGTCAAACACCGCATCCACCGCCACACGGCTGCCGCCCTTGGCATCGGCTGGAGCCTGATCGGCGCCTTCCACACCAGCCAGAACCATTTGTTCTCTCAGCGGAATCCCCAGCTTGGCATAAGTATCCAGCAGTTTTGGGTCGACCTCATCCAGCGATTTAGGCTTGACCTGCATACTTTTGGGCCGGGCGTAATAATAGCTGTCCTGAAAATCGGGCTTTTCGTATTTCAGCATCGACCAATCGGGCTCTTCCAGCTTTTCCCAGCGGGCATAAGCATCCAGTCGCCATTGGGTCATCCATTCGGGCTCATCATGTTTTTGCGAAATCAGCCGCACAATGTCGGCATTCAGCCCTTTGGGGGCGTATTCCATCTCAATGTCGGTTTCCCAGCCGAATTTATAATCCCCGGCCAGCCCTTTCACAGCCTGAACCGTTTCCTCTTCGACGCCCTCTTTGGCGATCATCTCTTTTGGGTCGGCCATTTTTTATCCTTGTTCAACAACGCTATTTGCGGCGTGCCTTGAATTTTTCCAACTGCGCCCGCCATGCAGCGGCAAAGCGCAAAACCTCGTCTTTTGTGGTGTCGGGCCCGATTGAAACCCGGACCGCACTGGCCGCCGCCAGATCGCCCAGCCCCATCGCCTGCAACACCCGGCTGGCCCGCACTTTGCCCGATGAACAGGCCGAGCCCGCCGAAATGGCAAAGCCGGCCAGATCCATCTGCATCACCTGCGTTTCGCCCTTCCATCCGGGATGGGAGAAACAAACCGTGTTGGGGAGTCGCGCCACCTTATTTCCGATTAAAATAGTATCTTTTCCCGATTCTGCCAGCTCTAATTCTAGAATCTTTCTAATTTCTTTGACCTGTTCCCATACGCCATTGTTCAAATCATGCATCGCAGCCAAAGCCGCAGCCCCGAAACCGGCGATGCCGATCACGTTTTCGGTACCCGCCCGGCGGCCCATTTCCTGACCGCCGCCCTTGATCAATGCGCCAATTTCGGTGCCGCGTTTCACCACCAGAGCCCCCACCCCTTTTGGCCCGCCCAGCTTATGGGCCGAGATCAGCGCCATACCTGCCCCACACCAGTTGAAGGCAAACGGGATTTTGCCAAAGGCCTGGGTCGCATCCACCAGCGCCAGCCCCTGTGGCACATCCTGCAAAACGCCGGTTTCGCTGTTGGCTGCCTGAAGGGTGCTGGTGGCCGGGGTGGTCACGCTGACCTGCCCGTTATGATCCACCGGCAGATCAGGCGTCGCCCAAGCCATCACCGCATCGTGTTCGACAGGGGCGCAATGCAGCGCTTGCGACGACATCGCCAGTGCCGCGGCCTCGGTCGCGCCTGAGGTAAAGATGATATCGGCCCCCTCTGCGCCAAAGGCTTCGGCGATTTGACGGCGGGCTTTGGAAACCACGGCCAACGCCGCGCGCCCCTCCTGATGCACGGATGAGGGGTTGCCGATCACATCCATCGCGGCAATCATCGCCTGACGCGCCTCGGGGCGCAGCGGGGCGGTGGCGTTCCAGTCCAGATAGCCGCGGCGCATCTTGGTGATCCTTTTGCTGGTGGCAGGGCATTGCGGCGCAGCTTAACCGATTGATCTGGGAATGATAAGACATAGTGTGATTGCGGCAATCGCCCCCCGCAAGACGCACGAAGCCTTGTCGGCGCACCTCCAAATGCGGTGAGGAAGCCCCAGCACGATCTGAGTTACCCCGGACAGGCCGGGAACGATGTCCCGGCAGGACGAAAGAATGAATGCTCTCGTTGCCAAAGCATGGCAGGTCGACTGCCCTATCCCGTATCAGGCATTGGAAATGATCCCCCATCAACCACCATTATGAGGCACGGCCTGCCGCACCCTGGCAGAACCCCATGCCCCCAGACGGACAATCGCTTACCTGCATCACAGCAAGCGCAATCAGAAAACCACTCCATAAAGCAGCTCTGGGGTACACAGCCTTATGCAATATGAAATAACCCTACATAATCATTAATTATTTCCCGCATGGTTAGAAAATATGCTAAGGCTCGGTTCATTATGGATTGGGATAAACTGAGAATCTTTCATGCGGTCGCCGATGCCGGCAGCCTAACGCACGCCGGCGAGCAGCTGCGGCTGAGCCAATCCGCCGTCAGCCGCCAGATCCGTGCGCTCGAAGAAAATCTGGATGCCACCCTGTTTCACCGCCACGCCCGCGGCCTGATCCTGACCGAACAGGGCGAGCTGCTGTTTGACGCCACCACCGCCATGGAAAAACGGCTCGAAGCCGCCACCGCCCGCATCCGCGACAGCTCGGACAAAGCCTTTGGCCAGCTCAGGGTCACCACCACCACCGGCTTTGGCTCGCTCTGGCTGGCACCGCGGCTCTCAAAGCTTTATGAAAAATATCCGGGGCTGAAAATCGACCTGATGCTGAATGAAAACGTGCTGGATTTGCCCATGCGCGAGGCCGATGTCGCCATCCGCATGAAAGAACCCAGCCAAGCCGATTTGATCCGAAAACGGCTGATGGGCGTCAATATGCGCCTCTATGCCTCGCAGAACTATCTGCGTAAAAACGCCCCCCCCGCCCATGTCGAAGATCTGGGGGATCACCGGCTGATCTGCCAATCCACCACCTCGACCCAGGTCAGCGCCGCAGCCAGCTTTGCCCAGTTTCTGCTGACCCATCATGTGGGTTCACTGCTGACGGTGAACAATTATTTCGGCGTGCTGCAAGGGGTACTGTCGGATCTGGGAATCGGGGTGCTGCCCGATTACGTCACCGAAGATTTCCCGAATCTGGTCCGGGTGCTGCCCGAGCTGGAATCGAACGAAGTTCCGGTGTTTCTGGCCTACCCGGAAGAGTTGCGCCACTCAAAGCGCATTGCAGCCTTTAGGGGATTCGTCACCGACGAAATTATTGCGCGGCGGAAAAAACTACGAAATCAATCAGATGGTTAAGCCATGCGTTCAGCGCATAGCGGGGTTGCGCAACATTTGCGCTATTGTCCTTGAACGGGGGCAGCGGCGCGCCTAAATAGGCTATGTGAAGGCGGCAATTTGAGGAGACTCTTGCTGATTTCATACCTCCCTGTTGGACTTTGGCCGAGCCTTTTGCGCTCGGCCTTTTTTTTGCTTGACGGGCATTGGCTCTTTTCCTGTGGGCTGTCTTGGCGTATGAGATCAGGCACCATTTGCCATCGGGGATACGGGATAAAATGCAGGAACCAGCCATCACCAAGGAACTGATTGCCAATCACGGAATCAGCGAAGATGAATATCAGCGCTTGCTGGACATCATCGGCCGCCAGCCCAGCTATACCGAGCTGGGGATTTTCTCGGCCATGTGGAACGAGCATTGTTCGTATAAATCCTCGAAAAAATGGCTGCGCACCCTGCCCACCGAAGGGGCACAGGTGATCTGCGGCCCCGGCGAAAATGCCGGCATCGTCGATATTGGCGATGGGCAATGCGTGGTGTTCAAGATGGAAAGCCACAACCACCCCTCATATATCGAGCCCTATCAGGGCGCGGCCACCGGGGTGGGCGGGATTTTGCGCGATGTGTTCACCATGGGCGCGCGCCCGATTGCGGCGATGAATTCGCTTTCCTTTGGCGAACCCAGCCATCCGAAAACCCGCCAGCTGGTGCATGGGGTGGTTGAGGGCATTGGCGGCTATGGCAACTGTTTTGGCGTGCCCACCGTGGGCGGCGAGGTGCGCTTTGATCCGGCCTATAATGGCAACTGTCTGGTGAATGCTTTTGCCGCCGGTCTGGCCGAGAGTGACAAGATCTTTTACTCGGCTGCTTCGGGCGTTGGGATGCCGGTGGTCTATCTGGGGGCCAAAACCGGGCGTGACGGGGTTGGCGGGGCCACCATGGCTTCGGCCGAATTTGACGACACGATCGAAGAAAAACGCCCCACCGTGCAGGTCGGCGACCCCTTTACCGAAAAGCGCCTGATGGAGGCCACGCTGGAGCTGATGGCGACCGGGGCGGTGATCTCGATTCAGGACATGGGCGCGGCTGGGCTGACCTGTTCGGCGGTTGAGATGGGCGATAAGGGCAATCTGGGGGTCAAGCTGTATCTGGATGATGTGCCCTGCCGCGAAGAAAACATGTCCGCCTATGAGATGATGCTCTCGGAAAGCCAAGAGCGGATGCTGATGGTGCTGAAGCCCGAATTGGAGGCCGAGGCCAAGGCGGTGTTCGAAAAATGGGATCTGGATTTTGCCATTGTCGGCGAAACCATCGCCGAGGATCGCTTTGTCATCATGCATGGCGGCGAATGCAAGGCCGATCTGCCGCTCAAGGCGCTGTCGGGCAACGCGCCGGAATATGACCGCCCTTGGGTCGAAACCCCTGCCCCAGCGCCTTTGACCGATGCGGTGCAGATCAACGCGATTGAGGGCTTGCGGGCGCTGATCTCATCGCCCAACTACGCCGCCAAGCAATGGGTATACGAACAATATGACACCATGGTGATGGCCGATACGGTGATCACTCCGGGCGCAGGGGCGGGCGTGGTACGGGTGCATGGCACCGATAAGGCGGTGGCGTTTACCTCGGATGTGACCCCGCGCTATGTCAAGGCCGACCCGGAAATGGGCGGCAAACAGGCGGTGGCCGAAACCTATCGGAACCTCTCGGCCGTGGGGGCCAAACCGCTGGCCACCACCGATAACATGAATTTCGGCAACCCCGAAAAGCCTGAAATCATGGGCCAGTTTGTTGGCGCGATCAAAGGCATCTCGGCGGCGGTCAGCGCCTTGGATATGCCGATCGTTTCCGGCAATGTCAGCCTTTATAACGAAACCGACGGCAGTGGCATTCTACCTACCCCGACCATTTGCGCGGTGGGGCTGATCGAACATAGCGATCAGATCATTTCGGGCCACGCCCGCGATGGCCATCTCGCGCTGCTGGTCGGTACCACGGGGCAACATCTGGGGCAATCGGCGCTGCTGGCCGAAGCCTTTGGCCGTCATGAAGGTCAGGTGCCCGAGGTCGATCTGGAGGCTGAAAAACGCCACGGAGAATTCATCCGCGCCAATCACGAGCTGATCCGCGCCGTCACAGATCTGTCGGATGGCGGTCTGGCGCTGGCGGCCTTTGAAATGGCCGAAGCCGGCGGGGTTGGGGTGACGCTGGACAGCGACGATACCGCCACCCTGTTTGGCGAAGATCAGGCGCGCTATCTGGTGGCCTGCAACTTTGATCAGGCCGAAGCGCTGATGCTGGCCGCCAATGCCGCCGGGGTGCCGATTGCCAATGTCGGCAGCTTTGGCGGCGATCAGGTGCGGTTTGGCAAATCCTCGGCCGATCTGGCCCAGCTTTCCGAACTGTATCGCGCTTCGTTCATCCAAACCATCGGCTAGCTTGCACAGCCCGCCGTCACCGCCTAAGGTGACAGCCAGCAACAAGAAAAGGACAGCTCATATGGCCATGGAAGCCTTTGAAATCGAAAACCGGATTCGCGCCCATTTTCCAGATGCGAAAATCACCATCACCGATCTGGCTGGCGATGGGCAACATTGGGCCGCCGAAGTGATTGATGAAAGCTTCCGGGGGAAAAACCGGGTGCAGCAGCAACGCGCGGTTTATGCCGCACTCAAGGACGAAATGGAGGGCTCCTCGGCCCCGCTGCACGCCCTGGCCCTGACCACCAAAGCGCCCGAGTAACCCAGCCATGGGCCTGTGGCTGAGCATCCCCTTAACGCTTTTCGCGCTGCTTGTCATCGCCATTATCGCCGAGATGCTGCTCCGCCGCGGACGCCCCCGCCCCAGCCTGGCGCAACAATTTCTCGGTGATGCGGCCAGTGACGAGGCCGCCCCGGATCAGGAACTGGGTCTGGAGGCGGTGGATATGGAGGTGATCCGCGCCTCGGAACGGGCCAACACCGCCGCCGCGTCTTTGGGCGCGCGCGATCTGCAATTCTGGACCCAACGGCTTACGCGCCGCCCCGCACCACAAGACAAACCGATAAAGGAGACAAAATAATGACCGATATTGCCAAAGAGATCGACAATCTGGTGCATACCCATGACGTGGTGCTATTTTTGAAAGGCACCAAAGAGGCTCCGCAATGCGGTTTTTCCTCGCGGGTGGCCGGGGTGCTGAATTACATGGCTGTGGATTATGCCGATGTGGATGTGCTGGCCAATGAGGCTGTGCGTCAGGGGATCAAGGATTATTCCGACTGGCCGACCATCCCGCAGCTTTACGTCAAAGGTGAATTTGTTGGCGGCTGTGACATCGTCACCGAAATGACCCTGTCGGGCGAGCTGGATCAGCTGTTGGAAAAAGAGGGCGTTGCCTTTGACAAACAGGCCGCAGACAAAATCCGCGAGGCCAATAGCTAAGCCCGCTTGATCCACCCCGCAAACTTTGGTTTGAGGGAGAGGGATTTGGCGCAGGGCTATAATAAAAGCCCCCCAAACCAGATCGGTTCGGGGGGCTTTTTATGTTCCAACAGGCTCTTTAATCCAACCTACAGCGTTTGACAAAAGACCTAAAGAATATCCCCTAACGCGTTGAAATCTATAATTTCAGACAGCGTTAGGGGGGGGTAGTTTTTTCGCATACCGTTTTAATGCGCCGTCGCCCCCAGATCATCGGGTTTCGCAACCAAAGCCGCCTTGGCCGCCGCCGCATCCTCGGCGGCTTCGTCCCATTCAATCGGCTCGGGCAGACGCACCAGCGCATGTTTCAGCACATCCGAGACATGCGCCACCGGAATGATCTGCAAGCCCTCTTTCACATTATCCGGGATCTCGGCCAGATCCTTTTCATTTTCCGCCGGGATCAGCACGGTTTTGATCCCGCCACGCAACGCCGCCAGCAGCTTTTCCTTGAGCCCGCCAATCGGCAGCACATTGCCGCGCAACGTGACTTCCCCGGTCATGGCAACATCCTTTTTCACCGCAATATCGGTCAGCACCGAAACAATCGAGGTCACCATGCCGATACCCGCGCTGGGGCCGTCTTTGGGCGTGGCCCCCTCGGGGACGTGAACGTGAATGTCGATGCGCTCAAATTTCGGAGGCTCCACCCCAATCTCAGGGCTGATCGAGCGCACATAAGAGCTGGCCGCATCAATGCTTTCCTTCATCACATCGCCCAGCTTGCCGGTGGTTTTCATCCGCCCCTTGCCGGGCAGTTTCAACGCCTCGATCGACAGCAATTCACCGCCAACCGATGTCCAGGCCAGCCCAGTCACAACCCCGACCTGATCCTGCTCTTCAGCCAGACCATAGCGGAATTTCTTGACCCCGAGATAATCGCTCAGATTATCCTTGCCGATGCGTACCACCTCTTTGGCTTTGCGCACGATTTCCGTCACCGATTTGCGCGCCAGCTTGGCGATCTCACGCTCCAACCCGCGCACCCCGGCCTCGCGGGTATAGGTGCGGATGATTTCCTTGAGCGCCGGTTCGCTGATCTCAAACTCGCCCTTTTTCAGCCCGTGATTTTCGATCTGCTTTCGGATCAGATGCCGCTTGGCAATCTCAGTTTTCTCATCCTCGGTATAACCCGACAGGGTGATGATCTCCATCCGGTCCAGCAGCGGGCTGGGCATGTTCATGCTGTTGGCGGTGGTGATGAACATCACATTGGACAGATCATATTCAACCTCAAGATAGTGATCGACAAAAGTGCCGTTTTGTTCCGGGTCCAGCACCTCAAGCATGGCCGAAGCCGGATCACCCCGGAAATCCTGCCCCATTTTGTCGATTTCATCCAGCAAAATCAATGGGTTGGTCGTTTTTGCCTTTTTCAGCGCCTGAATGATCTTGCCGGGCATCGACCCAATATAGGTGCGCCGATGGCCGCGGATTTCGGATTCATCCCGCACCCCGCCCAGCGAGATACGGATAAACTCGCGCCCCGTGGCCCGGGCAACCGATTTGCCAAGGCTGGTCTTACCCACACCGGGCGGGCCCACCAGACACAGAATCGGCCCCTTGAGCTTGCGCGAACGCTGCCCCACGGCCAGATATTCAATGATCCGCTCCTTGACTTTTTCAAGGCTGTAATGATCGTCATCCAGCACCTTTTGTGCCGCATCCAGATCCTTTTTCACCCGGCTGCGCTTACCCCATGGGATCGACAGCATCCAATCCAGATAATTGCGCACCACGGTGGCTTCGGCACTCATCGGCGACATGCTTTTCAGCTTCTTCAGCTCGGCATTGGCCTTTTCCAGCGCCTCGGCGCTCAGCTTGGTCTGAGCGATCCGCTCTTCCAGCTCGCTGACCTCATTCTGACCCTCATCGCCTTCGCCCAGCTCTTTCTGAATCGCCTTCATCTGCTCATTCAGATAATATTCACGCTGGGTGCGTTCCATCTGGGTTTTCACCCGGGTCTTGATCTTTTTCTCAACCTTCAGCACCGACATTTCGCCCTGCATCAGGCCATAGATTTTCTCAAGCCGTTCGGCTACGGACAGAGTTTCCAGCAGCTCTTGTTTCTGCTCAACCTCGATGCCCAGATGGCCGGCGACCAGATCAGACAGCTTGGCGCTCTCGACCGCGTCGGCCACCGCCGTCATCGCCTCTTCGGGGATGTTTTTCTTGATCTTGGCATAGCGTTCAAACGCGCTGGCGACCGAGCCGAGCAGCGCCTGAACCGTTTCCGCATCGCCCGTAGTTTCGCTCAGAGCCTGGGCGCGGGCCTCAAAGACGTTCTCATTAGGCAGATATTCGGTAATTTTCACCCGCCGCTTGCCCTCAACCAGCACTTTGACGGTGCCATCGGGCAGTTTGAGCAGTTGCAGCACATTGGCCAGCACCCCGACCTTGTAGATGCCATCAGTATCGGGGTCATCGGCGGCCGGGTCGATCTGGCTGGACAGCAGGATCTGCTTGTCATCCACCATCACTTCTTCCAGCGCACGCACCGATTTTTCGCGGCCCACAAACAGCGGCACGATCATATGCGGAAACACCACGATATCGCGCAAAGGCAGAACCGGGTAAGATGTGTTGAGCTGCTCAGTCATGTTTTGTCCTTTTTGAGTGGCCTGTCAGGCGCTGGCCCCATCCTTTTTGGCAGCCTGCCCCCTATGCCGGTCTTTGGACTCTCAAAAATAGGCACAGCGGCCCATCCTTTCAAGTTCCAAAACCATTCAGATTTTGCGCAATGTGCCTGTTTGACGCCGGTGGAGCAAGCATACATTTGCTCAAAACAGGCGATATTTAGCAACAATGTTACGGATCGGCACAATAATTGGGCCATTGCCTGCCGATTGTTCCCAACGGATGTAAAACGGGCGGCCCCCCCTCTGCCGACAAGGCCCAGCCTGCCACCTGAAACATCAAGCGGCACAAATCACCCGAGAATGCCCCAGGCATGGCGGAGCATTCGCGCCTGATGTTGCAGGTCAGCCGCCCTATAGCGTTTGACGAAATACCCGAAACATAGAGCATCACTTAACGCCGCCTGAAATCAACGATTTCAACGCGTTAAGTGATTCAGGCTTTTCGCATAACGCATTAAGCCACCGATTGCAGCACCGGGCGGTTGTTTCTCAAATGACGCGCAATCAGGCGCCGCGCCTTGGCCCCCTTTATCAACGGCCGCGCCGGCTGCGGGCGGCAAACGCCCCGGAGCAGATCCGGCAGCGGGATATCCAGAATGGCCTGGATTTCATCCAGTGCCGCAGCTGGGATGGATCTCAGTGCCTGCTGGCCCAGATAGAGGCTCTCGGCCGGAATGCCATTGGCATAGATAATCTCATGATTTTGCAGCATGATATGGTAATATGTCACCGGCTTTTGCGGCACGTCCAAATACACCCCGGGCAAATCCAGCAAGGCCTTGGCTGGCACCAGAACCTCGGCTGCACCCAACATCCGCCGGGCAATCGGGCCCTTCACCAGAACCCGGTGCTGCTGCGACAGCCGCAGATCGCTGGACGGCACCCCAAGACCAAGCGCCCCCTTGCGGATGCAAACCGCCGCCAGATTCGGAGCGGCGGCGACGTCTTGTGCCGACCAGCTTCTGGCGAAAAGCCAGCTGATCGGCTGAACGCCGTGGTCACTGGTGATCAGCTCATCTCCGACCCGCAGCTCTTCGATCGCCCGCGCCCCACCCGGGGTCATCAGCAAAGTGCCATCGGCAAAACAGACATTACTGGTTCCCGGATTGGGCGTATCGGTGCCAAATGTGTCCGAGCCATCTCCGGTGCGCTGCACCGATAACCCATCGGTATCATTGCCAAAATCCTCGCCCGCGCCAACGCGGGTGGCCGTGGACGAAAACCCGGAATAGCCTCCGCCCCCTGCTGTGGGGTCGTCCAGACTGTCGCCGTTAAAGGTCGCCTGAATAAACTCATCATTATTGGGGTCATAAACCGTGACGTTATCACCACCATTGTTGATCAGTGGCGAAGCCCGACCCGCATCAAAGAACAAATCATCCGGCCCACCGGTGGGCAAAGAGCCACCGGACTGCACCCCGGACATGACCATCGCATGACCGCCGGGCTGCAACACCGTGCCGGGCGGAAAGGTAAACCAATGCCCAACGCCTGCATCCCACATCTGCAGCCCGGAAATATCAACCGCGCTGTCCGAAGCGTTATACAGCTCGACATACTCATCCGTTGCATTGGCCACGCCATTGCCATCGGTATCGAAATTCTGGGCACCGTTCGGATCAACGAGAATCTCGTTGATGACGATGCCGCCCAAAAGACTATCTGCCATATCTACCAACCAAGCTTGTGCCTGCTCCTGCCTGCAATACGCCCGTCGTTGCGAGCCCGTGCTATTTTTTTGCACATGCGGCGATTTTAACCAATTATCAACAATCTGGCAAGCTGGGATACTTATTGCATAATTCGGGTCAAAATTTCGATCATTTCCATCGACTTTTTTTACGCTAATAGGCTGATTTAAATAGGATTCGGACCAAACGGGGCGGGCTGCCCCGCCCACTCAAACACCGCACATCACTGTAATGACCGCACTTGCAACCAAAACTAGGCCCAAAGCCCCTGCCGAAACTCATTATGTGATCACATAGCGCCGATATGCGATCACAAATTAAAAAAATCATCGAAACAGGCGGGATTTTTGATCGAAAACGGGCCCAGAGCGCGTGACTCTGGTTCAAAAATCAGTATTTATGTGACGGAAATATAACACATAACACTGGCCACAGACAGCAAACCTTGAAGGTGTATCCAATGGCAGACGCAAATCGCGGTAATCGACCGCTTTCGCCCCATCTCACAATCTATCGCTGGCAAATCGCAATGTTCATGTCGATCCTCAACCGGATCACCGGCATGGCCATGATCCCCTGTGTGATCCTGATCGTCTGGTGGTTTGTCGCCGCCGCAACCGGTCAGGCGCATTTCGAGTTTGTCGACTGGCTGGCAACCTCTTGGCTGGGGCTGCTATTACTGTTTTGCACGCTCTGGGCGTTCTGGGTGCATCTGTTCAACGGGTTGCGCCACTTGGCTTGGGATCTGGCGTGGTGGATGGAAATGCCTCAGGTCAACAAATCCGGCTGGACGGCCATTGTCATGGCCTGCGTGGTGAATACCATTTTCATTTATATTTTGCTGGTGGGGGTGTAAATGTCTGATAAAATGAGCAAAAGACGGTTTTTGGGAATTGGTGATCACAAAGGCGGGCTGGGCCATTGGAGCCTGCAGCGCCTGACATCGCTGATCATCATGCCGCTCTCGGTGTTTTTCATCTATACGATCATGACAACCTTCGGCAAAGGCTATGGGGTGATGATCGAAACCTATCAAAGCACGTTCAATGCCGGGGTGGCGGTGCTGTTTTTCGCAACGGTGTTCTACCATATCAGCCTGGGGGTTGAGGTGGTGATCGATGACTACATCCCCAACCCGACACAGCACAAACTCTTTATGCTGCTGAACAAACTGTTCTTTCGCGCCCTGTCCGCGATCTCAGTTCTGTCCGTGCTTGTGATTTACTTTAGCGCCTGAAGGATACCGACGACATGGCTGCATATGATTATGAAACCCACGAATATGATGTGATTGTTGTTGGTGCCGGCGGGGCGGGCCTGCGGGCCACCCTCGGGATGGCCGAACGGGGGCTGAAAACCGCCTGTATCACCAAAGTGTTCCCGACCCGGTCGCACACCGTTGCGGCTCAAGGTGGCATCGCCGCGTCTTTGGCCAATATGGGGCCGGATAACTGGCAATGGCATCTTTACGATACGGTCAAGGGCTCGGACTGGCTGGGCGATACTGATGCGCAAGAATATCTGGTGCGCGAAGCCCCCAAGGCGGTTTATGAGCTCGAGCATTACGGCGTGCCGTTTTCCCGCACCGAAGAGGGCACGATTTACCAGCGCCCCTTTGGTGGCCACACCACCGAGTTCGGCGAAGGCCCCCCTGTGCAGCGCACCTGTGCCGCCGCCGACCGCACCGGCCACGCCATTCTGCACACGCTTTACGGCCAGTCGCTGAAAAACAACGCTGAGTTTTACATCGAATATTTCGCCACCGATCTGATCATGTCCGAGGACGGAGTCTGTCAGGGCGTGATCGCTTGGAAGCTGGATGACGGCACCATGCATGTGTTCAGCTCGAAAATGGTGGTGCTGGCCACCGGCGGCTATGGCCGGGCGTTTTTCAGCGCCACTTCGGCGCACACCTGCACCGGCGATGGCAACGGTATGATCGCCCGCGCCGGCCTACCCTTGCAGGATCAGGAATTCGTGCAGTTCCACCCCACCGGGATTTATGGCTCGGGTTGTCTGATCACCGAAGGGGCGCGCGGCGAAGGCGGCTATCTGACCAACTCGGAAGGCGAGCGTTTCATGGAGCGCTATGCCCCCACCTACAAGGATCTGGCCTCGCGCGATGTGGTCAGCCGCTGTATGACCATGGAGATCCGCGCCGGTCGCGGGGTTGGCCCGGAGAAAGACCACATCTATCTGCACCTCAACCACCTGCCTGCCGAAGCGCTGGCCGAACGCCTGCCGGGTATTTCCGAAAGCGCCAAGATTTTCGCAGGTGTTGACCTGACCAAAGAGCCGATCCCGGTTCTGCCCACGGTTCACTATAATATGGGCGGCATTCCGACCAATTACTGGGGCGAAGTGCTGAACCCGACCGCAGATGACCCCGATGCGATTGCCCCGGGCCTGATGGCGGTGGGCGAAGCGGCCTCGGCCTCGGTGCATGGGGCCAACCGGCTGGGCTCGAACTCGTTGATTGACCTTGTGGTGTTTGGCCGCGCCGCCGCGATCAAAGCTGCCGAAGTGGTGGACCCCAAGGCACCGAATCCGCCGCTGAACAAGGCCTCGATTGATGCCGGTTTCGCCCGGATCGACAAATTCCGCTATGCCGATGGTGCGATCCCAACCGCCGAGCTGCGTCTGGAAATGCAGAAAACCATGCAGGCCGATGCCGCCGTGTTCCGCACCGACAAGACTCTGGCCGAGGGCTGCGAGAAAATGAAGGCGGTGGCCAGCAAGATGGATGATCTGAAAGTCACCGACCGCTCGCTGATCTGGAACAGTGATCTGATGGAAACGCTGGAGCTGGACAATCTGATGCCCAACGCCATGGCCACCATCGTCGGTGCCGAAGCCCGCAAGGAAAGCCGCGGTGCCCACGCCCACGAAGATTACCCGGATCGTGATGATGTCAACTGGCGCAAGCACACTCTGGCGCATGTGGATGGGCCTGAAGTCAAGCTCAGCTACCGTCCGGTGCATGTCGATCCGCTGACCAAATTCGAAGATGGCGGCATTGATCTGAAGAAAATCGTGCCGAAAAAGCGGGTTTACTGATGCGACAGGCTGCGAAATATCTGTTTCTGACCGCCGGGATTGCCCTGATGGGCTGTGCGCCCAACGGGCTGGTAGATGATGCCTCGCGCAAGGCGGCCAAAAGCGTGGTGACGCCGATCGTTCAGGAAAAATTCCCTGGGCGCAACGCCGCTGCCTATAGTGATTGCGTGATCAACAATGCCAGCTCGAAACAGATTTTCAGCTTGGCCAAAGCCGCGGTGGTCGGGCCCGATGCTGATGATGTGGCAACGGTGATCGACATCGCCAGCAAGGGCCGAACGATTGAATGTATATTAAAGGCCGAATTGGCCATGGGACTGAGATAGGAACAAGAGATGGTTGAACTGACGCTCCCCAAAAATTCACGCATGGTTGTGGGTAAAACTTGGCCCAAGCCCGAAGGGGCCACCAATATCCGCAAATTCAAGATTTACCGCTGGAACCCGGATGACGGCAAAAACCCCCGCATTGATACCTATTTCATTGATCTGGACAAATGCGGCCCGATGATACTGGACGCGTTGATCAAGATCAAAAACGAGATCGACCCCACCCTGACCTTCCGCCGCTCCTGCCGCGAAGGGATTTGTGGCTCTTGCGCGATGAATATCGACGGCAAAAACCGGCTGGCCTGTATTTTCGGCATTGATCAGGTTCGGGGCGATGTCAAAATCTACCCGCTGCCGCATATGTCGGTGGTCAAGGATCTGATCCCGGATCTGACCAATTTCTATGCCCAACATGCCTCGATCATGCCGTGGCTGGAAACCGGCGACAACCGGCCCGAAGATGGCAAGGAATGGAAGCAATCCATCGAAGAGCGCAAACTGCTGGATGGGCTCTATGAATGCGTGATGTGCGCCAGCTGCTCGACCTCCTGCCCCAGCTATTGGTGGAACTCTGACCGCTATCTGGGCCCGGCGGCGCTGTTGCACGCCTATCGCTGGATTATCGACAGCCGCGATCAGGCCCAGCCCGAACGGCTGGATGCGTTGGACGACCCGTTCAAGATGTATCGCTGCCACACCATCATGAACTGCACCAACACCTGCCCCAAAGGCCTGAACCCGGCCAAGGCGATTGCGCAGATAAAAAAGAAAATGTTTGAGCGCACCCTGTAACGGGGCCAGAGCTGCATCGGCATGGCTTTCGGCACCAGACACCATAAAAAAGGGCGGGTTGTTCGCAGCCGCGCCCTTTGTTTTTAACAATCGCCCTGTGGCCCCGGATGCGCCCTTTGGCAAGGCTTTTCAACAGCATCAGCGCAAAATGAATTGACTTCGGCCAAAGGACACAATCAGAACTGTGTCCTTTGGCCATAAAACCTTAAAAACCGCCCCGCAGATGATTGCGATTCGGCCCTCTGACGGGTTATGGCACCCCCACAGACAGAATCCGCATAGCAACCGCCACAACAGGAAAGCGGCGCAAATGACGCAAAAACTGCTGGAAATCGACCGGCTCAGCAAAGCCTATCCCGGGGTCATCGCCAATGACTCGGTGTCTTTTGACATTGATGCCGGTGAAATTCACGCCCTGCTGGGGGAAAACGGGGCTGGCAAATCGACGCTGGTGAAAATGATCTACGGGCTGGTGCGCCCGGATTCGGGCCGCATGACCCTGCTGGGGAAACCCTATGCCCCCACCGACCCCCGCGCCGCCCGCCATAGCGGCATTGCCATGGTGTTTCAGCATTTCTCGCTGTTCGAGGCGATGAGCGTGGCGGAAAATGTCGCGCTGGGGATGGAGCATCCGCCACGTCAGAGTGCTTTGGCCGCGCAAATCAAACAGGTCAGCCAGAATTACGGCCTGCCACTGGACCCGCAGCGCCTGGTCGGTGATCTCTCGGCCGGGGAGCGCCAGCGGGTTGAGATCATTCGTTGCCTGCTGCAAAATCCGAAATTGCTGATCATGGATGAACCCACCTCGGTTCTGACCCCGCAAGAGGTCGAGATCCTGTTTCGCACCCTGCGCCAGCTGTCCAGCGAAGGCACGGCGATCTTGTATATCTCGCACAAGCTCGAAGAAATCCGCAGCCTGTGTGATCACGCCACCATCCTGCGCCATGGCAAAGTGGTGGATAACTGTATCCCGCAGGAAAAATCCGCCCGCGAGCTGGCAGAAATGATGGTGGGCAGTGCTCTACATCAGCCTCTGCGCGATCAGGCGCAGTTTGGTGAGGTGGTGCTGGAGCTGGATAATGTCTCGACCCCGGCCAAGAGCCAGTTCAGCACCGCTTTGAAAAACATCAGCCTGTCGGTGCGTGCCGGCGAGATTTTGGGCATTGGCGGCGTGGCCGGCAATGGGCAGGAGGAATTGCTATCGGTGATTTCAGGCGAAACCACAGCCGCCGCGCAAACCGCCAAATTCAACGGCACCCCGATTGGCAATCTCGGCCCCAATGCCCGGCGGCAAATCCGGGTGCTTTCGGCCCCGGAAGAGCGTCTGGGCCACGCCGCCGCCCCGGATATGAGCCTGACCGAAAACGCCCTGCTGACCGCCGCCGAGCAGCAAAACCTGCTGAAACGCGGTTTTGTCGACTGGAGCAAGACCCGCAAATTCGCCGAAAATGTGATTCAGGAATTTGACGTGCGCACCCCCGGCGCAGGCACGGCGGCGCGCGCCTTATCTGGAGGCAATTTGCAGAAATATGTGATCGGGCGCGAGGTGCTGCAAAAGCCGCAAGTGCTGATCGTCAACCAACCCACCTGGGGGGTGGATGCCTCAGCCGCGGCGCAAATCCGGCAATCGCTGCTGGATCTGGCAAAAAACGGCACTGCTGTGGTGGTGATCTCGCAGGATCTGGAGGAGCTGATGGAAATCTCGGACAATTTCTGCGCCCTCAACGAAGGCCGCCTCAGCCCGCCGCACCCAACCAAAGGCATCACGCTGGAACAAATCGGCCTGATGCTGGGCGGCGCGGCCACAGAACAGGAAAACGCCAATGTTTAGGCTGGAAAAACGCCCCACCCCATCCCGCGCCTGGACCATCGCCACTCCGGTGCTGGCGGTTCTGATCACCATGATCGCCGGGGGCGTGATGTTTGCGCTGCTGGGCAAAGACCCGTTCGAAGCGATCCGCATCATTTTCTGGGACCCGCTGTTCAGCGAACAATTCGCCAGCTATTCCCGCCCGCAGCTGCTGGTCAAGGCCGGGCCGCTGATCCTGATTGCCATCGGATTATCCTTTGGATTTCAGGCCGGCATCTGGAATATCGGGGCCGAGGGCCAATATATTATCGGCGCTCTGTGCGGCGCGGGTGTGGGGCTGGCCTTTTACCCCACCGACAGCGCTCTGATCTTTCCGGCGATGATTGTGGCCGGGCTGTTTGGCGGCTGGCTGTGGGCGATGATCCCGGCGATTTTGCAAAGCCGGTTTCACACCAATGAAATTCTGGTCTCGCTGCTGCTGGTTTATGTCGCCGAAGAGATCATGAAGGCCGCCTCATTCGGCATATTGCGCAACCCCGAGGGCCATGGCTTCCCCGGATCGCGCAATTTCCAGCAATATGAGGCCGCCCATAATGCCGAGCTGCTGGCCAATACCGGCATGCATTGGGGCGTGGTGGCGGCGCTGATTGCGGTGATTTTCGCCTACGTGATCATGACGCGGCATTTGCTGGGCTTTCAGATCATGCTGGCCGGGCAATCGCCGCGCGCTGCCCGGTTTGGCGGGGTCAATCCGGCGCGGCTGGTGCTGATCTGCTTTGGGATCTCAGGCGCGCTGGCCGGCGTGGCCGGGCTGTTCGAAGTCACCGGGCCAGCGGGGCAAATCAGCCCGGATTTCAACTCGGGCTATGGGTTTACCGCGATCATCGTCGCCTTTCTGGGCCGTCTGAACCCGATCGGCATTTTGCTGGCCGGGCTGCTGATGGCGCTGACCTATATTGGCGGGGAACTGGCGCAGCTGATGCTCAGCATCCCGCAACCGGCGATTCAGGCGTTTCAAGGGATGCTGTTGTTTTTCCTGCTAGCCATGGATCTGTTTTCAAATTACCGCATTCGCCGCAAAAAACCGGAGGCCCACTGATGGACGCATCCAGCATTGATATCAGCCTGTTGATCAGCGCGATGATGATCGCCGCCACCCCGATTTTGCTAGCCGCGTTAGGAGAGCTGGTGGTCGAAAAAACCGGCGTTCTGAACCTTGGCGTCGAAGGGATGATGATCATCGGCGCGATCAGCGGCTTTGCCACAGCGGTTCAAACCGGCAGCCCGCTGGCCGGATTTACAGGGGCCGCCGTCGCCGGGGCGGTTTTGTCGCTGTTATTTGCGTTTCTGACCCAGATCGCGCTGGCCAATCAGGTGGCTTCGGGGCTGGCGCTGACGCTGTTTGGGTTGGGGCTGTCTTCGTTGATCGGCACCAATTATGACGGGCTGATCCCGCCCGCCACCGCACCGCTGCATATCCCGCTGCTGGCCGATATTCCGGTGCTGGGGCCGATGCTGTTTCAACATGATCCCATGGTCTATGTCACCCTGCTGTTGACCGCCGCGATTTGGGCGCTGCTGAAATATAGCCGGATGGGGATGATCATCCGCGCCGTGGGGGAAAACCATGATGCGGCCCATGCGCTGGGGTATAAGGTGGTGCGGATTCGCATTCTGGCGATCCTGTTCGGCGGAGCCTGTGCCGGGTTGGGTGGCGCTTATCTGTCGCTGGTGCGGGTGCCGATCTGGACCGAGGGCATGACCGTGGGCGCCGGCTGGATCGCGCTGGCGATTGTGGTGTTTGGGGCATGGCGGCCCTGGCGGGTGCTGGTCGGGGCTTATATTTTCAGCGGAGCCTCGGTGTTGCCGTTCAAATTGCAGGCGGTGGGCATTTCAATCCCGGTGCAATATCTGACCATGGCCCCTTATCTGATTACCATCATCGCGCTGGTGATCATCTCAAACTCGAAATCCCGCGCCAGCGGAGCGCCTGCCAGTCTGGGCAAGATCTTTCACGCTTCCAGCTAGGAATAGGGTATCAGGCCGTAGGGGGCTGTTTTGCATAATAAGCGTGGGCAAGGAAAGCGGGCCCGACGCTGAGCAAAGTGATTGTCCCTGCACCTTGCCCCAAGGCGGAAAACAACGCCTTCAGGCCCGCACCCGACACCCGGATGCGGCACCGTGCAAACGGCCCTCGATAGGAAAACAGGCTACGCCCTTAGCGCGGCTTGCGGGTCTCAACCGGGATCGCAACCGGCTGCATATCCAGCACCAGCGGGTCACGCTTGCCACCGCTTGGCTCGTCCTCATGTGGCAGGCGCATGATGGCGATGCCAAACTGAACGCCGGAAAACACAATGCCGTTAAACATGAACAGCATCACACCCGCGACCCAGCCCATATTCGAGCTGCTGACCAAGTGCCATAGATTGGCAACGTTGAAATAAAGCAACATCCCGACAAACACCGCCGACAGGCCAAAGCCAAACAGCACGTTGCGGATATAAAGACTGACGAGTTTAGGCATGAAAATCCCCGTTCTGTTCAAGCTAAGGCCATACTACAAAATTCAGCACCAATGGCAAGCGCGACAAAAGCCCTCAGCCATCGATTTACAACTTTGTAATGCCCGCAGGCTTGCGGTTTTGTTAATTTTGTTTCCGGCAATGCTTATTTTTCGATTTTCCCGGCCATGATCGCAATGGCTTTCTGATAGACAGTGGCGGCATTCCATTCCTTGATCACTTTGAAATTGGGCTGCCCCGGCTGATACCCCTTGCCCGGTTTCCAGCCCTTTTTGCGCAGGAAATTGGCGGTGCTGGCCAGCGCATCGGCCATATTGTTCATATCCAGACGGCCATCGCCATTTCCATCCACCCCGTATTTCAGCACATTTCCCAGCAAGAACTGGGTGTGGCCCATCTCGCCATGCTTGGCCCCGATGGATTTGGGCGACAGCGCCCCACGATCCACCAGCTTCAGCCCGGCGATGAAATGCGGGGTAAAGAAATCCGAGCGCCGGCAGTCATAGGCCAAGGTCGCCGCAGCCGAGATCACATTGCTGTCGCCCATGAAACGGCCAAAGCCGGTCTCCATACCGTGAATGGCCACCAGCACTGCCGCGGGGACTCCATAGCGTTTTTCCAGACTGGCATAAAACCCAGGATTGCGGGCGATGCGTTTGCGCCCCTGGGCGATGATGGTATTGGCCCCGCGAATTTGCATGAATTTCTCAAGCGAGTATTTAAAGCTCTTCTGGTTGCGATCCGCCGCAATGGTGCGTTTGGCATAAACCGCCCCGTTCAGCGCCGCCAGCCCACGCTTGCCCACGCCGGCCTTTTTGGCCTGTTTGGCGATGGCGGCTTTCCAGGCATTGAACCCGGTAGAGCTATTGCCGCATTTGGCCGGAGCGGCCTGAGCCGGGCTAAAGGCAAGGCACAAACCCAAGCCAGCGGCCAAGGTCGCAGAGATGAAAAAACGGGGCATGATCCCTCCTGTCAATTAAACCTAAATCAAATGCTGCCGAACCATAGCCCGACTTTTGAAGAATGGCAAAAGGGTGATTGGTGCAGGATGTATGAAAATCGCCAAAAACGCACAGGACAGGCCAAGGATGCGTCCTGAAAAGCCCGGATCATCCGCCCACAGGGCTTACCCGAAAGCTGACGACATCTGGGAACTGCGCTCTGGGCCTAGTCTTTGACCGCTGCGTGACTGCCCTCTTCCTGCGCCGATTCGATGAACACCTCTTGTGCAACCTCCATGATTACTGGCGAAGCGGTCGGGGTGATGGGCGAATAGCTGACGGTTTCTTCCACCGGAATCGCCGCACGCTGGGTCATGCGATAGGCCGCGTAAAGCGCCAACAGCAACATCAGGCTGGCGAGAAACAAAAAGAAGCCCCCAGGCCCGATCTGCCCCATGATCCAACCAATACTCAGCGGCCCGGCAATCGCCCCCAGACCGTTGATAAAATTAAACCCACCCGAAGCCGCGGGCATATCCTCGACTTCGAGGTAGTCATTGGCATAGGCAATCAGCAGCGGGTAAAGCGGGTTCGCCATGCCACCCAGCAAAAACGAGGCCATCAGAAGCAGCATGAAATTGTGTTCAAACACATAACCCAACAAAGCGCTGACGCAGCCAAACAGCGCAATCGCCATGATCAGCACCCGCCGGTCTACCCGGTCTGACAGCCAGCCGATCGGGTATTGAAACACCAGCGCTCCGACATAGATCGAGGCCACGAAAATCGAGATTTCCGCCAAACTCAGCCCCGCCACCGTGCCATAGACTGCCGACATGGCGAATTGCGCGGAAAACACCCCACCCATCAGGAACATGCCGACAAAGCTGAGCGGCGAGGCGTGGTATAGCTCCTTTAAGCTCATGGATTTGGCGGCCTCAAAGGCCGGGGTCGGGCTGATCGACAGCAGGATCGGCGCAAATGAAATGGACACAAGCACCGAAGACACCACGAACAGCTCATACCCCGCCGGATCGCCCAGCATCAGCAGCCCCTGCGCCGTCACCACGCCCGCCATCTGCACCAGCATGTAAAGCGACAGCGCCTGACCACGATTTTCGTTGCTGGCCGAATTGTTCAGCCAGCTTTCCGCCGTCACATACACGCCTGAAAAGCAAAAGCCGATCACCATGCGCCCCAGCACCCAGGTCACCGAATAGGGCAGCGCCGGGTAGAGGATCAGCACTGCCGAAATGAACGAAGCCAGCGCGGCAAACACCCGCACATGCCCCACCCGCCGGATCAAGGCCGGGGTCAGATGCGAGCCCCCCAGAAAGCCGACGAAATAGGCCGACATCACCACCGACATGGTCAGGGTCGAAAACTGCTCCATGCCGCCGCGCACCCCCAGCAGGGTGCCTTGCAGGCCGTTGCCGATCATCAGAAACAGCATCCCCAGCAGCAACGCCCAAGAGCTTTTTAACACCTGCAACATGACATCACCCCATTTGGTTTAATAACAGTTGATATACGACAAAATCCGGGCGCGCTTACCCATCGGCGACTTGTCCGTGCCGTTTTTGAGCGTTCGGAAATAAAATCGAACTGTCGCCGTAGGAAAAGAAGCGATATTTCTGCTGGATCGCGTGGCGGTAAATCCGCTGCATCCGTTCGGTCCCCATCAGGGCCGAAACCAGCATCAGCAGGGTGGATTTGGGCAGGTGGAAATTGGTCATCAGCCCGTCGGTGACTTCAAACGTATAACCGGGGCGGATGAAAATATCGGTTTCGCCCTGCCAGGGGTGGATTTGCCCGCCGCTGGCGGCCGTCTCAATCAGCCGCAACGCGGTGGTGCCGACCGCGATGATGCGGCCTCCAGCCTGACGGGTCTGGTTAATCTCATCCGCGGCCCGGGCGCTGACTCGGCCCCATTCGGAATGCATCTTGTGCTGGCTGACATCCTCGACCTTGACTGGCAGAAACGTGCCCGCCCCGACATGCAGGGTGACATGGGTGAAATCGACCCCAAGGGCGGCGATCTGATCCAGCAGCGCAGCGTCAAAATGCAGTGACGCGGTGGGCGCGGCCACCGCCCCTTTGTGGCGGGCAAACACGGTTTGATAATCCTGCCGGTCCTGCTGATCCGCCGGGCGTTTTGAGGCAATATAGGGCGGCAAAGGCATCATCCCGGTGGCCGACAGCGCGGCATCAAACGCATCCCCCCTCAGGTTAAAGCGCAAACGCCCCACCCCGTCTTCTTTGCCAATCAACCGGGCGGAAAAATCATCGGCAAAGACCACCTCTTCGCCCATTTTCAGCTTTTTCAGCGGCTTGATTAGCGCCGTCCAGTCTCCGCTCTGGTCGGGCTCCAGCAACGTCACTTCGATCCGGGCCGACACCGGCCCCTGAGCGCTGTTGCGATGGCGCTGCCCAAACAGCCGTGCGGCGATCACTTTGGTATCGTTCAGCACCAGCCGATCACCGGGTTGCAGCACCGAAGGCAGATCCGTGATTGACAGATCCCGGAGCCCATCACCCTCGGCCACCAGCAGGCGGGCGGCGGTGCGGGGGCGCGCGGGGCGGGTGGCGATCAGTTGCTCGGGCAGGTCGAAATCAAAATCAGACAGTTTCATTGCAGAACCTTTGGCGGTGGGCGTTTGAACAGATCACGAAACATGCCCGGAGTAAAGATCGACAATGGGTTGACCCCCACTTTTGGATCATCTGCCGGACCGCTCATGCGGTAATTGAAGCCAAACAACCCCTCGCGTTTGCGGGTAAAAATCTGGCCCAGCCCATTCAGAAAATAAATCGGCGACAGCACGCCCCGCACATCCATGGTGGCCGAGCCCAGATTGTAAACCCCGCTCATCGACACCCCCATAGAGGGGCCAACCGCACTGCCCGAAGTGATCACCACCTGATACGGAGTCAGACGAAACCGGACCTGATAATCGCTAAACAGAATGCCCTTGCCATTGAGCTGCTCCAACAGGCCAACCCCGCTGATCGCAGACAGCAGATCGGCCAGAGCATGTGCGCCACGCACCCGGACATTCCGGCCCTCCAGCCGCCCATTATACTGCCCGACCGCGCCTTTTCGGGGCACCAGCGTCAAATCCATTGTGCCTTTTTGCGCCTTTTGAATCACCCCCGCGGCACGCAGCACCGCACCTGCATCTTTGGATTTGATCCGATAAGCGCTGCCCGCCCTGGTCGGTGCCACGATACCGGTGATGGCGGCCCGACCATTTAGACGGGCCTGAAACGTGCCTCGCAGGCCGGATTTGCGGCTGAATTTGCCTTTAAAGCCATTCAGAACGATGCCCTTTGACACAATCAGCCGATCCAGCGCCACCGTAAGCGGACCGGCACCGCGCCCGCCTGTCTTGCCGCCTCCGCTGCCAAAGCTGGCCTTGCGAGTGTCGATGGTGCCGCCATTTACAGCAATCGCCGGGCTCACCCCCTTGCCGCGCCCGGTCAGGGTTACAGGGGCATCCAGCCACCCGCCCAGCCGCACCCGCGAAAAGCGGGCGGTTCTCAACCCGCCGCTGGCGGTCAGATCGACCTTGCCGGTGGCACTCAGCCCGGCCCCCTGCAACACCAGCCGATCCACCCGGGGCTGTTGCCCCAGCACACCGCTGACCTCCAGCTTGCCTTTGCGGGACCGGGACAGCGACCAGCCCAGCTCGGGCACGCGCAGCCCCAGCTGGCTCAGGTCAGAGGTCAGGTCGAATTTGGCCCCTTGGCCCCGGCGTAGGTCAAGCGTCACCTGCCCCGAACCTGCCCCGGAAACGCTGCCCGGAGGCAAACCCAGCGCAAACTCATCGACAAAACGCTGCGACAGCTCGACCGAGCCCTTCAGCTGAGATACCCCCTTGAATTCAGGCCCCATTTTCTGATGCCACTGCCCCTGCACCGGCACCTGCCCCAACCGGCCCGTGCCCGATATTTGCAACTGCTTGCGATCCGCTGTCAGCGCCAGCCTTTCGGCCTGCAAGACCCGCCCTTTCAGCAATTTGTCACTGTGCACATCGTGCAAAACCGCATTCACCTGATACTCCACATCCTGCGGCTTGATTTTCTTGAGCAGGCCCAGCTTGATCTCGCCCTCGACCTCGACCCGCCCTTGGGCCAGATCAACCGGCTGTTCGGCCTTGGACATCAGCAAAAACGGCTTTTGATCCAACAGGGAAAGCGCGGCGTGGATCGGGCCTTTGGCCTTGAGAGCAATCGTCGCCGGCGGGCCTTTGGTTTTCAGATCGTGGATGGTAAACACAGTGCCGGCGGCCTCCATCACCCCGCCCTCGGACGCTGTGACCTGACCGCGATCCGCCACCACGATGAACTGGTTATCAACAATGCTGGCATGGCCCGATCCATTGGTAACCGGCGGCAGATGCTTCATGAACCGCACCGTGGTATCGGCAAATTCAAACCCCAGCGCCGTCACCGGAGGCTGGCCGCTATCGACCCGTAACGCGCCGTTAACATTGAAAATTTTGGCCGACAGCACGTTTTTACTGAGCCATTTGCGGGTGTTGGGCACCACATCCACCGGCCAAAACGCCAACAGCCGGTCAGGATCCAGCCGGTCGGCTTTGGCATCCAGACCAACATGCCAGCCGGTGTTGTCGGCGCGGATATTTCCCTTGATCTGATAGCTGTAATCGCCATCCTGCACCACGGCCTGACCAATACGCAGCTCGAACGGATCCAGCCGCAGCCGGATATCTGCCGCCCCGCCGGAAATCTCGACCGGGTTGGCAAACACCCCCTTGGGATGCATCCGACCCTGTAAAATCCGCAACTGCCCCAGCACCACCGCTGGCACCTGATTGGTCAGCTCGCGCAAATAGGCATGGCCCTCGGCCAGAACGCTGCCAGCATCCGAGATCACCGAAAGCTCGTCAAAGCGGATTTTCTGCTGCGCCGGGTCAAAGCCAAAATAAGCCCGCCCGGAGGTAAACGCGATGGCGCGGGCATCCTCGGTGGGCTGCACAAAACCCTGACCGATTTCCAGCGTGCCATTCATGTCACCCAGATTCCCGTCCTGACCAATGGCCACCCGCATCGCGCCGGAAATCGGCGCATCCAGCGGTGCCAGCCAGGCCAGCGCCGGAATCTGGCTGGCCAGATCCTGCGCGGATACATGCCGCAAAGACGCCCCGAACACCGCCGCGGCATCGCCTTGTTCAGTTGTCAGGTTAAACGCAACCGAAGTCGCCTCTACGCCTGCCTCCAGAGCAAAGCTCAGCCCCATGTCGATCTTGCCGTTTTCCTGCGACAGACGCACTTGCCCACCGCTGAAAAACCAACCACGCCGGGCGCGAGAATCAACATAATTCACCGTTAGTTCATTGATTTCAAATAACTTTACCGCCGCCAACGCCGGCATTTCGAAACGGTGTGACACCTGATCCAACAGCTGCGCCAGACTGCTGATCTGCGGCGGTTCCATTGCCGGATCGCTACCCGTGGCCCCGCTGCCAAACCCCAGATCAAACTGACCGTTTTGGGCCCTTTTCAGGCCGACCGACGTGCCGTTCAAACGAATCTCAGAGGCATGAAACTGCCCGCGCAGCAAGGCCACAACCGAAAGAGCGGTGCTGAGCGTTCCGATGCGGGCCACCTCGTGGTCTTTGGCGTTTTTCAGCACCACATCATGCAAGCCAATCTGTGGCCTGAAATGATCATCAAAGCGCAAATCCACATCGCGAAAACGCACATCCCCCTGCGGCAAAATCGCGTTGATTTCCGCCGCAATCCGGCTCTGCACCCATTGCGGTGCCGTCACGGTCTTGCCCGACACGACAAACAGGCCAATCCCCACGACCAGTAAAAACAGCAGCAGTTTCACCACAAACCACAGCCCCCTTCGGGCGCGGTTGCGCCGTTTTTTTGGTTTTTCGCCCTTTATGTCCGGCTCTTTGCTCACGTCACATCCTGCGCCCGTTTCTGGCACTTGCTTTTTAACCACTTTTAACCACAGCCCACGGGTCTTGAACACCCTGCTTATCGGCCCCGGCCTCCGGTATAGACAAGCGATTTTGCGCCCCTTATGCCCAGCCTTGTCCCGCTTGACACCACCAACTGCGCAACCTGGGCTGGAAATGGGCAAAAAATCGCCAGTTTTTGATCAGCTGTGGCCAGTATACCGGTATGATTGCTCAATTATCTTGCCCGAAGGTAAGCATTTCGTTAAGGGAGGCAGGCAGGCCGTGTTTTAGGGGACGATAGGCCGCAATAAAATGATCAGAAGGTAGGGCATCGGTTTGGCAATAAAGTTGGCACATAGATTGAATGCGTTTCTGGGTCGCAAATTCCCGGAGCGGCGTATGTTTTTGCGTTCGGATACCGATACCAAATTTATTCGCCTGACCCCGACCACCCAGTTTCTGGGCTGGACGGGCAGCATCGCGGTTTTGGCTTGGGCCATCGTGGCCACGGCGATTTTGCTGGTCGATAATATCGGTTCGGGCAATGTGCGCGACCAGGCCAAGCGCGAGCAAATCGCCTATGAAAACCGCCTCAACGCCCTGTCCAAAGAGCGCGATTTGCGCGCCAGAGAGGCCGAGACCGCCCATAACCGGTTCAGTGTCGCCCTGACCCAGATTTCCGAGATGCAATCCGCCCTGCTGGATTCGGAATATCATAGGGCCGAGTTGGAAAAGGGCATTGACGTAATCCAGACCACCCTGCGCCGCACCATCCGCGAGCGCGACGACTACCGCAACGAAAACACCCGTCTGACCCAGAGCATGAGCGGCTCGGCCAGTGAAATTCAAACTGCCAAGAGCCGGGCCATTGACGCCACCGCCACCGTTGATTTCCTGACTGCGGCGCTGAATTCGACCAGCAGCCAGCGCGACCGGATCGCAACCGATGCGCAAAAAGCGCTGGCGCATGTGCAGGAGCTGGAATTCGAAGCCCAGCTGACCAAAGAGCGCAATGACCGCATTTTCACCCAGCTGGAAGACGCCATGACCATTTCCGTCAAGCCGCTGGATAAGATGTTTAACGCCGCCGGCCTGTCCAGCAAAAGCCTGATCGAAACCGTGCGCAAGGGCCATTCCGGTCAGGGCGGGCCTCTGACTCCGCTGTCGTTTTCGACCATGGGCACCCAGCCCGATGGCGACGCGCTGCGGGCCAATGCCATTTTGGACAATCTGGATCGGCTGAACCTTTACCGCATCGCGGCCCAAAAGGCGCCCTTCGCCCTACCGCTGAAATCCGCCTTCCGCTTTACCAGCCCGTTTGGCCGCCGCTGGGGCCGGATGCATAACGGCACCGATTTCGCCGCCGCCCACGGAACCCCGATCTATGCCACCGCCGATGGCGTGGTTTATTCCGCCGGTTGGGGGCAAGGCTACGGCAAGCTGGTCAAGATCCAGCATGCTTTCGGTCTGGAAACCCGTTACGCCCATATGTCTAAAATCCTCGTGAAAGCCGGTCAAAGGGTCTCGCGCGGGCAGCAGATTGGTGCTATGGGTAACACCGGACGTTCAACCGGCACGCATTTGCACTATGAGGTGCGCGTAGGCGGCAAACCTGTAAACCCCATGACTTATATCAAGGCAGCAAGAGATGTTTTCTAAAAGTAAAATCAATGAACCCGGCCAAAAGGCAGCCGCCGCTGACACCAGCCCGGCTCCGGCCCCCAGTGCAAAACCCGCCCCCAAACCTGCGATGGCAACCCCTGCCGCAGGCGCGAGCGGCCCCAAACCGGCAGCCTCTTTGCTGTCGTCTGATTTGCTGATCAAAGGCAATATCAAGACCTCGGGCGATATTCTGATCGAAGGTCAGGTCGAGGGCGACATCCGCGCGCATCTGCTAACCGTGGGCGAAAAGGCCGTGATCAAAGGCGAAGTGATGGCCGATGATGTGGTTGTCAATGGCCGGGTGATTGGCCGGGTGCGTGGCCTGAAGGTGCGTTTGACCTCAAGCGCCCGGGTTGAGGGCGACATTGTGCATAAGACCATTGCCATTGAATCGGGTGCGCATTTTGAGGGCTCGGTCAGCCGTCAGGATGATCCGCTGAGCCGCAGCAAAAAGCCCGCAGCGGCTGCCAAACCGGCTGGGTAAAACCGGCGGGTGAGGGCTGTTTCACGGCCCCGCAAGGTATAGAATGGAAAACGGCCCGGGGATTGTTCTCCGGGCCTTTTGGTGCCGACCAGATGAGATGAAATAGGGCTTTGCAAGAACGCCGGGCTGCGCATATCAGAGGTGCGCCGCCATATGTCGAGGTCTGTTTACTCCTCCCCCCGCGCATCCCCACGGGACTTACCGGACATATCCAGCGCCAGAGTCGCTGCCATGAACCCGTCCAGATCACCATTCAGAACCCCTTGCGTATCCGAGGTCTCGTAATTGGTGCGCAAATCCTTGACCATCTGATAAGGCTGCAACACATAAGAGCGGATCTGGTTGCCCCAACCGGCATCCCCTTTATTCTCATGCGCATCATTGATCGCCTGATTGCGTCGGTTCAGCTCCATCTGGTAAAGCCGCGATTTCAGCGCCTTCATGGCGATATCCCGGTTCTGGTGCTGCGATTTCTGCGAGGACGTCACCACGATATTGGTCGGTATATGCGTGATCCGCACCGCGGAATCGGTGGTGTTCACATGCTGCCCTCCGGCCCCGGAGGACCGATATGTATCAATGCGAATATCCGCCGGGTTGATATCGATCTCGATATTGTCATCCACCACCGGATAGACCCAGACCGAAGAAAACGAGGTATGACGCTTGGCCGCAGAATCAAACGGCGAAATCCGCACCAGCCGATGCACCCCGCTTTCGCTCTTCAGCCAGCCATAAGCGTTGGGGCCGCTGATCTTGTAGGCAACCGATTTGATGCCGGCCTCATCGCCCGGGGTCTCGGATTGCAGCTCGACCTTATAGCCCTTCTTTTCGGCCCAGCGCACATACATTCGCGCCAGCATCGACGCCCAGTCACAGCTTTCGGTGCCCCCGGCACCCGCATTGATCTCAAGGAAGGTGTCATTGCCATCCGCCTCGCCATTGAGCAGAGCCTCCAGCTCTTTGGCCGCGGCGTGTTCGGCCAGCGCGATCAGCGCCTGTTCGGCATCGGCGATGACTTCGGCATCTTCTTCCAGCTCGCCCAGCTCAATCATACCGACATTATCGGCCATGTCCTGCGCAATGCCCTCATAGGTCTTGATTGCATCCACCAGCGCCTGACGATCGCGCATCAGCTTTTGCGCCTTGGCCGGATCATCCCACAGATTGGGGTCTTCGACCCGGGCGTCGAATTCCTCAAGACGGTGCTTGGCCGTGTCCCAATCCATGCGCTGGCGCAGCAAATCCAGCGATTTTTCAATAGCCGCAACGGTGTTTTCGATTTCTGCACGCATAGCCCGTCCCTTGTTCAATCACCCGCCCCTATACCGCCGCGCGGGCCAGAGAACGGGTTTGCTTGGTCACTGCCTGATAACAACAGGGCGCGGCCGGGGCAAGCGCTGCTGTTGGAAGCAAGGCGTTTGACGAATGCCCCTACGACATGTCAGCCTCTGATCTCCGCCGCCAGAGCCGCCATCAACTCGGCCACCGACAACGCCCGGGATAAAGGAGCCCCCTGCCCGGCCCATTGCGCCCCAAAGCCGCTATTCCCCGCAGCGCTGGCCGCTGAATTCAACGCCTTTCCGGCGTCATAGGCAATCGGATAATCCGGCACGTCCGAGTCGGAAACCCCTTCCCCCCAAGCGGTGAAGTCATTGGCCAGACACCGCGCCGGGCGGCCCGAGATCACCCGGGTCATGGCAGTATTCTGCGCCGCGTCCGAGGCCAGCGCCGCGCGATAGGCCGGATTGGCCGCGCTTTCCGGGCAGGCGATAAACGCCGTGCCCAACTGCGCCGCCACCGCGCCCAGCTCCAACGCGGCGCGGATGCCGGCCCCGTCCATGATCCCTCCGGCCGCGATCACCGGCACATCCAGCGCCGTGACCAGCAGCCGGGTCAGCACTAGCGTGCCCAGCCGCGCATCCGGGGCGTTTTCGTCAAAACAACCGCGATGCCCCCCGGCCTCCCAGCCCTGCGCAATCACCGCGTCCATCCCGGCCCGAACCGCCTGATGCGCCTCGGCCAGACAGGTGACCGAAGCCAGCAGCGTGATGCCCCGCGCTTTCAGATCGGCAATCCGCGCCGCATCGGGCAGGCCGAAGTGAAAGCTGACCACCGGCGGGGCCAGCTTGAGCAACATCGCATGGCTGGCCGCGTCCTTAAGATAAGAGGCATAGATTTCATCCAGCCGCTGTGGCAGCTCCGCGCCGAAACGGGCAAATTGCGGGGCCAGACGCGCCAGCCAAGCCGCCTGCTTGCCCGCATCGGCATGGGCGGGCCGGTGGCAAAACAGATTGGCGTTGATCGGCCCAGCGCTGAGCGCCATGGCCTGTTGCAGCATCTGCTCTGCGGCCTGCGGTGTGGACGCCCCCAACCCCAACGAGCCGAGCCCTCCGGCATTGGACACCGCCGCCGCCAGCTGCGGGGTCGAGACCCCGGCCATCGGGGCTTGAATAATCGGCAGCCTCAGACCGAGTGCTGCGAGGAAATCAGACATGGCCTCACCTTATCAAACATCCCCACTGTTGCCGCAATTCACCCTCGCGGCAAGCCCAAACCGCGCCCGCAGGGCTTTCTGATTTGCACCGCGCGGCAGAACCGGGCAAACTGTGCCCAGAGCCCCCCGGCGACCCATAATTTGGCACAAGAGGCACCCATGACACGCATCGCACATAACGGCATCACCACCCATTGTCAGCAGCACGGCACCCCGGAGGGGCCGGCCGTGGTGTTTGCCCATGCTCTGGGCAGTGATCTGCATCTGTGGGATCAGCTGCTGCCGCTGCTGCCCCAATCCTTGCGCCTGATCTGTTACGATCTGCGTGGCCATGGGGGCAGCTCGGTGTTGCCGGGGGAATACTTCATGGGTGATCTGGTGAAAGATGCCGCCACCTTGCTGGAGGCGCTCAATATCACGGAGTGCGTCTTTGTCGGCCTGTCGATCGGCGGCATGATCGCCCAAGGGCTGGCCGCTGAACGCCCGGATCTGGTCAAAGCGCTGGTGCTGTCCAACACCGCCTGCAAAATTGCCACGCCTGAGGTCTGGCAACAACGCATCGATGCCATCCGCCAAAGCGGGATCGATGCGATTGCCGATGTTACCCTGCAACGCTGGTTCACCGAGGCCTGGCGGCGTGACAACCCAGATCAACTGCAAAACTGGCACAAACAACTCAACCACAGCCCACTGGACGGCTATCTGGGTTGTGCCGCCGCAATTGGCCAGACCGACCTGTTTGACAGCACCGCCCGGCTGCGCCTGCCCACGCTGGTAATTGCCGGGGGGCATGATGGCTCAACCCCGCCCGATCTGGTGCGCGAAACCGCCGATCTGATCGAAGGCGCTCGCTTTGAGCTGATCCGCAACGCCGCGCATATGACGGCGGTCGAACAGCCCCGGCTCTATGCCGATATCCTGACCGGCTTTGTGCAAGAGTTGCAGCTGATTTAACCCCCCCCGCCGCTTTAACCTTGCCTCACACCGGCATTGCCTGCATCGTTGCCCAAACAACAAAAGGATTTCCCATGCCCACCATTCGCGCCGCCGTCGCCCATGAATTTGGCCAACCTCTGAGCATCGAACCGATCACCCTGCGCCCGCCGCAAGCCGGAGAAGTCGAGGTGGATCTGGAAGCCTGCGCCGTGTGTCATTCGGATATTTCGCTGCTGGAGGGCGGCTGGGGCGGTGAGCTGCCTGCGGTTTACGGCCATGAAGCCGCCGGACGGATCAGCGCGGTTGGCCCCGGGGTCAAGGGCTATGCCATCGGTGATACGGTACTGGTGACGCTGATCCGGGCGTGCTCGGAATGCGCGCCCTGTATCAACGGTGCCCCGGTCTCTTGTGAAAACCCGACCGCCGAGACCAGCCCGATCAAACTTGAGGATGGGCGCAGCGCGGCACAGGGGCTCAGCTGTGGTGCCTTTGCGGATCGGGTGGTGGTCGATACCAGCCAGCTGGCGCCGATTCCGGCGGATATGCCGATGGATGCAGCCTGTCTGCTGTCTTGCGGCGTGATCACCGGAGTGGGGGCTGTGGTCAATACCGCCGGGTTTCGGGCCGGGCAAATCGCCGTGGTCATCGGGGCTGGCGGCGTTGGCCTGAACGCCATTCAGGGCGCGCGCATTGCCGGGGCATCGCGGATCATCGCCGTGGATATGTTAGAGGATAAGCTGCAAATCGCCCGCGATTTTGGAGCAACCGACACCATTTTGGCCAGCGAGCCCAAACCGTGGAACACCCTGCGCAAGATCACTGATGGCAGAATGGCCGATGCGGTGTTTGTCACCGTTGGGGCCAGCAGCGCCTATGACACCGCCCCGCGCTATCTGGCCTCGCGCGGCAAAGTCATCCTGATCGGGCTGCCGCATCTGGGCGACAAACCCAGCCTTGACCCTCTCTTGCTGGCCAGCAAGGGGCAGTCGCTGATCGGCTGCAAGATGGGCGATGTAGTGCTGCGCCGCGACATCCCGTGGATGGTCGAGCTTTACCAACAGGGGCGCCTGAAACTGGATCAGCTGATCTCGGGCCATTGGTCGCTGGAACAAATCAATCAGGCCATCGACGACACCCGCAGCGGCGCGGCCAAACGCAATGTGATTTGGCTAAAGCGCTAAGTAGACAATCCCCCGGGCTTGTTGCTATAATCCGGACAGCGTTGCCGGTTTTCGCTGCGCTGTCCGGTTTGGCCGGGTAGCGTTTGTGGGGGTCCGAGGCGCGACAGATACCAAGCAGGCGCATGGTGCCGCCTTGACCCGCAACCAGACAGGACGACAGATGTGACTTATTCAGCCGCCGCAAAAACCGATCTTCAAACCTCGGCAGACCAGCAAGCCAAAATAAACACACGGGAAATGATCAGCAAATCGCAGGATGCCGCCGGTTTCCTCAAGGCGCTGTCGCATGAAGGGCGATTGATGATTCTGTGCTATTTGTCCTCTGGCGAAAAATCCGTCAGCGAACTTGAGCAGCTGCTGCACAGCCGTCAGGCCGCCGTCAGCCAGCAGCTGTCGCGTTTGCGGGCCGAAGGTATGGTGGATTGTCGCCGCGAGGGCAAAACCGTATATTACGCTCTGGCCGATCACCGAACCCGCGAGATGATCGCCACGGTTTATAGCCTGTTTTGTGAAATCGACTAAGCCTCCGTTCAGCCTGTAAAACACGCCTTCAATCTGGTTTCGCGGCCGGTAGGACCCCCCATTTGGTTCCCCCTCACCATGAAAGGAAACACGGTGTTACATCTGAAAGCAACGGCCCTGCTGGCAGCGCTGGCAACGCTCTGCGCCTGTAGTGAACAGGACGACTATTCCCCCGTGCGCTTCCGGGCAGAGGGCAACCGGCTGATTGCAACAGGTACCATTGACGGCACCACGATGGAGCGTTTTGTGCAGGCCCGCAAAGCGCATCCCAACGCCCGTATTCTGGTGCTCCAGAACATTCCCGGCTCTGCCGATGATGATGCCAACCTCGCCTTCAGCAGCTATATCCACAAGGCCGGTTTCACGACAATCGTCCCCTCCGATGGGATGGTCGCATCCGGCGGCACCGATCTTTTTCTGGCGGGCAAAAAGCGTATCCTTGAAAAAGGCGCTTGTGTCGGCGTTCACAGTTGGGGCGATGGTGTGCAGGAAGGCAATAAAGTTCCAAAGGATGACCCTCAGCATCAGGTTTACTTTGACTACTACGATACAATCGGCATTGACCGGGCGTTTTATTGGTTCACATTAGAGGCCGCGCCCGCTGCAGGTATTCATTGGATGACCACAGCCGAAGCGGCCAGATTCCGCATGACAACACAGCCTCCCGGACCATTGGCGCAAGGGGAAAGCTGCGAGCAGCGTTAGTTCCAAAAGGGCGTATGCCATTGACCTCGAAATGACAGAAAACCAAACTTGTCGCATGGCGGGGCTTTAGAGCTACCACTGCCTCGCATGATATTCCCCCCCCAAAAATCAGGGGTGCGCAGATCGAGCGGGTTGGAAACGGTTAAGTGCGCCGGATCAGGCCGCCTGAATGGATTGGGCGCTGGTCAGCAAAGCGTGCAATATCGTCGGATCGGAATTGGCCCGTAGCTTTTCGCAAACCTCTTTGTTGCGCATGGTGCGCGACACCAGTGCCAGTGCTTTCAGATGCTCGGCCCCTGCCTCCAGCGGAGCAAACAAAGCAAACACCAGATCAACCGCCTGACGATCCACCGCGCCGAAATCCAACGGTTGCTCAATGCGCAAAAACACCCCGACCACCGTATCCAGCCCCGAAAGCCGCGCATGGGGCAAAGCCACACCCTGCCCAACCCCGGTCGAACCAAGCTTTTCGCGTTCCTGCAAAGCGCAAACTGCGTCATTCTGATTAATGCCATAGGTTGCAGCGGCTATCTCGCCCAGCTGCTGGAACAGACGTTTGCGACTGGTCATCTGACTGACCACCCCAACCGCCGCAGGCATCAGAATATCTGCAAGTTCCATAAATCCTCACTTTTCAATCGCCTGCCAAAGCGGCGTTTCCATCGCATGAACAAAAAACGACATCGCCCGATCCACAGGCGGCGTTGCCGAATTGAGCGACAATACCACCGGATCGGGCGAAACGCCAGCCGATTTACCGGACACAATGGCCGGTTGAAGGAAGCTTAGACCATATTCTTGGGATCAATCCAGCCGATATTGCCATCTTTGCGCCGATAGACCACATTAATACCACTCTGGCTCTCATTGTGGAACACCAGAACCGGCGCATCGGACAGTTCCATCTGCATCACGGCTTCGCCCACCGAAAGGGACGGAATTTTGGTCTCCATCTCGGCGATGATCATCGGTTGCAGGGTTTCGGGTTCGGCCTCTTCGACATGCTCCGAGCCATCCAGAATGTAATAAGACGATGCCCCGCTCACCTCAACCGGCTGCGCGCGCTCGCGATGATGGTCTTTCAGGCGGCGCTTGTAACGTCTGAGCTGTTTTTCCAGCTTATCCGCGCATTTATCAAACGCGGCATAAATTTCGTGAGCATGAGCCCGGGCCGAAGCCGTCAGGCCGGTTGACAGATGGATCGTTGCTTCGCAGACAAATTCACTGGAACTGCGAGAGAAGATCACCATCGCATCGGTCGGACGTTCGGCATATTTTTCAGCCACGCCGTCCAGCTCCTCCTTGACGTGAACCTGTAGGGCTTCGCCAATGTCAATTTGCTTTCCACTGATCTGATACTGCATCATGTCTCCTTTGGTTTTTGTCTAAATGATGGGGTGCTGCAACATGCGCCGCGCAAATCCTGGCAGAGCCATCCGCCGTTGCGCCAGCCCGGTTGCGGGCACTTGTCCTGCTGCCCTTTTGTGGTGGTCAAGATGAGGATCATACTCTGTTCCATCTCCTCCTATTTGGCGATGATTTGCCCTGCCTTGTCAACTCTATCTAGCGGCCATCGGATTAATTTTTGGTAATTATTCAAAAATATCAGGCCGGTAGGGCATTTTGCCGCAAGCGCGGCCAATCAGGTAATGCGAAAGCCCTGCCCCAGATAGACCCGGCGCACGTTTTCATCGCGGATCACCTCTTCGGTGGTGCCGCTCATCAGAACCGTGCCATCATGCAAGATATAGGCACGCTCGACGATCTCGAGAGTTTCGCGCACATTATGATCGGTGATCAACACCCCAATGCCGCGGTTTTTCAGATCGGCCACCAGACTGCGGATTTCATCCACCGCGATCGGGTCCACCCCGGCAAAGGGCTCATCCAACAACAGATATTTCGGATTCGAGGCCAGACAGCGGGCGATTTCAACCCGGCGCCGTTCCCCCCCCGACAGCGACAAAGCCGCAGCGCGCCGCAGATGGCCGATGGAGAAATCCCCCAGCAATTCCTCCAGCCGCTCGCGGCGCTTGTGGATGTCGGATTCCGAGATTTCGAGAATCGCCAAAATGTTATCCTCGACACTCATGCCGCGAAAGATCGAGACCTCTTGCGGCAAATAGCCAATCCCCAGCTTGGCACGGCGATACATCGGCAGATTGGTCACATCGCGCCCGTCAATGCTGATCTGCCCGCCCTCGGCCGCGATCAGCCCGGCAATGGCATAAAAACAGGTGGTCTTGCCCGAGCCATTGGGCCCCAGCAGCGCCACCACCTCGCCGCGCTCCAGGCTGATGCTGATGTCACGCAACACCGGGCGCTTGCGATAGCTTTTGCGCAGATTGCGGATTTGCAAACCGCCACTGCCTTTGGACATCTTCAGATCAGGTTGGTTGGCCATGGTTAATTGCCAGTGGCCTGCAAAATGGTTTTCACCCGGCCCTCAAGACTGGCCCGCCCGGTTTTCAGATCAACCATCATGCGCTGCGCAGACAATGCGTTTTGTCCCTGAGTCAAAATCACATCGCCACTCATCACCACATGGCTGTTGCCCAGCGTGTAAACCGCCTGATTGGCCTGCGCGGATTCGGCACCGTTAACCAAAACCACATTCCCCGAAGCGTGCAGTTTCGAGATTTTGCGCTTTTTCCCCTGACCAAACTCAACCCGCACCCGATCCGCCGACAGCCGCAGACTGCCCTGCCCGATCACGACATTGTCGCTATAGGTCACCGAGCCATCCTGCTGGTTGATCTGCAACTGATCCGAGGTCACCTCAATCGGCTGGCTGGCATCATGTTTCAGCCCGCCAAACGCCACCTGCGTCCCCTGAGCCCCCACCACAGCCGGCATCGCCACCAGCGCCGCCGCCATACATATCGTGCGAAATTTGTTAATCATGTTACCCTCTCAAAGAACGGGTCGCTATCCGTTAGGATCGTATACCACCTTAACCCCGTCTTTGAAAACCAGAAGATGCCCTGTCTCGGTGTCCTTTTGCGCCCGAAGCTCCATTTTCCCGGCCCTCAGCCGGCCCAGCGGCCCTTCGGCGGTGATCTCTCCTTCGGTCTGCACCAGTGTCTGATCCAACCGCGCCGTCAGCCCGGAAGTGCGAATACTATAGCCGTTTGAGGTGGCAATCTGCACCCCGTCCTTCAGGGTCAAACGCTGCCGGGCGCTGTTGATCTGACCATGGGTCGCGGTAATACTCAGCTGGCCGCCTTTGCCGTCTTCGATGATGGTGGTCAGGTTTTCAGCGATCATACTGCGCGAATCCTGCGCATCCGGGTGGGCGGATGTGGCGGTGATGGAAATCGCCGACCCATCATCGGTGACACCGGCATAATTGGGGGTGCCGATGCCTTGCTCTTTGGCCAGCTCCTCGACATCGACCTTGGCATAGGGTATGGAATCCGCCGGATCAATGCTGCGGGAAAATAGGAACAACGTCGACAAAACACCCAGAGCCGCCACCGGCAGCACCACCTTGGCCCAAGCGACAAAGCGCGAATAGCTGTTGTCATACGTTCTCATATGAAACATCTGCCAGAAGACTCCGCACAGGCCAAGTGTATTGCGATGGACCCGCTCCGCCTAGGCGGGAACAGGCCGATTGCCGATGCCGGGCCTCAGGAATGGGCAAAAATATCGGTTTCCGGCCAGCCGGCCAGATCCAACTGGGCGCGCATCGGCAGGAAATCAAAGCAGGCCTGCGCCATCTCCATGCGGCCTTCGCGCTCCAGCCGGGCATTCAGCGCCTCGCGCAAACGGTGCAGATACAGCACATCGGATGCGGCATAGGCGATCTGCGCCTTGCTCAGCTCCTTTGCCCCCCAATCCGAGCTTTGCTGCTGTTTGGAAATATCCACCCCCAGCAGCTCTTGCAGCAGGTTTTTCAGCCCGTGCCGGTCGGTATAGGTGCGCACCAGCCGCGAGGCGATCTTGGTGCAGTAAACCGGAGCGGCCAGCGTGCCAAAAGCCTGCTGCATGGCGGCAATGTCAAAGCGACCGAAATGAAACAGTTTCAACACGTTAGGGTCGGCCAGCATCCGGCAAAGATTGGGGGCCTCCGTCTGGCCTTTGGCCACCTGCACCAGATGGGCATTGCCATCACCGCCCGACATTTGCACCACACAGAGCCGATCCCGCACCGGGTTCAGCCCCATGGTTTCGCAATCAATCGCCACCACCGGGCCGAGGTCCAGATCATCGGGCAGGTCATTCTGATAGAGGTAATTTGCCATGGATTTTCCTTTTCTTTGCCGGCGGGTCTACACAGTTTTTGCCGCGACGCATAGGGGCAAAATCGGTGTGTTTCATGGGGAAATGACGGCAACGCTCTGATGATCTTCATTTAGCCGCCCCCGAATCCAAAGAACGGAGGGTTGCGCCTGCCGGGGGGCAGGCAGGCGCAACCCGGCCTACCGGCCGGGTGGGACAGATTGACAGGAACTACCAGTTTGCCAAGCTCGGTCCCAAGTCAAACCGCAGCCATTGCCCCCCGCACTCGGCAAAAAATCGCCCCACCCGACCATTATTCACTTGGCCACAGCGCCGGGATGCTCCATCACGGGGATATGAAACATCAAGCTATCATCGTGATCCCCGCCCGCTATGCTTCGACCCGCTACCCCGGCAAACCGCTGGCCCCGCTGGTTGGGGCCTCCGGCCACGCCAAATCCCTGATCCACCGCAGCTGGCTGGCCGCCAAACAAGTGCCGGGCATCGACGAAACCTATATCGCCACCGATGATAACCGCATCGCCGAAGCCGCCCGCGATTTCGGGGCGCAAGTGCTGATGACTTCCGAAGATTGCGCCAATGGCACCGAACGCGTCGCCGACAGCCTGCGCGGGCTGGATGAGTTGCCCGACATCGTGGTGAACCTGCAAGGCGATGCCCCGCTCACCCCGCCCTGGTTTCTGAGCGCTCTGATCGACGAAATGCGCCGAGACCCCAGCGTGCAGATGGCCACGCCGGTGCTGCGCTGCGATGGGCAGACGCTGGCCAGTTTCCGCGAGGATCGGCGCAACAACCGGGTCGGCGGCACCACGGCGGTGTTTGATGCCAATCACGATGCGCTCTATTTCTCAAAAGAAGTGCTGCCCTACACCGATGCCGACTACCCGCCTAAGGCCCCGACTCCGGTGTTCCACCATGTCGGCGCCTATGCCTACCGCCCGGCCACGCTCGCGGCTTATCAAAGCTGGGGCAGCTGCGATCTGGAAGAGCTCGAAGGGCTCGAGCAGCTGCGTTTTCTGCAACGCGGCGTCAAGGTGCGCTGTGTCGAGGTCGAGGCCAAAGGCACGTTTTTCTGGGAACTCAACAACCCCGTTGATGTCGCCCGTATCGAGGGCGAACTGAAAAGAAGAGGTCAGGAATGAAAACCGTCACCGCTGGCAATGTCCATTTTTCCAACACCGCCCCTTTTGTTCTGATTGCCGGCCCCTGCCAGCTGGAGGGGCTGGAGCACAGCCGCCACATTGCCGAAACCCTGAGCCAGAGCTGCGCCGATCTGGGCATCCCGCTGGTGTTCAAGGGCAGCTTTGACAAGGCCAATCGCACCAGCCTGTCGGGCAGGCGTGGGTTGGGTCTGGACGAAGGGCTGACGATCCTGTCCAAAATCCGCGATGAATTCGGCTGCCCGGTGCTGACCGATATCCACAGCGAAGCCCAATGCCCCATTGCCGCCGCAGCCGTGGACATCCTGCAAATCCCGGCCTTTCTGTGCCGCCAGACCGATCTGCTGCTGGCCGCTGGCGACACCGGAGCGGTGGTGAATGTGAAAAAGGGGCAGTTTCTGGCTCCGCATGATATGGTGAATGTGGCCGATAAAATCGCTAGCACCGGCAATCACAACATCCTGCTGACCGACCGGGGGACGTCTTTTGGCTATAACATGCTGGTCAGCGATTTCCGCAGCCTGCCGATTATGGCCGAAACCGGCTATCCGGTGGTCTATGATGCCACCCATTCGGTGCAATTTCCCGGCGGTCAGGGGGGCTCGAGCGGCGGCAAACGCGAATATGTGCCGCCTCTGGCGCGGGCGGCGCTGGCGGTGGGCTGTGCCTCGATTTTCATCGAAACCCACCCCGACCCGGACAACGCCCCCAGTGACGGGCCCAATATGGTAAAACTGCAAGACATGCCCGCCCTGCTGCGCCAGTTGCAACAGATTGATCGGTTGATGAAAGCATGAGCTTCAAGGGCTGTGCCCCCCGGAAATCGAACCGGGCCCTCGGCATTTTTCGTAAAACTTTCAATAGATTACCATTGACAGCAGGTTCAGGCGAGCTATGAATCTTCATCCAAAACGACTCTGACGCGAGGTGAGCTGATGCGCAGCTTTGCCATATTATTGACGTTGATCCTATGGCCCAGTCTGGTTTTTGCCAATCCAACCGGGAAAATGGTCGAGGCCGCCCGCAATCAGTGTCGGGATGCGTTTCTGGCCAAGGACGCAGATGCTTATCACAATGCGGCCGCAAAAATGATGGGCTGGCGGCATGTGGAAAACGCCGAATGGCAAAAGGATATAGATTTTTGCCTTTCGCTTGCGGATTATCTTGATGGTGCTGATTTGCAAATCGCAAAAGCACTGGTCGGCAAAGCGAATTCTGAACGCTCCGCAGACAAAGAGAAACTGCTGGCCTATCTTTCGCGGGCCACATCAGCAAAACCAGACATGCCAGCCTTAGCCAAAGAAATTGCGCATGATGAAACATTCGCACCGGGCCCCAGTTCGGAGCGTGATACACTCGAAGCCGCCCTAAATGACTATGTTCGACCCATTGCTGCGGCTCATATTCAACAAAACCTAACGGCCTATCAGGCGCTTGCACGGGTTAATCCCGACGTAAAAAAATATCAGGAGCGCGTTACACGTTATGAACGCGCACTCACACAGGCTAAAGCCAAAAAAGACAAGACGGCGCGGCGCATCGCGAACCGTCTGATCAAGACCACTGCTGAATTTGACGGTTCATCATGGTCCCGTCATCCATCCTCCCCGCGCTATCAGGACACGCGCAACTATGTCACGCTATATCTGCTCGAATCGTCCGATGGTGAGCGCAGAATCGAGCTGTTCGTGAATTATACCTCGGAAAATGGTTGGTTGTTTATTGAAACGGCACAGATCAGTATCGACGGAAAACGTGAGCCTCTGCCCATATCAAGATGGTTCCGCGACAATGATACCGAAATTTGGGAGTGGGGCAGCATCACTGGCCCCGCCGCTTTGGATTTGGGCAAACGCATAGCGGATTCAAAACGCACTGTCATTCGCTTCAATGGCCAACAGTTTTACGATGATTACATTGTTTCAGACCGCGACAAGCGCATCATCCGCGAAATGCTCCTGGCCTGGGACGTCTTGAAGAAAAACTGACATCTCAGAGCCAGGTCGGGAATGTGTCGCGTGACCTCAGCGGGTTGCGGTTCTGTCGCGACACAAAACACGAGATCAGGATGCCTCTCAGCGCCACAGACCGGCACAATGTGGGTCAGGTCGTTCTTCTCACGGCCTCTATTCATCTGTTCAGCAGACCGGACCTTATGCGCAACCGCCGCGATCACACCATATGCTTTCAGGGAACCCCCCGATGCTTCTCTCTGCTCCATACGTCCCTTAGACCCAACCGACACAGAACGGAAAGTTCCCCACACCGCCCCCGCATCTGCAGAAAACCTGTTGCGAGACTCGATCAGTTATACTATTGGCGGTTCCGATTGAGGCGCGTGAGCCCTCAGAACCGATGGGGGAAACGTGCGCTATATTGCCTTTGTCTTGATCTTGTTTGCGCTCTGGCTGTTGATGTCAGGCATCTTTACACCGTTTTTGATCGGCCTTGGGCTGGCCTCGGCGCTGTTTGCGCTGCTGGTCGCCTCGAAGATGGCCAAAAAGGACGGGGTGCGCACCGAGCTTGAGCTTGCCCCGATTGCCTTTACCAAATACATCCTGTGGCTGCTGGTGGAAATCGCCCGCGCCAACTGGGCCGTGACCAAGCTGGTTCTGGCCCGGGATATGAAAATCCGCCAGCATATGTTCATCGTTCCGATCTCGCAGAGAACCGATCTGGGGCAAGTGATCTTTGCCAATTCGATCACCCTGACGCCGGGCACCATCACCGTGGATGTGAACGGGCGCGATTTCATGGTGCACGCGGTCAGCTATAATGATGACGACCCCGAAGCGCTGGCCGATATGGATGCCCGGGTCACCGTCTGTGAAACGCCGGGTCCGGCATCGGGAGAAAACTGATGTTTATCGTTGCGATTTTTGCCCTGTTCGTGGCCATGGTCATGGTGCTGGTGCGCCTTTACGCCGGGCCAACCCTTTATGACCGGGTGCTGGCGGTCAACTCGTTCGGCACCCATACCGTGCTGTTTATCGGCGTGATCGGCTTTTTGACCGACCGCCCCGAATTTCTGGACATTGCCCTGCTTTATGCGCTGATCAGCTTTGTCGGCACCATCGCGATTTTGAAATATTTTCGTTACCGCGCGATTGGCGATCTGGATCAGCCCACACGCGATGAGGAGGCAAACAGATGAGCATCCTGAACCTGATCATTGATATCCTCAGCTGGATCTTGATTGTCTCTGGCTCGGTCTTTCTGATCATCGGCTCGATCGGCACGCTGCGCTTTCCTGATTTCTGGTCGCGGCTTCATGCGGCCTCGATCACCGATTCGGCGGGGATGATCCTGATGGTGGCGGGGATGTGCCTGCAGGGCGGGCTGACATTGATCACTGTAAAAGTCCTGCTGATCGGGCTGTTCCTGTTCATCACCGGACCGACCTCGACCCATGCGGTGGCCAATGCCGCCTATGCCACCGGGTTGCGCCCCGAAGAGGGCGAAGGGCTGGTGGCCGAAAACTTTGACGATGCCGATCAACCCGAGACCAACCGCGATGGGGATGGCCATGCTTGAGATCCTGATAAATCTGGCTCTGTTCATCATGCTGGTGGCAACGGCGATTGCCATCACCCATATGCGTCAGCTGTTCGCCATCACCATGCTGACCGGGGTGTTCAGCCTGCTGTCGGCGATGCTGCTGGTGACGCTGGATGCGGTGGATGTGGCCTTTACCGAAGCCGCGGTGGGGGCGGGCATCTCGACCGTGCTGATGCTCTCGACCCTGACCCTGACGGCGCGGGTGGAAAAGCCCTCGAGACACTCACGTTTCCTGCCCCTGCTGGTGTCTTTTGCCACCGGAGCGGCGATCATCTATGGCACGCTGGACATGCCCAATTTCGGCGATGCCAACTCGGCCGCGCAAACCGGGGTCGCCGCCGATTATATGGCCGACAGCCCACAGGATATGGGGATTCCCAATGTGGTGACCGTGGTTCTGGCCAGCTATCGGGGCTTTGACACCATGGGCGAAACCGCCGTGGTGTTTACCGCCGGGGTTGGCGTTTTGATGCTGATCTCAAGCCTGAGCATCCGCCGGCGCCGCCGCGATGATCTGGCAAAGGGCAAGCCAGCCAGCGGCAACAGCAAAAAGGAGACCAGCTGATGCGTCACCACCTGATTTTGCGGGTTGTCACCAAGCTGTTGATCGGCCCGATCATTCTGTTTGCGCTTTATGTGCAGTTCCATGGCGATTTCTCGCCCGGCGGCGGCTTTCAGGCCGGGGTGATCATGGCCGTGGCCTTTATCCTCTATGGCATCGTGTTCGGGCTGGAAGCGGCGCAGAAAATCTGCCCCTCGTGGCTGGTGCATAAGATGATGGCGCTGGGTGTGCTGATCTATGCCGGCACCGGAGTCGTCTCACTGTTTCTGGGCTATGATTTCCTGGATTATGCCGTCTTTAGCCCGCACCACCCCTCGCATGGGCAACATTGGGGGATCATGGCGGTGGAACTGGGCGTGCTGGTGACGGTGACCGGGGTGATGATCTCGATCTATTACGCCTTTGCCATGTGCCGCCGGCCCATCAGTGACGAGGATTGGTGATGTTTGATATGGATTTCATTCTAGGCCACATGAATTACTGGCTGTTCACGGTGCTGATGATGACCGGGCTGTATATCGTGGTGGCCAAAGGCAATCTGATCAAGAAAATCGTCGGGCTGAACCTGTTTCAGACGGCGGTGTTCATGTTCTATATCTCGATCGGCAAAGTCACCGGCGGCACCGCGCCGATTTACCCGGCGGATATGCAGATTGACCCGACCGAGGTTTACTCGAACCCACTGCCGCATGTCCTGATCCTGACCGCGATTGTGGTGGGCATTGCCACCACCGCGCTGGGGTTGGCGCTGATTGTGCGCATCCGGGAAGTCTATGACACAATTGAAGAAGACGACATCCTGAAAATCGAAACCGAGATGACCCGCAAAGAAAACCAGACCCTTGGCGAAGCGATGGGGGGACGCGCTTAATGACCACCGAAGTTCATCATGTGGCTCGCACATTTGCGGACCATCTGCCGGTATTGGCAGTGCTGGTGCCGTTTCTGGCGGCCCCTCTGACGGTGCTGATCGGCCATCGCCGGCTGGCTTGGCCGATTGCCTTTGCCGCCTGTGTGGCCTCATTCCTGATTTCCGTGACGCTGTTGCTCAAGGTCTATCAGGGCGGCGTCATCTCCTATCATATCGGCGGCTGGGCTCCTCCTTTGGGCATCGAATACCGGATTGATGCGGCCAATGCGATTGTGTTGCTGCTGATTTCGGCGGTCGCAACCATCGTGCTGCCCTTCACCGCCCCCAGCATCAAGGCCGAGGTGGATGAGCGCCACCACACCCTGTTTTACACCGCCTATATGCTGTGCTTCACCGGCCTGATGGGCATGGTGGCCACGGGGGATGCGTTTAACGTGTTCGTATTTCTGGAAATTTCATCGCTATCGACCTATGTGCTGGTCGCGATGGGGGCCAACACCGACAAACGTGCCCTGACCGCAGCCTATGATTACCTGATCATGGGCACCATTGGCGCGACCTTTTTCGTGATCGGCATCGGCTTCCTTTACGCCGCCACCGGCACGCTGAACATGGCCGATCTGGCCGCGCATATCCGCGCCCAAGGCATGGACCGCACCCTGCAAACCGCCTTTGCCTTTATTCTGGTTGGCATGGGGCTGAAAGTGGCGGTTTACCCGATGCATCTGTGGCTGCCCAACGCCTATACCTATGCGCCTTCGGCCGTCAGCACTTTTCTGGCCGCCACCGCCACCAAAGCGGCAATTTATGTGCTTCTGCGCTTCATGTTCTCGGTGTTCGAACCCGAATTCCTGCACCAGATGAACGCAATTCAGGCCATCATGCTGCCGCTGGCGCTGATCGCCATGTTTGCGGCCTCGCTGATTGCGGCGTTTCAGTCTGATCTCAAACGGATGTTGGCCTATTCCAGTATCGCGCAAATCGGCTATATCCTTGTCGGGATTGCCTTTTTGTCGACCACCGGCCTGACCGGAGCCGTGGTGCATCTGTTCAACCACGGCATTACCAAAGCCGCCCTGTTCATGGGGGTCGGAGCGCTGGTGCTGCGCAGTGGCAGCTCGTTTTACCTGAAGTTGGAAGGGCTGGGCAAAATCATGCCCTGGACCAGCGCCGCCATCGTCATTGCCGGTCTGTCGCTGATCGGGGTGCCGGGCACGGCCGGGTTCATCAGCAAATGGGTGCTGGTGCAGGCCGCACTTGAACAGGGCTGGTGGCCGATTGCCATGGCCATCGTGCTGTCGTCGCTGCTCGCGGTGATCTATGTCTGGCGGGTGATCGAGACCCTCTACATGAAACAGCCCGCTTCCGGGCTGACACATCAGGAGGCTCCGCTTTCCATGCTGGTGCCAATGTGGATCATGGCGCTGGCCACCATCTGGTTTGGCTTTGACACCGATCTGGTGCTGACCGCCGCCCGCAGCGCGGCTGACGGCTTCCTGCACGGGTTTCACATGACGGGGACGCATTAAATGGATACCAATACCGCCATTATTCTGACCATGCTGATCCCGGCTGCGGCCTCGGTTGGCAATCTGGTTCTGCGCGAGCGCCCCAATCTGCGCGACAGCATGACGCTGATTGCGGCGATTCTGACCTTTCTGTGCGTGCTGACCATCCTGAGCAATGTGGGCAATACCAGCACCGCGCCGTTTGAATTGACCGAAATCGTCCCCGGCGTCAGCATCGCCTTCAATGTCGAGCCTCTGGGGCTGTTATTTGCGATCATCGCTTCGGGGCTGTGGATTTTGACGCATATTTACGGCGTCGGCTATATGCGCGGCAATAACGAAGACAACCATGCCCGCTTTTTCGCCTGTTTCTCGGCGGCGATTGCAGCGGTGATGGGGCTGGCCTTTTCGGCCAATATGTTCACGCTGTTCCTGTTTTACGAAGTCATCACCCTGTCCACCTACCCGCTGGTCACCCACAAAGGCACCCCGGAAGCACTTCAGGGCGGGCGCACCTATCTGGGCATCCTGATGGGCACCTCGATCGCGCTGCTGCTGGTGGCGGTGATCTGGACTTACACCCTAACCGGCACGCTGGACTTCACCCAGGGCGGGATCCTCGAGGGCCATATCAGCGGCTGGCTGGTGGCGCTGCTGCTGGCGCTCTATGCCTTTGGCATCGGCAAAGCGGCCCTGATGCCGTTCCACCGCTGGCTGCCGGCGGCGATGGTCGCCCCGACCCCGGTCAGCGCCCTGCTGCACGCGGTGGCAGTGGTCAAGGCCGGTGTGTTCACCATGCTCAAGGTCGGGATCTATATCTTCGGCATTGATTTTCTGGCCGAAACCGGAGCCTCGCAATGGCTGATGTGGCTGGCCGCCTATAGCATCATCGCCGCCTCGATCGTGGCCATGACCAAAGACAATCTGAAAGCCCGGCTGGCCTATTCCACCGTCAGCCAGCTCAGCTATATCACGTTGGGCATGGCACTGGCGACCTCAATGGGGGTGCTAGGCGGCGGGCTGCATATCGCCATGCACGCCATGGGCAAGATCACCCTGTTCATGTGCGCCGGTGCGATCTATGTCGCCACCCACAAGACCAATATCAGCCAGATGAACGGGCTGGGCCGGGCGATGCCCATCACCTATGGTGCGTTTCTGATCGGAGCGCTGTCGATCATCGGCCTGCCCCCGCTGGGCGGCTCGTGGAGCAAATGGCTGTTGATGGTCGGCGCCGCTGACGCCAACCAGATGATCATGATCGCGGTGCTGATGCTCAGCTCGCTGCTGAATGTGGCTTACCTGCTGAGCATCGTCGGCAAGGGCTTTTTCTGGCCGCGTGACGCCAAAACGGCCGATCAGCCGGTGGCCATTGCCGAAGCCCCGCTTCTGGTCTGGCTGCCCCCGGCCCTGACGGCTTTGGGCTGTGTACTGCTGTTTTTCTACGGGGCCAGCATCCGCGACTTCTTGCTGCCCATCGTTGGAGGGGGCTGATCATGAGCGCATCTGAGCGATTGACCAAACCCGCCGGGGTCTCCGATCCCGGTCGTTCAAAGGGGGCAAAAAATGCACGATAGAAATGATTACCCCGCGCTGGGGCGCCTGTTTGGCTGGGTCGATAAGCCCGGCAGCGCCAACAAGATCTTTGTCGCGCTGGCCGTGGTCTGTCTGCTGCTGTTCATGGCCGATTTCACCTATGAAAAACACGGACATTTCTCGGTTGAACACATCCCCGGCTTTTTCGGGTTTTACGGCTTTATCATGTTCACCGGCCTGATTTTCGCTGCCACCGGGCTGCGGGTGCTGGTCAAACGCCGCGAAGATTTCTATGGCGACAAAGCCGTTGATCGCGAGGATTACCCCGAAAGCGGGCTGCAAAAGGTAGACTATGATGATTGACCTCCTCCCGCCCCCCGCTTTTCTGTTTTTCGCCGGGGCCATCGCCCTGCTGGCCGCGCCCAAAGGCGTGGTGCGCAGCGCCCTGTTGCTGGTGGTGCCGCTGCTGGCCGCCTGGCAAATCTGGAGCCTTGAGGCCGGATCACATCTGCTGATCAGCTTCTTCGGACTCGAGCTCGACCTGATGCGGGTCGACAAGCTTTCGCGCGTGTTTGGCCTGATCTTTTGTCTGGCCGCCTTTCTGGGCAATCTGTTTGCATGGCATCTGCGCGATGCGGTGCAACAGGTGGCGGCGCTGCTCTATGCCGGCTCGGCCATCGGGGCCGTGTTTGCCGGAGACCTGATCAGCCTGTTTTTCTACTGGGAAGGCACCGCGATTGCCTCGGTTTTCCTGATCTGGGCCCGGGGCACCGAAGGCGCGTTTCACACCGGGATGCGGTACCTGATCATCCAGATCGCCTCGGGCGTGATCCTGATCGCAGGCGTAGCGCTTTATTACCGCGATACCGGATCGATCACCTTTCAAACCATGACGCTGGGCTCGCTGGCGACCTGGCTGATCTTTCTGGCCTTCGGCATCAAAGCGGCCTTTCCGCTGCTGCATAACTGGCTGCAAGACAGCTATCCGGCGGCCACCATCACCGGCACCGTCATCCTGTCGGCCTTTACCACCAAGCTGGCGATTTACGCGCTGGCCCGGGGTTTTGCCGGCACCGAGATCCTGATCTATATCGGCGTGATCATGACCCTGTTCCCGATCTTTTTCGCCGAAATCGAAAACGATCTGCGCCGGGTTCTGGCCTATTCGCTGAACAACCAGCTGGGCTTTATGGTGGTGGGCATCGGCATCGGCACCGAAATGGCACTGAACGGCACCGCCAGCCACGCCTTTGCCCATATCCTCTATAAAGCGCTGCTGTTCATGTCGGTGGGCGCGGTGATGTTCCGCACCGGCACCTCCAAGGCCTCTGAGCTGGGCGGCCTTTACCGCACCATGCCCAAAACCGCGGTGTTCTGTCTGGTTGGCGCGGCGTCGATTTCGGCCTTCCCGCTGTTTTCCGGCTTTGTCACCAAATCCATCATTCTGGATCAGGCCGCAGCCGGGCATATGTATGTGGTCTGGCTGGCGCTGGTGTTTGCCTCGGCCGGGGTGCTGTCGCATTCGGGGATCAAAATCCCGTTCTTCATGTTCTTTGCCCATGACAGCGGCCTGCGCCCCAAAGAAGCCCCCACCCATATGTTGCTGGCCATGGGCATTACCGCGTTTTTGTGCATCGCCATTGGGGTCTATCCTGATCCGCTCTATGCGCTGCTGCCTTACCCGGTCGAGTTCCACCCCTACAGCACCAGCCATGTGGTGGGTCAGTTGCAGCTGCTGCTGTTTGCACTGCTGGCCTTTGCCGTGCTTTACCGCAACGGGCTGCACCCGCCCGAGGTGCGCGCGATCAATCTGGACAGCGATTGGAGCTACCGCTGGTTCATGCCCCGCCTGCTGGCCCGGCTCAGCGCTGGTGTCGGTGTGGTCTGGAGCTGCACTCTGGGCTATTTCAAAGCCCGCAATCAAAGCCTGATCGCCCATCTCTACAAATCCCACGGCCCCGAAGGCCATCTGGCGCGGGATTGGCCAACCGGCTTCATGGTGATCTGGATCACGATTGTGCTGGGCGCAACGCTGATCGTCGGCTTT
>PDSA01000020.1 GCA_002748285.1 Rhodobacterales bacterium
ACCGATGAGGGCGATTTTAGCTCTAGCCATGATGTGATCTCCTGATCCGTTGAACATGACTATGGGGGTAGCCATTCTGGGCGATAAGAGCAAGGGATTGCTCGCCCGCCTGCATAGGCATGTTGCGTCATGACGGAGTGTTGCATAGCCTTGCGGCATCAGCAATGCGGAGGGGCATATGGGCATTGACTATGACATCAGGCTGGCCCGGGCAGAGGAAGAATGTGCGGTTCGCCGCTGTGCCGAGGGGGCCTTTATGCCCTATGTCGCCGCCATTGGCCAAAAGCCCGCGCCCATGACCGCAGATTTTCACGCGCTTATTGCGGCGGGTTGTCTGTATGTTGCGGTTCAAGATGATACCGATATTTTGGGGTTCATCGTTTTTTATCGGCAGGGGGCGTCGATCCAACTGGAAAATATCGCGGTTCGCCCGGATATGGCGGGGCGCGGTATTGGCAAGCGTCTGATCGGGTTTTGTGAGGCCGAGGCGAAACGGCAAAGGGCGGTTTCGGTCACGCTCTATACAAATGCGAAAATGACTGACAATCTGTCAATCTACCCCCATCTTGGCTATCAGGAAACCGACAGGCGGCGCGAAAACGGGTTTGATCGGGTGTTTTTTGAAAAGTGCCTATAACGCCAACTCTTTAAGCTCTCCTCATCCGCTATCGTAATGTTTAGGGGGAAAGGTGCATTTCTTTTCCCATTCATAATATTGTTATGCTTTGTCATACATAAATCCAATCCTGCGTTTTTGGGATTGTAGCGAGTGGCCAGCAGACCCAGTGCTGGTTTTGGGTGGGGGTTCTTTGTGTTCCTGTCATGTGGGAGTGGCGGGGCCAGAGCAATCTGGCAGCAATGCTTAGACCCTTTTGGTTGATTTATGAGGTGCAGGAAGCCCGGGTCTCTCCTTGGTTCAGAAAAGGCCCGGGCTTCTTTTTTACGCAACCGTTTTGCGGGTTTTGTGTTGTGACAAACAATCATCAATGCATGGATGATGAAGGCCCTCACCCACTTAGCTTGCACATTCATCTCTAACCGGGCAAAACAGCGCCCATGGCCAAGCTGTATTTCCATTATTCCACCATGAATGCCGGTAAATCGACGATTTTGCTGCAGGCATCGTATAATTACCACGAACGCGGGATGCAGACCTATCTGATCACCGCCCGGCTGGATCATCGCGCTGGTCCGGCCAGAATCGCTTCGCGCATTGGTATTTCCCAGCCGGCCGATACTTTCGGGGAAGACGAAGACCTGTTCGCCAAAATCCAGAGCCGCTTGCAGGCCGGGCCGTGCGCCTGCGTGTTCATAGACGAAGCGCAGTTTTTGCAAAAACAGCAAGTCTGGCAACTGGCCCGGGCGGTGGATGATCTGGGGGTGCCGGTGATGTGCTATGGCTTGCGGGTGGATTTCCAGGGCGAGCTGTTCCCCGGCTCGGCCGCTTTGCTGGCGCTGTCCGATGAAATGCGCGAAGTGCGCACGATCTGCCATTGCGGCAAAAAAGCCAGCATGGTGGTGCGCACCGATGCCGAAGGTCAGGTGCTGCATGAAGGCGATCAGGTGCAGATTGGCGGCAATGAAACCTATATTTCACTGTGCCGCCGCCATTGGCGTCAGGCAATGGGTGACATTTAGCAATGCCCACACCGCTGCCGATTGACGAAGTCCTGCCCCAGCTTATCAGTGCGCTGAAACGCACGGGCCGGGCGGTGTTGCAGGCGCCTCCGGGGGCGGGCAAAACCACCCGCGTGCCGCTGGCGCTGTTGCAGGCCGGGCTGTGCGCGGGGCGGATCGTGATGCTGGAACCGCGCCGTCTGGCCGCCCGCGCTGCCGCCGAACGCATGGCGCAGAGCCTGGGCGAATCCGTTGGGCAAACCGTCGGCTATCGCATCCGTGGCGAGTCCAAAACCAGCAAGCAGACCCGCATCGAAGTCGTCACCGAAGGCATCCTGACCCGCATGTTGCAAACCGACCCCTCGCTGGAGGGGATCGGCGCGGTGATCTTTGACGAATTTCACGAACGCTCGCTGAACGCCGATCTCGGGCTGGCGCTGAGCTGGGAAGTCCGGGAAGCTTTGCGCGAAGATTTGATGATCGTGGTGATGTCGGCCACGCTGGACGCGGCTCCGGTAGCCGAGACGCTGGATCACGCCCCGGTTATCACCGCGCAGGGGCGCAGTTTTGCGGTTCAAAACCACTGGCTGGACCGCCCGCTTGCCCCCACCAAACGCCTGCCCGAAGCCGCCGCCGATCTGGTGCGCCACGCGCTGTCCCAAACGCAGGGCGGGGTTCTGGTGTTTTTGCCGGGCGAGGGCGAAATCCGCCGAGTGGCGGCCCTGTTAAGCGATTTGCCGGACAGCTGTCAGGTGCAAATGCTGTTTGGCGCGATGGAGTTCAAGGCACAGCGCGCCGCGATCCTTCCGGCGCAGCGGGGGCGCAAGATCGTGCTGGCGACCTCGATTGCCGAGACCTCACTGACCATCGAAGACATCCGCGTGGTGGTCGATTGCGGGCTGGCGCGGCGGGCCCGGTTTGATCCGGGCTCGGGCATGTCGCGGCTGATGACCGAACGCGTCACCAAAGCAGAAGCCACTCAGCGGGCCGGCCGCGCCGGGCGGGTGGCGGCGGGCGATTGCTACAAGCTGTGGACCAAAGGGCAGGAAGGGGCGTTGGCGGCGTTTCCTCCGGCGGAAATCGAGGCGGCGGATTTAACCGGGTTGGTGTTGGAGTTGGCCTTGTGGGGTGCAACCGGCCCCGACGATCTGGCCTTGCTGACCGCGCCGCATCCGGGGGCTTTTGCGCAGGCCCGAGCGTTGCTGATCACCTTGGGCGCGTTGGATCAGGCGGGCCGGATCACCGCGCATGGCCGGGCTTTGGCGGGATTGCCGCTGCATCCGCGCCTTGGTCATATGCTGACCGTGGCCGGTCCACAGGCCGCTTCCCTTGCCGCCTTGCTGGCCGAGCGCGATCCGCTGATTGCTGCGCCGACGGATCTGAAACTGCGGATCGAAGCCCTTGAAAATACGCAAAGATACACCCGGGAGCGCCCTTATCAACTGAATAAATCCAGCCTGCACCGCATCCGGGACGAGGCCAAAAGACTGCGCCGGGGCCGTGAGAAAAAGCCGCTGGCGCTGGCGGGAATGGCGGCTCTGGCCTACCCGGATCGTATTGGTCTGCGCCGCAAGGGCGATGCGCCGCGTTGGGTGCTGTCTGGCGGCAAAGGCGCCAATATGCACGAGGATGACCCGCTGGCCAGCGCCCGTCTGATCGTGGCCACCGATCTGGACGGCAACCCGCGCGAGGCCCGCATTCGTCAGGCGGCAGAGCTGAGCGAAGCGGGGCTGCGGGCGCTTTATGGCGATCAGATCGGCTGGCGTGATGTGTGTCAATGGTCTTCGCGCGAACGCCGGGTGGTGGCGCGACAGCAGGAATGCTACGGGGCGCTGGTGCTGTCGGATCGTATCTGGCGCGATGTTCCGGCCGATCAGGTGGCGCTTGCCATGCTGGACGGGGTGCGCGATCTGGGCCTGCCTTGGGACGCTGCTGCGCGCCGGTTTCAGGCCCGGGTTCTGCTGCTGGAGGACATGCCCGATTTTTCGGATGCCGCGTTGCTGGAGCGTATCTCTGATTGGCTTCTGCCCTATCTGAACGGGGTGAAAACTGCGGCGGATTTGAAAAAGCTCCGTCTGGAGGAACCGCTGCGCCACTCCTTGAGCTGGGAGCAGCAACAGCGCTTGGATCAGCAGGCTCCGGCGCATTTCATCACGCCGCTGGGTCATAAGGTTCCGATTGATTATAGCGGGCAGCACCCGGAAATCCAGCTGCGTCTGCAAGAGATGTTCGGCGTGTGTCAGCACCCAACGGTGGGGCATAGCCCGTTGCGCGTGACTCTGTTATCTCCGGCCCGCAAACCAGTGCAGACCACGATGGATATTCCGGGGTTCTGGGCTTCGTCCTACCATGACGTGCGCAAAGACATGCGCGCCCGATACCCCAAACACCCCTGGCCCGAAGACCCAACCCAGGCCGACCCCACCTTGCGCGCCAAGCCGCGAAAAAAGCGCTAGGGCGCAGATGGGTAATGCTGAGCGGGTGAGGAATGGTATGACAGCGCCCGCGTTTATAGCCAAACGACACAATTCTGATTGGGCCTTTCGGCTATAAGTCTTTGATTTTACGCTGATGCGGCGCGAACTCCCGGCCATGGCATTTGGCAGAGCTTTGGGTAAAACAGAACCTCGGGCGGGCTGAGTGAGTCAGTCCGACATTGCCCGGTTTTCTACACCATACGGATCACATCTTTGTCAATCGCCAGCATATAGCCGCGCCGGGCGATGTTTTTCACCAGCAATTCACTCACCATCTGATTGCCCAGCGAATCGCGCAGGCGTTTGATGCGTGTGGCCCCTGCGGCTTCATCACAATCCGCCGCCGCCCGGCCCGAGATCATTGCCTCAATCTCACTGCCCGAGAGCAGCTCTTCGTCCATGCGGGCTTCGGCCAGAACCGACAGGGTTTCAATCGCCGCGCCGGTCAGCTTGAATTCCATATTGTTCAGATAAACCGTGTTTTCCTCGCGGCTGATCAGCAAAGAGGACACCTGAATGCCGGTGCGCTCAATTTCAGACAGGCGTTTATTAGTGGCGATGATGGTCAGCAAAAACACCAGCGCCGCCACCAGCAGGGCGGTGGCAAACACCAGCAGCACGAAAATCACCACCCGGTAAGAGGTCAGCGTATCGGCAAAGGCGGTGCCGGATTGCGCCAGGATTTCCAGCAATTTGATCTCGGCATGATTGGTCAAATCGTTGTTTTCAATAAAGATTTTCTCAACCCGCGCGTTGAACGCCCCGGCATCGGGCAGGTTGATGAACAGCAACACCGCCGCCAGCAACAGGATCACGACAATCGCCGCAACCCCGATCACTACCACACGCGATGGGTTCAGACGTGGCTCAGTAGCGGAGGAAGTATTGCCCGGCACTGGCCTTCCTTTCCTTTAGCCCATCGGATTGAAAAATAGACAGGATATGCAACAGCTTCCAGCCATCGGCCGCAATCCGCTGATTGATCTGGCGTTCGGCGGCCTTGCGGGTGCAGGCGGTATCGGGCAGCTCGATCACCCCGTAATGCAGGCGCAGGGGGTTGTCCTGCTTGGCCTTGTAATCGGCATAGCAAGAGGCAGAGGCGGGCGGAGCGGCCAGAAGGGTGGCGCTCAATATCAAAACGGTTTTTTTCATCACGTCCCGATCATGGATAATTTCTGCATGTTATTCAATATCACCCCGTGCGCAAGCGTTCTGACCTCAATGCCCGCAACTGAACGACTACCGTTTTACGGCACTGATTGATGCGAATGTTCTGGCCTGCGCGATGCGTAGAAACGTGATTTTATCTCTGGCCGATGCCGCTTTTTTCGGCCTCAGTGAAACAACGAGATCATGGAAGAAACTGCCCATTCGATTGCAAAAATCACAGAGGGCCAAGCCGACACAGCCAAACAACAATCTGTCGCGGAACGCGCCTTTCCAGAGGCGAGTGTCACGGGCCATGCTGGGTCTGAGGCTGGCTGGGAGTTCCTTGATCTGGACCTCAGGCACGTCTTGGCTGCAGCAATAAACGACCTCGGACCAAATGATAGCGATGGAGCACTGTCCCAGAACTGTCAGATGTTTGACCTATTAAAGGGCACCCTCTGGCCACCTGATCATCGTGACCCAACGCAACACCCCCGCCGCCCAGCTTAGGGCGGCGGAGGGATAGTGGGCATCGCGTTTTGTACGCAAATGCGGAGTTACCAGCTTAAAGCAACAGTGTTTTCTTTGAACAGTTTCGTGCTGGTAAGATCTGGATTACCCACTGTCAGGCCTTCCATAAGATCGTCAGCGGCGATACCGTATTGCTTCATGCACATCCCGCAGACAACAACGGTCGCGCCAGATTCAAGCAGCTTTGCAAGCTTGGCTTGCTGGCTGGCAAAAAGCGCCGCGTTGGCCTTGGTGGCGGCCATAACACCACGATCATTCAGGAATACAGTCAGATGATGCCCGCGTTCCATCTGGCGCCCGCCAAAGGCCAACGCCATCGTAACACGGAATCCGTCGTCCGAGGTCAGGTTAATAAACAGCGCATCGCTGTCCTCCGCAAAGGTAGCACTGGAACACAGTAAAGACACTGCCGCGGCTGCTAAGGTAGTTTTAAATTTGAACATGGTCATATCCACTCCCATTGATGCAGCGCAATCCGAGCACTGCTGCATGACGCGTATAACACACTATCCCGTTTTAATACAGCATGACCCGGGTGCCGCAGCATGCCATGTATAACACTACCCCGTTTTTCAATTTGTAGTAGCGCAATATACATCCGTGTAGATATGCCGTTAATCGCGAGGCATGGCTTTGCCGCACAAATCATCTGCGCGACTACCGGCTGGCGCCGATAGGCTTTGCGATGTGGTTTTCCAGGCACTCAATCCGACAAGGTGGCTGGACAGGGCACAGGATGAAATCTAACATCCCCCTGACAGATGAAGCCCGCACCGGGCGATATAATGGAAAGGTCCAACGACATGATCCAGCTTTACTGCTTTGGCGAGAGTGGCCATTCCTACAAGGCTGCCCTTGCGCTTGAGTTGTCCGGCACCCCTTGGCAGGCGGTCTTTGTCGATTTTTTCAACGGAGGCAGCCATAGCCCCGCGTTTCGCGCCCTCAACCCAATGGGCGAAGCGCCGGTGCTGGTGGATGGGGATGTAACGCTCAGCCAATCCGGCGTGATACTGGATTATATCGCGAAAAAATCCGGCCAATTGGGGCCGCGCTCTGAGGCCGAGCATCGCGACATTCTGCGCTGGATCCTGTGGGACAATCACAAACTGTCTTCACCCGCTGGCATGACCCGTTTCCTGATCCACTTCTTGCCCAAGGAAAAACAGCCCGCCGGCGTGATCCCCTTTACGCAGGCCCGCCTGAAGGTGGCCTATCAAACCCTGAATGAACATCTAAGCAATCGCGACTGGATCGCCGCCGATCGCCTGACCATCGCCGATCTGTCCTGCTGCGGCTATCTCTATTACCCCGAGCCCTTCGGTTTTGAGCGCCGCGATTGGCCGCATATCGACGCCTGGCTGACCCGGATCAGCCAGACACCCGGCTGGAAACACCCCTATGATCTGATGCCCGGCAGCCCCGCTGACCGCGTTTAACCGAAAGGATAACCATGACCGAAGCCTATATCTATGATGCCATTCGCAGCCCCCGCGGCAAGGGGCGCAAGGACGGAGCCCTGCACGAAGTCACCGCCGTGCGGCTGTCGGCGCAAATGCTGGATACGCTGGCCGAGCGCAACCATCTGCAAGGGCACGCGGTTGAGGATGTGATCTGGGGCAATGTCACCCAGATCAAGGGTCAGGGCGGCTGTCTGGCCCGCACGGCAGTTCTGGCCTCGGGGCTGGATCAGTCGATTCCGGGCCTGTCGATCAACCGATTCTGCGCCTCTGGCATGGAGGCCGTCAATCTGGCCGCCAACCAGATCAAGGGCGGGGCGGGCAATGCCTATATCGCCGGCGGGATTGAGATGATGAGCCGCATCGCCATGGGCAGCGACGGGGCCGCCATTGCGGTTGATCCCAGCGTTGCGATGAATATCTACTTTGTGCCTCAGGGCATTTCGGCCGATCTGATCGCCACCCAATACGGCATCAGCCGCGAACAGGCCGATGCGCTGGCGGTCGAAAGCCAGCAACGCGCCAAGGCCGCCTGGGATGATAACCGCTTTGCCAAATCCATCGTGCCGGTGCTGGATCAAAGCGGCCTGCCCATTCTGGAGCGCGACGAATTCATGCGCCCCGAAACCACGGTTGAGGCTTTGGGCAATCTGAAACCCAGCTTCAAGGATATGGGGCAAGTCATGCCCGGCTTTGACAAGGTGGCGCTGATGAAATACCCGCATCTTGAGCACATCAACCATATCCACCACGCCGGCAATTCCTCGGGCATCGTGGATGGGGCCGCAGCGCTTTTGATCGGCAATAAGGAGTTTGGCGAACAAAACGGCCTGAAACCCCGCGCCCGCATCCGCGCCACCGCCAAAATCGGCACCGAGCCCACCATCATGCTGACCGGCCCCGTGCCCGTCACCGAGAAAATTCTGGCCGATAGCGGCATGACGATTTCCGATATCGACCTGTTTGAGGTCAACGAAGCCTTCTCTGCGGTGGTGCTGCGCTTCATGCAGGCCTTTGATGTCGATCCGGCGTTGGTCAATGTCAATGGCGGCGCGATTGCCATGGGTCATCCGCTGGGGGCCACCGGCGCGATTATCCTTGGCACTTTGCTGGACGAGCTTGAGCGCTCGGACAAAGAGGTCGGTCTGGCCACCCTGTGCATCGCATCGGGCATGGGTGCCGCCACCATCATTGAACGCGTGTAAAGGAGCAACCAGATGAGCGATTTTTCTTACAAAACGGACGCTGACGGCGTTGCCACCATCACTTGGGACACGGTCGGCAAATCCATGAATGTGATGAGCCAGCAGGGCTTTCTGGATCTGGACGCGATGATTGACCGGGCGCTGGCCGACCCAGAGGTCAAGGGCGTAATCATCACTTCGGGCAAGCCGGGGTCGTTTGCCGGCGGCATGGATCTGAATGTGATTGCCCAGATGAAACAGACTGCGGGCGATAACCCGGCCAAGGGGCTGTTTGACGGCATGATGGCCATGCATACCACCCTGCGCAAGATTGAGCGCGCCGGGATGGATGACAAGAACAAGGGCGGCAAGCCGATTGTGGCGGCGATTCAGGGCACCGCTCTGGGCATCGGGCTGGAGCTGCCGCTGTCCTGTCACCGGATCATTGCCGCGGATAACCCCAAGGCCAAAATTGGCCTGCCAGAGATCATGGTGGGGATTTTCCCGGGCGCGGGCGGCACCACGCGTCTGGTGCGCAAGATGGGGGCCATGGCCGCCAGCCCGCTGCTGTTGCAAGGCAAGCTGAACAACCCCAAAGCCGCCAAAATGGCCGGGGTGATTGACGAGGTCGTGCCGGCCGAAGAATTGCTCGCAACTGCCAAGGAATGGGTGCTGAACGCCAAGGATGCCGACATCGTCAAACCCTGGGATCAGAAGGGCTATAAAATGCCCGGCGGTGCACCTTACCACCCGGCGGGGTTCATGACATTCGTGGGCGCTTCGGCGATGGTCAATGCCAATACCCATGGGGTTTACCCAGCGGCCAAGGCGCTGTTATCTGCGGTTTACGAGGGCGCTCAGGTGCCGTTTGACACTGCCCTTAAAATCGAGGCCCGCTGGTTCACCAATCTGCTGCTGAACCCATCCTCCAGCGCCATGATCCGCAGCCTGTTCATCAATAAACAGGCGCTGGAAAAGGGCGCAAACCGCCCCGATGTTGCGCCGCAGACGGTGAAAAAGCTGGGGATTCTCGGGGCCGGGATGATGGGCTCGGGCATTGCGATTGTTTCGGCAATGGCCGGGATCGAAGTTGTGCTGGTGGATCAGCAGCAGGCCAGCGCCGATAAGGGCAAGGCTTATGTCGCCAGCTATCTCGACAAAGGCATTGCCCGCAAGAAAACTACGCCCGAGCAAAAAGAAACCCTGCTGGGCCGGATCACCGCCACCAGCGATTATGCAGCGCTCAAGGGCGCTGATCTGATCGTTGAAGCGGTGTTTGAGGATATGGCCGTCAAGGCCGAAGTCACCAAAAAGGTCGAACAGATCGTGGGCGAAGACTGCATCTTTGCCACCAACACCTCGACCCTGCCGATTTCTGAGCTGGCCAAGGCCAGCCAGCGGGCAGATCAGTTCATCGGCATTCATTTCTTCAGCCCGGTTGAAAAAATGATGCTGGTCGAGATCATCAAGGGCCAGAAAACCGGGGATCGCGCGGTGGCCAAGGCGCTGGATTTCGTGCGTCAGATCAGGAAAACGCCGATCGTGGTCAATGATGCGCGGTTTTTCTACGCCAATCGCTGCATCATCCCCTATATCAATGAGGGCATCCGCATGGTGGCCGAAGGCGTCACCCCGGCGCTGGTGGAAAATGCCGCCAAGATGGTCGGAATGCCGCTGGGGCCGTTGCAGCTGGTGGATGAGACCTCGATTGATCTGGGGGTGAAAATCGCCAAGGCCACCAAGGCGGCGCTGGGTGATGCTTATCCTGACGGCGCGGTGGATGAGGTGCTGTTCTGGATGGCCGATCAGGGCCGGATGGGGCGCAAGGCCGCAGCCGGTTTTTACGCCTATGACGACAAGGGCAAGCGGCTGGGGTTGTGGCCGGGTCTGGCCGGGCAATTCCCGGTGGCCAAAGAGCAGCCCGATCTGGAGCAGGTGCAGAACCGTTTGCTGATGGCCCAGGTGCTTGAGGCCGTGCGGGCGCTGGAGGACGGCGTGTTGCAGGACATCCGCGAGGGCGATGTGGGGGCGATCCTCGGCTGGGGGTTTGCGCCTTGGTCCGGCGGGCCGTTCAGCTGGCTGGATATTATCGGTGCCAAAGAAGCGGTTGCGATTTGTGAGGCGCTCAGCAAAACGCACGGGGCCCGCTTTGCCGCACCGGATTTGCTGCGAGAGATGGCCGAGAAATCCGAGACCTTCTATGAAAGGTTTGCCGGCGGCCAGAAATAAGGCGGCAATGAGCACAGAGGTCCGCCTTGTGGGCCTCTGTGCGTAAAGCTGCGCCTCCCTAACTGTCCCGCCCGGCCGATAGGCCGGGCTGCGCCTGCCTGCCCCCCCGGCAGGCGCAATCAGCCTTTCAACACTTTGCAACGTGGTGGAAACTTCAAAAGCCGCTTTTGCTTCAACGTCCCGCATAAGCGCCTCCCCAGGCAGGCGCAGCCCGGCGTGTTTGACGTTCTCCAGCATTATGCAGAGATAAAACCCTCTGCTAACGCGCCCGCGCCTCGCGCAGGGCTAAAATCAACGCCCCGGCTATGATCACTCCGGCTCCGACAATGCTGACCAGATCGGGCCGGGCAGCAAAGAACAGATAATCATACCCCGTGGCAAACAGCAGCGTTGCATAGGAAAATGGCACCACATAGCTGGCCTCGGCCCGGCGCATGGCCTGAATGAAACATGTCTGCCCGATCAACATCATCGTGCCCAGCGCCGCCAGTGCCGCCCATTGCTCAGGCGTTGGCGGTACCCAGACAAACAGCACCGCAAGCGTGGCAATGGCCAAGCCGATGCCGTTGTTGATCAGCAAGATTTGCAGCGGCTTTTCCCGGCCGGTCAGCAATTTGATAAACACGATCTCAACCCCCAGCACCACGGCCGAGGCCAGTGCCACCAGCGCCGCCGGTTGGAAACTTTCCGCCGTGGGGCGCAACAAAATCACCGCCCCCAACAGCGCCAAAATCGCCGCTGACCAACGGATGGGGCCGACCTTTTCCCCCAGAACCGGGATCGCCAGCATCATCGCGAAAACCGGGTTCAGAAAGCTGATCGCGGTGGCATCGGGCAGCGGGATGAACGCAATCGCCGCGAACATCAGCGACACCGCCGACCAGCCACAAAAGCTGCGGACCACATGCAGGCGCAGGTGCACGTTTTCAAATTTCGGCCTTATCACCGCCGCCACCAGCAGCAATGCCAGAAAGGCAAACAGAAACCGCCCATGGCTGATCTGCATCGGATGCAGACCCGGGCCCAAGATGTCTCGGCCCAGCGCTTTGGCCAGCAGGCTGGTGCCGGCAAACAAGGCCGAAGCCATCAGGGCAAAGCACATTGCCAAAAGGGGATTGGGAGTTGCGCGCATGTCCCATGCTGTAGCGCCTTGGCACTGCCTTTTTCAAGCGAATTGACAACCCGCCCGGTTTTCCGCTAAAGCCGGGCCATGAACACGCAACACCATATCGCCGAAACCCGACGCCGACGCATCCGCGCCTGACGTTTCGTCTGCTGTTCATCTGCGCCGCTTATGGCGCATTCTTTTCCTGAAATTGTTGACATGCCCCGGCCCATGCGGCACCCAAGGGGTTCTGCTTTAAGGATAACTGACCATGATACCCTCTGTTTTACCCACCTATGCGCGCGCCCCTTTGTCTTTTGTCAAAGGCGAAGGCAGTTGGCTGACCGAAGCCGACGGGCGCCGATTTCTGGATATGGGGTCGGGGATCGCGGTGAATGTGCTGGGCCACGCCCACCCCGCCCTGACCCAAGCGCTGACCGAACAGGCGGGGCAGCTGTGGCATACCTCGAACCTCTATCAGATCCCGCAGCAGCAAAAGCTGGCGGATAAGCTGGTAGAGGCGACATTTGCCGATACGGTGTTTTTCACCAATTCCGGCACCGAGGCGTGCGAATTGGCCGTTAAGATGGCCCGCAAATATTGGTTTGAAAAAAATCAGCCCGAGCGGGTAAACATCATCGCGTTTGAAGGCTCGTTCCATGGGCGCTCCTCCGCCGGGATTGCCGCAGCAGGCAGCGAGAAAATGACGCACGGATTTGGCCCTCTGCTGCCCGGTTTCGTGCATCTGCCCCTGCTGGATACCGAGGCCGTGCGTGAGGCAATGGACGATACCGTCGCCGCGGTGATTGTCGAGCCGGTGCAGGGCGAGGGCGGCATTCGGCCTTTGCCGGACGCTTATTTGCAGGAGCTGCGCGCCCTGTGCGACGACAGCGGAGCGCTGCTGATTTTGGACGAAGTGCAATGCGGCATGGGGCGGACCGGCAGGCTGTTCGCCCATGAATGGGCCGGGATTGTGCCGGATATCATGATGGTCGCCAAAGGCATCGGCGGCGGCTTCCCTCTGGGCGCGGTTCTGGCCAGCGAAGAGGCCGCCTCTGCCATGACGCCCGGCACGCATGGGTCGACCTATGGCGGCAACCCGCTGGCTTGTGCGGTGGGCAATGCGGTGATGGACATTGTCGCAAACGATGATTTTCTGGCCGAGGTGCGGCGCAAATCCGGGCTGTTGGGGCAAAAACTGGAAGGGCTGGTGGCCAGCTATCCCGATGTTTTTGAGCAGCTGCGTGGATCTGGCCTGATGCTGGGCTTGAAATGCAAGCTGGCCAATACGGATGTCATTGAGGCCGCTTATCAAAACCAGCTGCTCACCGTTCCGGCCGCCGATAATGTGGTGCGTTTGCTACCAGCTCTGAACCTCACCGATGACGATATCACAACCGCACTGGAGCGGCTGGAACAGGCTGCGAAACAGCTCAGCGAAGGATTGAACACATGAACCATTTTTTGGATTTGCACACCATTGAGGCCGCCATTTTGCGCGACATTCTGGATCAGGCCGCTCAAACGAAACAGGCCCGCATGGGCTTGCCCAAAGCCACCCCGGATGCGGAACAGCCACTGGCCAACCGTATGGTGGCGCTGATTTTTGAAAAACCCTCGACCCGCACCCGGGTGTCTTTTGACGTGGGGGTGCGGCAAATGGGCGGGCAGACTCTGGTGCTGTCGGGCAATGACATGCAGCTGGGCCATGGCGAAAGCATCGCCGATACCGCGCGGGTGCTGTCGCGCTATGTCGATATGATCATGATCCGCACATTCGAAGAAACCATCCTGCACGAGCTGGCCGAATATGCCGATGTGCCAGTGATCAACGGGCTGACCAACGCCAGCCACCCCTGTCAGGTCATGGCGGATATGCTGACCTTTGAGGAACATCGCGGCCCGATCAAGGGCAAGAAAGTGGTCTGGGTCGGCGATGGCAACAACACCTGCGCCAGCTTGCTTCATGCGGCAGGGCAGTTTGGCTTTGACTTTACCTTTTCCGGCCCGGCCGATCTGGACCCGGATCCGAAACTGATTGACTTTGCCCGTTCAAAAGGCGTGCAGGTTGAAATCGAACGTGATGCCAACAAAGCCGTGCAAGGGGCCGATCTGGTGGTAGCGGATACTTGGGTTTCGATGCATGATAGCCAATCTACCCGCCAGCGCCGTCACAATATGCTGCACCCCTATCAGGTGAATGATGCGCTGATGGATCAGGCCAAAGACAGTGCGCTTTTCATGCATTGCCTGCCGGCCCATCGTGAAGAAGAGGTGACCTCTTCGGTCATGGACGGCCCGAAATCGGTGATCTTTGATGAGGCCGAAAACCGCCTGCACGCGCAAAAAGCCATCATGCGCTGGTGTATTCAGGGCTAATAGAGATTGTGTTTTTCATACAGTCTGAACGGAGCATTGTGCCTGCGTGTGCGCGACATCTGACCGGTAGGCCGTTTCAGCTTCCCGAACGCTCGATCATGCCGAACAGGTCACGCGGGTCGTCCGGGTCGGCGAGCATATCGAGAGGCTCATAGAATTCTGTGCCTTCGATCAGCTGTTTGACGAAACGCAGGGCCGAGAAATCCTCGATCGCAAAGCCAACGGAATCGAACAGCGTGATCTGGCGCGCATCGCGCCGCCCTTCGGCCTGACCGGTCATCACCTGCCACACTTCGACCACCGGATGATCTGCATCCAGCGCCTGAATTTCCCCTTCGATGCGGGTTTGTTCGGGGTATTCCACGAAAATCCGGGAGCGCAGCAGGATGTCGCGGTGCAGCTCGGTCTTGCCGGGGCAGTCACCACCGATGGCGTTAATATGCACCCCGGGGCCGATCATGTTGTCGGTCAGGATGGTGGCGTATTTCTTGTCGGCGGTGCAGGTGGTGATGATCTGTGCCCCCTCAATGGCGTCTTCGGCGGTGTTGCAGGCGATCACCGTCAGCCCGCGCCCGGCCAGATTGGCGGCACATTTCGCCGTGGCTTTCTGGTCGGTGTCGTAAAGGCGCACCGTGTCGATGCCGCAAAGCGCCTTGAACGCCAGACACTGAAATTCCGCCTGCGCACCATTGCCGATCATCGCCATGCAGGTTGCGCCCTTTGGGGCCAGATATTTGCCCACCAGCGCCGAAGTCGCCGCCGTGCGCAGCGCTGTCAGCAGGGTCATTTCCGTCAGCAGCGTCGGATAGCCGGTATAGACATCCGCCAGCAGGCCAAAGGCGGTGACGGTTTGCAGCCCCTCAGACGTGTTCTTGGGGTGGCCGTTCACATATTTGAAACCATAAGCCTCCCCATCCGAGGTCGGCATCAGCTCGATCACCCCATGGGGCGAATGGGCGGGGATGCGCGGGGTCTTGTCAAAACTGTCCCAGCGTTTGAAATCGCGTTCGATCTCATCGGCGATGCCGGTGATCATCTGCTCCAGCCCGACATGGCGGATCAGTTTCATCATGTGATCGACGGACACAAACGGCACAAGCGCCTTGTGCGAAGGGTGCGGGGTATGGGTCATGGGGTCTCCTACGGGATCAGAAGCTGCGGGTGGGGCGGTCAAACACGCGCCGCCCCAAAAGCGAGGCGGTCAGGTCCACCATCAGTTTGGCCGTGCGGCCGCGTTCGTCCAGAAACGGGTTCAGCTCGACCAGATCGAGCGAGGTCACAAGCCCGCTTTCATGCAGCAGCTCCATCACCAGATGCGCCTCGCGTTCGGTCGCGCCACCGGGGACGGTGGTGCCAACGGCGGGTGCAATCGCGGGTTCGAGGAAATCCACATCCAGCGACACATGTAGCATCCCACCCGCAGCGCACACTCGGTCGAGAAACGCCATCACCGGGGCCTTGACCCCGTGTTCGTCAATGCTGCGCATATCGGCCAGCATCAGGTCATGACGGGCCAGCGTTGCGCGTTCTGCCGGATCGACCGAGCGCAGCCCGATCATGCCGACCTGCGCCGTGGGCACCGGGGCCAGCACCGGGGGGAAGGCCTCAAAGCCGGGCTGGCCGGTGAAATAGGCCACTGGCGAGCCATGCAGGTGGCCCGATGCGGTGCTTTGGGGTGTGTGAAAATCGGTATGGGCATCCAGCCACAGCACGAACAGGGGCCGGCCCTGCGCCTGTGCGTGTTCGGCCATGCCGGCGACGGTGCCCATCGACAGCGCATGATCGCCGCCCATAAAAATCGGCATCCCCCGGGGCGCGATCTCTTTTGTGGCGCGTGTCAGGGCCGAAGTCCAACCAACGCATTCCGGCAGACAAACCAAGTGATCACCCGGCGCGACAGTGTTGGCGTCAGGCGCGATATTCCCTTGGTCTTTTACATGATGGCCAAGTCCGGTCAGGGCGTCGATCAGCCCCGCCACACGATAGGCGTCAGGCCCCATCCGGCAGCCCTGTCGCTTTTTCCCGGCATCCATCGGAACACCCACTAAGATTAGATCATGTGTTTTCATCGTGCCAATATGAGGGCAGATGTCCCCTTGCCGGAAGAGGGCAATTTGTCCAAAATGGAAGGGAAAATGCTCAATAGGGAACCAAAAAATGGACAAACTGAACAATGATCTGTTGGCGGCTCTGCATCGCAACGGGCGGGCCACGTTGTCAGAACTGGCGGATCAGCTGGGCGTCACCCGCACCACGGTGCGCACCCGGCTCGAGAATCTGAAACAATCCGGTCAGATCGTCGGGTTCACGGTGGTCACCCGGCAGGACATCGCCCTAACCCCGGTGCGCGGGCTGATGATGCTGGGCATCGAGGGGCGCGGTGCCGTGCGGATCATGGGGCAACTGGCGGCAATGCCGCAGGTTCAAGCGGTGCATACCACCAATGGCAGCTGGGATCTGATCGCAGAGCTGGGAGCCGATACGTTGGAAGAGCTGGACCAGACCCTGTTTCAAATCCGCCGTCTGGACGGGATCACCCGATCCGAAACCAACCTGTTGCTGTCGACTCGCAAGGGCCGTTAGGCAACGCGTCTATCCTGCACCGCCTAAAAGCGCCGCATTCCCGCCCGAAGCGGTGGTGTCCACGCAGAGGTGGCGTTCGCTCATCACCCGGCCCATATCCACCGCGCCGGTGATCAGCGGCAGGATCGGGCCGTCACGCCGGGCCAGAGCCTGCTCAAAGGGCCGCGCGCTGTCGGCATCACCCCAGAACAGGACGCCGCCAAAGCCGGTCAGATGCTCAAGCGCTTCGGGCGTCAGATTGCCGGTGGCCTCGACCGCCGCGCCGCCAAGGGTGCGGATTTGCCGGGCTTGCTCGGCAGCGGCCTCAGCGCCCGGGCCAAGGCATAGCAGCGGCGGGCGGGGCAGGGTGGTCAGGCGGTTTGACTCGCCGGTCGGGCCGGGCAGGGTTTTGGTCTCGCTCCCCGCGCCAGCAGGGGCGGTGTCGATGGCGGTTTGCATCGCTTGGGGGCTCATGTCATTGGTCCAGTCGGCCCCGGCGCGACCCGGCGCGGGCCGAATGAAGCGCGACAGATAGAGCGGCCCGCCCGCCTTCGGCCCGGTGCCCGACAGCCCCTCGCCGCCGAAGGGCTGGCTGCCGACAATGGCGCCGATCTGGTTGCGGTTCACATAGATATTGCCCGCATGGATGCGATCAGACACATGCTGCACCCGCTCATCAATCCGGGTCTGAAGCCCGAAGGTCAGCCCATAGCCGGTGGCATTGATGGCATCGATCACTTCGTCCAGCTGATCCGAACGGAAGGTGGCCAGGTGCAGGACGGGGCCGAAGACCTCGCGCTCAAGATCGGCAATGCCGTCAACGCGGATCAGGCTGGGGGCGACGAAAGTGCCCGCCTCGGGCGTGGGCAGGCTGTGCAGCAGGCGGCCCTCAGTGCGAGCCGTATCCAGATGGGCGGCAATGCTGGCGCGGGCCTCTTCGTCTATCACCGGGCCGCAATCGGTTGACAACAACCACGGGTCGCCCAGCGCCAGCTCGTCCATCGCACCGGTCAGCATCTCGGTGAAGGGCGCGGCGATGTCCTCTTGCACATAAAGGCAACGCAGGGCGGAACAGCGCTGGCCCGCCGATTGAAATGCGCTTTCGACAATCGCGGTGATCGCCTGTTCCGGCAGCGCGGTGGAGTCGACGATCATCGCGTTCAGCCCGCCGGTTTCCGCCAGCAAAGGCGCGCCGGGGGTCAGGTTGTCGGCCATGGCCCGGCGGATGCGCAAGGCGGTTTCGGTCGAGCCGGTAAAGGCCACGCCGTCCACCCGCGCGTCCGAGGTCAGCGCCGCCCCCACATCGCCCGCACCGGGCAGCAATTGCAACGCGGAGCGCGGCACTCCGGCGGCGTGCAGCAAGCCGGTGGCCAGATGGGCGATCAAAGGGGTTTGCTCGGCCGGTTTGGCCAGCACCGCATTGCCCGCTGCCAGCGCGGCGGCGATTTGGCCGGTGAAGATCGCCAGCGGGAAGTTCCACGGGCTGATGCAGGTGAATGTCCCCATCGGCGCGGTCGTGGGTGCATTGGCGGCGTAGTAACGCAGGAAATCCACCGCCTCGCGCAGTTCGGCCACCGCATCGGGGCGGGTCTTGCCAGCCTCGCGGGCCAGCAGGGCGAAGATTTCGGCGTGGTTGGCTTCGTATAGATCGGCGGTGGCGTTCAGGATGCGGGCGCGGGTGGCGGCGTCACCTGCCCAAGGGCTGGCCGCGCCAAGGGCGGTCTCAATGTCGGCAGGCGAGGCGGTGGCGACATGGCCGACGGTCTCGGCCGGGTTCAGCAGCGGGGCAGGATCCTGAGGCGCGACCGGCCCGGCCAGCAGCGGCGCGGCCTGCCAGTGATGGGTGCGAAATGGCGTGGTGCCTTGGTCGAGCGCGTCCAATGTCGGCCCATGGGTCAGGTCAAACCCACGCGAGTTGCGTCGCTCGGGGGCAAACAGCTCTGGCCCGGTTGGCAGCGCGGGCGTGGGGTCGCTCAGGGCGTCAAATGGATCGCGGGCGACCAGTTCGGCAGGCACATCTTCGTCAACGATCTGGTTGACAAAGCTGGAATTCGCCCCGTTCTCCAACAGCCTGCGCACCAGATAGGCCAGCAAATCACGATGCGCCCCGACGGGGGCATAAATCCGGCAATGGGTCTTTTCCGCGTCCAGCACGATCCCGTGCAGCGCTTCGCCCATCCCATGCAGCCGCTGGAATTCAAAGGCATCGCGCCCGGTGTCGGTCAGTGTGGCCATCTCAAGGATTGCGGCAACGGTATGGGCGTTATGGGTGGCGAATTGAGGATAGATCCGGTCGGTCATCGCCAGCAGCTTGCGGGCATTGGCGATATAGCTGACATCGGTGGCGGCCTTTTGGGTAAAGACGGGGAATCCCGCCATGCCCTCGACCTGCGCGCGCTTGATCTCGCTGTCCCAATAGGCGCCCTTGACCAGCCGCACCATGATCCGCTGGTCATGGCGGGTGGCCATGTCGTAAAGCGCATCCAGCGCCAGAGCGGCACGCGGGCCATAAGCCTGCACCACCACGCCAAACCCGTCCCAGCCCGCCAGCGCCGGATCGGCCAGCACGGTCTCGATCACCTCAAGCGAAATTGCCAACCGGTCGGCCTCTTCCGCGTCGATGTTCAGCCCCATGCCAGCGGATTTCGCCAGCAGCGCCAGACTGCGCAGGCGTGGCACCAGTTCGGCCATCACGCGCTCACGCTGGGCGACCTCGTAACGCGGATGCAGGGCGGACAGCTTGACCGAGATGCCGGGGTTCTCGCGGATGTCCTCCGAATGACAGGCCTGAGCAATCGCACTGATCGCCCGGGAATAGGCCAGGTGATAGCGTTTGGCATCGGCACCGGTCATCGCCGCCTCGCCCAACATGTCATAGGAATAGGTATAGCCGCGCGCCTCCATCCTGGCGGCGCGTTCCATCGCGCCGGTGATGGTCTCGCCCAGAACGAATTGTTTGCCCATTTCCTTCATCGCCCGCCCCACGGCAGAGCGGATCACAGGCTCGCCCAGCCGTTTGACCGCGCCGCGCAGGGCGCCGACGATCCCCGGCTCGCGATCTTCCAGCACCTTGCCGGTCAGCAGCAGCGCCCAGGTCGAGGCATTGACCAGCGACATGCCCTCGTCGGTGGACAGGCCGTATTGCGCCAAAAAGACCTCCATCATGCCGGGATCGGTATTGTCACGGATCTTGCGCACCAGCTCTGCGGCCCGGGCCGAAATGCGTGTGCGCATGTCCGGGGACAGATCGGCCGTTTCGATCAGCCGGGCCAGCGCCTGGGTTTGATCAGCATAGGTTGCGGCTTCGAGTGTGGTGGGATGGGGGTGTGTGCGCATGGTGTCCTCCTGTGATTTGGGATAGAATATCAGCAGAATTGCAGTCGATTTGACTGAACTTTATGACATTAGGGGCCGAAATGGCTAAAGTTGAGAGGAAATACCATGCAAAATGACGAGATCGCGCTTGACCGGATTGACCACAGGATATTGTCGGTGCTGGCCAGCGAGGGCCGGATCAGCGTCACCGATCTTGGGCGGCGGATCGGGCTGTCAAAGTCTCCGACTCAGGCGCGGATGCGGCGGCTGGAACAGCGCGGCGTGATCTCAGGCTATCGTGCCATGCTCGATCCGATCCGGCTGGGGCTTGACCATGTGGCCTTTGTCGAGGTCCGGCTGAACGATACCCGCGAGGCGGCGCTGAAAGCCTTTAACGCGGCGGTGCTGCGGGTGCCAGAAATCGAGCAGGCGCATATGATGGCGGCGAATTTCGACTATCTGCTAAAAATCCGCACCGCCAGCATGAGCGATTATCGCCGGGTGCTGGCCGAGGATATCTCGACCCTGCCGCATGTGGCGGGAACTTCGACCTTTGTGGCGATGCAGGCGGTGAAAGAGGCCGCCAACGAAGTTCCCCTCAACCCGCAATTTACGGCCGATTATGGCAACTGATGGGGGTAAGTTGAAGCGCCCCCTATTTTGCCTCGCACCCCCGATCAAGCCCCGCGAAATCCCGCATTGAGTGCATGTCGTAGGGTGCCTCCAGCCGCGCCCAGGGCACGATCTGATCCATCTCGGCCAGAAACACTTTGCGCTTGGTGCATTTTTCTTTTGCGATTGCTCAAACGCCGAAAAACACTGCTGTTTCATCCCGATACCCATCCCGTGTCCCAATGGGAAGATCGCAGAAACCAGTCAGTTGTTCAGAGATTTCCTAGGCTCAGGACCCATTGATTTCGTTTAAACTGCGTGATTCAAGGGTTCCCAAACGGAGCGATATCATGAGTAACCTATTTTGATTGAGCGAGGCGCAGATGGCGCGCCTTCAGCCTCATTTTCCAAAGTCCCATGGTCGGCCCCGTGTTGATGACCGACGCGTGTTGAGCGGGATAATCTTCACTATTCGCAATGGGTTACGCTGGTGTGATGCCCCCCGCGAATATGGCCCCCACAGTTGAAGGGGACCGTGGCCCCAGTGGGGCCGCGTAAGCCCCGGAAA
>PDSA01000026.1 GCA_002748285.1 Rhodobacterales bacterium
CATAACCGCCGCACGGGGGGCAGCGCCTTGCTGCCATGGCCACGTAAAATATACGGTTGTGCCTTGGAAGCAACCCAGAAATCAGATCAGAAAAGAACATGAAAAGGCAAATGCAATGCATGGTGTAGCTGGCGAGCGTGGATATTGATCCCACAATCCATAGTATAACATGGGGCTATCACACAGATTTCAGTGCCACTGGGAACACGCCTATCCCCGCCCCGGCAAATCATTGGCCCAGGCCGAGATCGTGCCCGCGCCCAGACAGATCACCATATCGCCGGGTTTGGCCTCGGCTTTGATCAGCTCAGACATGGCGTCCTGACTTTCCAGCGCAACCGCATGGCGGTGGCCGTGGCGGATCAGCCCGGCGACCAGATCATCGCGGCTGGCCCCTTCGATCGGGGCTTCTCCGGCGGCGAACACATCGGCAATGCCGACCAGATCGGCATCGTTGAAACAGGCGCAGAATTCTTCAAACAAATCATGCAGGCGCGAATAACGGTGCGGCTGATGCATGGCCAGCACCCGGCCTTTGGTCGCCTGACGTGCCGCTTTCAGCGCGGCGGCGATTTCAACCGGGTGGTGGGCGTAATCATCAATGATCGTCACCCCATTCAGCTGCCCCACCCGGGTAAAGCGCCGGTTCACGCCTTTGAACGCGGCCAGAGCATCGCGGATTTCGGCCCGTTTCATCCCCAGATGCCGCGCCACCGCCACCGCGGCCAGAGCATTAGAGACATTGTGATCGCCGGGCATCGGCAGCACGCAATCGCGGATCAGCTTGTCTTCGGCGTGCAGTTCGATGTCAAAATAGGCCGCGCCATCCTCATAGCGCAGATTCACCGCCCGCACATCGGCCTGCGCGTTAAAACCATAGGTCACAACCCGCCGGTCGGTGATGCGCCCGACCAGAGCCTGCACTTCGGGATGATCGGTGCAGCACACAGCCAGCCCGTAAAACGGGATGTTGGAGACGAAATCGTAAAAGCCCTCGCGCAGGGCGTCAAAGCTGCCCCAATGCTCCATATGCTCAGGGTCGATATTAGTGACAACGGCAATGGTGGCGGGCAGACGGTTGAAGGTGCCATCGGATTCGTCGGCCTCGACCACCATCCAGTCTCCGGCCCCCATCCGCGCATTCGAACCATAGGCATGGATCACCCCGCCATTGATCACGGTGGGGTCGATGCCGCCCTTGACCAGCAGCTCGGCCACCAAGGTGGTGGTGGTGGTTTTGCCATGGGTGCCGGCGACGGCAACATTGGATTTCAGGCGCATCAGCTCGGCCAGCATCTCGGCGCGGCGCACCACGGGCATGCCGCGGGCGCGGGCTTCGTCCAGCTCGGCATTGCCGGGTTTGATCGCGGATGAGATCACCACAACCTGCGCGTCTTTCAGGTTCTCCGCGCTCTGGCCTTCGAAAATCTTGGCCCCCAGCTGCTCCAGCCGGTCGGTGATCTTGCTGCGTTTCAGATCCGAGCCCTGCACCTGATAGCCATGGTTCAGCAGCACTTCGGCAATCCCCGACATGCCGATACCGCCAATGCCGACGAAATGGATCGCGCCGACATCAAGCGGCAATTTGGTTGCGACTGTGTTCATCTGTCTGTTCCTGTCTCTGCGTAATGTTCCACCATTTCGACCAGCCGATCGGTGGCGTCCGGGCGCCCGCAGGACAGGGCGGCGGCGGCCATCTGGCTGGCGGCGTCCGGGGCGGTGAGGATGCTCTCGATCTGTTGGCTGAGCGCCTCGGCATTCAGCTTGCTTTCCGGGATCAGCACCGCCGCATCAGCCCCGACCAGTGCGCGGGCATTGGCGGTTTGTTCATCGCGAATGGCGGCGGCAAGCGGCACCAGAATGGAGGGCCGCCCGATCACCGCAATATCGGCCACCGAGGACGCGCCCGAGCGGCTGATCACCAGCTGCGCCTCGCTCATCCGGCGCGGCACATCGTTGAAAAAGGGTTGCACCTCGGCGGTGATGCCGTGTTTGGCATAGTAGTCCTGCACCCGATTCAGGTCTTCGTCGCGGGCCTGATGCGAGATGCGCAGAAAGCCGCGCAGGGTTCGGGGCAGGCGGGCGATGGCTTCGGGCACGGTGTCGGACAAAATCCGCGCCCCTTGCGAGCCGCCAATCACCAGAATTGACATCGGGTAGTCTCCGGGCGCGATATAGCCCGAGCCGGCACGTTGCAACACCGCGCTGCGCACCGGGTTGCCGGTATAGGTGCTGGTGACACCTTCGGGCAGCTCGGTGGGCGAAGTGCCGCAGGCGATGGCATTGACCCGTTTGGCAAACAGCTGATTGACCCGGCCCAGAACGCCGTTTTGTTCGTGCAACAGACGCGGGCGGCGCAGCAACCACGCCGCCGCCATGGCCGGGATCGACGGATAGCCGCCAAAGCCGACCACAATCGCCGGTTTGTCGCGCCACATTTTAAAACTTGCACCGATCACCCCGGCCATGATGCGAAACGGCACCATCAGCTTGGCCACAGCCCCGCCCCGGGCGAAGGTGGCCGAAGCGATTTGTTCGACTTCGACCACATGCGGGAAGCCTCCGGTATAGCGTGCCCCGCGGGCATCGGTCGAAAGCTTGACCCGCCAGCCCTTGCGCAGCATGGCTTCGGCCAGCGCCTGCGCCGGGAACATATGCCCTCCGGTGCCGCCGGCGGCGATGATCAACAGAGGCGGCTTGGCGCTCATGCTCGGGTCCCTCGCTTGGTGAATTGGTCGATGATCTCGCCCTGTGGACGGGTACGGGTAAAGGCCAGCAGCATCCCCGCGGCAATCCCCACTGCCACCAGTGACGAACCGCCATAGCTGATAAAGGGCAGCGTCATGCCTTTGGCCGGCAACAGCCGCACCGCAACGCCCATATTGATCATCGCCTGCACGCCGAACATGCAGGCCAGACCGGTTCCGGCCAGCCGGATAAAGGTATCGCGTTCACGGATCAGCCGCAGCAGCGAGCGCACGGTGATGATCGTATAAAGCGCAATGATCAGCAGCACCAAAATCAGCCCGTATTCCTCGGCCGCCACGGCAACGATGAAATCGGTATGAGCATCGGGAAGCGACCATTTCACCTGACCTCCACCAACCCCGACGCCGAAAAATCCGCCTTCCTGAATGGCGTTGGTGGCATAGCCGATCTGGGTGTTCGGGTCGATATCGGTGGACAGAAAGCCATCAATGCGGCGGGCGAAATGTTCGGAATTGCTATAGGCGAAGGTGCCGCCAAACACCACGAGGCCGGCAATGACGATCAATAGCAAAAAGGGCGCTCCGGCGACGAAATACATCACGCCCCAGCCAAACAACACCAGAGAGGCCTGCCCGAAATCCGGTTGCATCACCAAAAAGCCGACCACAACCACGGCGATGATAAAGGAATAGAGCCGCCCGGGCATGCCGTTGATTTCCTGACTGGCCGACATCAGCCAGGCTGCCAGCACCACAAAGCCGGGTTTGAGGAACTCCGAGGGCTGGACCGAGCCCAGCCCAACGGCGCGCAGCGAATACCAGCGCACCGCGCCTTTGCCAAAATCGGTGCCCAGAATGGGCAGCAGGACCAGTGCGACAAAGGCCACCAAAAACCCCAGCACCCCCAGCCGGCGCACCAGCGAAGGGGCCATCATCGAAGTGATGAACAGCGCCATCATCGAGATCGTGCCATACATCAGGTGCAATCGGACATAGTGGAAATCCCCCAGCCCGTTTTTCGCGGCCAAAGGCGGTGAGGCCGCCAGCCCCAGCAAAATGCCGATGCCAAACAGCAGCAGGACCGAAGTCAGCGACCATTTGTCAACTGTTTGCCACCATTTGGGGAGAACGGGTTCATGATCATGAACCTCGACTGCTCCATAGACCATTTCTGTCATGGGATACCGCCTATCTGCCTCTGTCAATGCCCGCTGAGCGGGTCTGCTCTGCCCGGTTATCCGGGTCTGGGGGCACTCTAGCGCAACTGAAAGGGTGATGCTAGTGCTTATATCCCGGCCTTTTCTGGCGGAACTGCGGGTGGGCAGAAAATGGCGATTTGCGGTTTGAAACCCCCACGAAACATCGTTTAATCGCAATAACGCCGGGCTGCGTCTGCCTGGGTAGGCGCAGAATGCGCCTGCCGGGGGGCAGGCAGGCGCAGCCCGGCCTATCGGCCGGGCGGGACGGTTTGAGGGGATGCCGCCATTTGGAGCAGCGCCTTAACTGCCGGAATCCTCGTCTTCATACGCGCTCAGCGGTGGGCAGGTGCAGACCAGATTGCGGTCGCCATACACATTGTCCACCCGCCCCACAGGCGGCCAGTATTTATCCACCTTAAAAGCTCCGGGCGGAAAGCAGCCCTGCTCGCGGCTATAAGGCCGATCCCAATCCTCAACCAAATCACGCACCGTATGCGGCGCGTTTTTCAGCGGGTTGTTCTGGGCATCCATTGCCCCACTTTCCACATCGGCAATTTCGCGGCGGATCGACAGCATCGCGTCCACAAAACGATCCAGCTCGGCTTTGGTTTCGCTCTCGGTCGGCTCGACCATCAACGTACCCGCCACCGGCCAGCTCATGGTTGGCGAATGAAAACCGCTATCAATCAGCCGTTTGGCGATGTCATCCACGGTGATATGAGCGCTGGCCTCAAAGGGGCGGGTATCCAGAATGCACTCATGTGCCACACGGCCATTGCTACCCTTGAACAGCACATCATAAGCCCCTTCCAGCCGCTTGGCGATGTAATTTGCGTTTAAAATCGCAACCTTGGTGGCCTGAGTTAAACCAGCGCCGCCCATCATCAGCACATAGGCCCAGCTGATCACCAGCACCGAAGCCGACCCGAATTGCGCCGCCGACACCGCGCCTTCGCCGCCAATCGGATCGCCGGGCAGATAGGGGGCCAGATGCGCCTTGACGCCAATCGGCCCCATCCCCGGCCCGCCGCCGCCATGGGGGATGGCAAAGGTCTTGTGCAGGTTCAGATGGCTGACATCTCCGCCGATTTCGCCGGGGCGCACCAGCCCGACCATGGCGTTCAGATTGGCGCCGTCGATGTAAACCTGACCGCCAAATTCATGGGTGATGTCGCAAATCTCGCGCACGGTTTGTTCAAACACCCCATGGGTCGAGGGGTAAGTGATCATCGACGCGGCCAGATTGTCGCCAGCGGCCGCGGCTTTGGCGCGGAAATCCTCAAGGTCGATATCGCCGTTTTCTGCCGATTTCACCACCACCACTTTCATCCCCGCCATCTGAGCGCTGGCCGGGTTGGTGCCATGGGCCGAAACCGGGATAAGGCAGATGTTGCGATGCCCCTGCCCATTGGCCTGATGATAGGCGTTGATCGTCAGCAAGCCGGCATATTCGCCCTGCGCCCCGGAATTGGGCTGCATCGACATCGCGTCATAGCCGGTGATCTGGCAGAGCTTGTCGCTGAGGTCCGAGATCATCTGGTGATAACCCTCAACCTGATCGCGCGGGGCCAGCGGATGGATATTGGCGAATTGCGGCCAGCTGAGCGGCATCATTTCTGCCGCCGAGTTCAGCTTCATGGTGCAGGAACCCAACGGGATCATCGCCCGGTCCAGCGCCAGATCGCGGTCTGCCAGACGGCGCATATAGCGCATCATCTCGGTTTCGGCGCGGTTCATCTGGAACACCGGATGGGTCAGGTAATCGGACACGCGCAGCAGCGGCTCGGGCACGCGGAAAGCCTCGCCCTCCAGCACCACCTCGCCGTCCTCCTCAATGCCAAAGGCCAGCCACAGCCGCCGGATGGTATCGGGCCGGGTGGTTTCGTCCAGCGAAATGCCCAGCCGACTGTCACCGATTTTGCGCAGATTGATCCGCTGGGCCAGCGCGGCCTGATAGATCACCCCTTGCAGCGGACCAACATCAACCGTGACAGTGTCAAAGAAATGCTCGGGCGTCACCGTAAACCCGGCCTCTTGCAGCCCGCGCACCATGCGCACGGTTTTGCCATGAATCTGTTGCGCAATCGCCTTCAGCCCCTTGGGCCCGTGAAACACCCCGTAAAACGACGCCATCACCGCCAGCAGCGCCTGTGCGGTGCAGACATTCGAGGTGGCTTTTTCGCGGCGGATATGTTGCTCGCGGGTTTGCAGCGACAGCCGGTAGGCCGCATCGCCATGGCTGTCGATCGACACCCCGATGATGCGCCCGGGCATAGCGCGTTTCATGCTGTCTTTGCAGGCCATATAGGCCGCGTGCGGGCCGCCATAGCCCAGAGGCACCCCGAAACGCTGGGTCGAGCCGATGGCAATATCCGCCCCCATCGCGCCGGGCTCTTTCAGCACGGTCAGCGCCATGGGGTCAGCGATGACGATGCCAATCGCTTTGTGGTCGTGCAGAGCCGCCATCTGGTCGGTGAAATCGCGGATATGGCCGTAAGTGCCGGGATATTGGAAAATCGCGCCGAACAGCTGATCGGGCTGCATATCCTCGGGCGCTCCGATGATCACCTCGATCCCCAGCGGTTTGGCCCGGGTCTGCATTACCGAGATGTTTTGCGGATGACAGTTTTCATCAATGAAAAACGCCTTGGCCTTGGATTTGGACACACGCTGCGCCATGGTCATCGCTTCGCCCGCAGCACTTGCTTCGTCCAGCAGCGACGCATTGGCGATCTCAAGCCCGGTCAGATCGGTGATCATGGTCTGGAAATTCAGCAGCGCCTCAAGCCGCCCCTGCGAGATTTCCGGCTGATAGGGCGTGTAGGCGGTATACCAGGCCGGATTTTCCAGAATGTTGCGCTGAATGGCCGGCGGCGTGATCGCGCCGTAATAGCCTTGCCCGATCATGGTGGTGAAGACCTGATTTTTCTTGGCCGCTTCGCCAACATACCACATCCATTCGCGCTCGGATTTGGGATCGCCAAATTCCAGAGGCTGTTTGCTGCGGATGCTGGCGGGCACGGTTTGATCTATCAGCTCGTCCAGACTGCCCACGCCCAGAACCTTGAGCATCTCGGCCATTTCCTCGGGCGATGGGCCGATATGGCGGCGGTTGGCAAAATCGTAAGGTTGGTAATCGGTGGGTGTAAAGGGCATGGGTTTCCTTTGAGATTCAGTCTGTTATCCAGCGTTGTTCATGCGATGAATCAAGTTCTATAGCGTTTGACGAAATAGCTGAAAGATAGAGCCTCACTTAACGCGTTGAAATCTATGATTTCAGGCAGCGTTAAGTGAGTCGGGTTTTTCGCATAACGCTTTAGCCGATAAAGGCCTTATAGGCGGCTTCGTCCATCAGATCGTCCATTTGCGAAGGGTCCGCCGGTTTCATCTTGAAAAACCAAGCATCGCCCTGCGCATCTTCGTTCACCTTGCCCGGCTCATCCACCAGCGCTTCGTTCACCTCGACAATCTCGCCGTCAATCGGGGCCAGAATTTCGGACGCGGCCTTGACCGATTCAATCACCACGATCTCATCATCCTTGGCCACCTCTTCATCGGTCTCGGGCAGTTCGACAAACACCACATCGCCCAGCTGCTCGGCAGCGTGTTCGGTGATGCCGACCACGACCAGACCATCTTCCAGACGCAGCCATTCATGTTCTTCTGTAAATTTCATGCTGATTTTTCCCTTGTTGACTTATCGTTTATAGCTGGCGGGGCGAAAAGGCAGCGCGGCCACGGTGGCCGGCAGGCGTTTGCCCCGGAGTTCGGCATAGAGTTTGCTGCCAATTTCGGCCATCTCGGCAGGCACATAGCCCATGGACACCGGCCGTTCCAAGCTGGGCCCAAACGCGCCCGAAGTGATCTGGCCGATTGGCTCGGCGGCCTCAGGGCTGGCAAAGAGCGGCGTGCCGGCGCGCATCGGCGCCCGCCCATCGGGCAAAATCCCCACCCGGCGGCGGCTGGGGCCAGTTTCAAGCTCGGCCAAAATCCGCGCCGCCCCGGGGAAGCCCCCTGCCCGCGCCCCGCCGCTGCGCCGCGCTTTCTGGATCGCCCACTCCAGCGACGCCTCGACCGGGCTGGTGCCGGTGTCAATGTCATTGCCATAAAGGCACAGCCCCGCCTCGAGCCGCAAACTGTCACGCGCCCCAAGGCCGATGGGCTGCACGGCTTCATGCGCCAGCAACGCGCGGGCGAAGGCTTCGGCCTGATCGTTGCTCACCGAAATCTCATAGCCATCCTCGCCGGTATAGCCCGAGCGCGACACCCAAAGCGGGCCGAATTCCGACTCCAGCACCGCAACATCCATGAAACTCATATCCGCGGCCTTCGGAACAATCGCCGCCAGCACGGTTTCGGCGGCTGGCCCCTGCAAGGCCAGAAGGGCACGGTCTGTGATTTCTTCGATGTCGCAAGCTTCGGACAGATGGGCGCGCATATGCGCCAGATCGGCCTGTTTGCAGGCGGCGTTAACCACGGCAAACAGATGATCGCCGCGATTGGCCAGCATCAGATCATCGCTGATCCCGCCGCTTTCAGTGGTGAACATCGCATAACGCTGACGCCCGGCAGGCAGTGCCAACAGCGCCACCGGCACCAGTTGTTCAAAGGCGCGGGCGGCATCGGTCACATCGCCGGATTTGGGCCGCAAAATCACCTGCCCCATATGGCTGACATCAAACAAACCGGCAGCGGCACGGGTATGCAGATGTTCCTTCATCACCCCCAGCCGGTATTGCACCGGCATGTCATACCCGGCGAAGGGCACCATTTTCGCGCCCAGCTCCAGATGCAGCTCATAAAGACCCGTGCGTTTTAACTCACCCATGATGATTGTCCCCCCTACTGGCCCACCGGACAGCATCCGGCATCAACGAAACGACCCGCAAGGCCGCCTGATTAATGCCCCCTCTGTCCTTGTCGCCTGAGATCGTTATCCCTTCGGCGGGCGCATCTGCGCCACTCTCCAGAGTTTTATCGCATCAGAACCGGTCCCTTGGGCCTGAGAGTTTGGCGGGGCGCCTGCTCCTTCGGCACTGGAATGTTCCAGATTCTCCCGGCTCTGACCGACTCAGGTTAAACCAGCCCGTGCCCTATCGCAAGCGCTTGTCTCAGGACAAGGTTTACGGGCAGAACAGATCATTGGTGACGGCAAACACCATCAGGGTCAGCAGCAAGGCCAGCCCCACCGCCATCAGAACACGCAGAATACGGTCGCTGGGGGGCTTGCCGGTGATGGCTTCGAAGGTGAAAAACGCCAGATGCCCGCCATCCAGAACCGGCACCGGAAACAGGTTCATCAGGCCAATCGCGGTGGACAGCAGCGCGATGAAATAGATGAAATCCCAACCGCCGCGCGAGGCCATCTGGCCCGAGACCTTGGCAATTCCGATCGGCCCGGAAATGTTGCAGGAGCTGATCTTGCCGGCGACCATGTGGTAAAGTCCCCACAGCGATTGGGTGACAATGCCCAGCGTGCGGTCAGAGCCAAGCACCAGCGCTTCGCCAAAGCCGATGCTGCGGGTGCCGGTGGTAAAGAAATAGCCGCCGCTGATCCCCATCAGGTAACGGGTTTCAAAGGTGGTGTCCGAGGTGGGCAGATCGCGCATGGTGGCCTTAAGGGTGACTTCGATGATCTTGCCATCTCGCCACAGTTTGATCACAGCCGGTTCGCCTTTGGAGGCGGACACCAGAGGGATCATCTGGCTGAACTGGAACACATTCTGGCCGTTGATCGACAGGATCACATCATCAACCCGGATGCCGGCCTGTTCCGCCGACCAGCCCGGCGTGACCGCATCCACCCGGGTGGGCGATAGCGGCGGGCCCATCACGGTGATCTCTTGCCCATCGCGTTTCACGGTGTAATCCAGCTGCCGGGCTACGGGCAGCTTATCGACGAAGCCCTGAAAATCATCACGCGCCGGGAATTTCACGCCATTAATCGCCAGCAATTCATCGCCCGGCTGCAGTTCGTTCACCCCGTCGGGCAGCGCGTGTATCTCATCAATCACCGGCGGGTAAGACGGCACGCCCGAGAACATCGCCAGCCCGGTCAGCAGCGCGATCGACAGGATAAAGTTAAACACCGGCCCCGCCAGCACCGTCAGAAACCGCGCCCAGAGCGGGGCACCATGCATGGTACGGCGCAGTTCCTGTTCCGACAGCTGGCCGACCGCATCGGCGTCCTTGCCGCTGGCCGCATCCGAATCGCCATAGAATTTGACAAAGCCGCCAAAAGGAAGCGCCGCGATCTGCCATTTGGTGCCGCGTTTGTCATATCGGGACCAGATCACTGGGCCAAAGCCCAGCGAGAACACATCCGCATGGATGCCGCAGAGCCGGCCAATGATGTAGTGACCATATTCATGCACCGCGACGATGATCAGCAGTGTCACCACAAAGGCCACCGCCGTCAGTGAGAAATTGCCGAATGATGGCAAGAGCCCCAAGAAATCCAATACTCCGTCCTCTTTCTTTTGTGACCTGCCCGGCCTTTTACTTAAAATGCGCGCGGCATTTGCCCTGCTAAATGGCCGCTGCGCCGCCCCATATCAAGGCCGGTTGCGGCATTATTAAGGCACTTTCACGACCAAAACCGCATAAATCGGCCCGAAGCTCTGCCGGGATCAGCCCATGGGCGGGAAATCGGTGAACAGCACCAGCAGCAACACCAGCAGCATCGCCCCCAGCATCCCGTCAAAACGATCCATGAAACCGCCATGGCCGGGGATCAGGTTCGAGCTGTCCTTGATCCCGGCGTGGCGTTTGATGGCGCTTTCCGCGATGTCGCCCATCTGCGCAGCAAAGGCCACCAGCATCGAAATCAGCACAAAGCTGAAACTTTGCACGAAAAACACCCCAACGATCCCGGCCCCCAGCCAACCGGCGATGGTGCCGGACCAGGTTTTTTTCGGGCTCAGCCGGGGCCAGAATTTCGGCCCGCCCAGCAGCCGCCCGGCCAGATAACCCGCCACATCGCTGGCCACCACGATCAGGATCAACCACAGCATCCAGACTGGCTCGAGATCGAAGCGCAACTTGATAAAGCCATAGCCCGCCAACATGATCAACGCCCCGTAACCGGCGTAAATCATTTGATTTTGTCTAAATTTCAGCGTGGTCGCGATCACAAAGCCCAGCAACAGCGGCGCGATATAAAACGCCGGCGCATAGGCCACAATCGCCATCACCGCCGCCGCCGCAATCCCGGTGCCGATCAGCGCGTTGCCCCGGTCCGCATCGCACATCCGCCCCAGCTCCCAGATCATCACCCCGCTGGAGAGCGCAATCAGCGCCATGAACCACACGCCCCCGGCCCACAAGCACCCGGCGGCCAGCGCCGCCATCACCAGCGCCGAGACCAGCCGTGGCATGAAATCATGCCAGCGCGTACCGCTCACAGCTTGACCCCGCCAAAACGGCGCTCGCGTTTGCCGTATTTTTGCAGCACATCGGCAAAAATCTGAGCGGTGAAATCCGGCCATAGCGTGTCAATGAACTCATATTCCGAATAGGCCGATTGCCAGAGCAGGAAATTGGAGATCCGTGCCTCGCCCGAGGTGCGGATCACCAGATCGGGGTCGGGCAAAACATGGGTGTCCAGAAACCGCGGCAGGGTCTCTTCATCGACATCCTCAGGGCGCAGCCTGCCATCGGCAACCTCCTGCGCCAGCCGTTTGGTGGCGCGGGCCACCTCATCGCGGCCGCCGTAATTCAGCGCGACGGTCAGATGCACCCGGTCATTGCCCGCAGTTTTCTTTTCCAAGTCGTCCATCAGCCCGACCAGCTTGCGATCCAGCCGCACCCGATCGCCGATAAATCGCACCCGAACTCCGCGTTTCACAAGCTCTTCGGTTTCCTTGAAAATATAGCGTTTGAACAGAAGCATCAGGCCAGAGACTTCGGCCTGCGTGCGTTTCCAATTCTCGGTGGAAAAAGCAAAAATCGTTAGATATTTCACCCCCAATTCGGGGCAGGCACTGACGATTTCACGCACACGCTTGGCCCCGGCATGGTGGCCAAACAACCTAGGCTTGCCGCGGGATTGCGCCCAGCGGCCATTGCCGTCCATGATGATCGCCACATGGGTGGGCGATTTCCCTGGCCCGGCAGTTTTCGGCTTTTTCCCGGCCTTGCCGGTGAATCTACGCACCAAAACGGAACCTTTCAAATAACGCTATCAAACATCTAAACTTGCATAATCTCTTGTTGTTTATTCTCCAGCGCCGCGTCGATGGCGGCGATGACCTTATCGGTCAGTTCCTGCACCTCGTCATGCCAGATCTTATGGTCATCCTCGCCCATCCCGGCGGCTTTGGCCTTTTTCAGCTGCTCCATGCCATCACGGCGCACATTGCGCACGGCAATGCGGGCGTTTTCGGCATATTTCCACCGCCTGCACCATGGATTTATCCCAGACATTGATGGTGAGCATCCGTGGCTCGGGCACATTGACGGTGCCGACCTGATTGACGGGCGTTTTCTGGCCATAAGCCTCGACCATCACCGGCTCGAGCATCGAAGCCGCCGCCCGCCCGGTGCGCAAGCTGCCAAATTCGGTGCTCAGCGCATGCTTCGCGCCCTCCATGCGGCGCTCAAGATCATCCAGATCAATTTCCAAATCGTCAGACATACTCATCCCTTTTTTGCTGTCACGGGCATTTCTATCAGCATAGCGTCAACTATGCACCGTTGTATAGGCACCTTGACCGGCCAAAATCCCGCGGAACCCGCCGGGTTCGTCCAGCGAAAACACGATGATCGGCAGGTTGTTGTCGCGGGCAAGCGCAATGGCGCTGGCATCCATCACCCCCAGATGCTTTTGCAGCACCTCGTCATAAGAGATCCGCTCGTAACGGGTGGCATCGGCAAATTTCACCGGATCCTTGTCATAGACCCCATCCACCTTGGTGCCCTTGAAAATCGCTTCGCAGGCCATTTCACTGGCGCGCAAAGTGGCCGCCGTGTCGGTGGTGAAATAAGGGTTGCCGGTGCCGGCGGCGAAAATGCAGACGCGCTTCTTCTCCAGATGGCGCACGGCGCGGCGGCGGATATAGGGCTCACACACCTGATCCATGGGAATGGCGCTGATCACCCGGGTGAACACGCCCAGCGATTCCAGCCATCAGCGCCTCGCCCGAGATTTTCAGCATCACCCGTTCAAAGGCCGGTTTCTCGCCCCCGGTCTGGCTGGTGTTTCCGGCGTCAGTCATGGTAATCTGCCCCTCATATCAAATCCGCTGCTGATGTTGCGTCTAAAATGTCGCAAAATGGCTGCGGGTTCAACAGCCAAACCAACCCGGGTGCCGTTTTGATCGAGATAAATTCCATCCCCGCCGACAGACCGGTGCTGATCGCCGGGCCGACCGCGGCCGGGAAATCATCGCTGGCGCTGAATATTGCGGAAAAACAAGGCGGTATCATCATCAACGCCGATGCGATGCAGGTGTTTGACGGCTGGCGAATCATCACTGCGCGCCCCGATGATGCCGATCTGGCCCAGGCCGAGCATCTGCTCTATGGCCATATCCATTTTGATCAGCCTTATTCGGTCGGGCAATGGTTGCGCGAGGTGGGGCAAATTCTGCAAGATCGGGCCGAGCGTGCGATTATTGTCGGCGGCACCGGGCTTTATTTTCGCGCCCTGACCGAGGGGCTGGCCGAAATCCCGCCCACCCCGACGCAGATTCGGGCCGAAGGCGAAGCATTGCTGGCCGATCAGGGGCTGAACGCGTTGCTGTCAGCGCTGGATGCGGCGACCCTGGCGCGGATTGATCAGCAAAACCCGGCGCGGGTGCTGCGAGCCTGGGAGGTGCTGCAGACCACCGGGCGTTCGCTCAGCGACTGGCAAGACTCAACCCCGCCGCCACTGCTGCCGGTCCAAAGCTGCACCCCGCTGCTGATCGCCGCCCGGCGCGACTGGCTAAATCCGCGCATCAATCAGCGCTTTGATCTGATGCTGCAATCCGGTGCGCTGGAGGAAGCCCGCGCCATGGAGCCCCATTGGAACCCGCGCCACCTGTCTGCCAAGGCCATCGGTGCGGCGCAGTTGATTGCGCATATCCGGGGCGAGCTCAGTCTGGAACGCGCCAAAGAGCTGGCCTGCATTGCCAGCCACCAATACGCCAAACGCCAACGCAGCTGGTTCCGCGCCCGTATGGCCGACTGGACACCGCTGGACCCGCAAGCCTGACGCGGCAAGCGGCGAAGGGCGCAACGTGACAATTCAGCCAAGTTTTGCCGCTCGGACCAGGGCGGCATCATTTTTTGTTTGGTGACTTTGACTTATTGTCCTAAGCTAAAGCAAAACAGGGGAAAACCCCGACCGTCGAGGCAGAAATGACTGAGATTGACTATAAATTACCCGAGATCCGGGTGACTCCGATTGCGCAGCTGGCCAAGGGTGGCCGTTGGCGCGTCGAAGCCATGCGCAGCTACAGTTCGCATCTGCTGCTGTGGTTTACCTCGGGTCAGGGGCGGATCACGGTGGCCGGAACCTCTCGCGGCTACGGGGCGCATAACGCGGTGTTCATCCCCGCCGGTGTGATGCATGGGTTTGAAATTTTCGCTCAGGCCTTTGGCACTGCGGTTTTCATCCCCAAAGTGCTCGGCTTGCCTTTTCCAGACGAAACGGCGCATCTGCGTATCCGCGATGCCGCCCCGCAAAGCGAGCTGAACAGCATTCTGGCCAATCTGGATCGCGAGCTGCGCGGCACCCTGCCTGAACGCATCCGGGCGGCGCATTACCATACCGGCCTGCTGGCGGTGTGGCTGAAACGCCAGACCCTGCTGCATCTGCAGGAGCAGAGCTCGCCGGATGCGGCCCAACGTCTGGCCTCGCGCTTTACCGAGATGCTGGAGGATCAATTCCAAAGTGGCATGAATGTGCGCCAATATGCCGAAGCCCTTGGAGTGACGCCCACCCATCTGAGCCGGGTATGCAACCGCGCCTGTGGCCGTTCGGCCTCGCGGCTGTTGCATGACCGGCTAATTTTCGAAGCCCGGCGCCTGTTGCGTGAAACCGATACGCCGATCCGGCAGGTGGCCACCGATCTGGGCTTTCGCTCGCCGGCCTATTTCACCCGAGCGTTTCAGCAATATACCGGCCAGACCCCGTCCGATTTCCGGCGCTCAGATTAACGCCCGTTCGGGCGGCTGGCCCCCTTTTCTCAGGCCCACAGAACCATGCGCGTCTTTCACCAGCTTCCCGATCAGACCAAAGGCATCCTGCTGATGGTTGCGGCGATTTTCGCCTTTACCCTGCTGGATCTGTCGGCCAAAGCTCTGGGGCAGCGGGTCGGAGTGATCCAGACGCTGTGGACCCGCTATGCCGGGCAGACTCTGCTGGTGTTTCTGATCATCACGCCACGGATCAAAACTGCGCTGCACACCAACTATCCAAAACTGCAACTGCTGCGGGCGTTGTTCATGCTGGGGGCGACCAGCTTCTTCTTCACCGGATTATCCAAGCTGGGGCTGGCCGAAATAACCGCCATCATGGATATCAGCCCGGTGCTGATCACCTTGGGCGCAGCACTGTTTCTGGGCGAGCGTTTCGGCATCCGACGGGCCTTTGGCGTGCTGGCGGCGCTGATCGGAGCGCTGATTATCATTCGGCCCGGGGCGGGGGTGGTTTCGGTCTATGCCCTGCTGCCGGTGGCGGCGGCGGTCTGTTATTCGGGCTTTGCCCTGACCACGCGCTATGTCGGCGATAAGGAAACGGTCTGGACCTCGCTGTTTTACAGCGCCGCGCTGGGGGGTGTGGTGTTCAGCTTGGTCCTGCCGTTTTACTGGCAAACCCCGGATATGGTCAGCATTCTGCTGATGATCGCGGTGGTGGCGGTGTCGACCTTTCCGCAGTTTCTTCTGATCCACGCCCTGACATTGGCCGAAGCCAGCGTGGTCGCGCCGATCGGCTATCTGGGGCTGTTATTCGCTACGCTGTGGGGGATCCTCTTTTTCGGAGACTACCCCGATGGCTATACCTATCTGGGTGCCCTTGTGATCGTCGGCGCGGGGCTTTATGTCTGGCATCGCGAAAACACCAAGGGAAAGGCAGATGCAAAAACCCGCCGCTAAGCGCCGCGATTATATGGTTGATTTGATGGCCCGCGCGATTTTTCGCGTGATGCTGACGCTGCCCTATCGCTGGCGGGTGCCGGCAATGGGCTGGGTGATGGCACGGATCGTGGCACCTCTGGCCGGGTTTCGCAAACGCATCCGCAACAATCTGGCTTATGTCTGCCCGGAAATGGAGCCCGCTCAGGTCAAGGCCCTGTGCTATCAGGTGCCCGACAATGCCGGGCGCAGCCTGATCGAGATTTATTCGGGCGATGAGTTCATCAACCGGGTCAAGCACACCGACATCACCGGCCCCGGGGCCGAAGCCATTGCCCAGGCCCACAGCCAAGGCCGCCCGGTGGTGCTGGCCGCTGGTCATTTCGGCAATTACGACGTGGCCCGCTCGGCACTGATTGCCCGGGGCTATCGGATCGGGGCAATCTATATGCCGATGCGCAACCCCTATTACAACCGCCATTACGAGGCCGCCATTTCCCATATCGGCACCCCGCTGTTTTCGCGCGACCGCAAGGGGCTGGCCGAGATGGTGAAATTCATGCGCGGCGGCGGCATGACGATTTTCGGCATTGATCAATATATGAGCAGCGGCGCCGATCTTGAGTTTTTCGGCAAACCCGCCCCCACCGCCCTGTCGGCGGCCAAGATGGCGTTAAAGCTGGATGCTTTGTTAGTGCCGATCAATGCGATCCGGGGGGAAAACGGGCTGGATTTCAGCATCGTGACCGAAGCGCCGGTCGCTCATAGCGATGCGGCCACCATGAGCCAGCAGATGAATGACAGCCTTGAGCAACTGGTGCGGGCGCATATGGGCCAGTGGTTCTGGATTCACAACCGCTGGAAACCCGAACGTCAGCGCAGCCGCGCCGCCGCCAAAACCGGGCCATAATCGGCGGTTTGCACCACCACCAGCGCGGGCTGGTCTCCAGTGAAAGGAACGCTCAGGCGCAGCGGTTTGCTGCCATCCCAATGGTCCAGCACGTCCCATTCGGTGACGATGTTATGATAATTGATCTCTCGACCCGCATTTTCGCCACGCTTGATCCTGATCTTTTGCGCTTTGATATAGCGCACCAGCTGCACCATCATTTCGGGGTTGGAGGGGCTGGCAGGAGCAGCAATCAACAGCTGATTACCTTTGCGGGCCAGCTGTAGCTGTACCGCGGCGGGCTGCTGGCGATGTTTGGCGATCAGCCGGGCAATCTGATCAAATTTCGAGCCCACAACCGCATCACGTCCGGCAATCACCATTTGCGGGGTGTAGACCATGCGAGTTTTATCGGCCGACGCATAGGCATATTGCCGGGCGGTGAATTTGGGGTGGGCAAAGACATCTTTCCAGCCGATATAATCCCAGTAATCCACATGAAAGGACAGCGCCAGCACGTCCGAGCGCTGCGCCAGCTTGGCCAGATAGGCATCCGCCGGCGGACAGCTCGAGCAGCCTTGCGAGGTGAACAGCTCGACCAGCACCGGGCCGGGTTTGCCCTGCGCCCAGAGCGGGCCAGACAGCATCGCCCACAGCCCCAGCGCCAAAACCGTCAATTTGCCCATGATTTGCTCTTTCATTGCGATCCGTTGCATCCGTCCTAACCGAGGGCGGAGAAAATAGCCAATCAAGGTTTCGCGAGCGCGGGGTTATCGCAACCGGTGTGCTTGTTTGGCTCAGTTTCCCAGACGGGTAAACAGCTTTGGCAGCGCTTCGGGCAGGTCTTCGGCGATCAGGCCGGGACCGAAAGCGAGAGCGGCCTCAACATGCAGCCAGGCTCCGATCCCGGCGGCATCAAGCGGGCGTTGCCCACGGGCCAGAAGCCCGGTGATGAACCCGGCCAGCACATCGCCCGCTCCGGCAGTCGCCAGCCAAGGGGCAGATCGTTCATAGGCAGCCGCATGGACCGAACAGCGCCCATCCGGTGCGGCAATCACTGTATCCGGCCCCTTGAACAGCACCACGCAACCCGCCCGCGCTGCGGCCTCGCGAGTCGCGGCCACTTTGGAATAGGCCGGGCCTTTGGTGGCCGGGGCGTTTAGCTTATCGGCAATGTCGGGGAACAACCGGGCAAACTCGCCCGCATGCGGGGTCAGAACGCAGTTTTCATGCAGCATGCCGAACAGCGCTGCGGGATCGTCCTGAAACGCCGTCAAAGCATCCGCATCCAGCACCGTTGCCCGCCCGGATGCCAGCGCCACCGGCACCAGATCACGCGCCCGGTCCTGCCCCAGCCCGGGGCCAAGGCACAGCGCGTTGAAACGCTTATCCGCCAGCACGGCCTCAAGCGTCGGAGCATCCCCAACAGGCGATAGCATGATCGCATCCAACCGCGCCGCGTTTTCCTGCAATGCCCCGGGCGTGGGCGCAACCGTCACCAGCCCCGCCCCGATCCGCAACGCCCCCCGCGCCGCAAGCCGCGCCGCGCCACCCTTGCCAGAGCGCCCTGCAAGGATCAAGGCATGGCCGTGGTCGTATTTGTGGCCCTCCCCGTGCTTGCCCAAAGAAGAGCAATCTGCGGCGCTCAGCCAATGCACCATGGGCTCTTTGAACGGCACCCTGTCGCTGAGGCCGATATCCACCACCGCCAGCTGCCCGCAAATATCCGGGCCATCGTTTAAAACATGCCCCAGCTTGGCCCGGTGAAACGACACGGTCAGCGCGGCCCGCACGGTTTCGGTCTGTGCCGCCAATTTGCGCCCGCTATCGCTGCACAGCCCCGAGGGGATGTCGATGGCCACGGTCTTAGCCGCGATTTCGGGATCCGCCGCACAGGCCTGCGCCCATTCCAGCAATTTGCCTTGCAGCGGGCGGATCAGGCCGGTGCCAAACAGCCCATCGACAAACAGATCTGCCTGCCCGGCGATCACCGGAGCCTCGGCGAAATCCTGCACCGTCCCCATCCCGACCCAGCGCTGATAATTGGTTTTGGCGTCGGGGGGCAGCTTGTCGGGGTTTCCGAACAGATAGACCGAGACCTGCCAGCCCCACTGTTTCAGCAGCCGGGCCACCACAAAGCCATCACCGCCATTATTGCCCGGCCCGCACAGCACCACCGCCCGATGCGCTGTCTGGGCAAGCTCGGGCCATTTTTCAAACACCGCCCGCACCACCCCGGCCCCGGCATGTTCCATCAATTCCAGACCGCTGACGTCACCGGATTCGATCTGCTCGGTCTCAATCGCTTTCATCTGCGCGGCACTCAAAAGCTGGGTCATGCTGGCTCCTATTGATTCAAATCTGCCTATTATTTGTGCATATCGCTGAAAAATCAGGCATAGGCCCGACAATCCGGCCCACACCCGCCCGGGTTCAGCCTAGCCGATTGTGTCTGCGAATTGAATGCTGTTCTGTGCATTGCAAAGCCGCTGATAAGGAGTCGCCCCCATGAAAAAGATCGAAGCCATCATCAAACCGTTCAAGCTGGACGAGGTCAAGGAAGCGTTGCAGGATGTCGGCGTGCAGGGGCTGAGCGTGATCGAAGTCAAGGGCTTTGGCCGTCAGAAAGGCCATACCGAACTGTATCGCGGTGCCGAATATGTGGTGGATTTTCTACCCAAGGTAAAAATCGAAGTGGTGTTGGCCTCGGATCTGGTGGATGCCGCTGTCAACGCGATCATCGAAGCCGCCAATACCGACAAGATCGGCGATGGCAAAATCTTTGTTTCTCCGGTCGAGCAAGCCATCCGCATCCGCACCGGCGAAACCGGCGAAGACGCGCTGTAAAGCCGCCCGCGTCACAAACCCAACCCATTCAGACATCAGGAAAAGGGACTGAACCAAATGGATATCAAAGAAATGCTCAAGCTGATCAAAGACGAGGACGTGGAATATGTCGACGTTCGTTTTACCGATCCGCATGGAAAATTGCAGCATGTGACCGTCATTGCCGATCTGGTAGATGAGGATTTCGTCGAGGATGGCTTTATGTTTGATGGCTCGTCCATTGCCGGCTGGAAAGCGATCGACAATTCCGACATGAAGCTGATGCTGGACCCATCCAGCGCCTATATTGACCCGTTTTATGCGGAGAAAACCCTGGCCGTGCATTGCTCGGTGGTCGAGCCCGACACCGGCGAGCCCTATGGCCGTGACCCGCGCGGCACCGCGCAAAAGGCTGAGGCTTATCTGGTGTCCTCGGGCATTGGCGATGTGTCTTATTACGGGCCAGAGGCTGAGTTTTTCCTGTTTGACGATGTGCGTTTCAGCGTCGAGATGAACAAGGTTTCCTTCGAAGTCGACGCCAATGATGCCTCCTGGAACAGCGACACCGCCTATGAGATGGGCAATATGGGCCATCGTCCGGGCATCAAGGGCGGCTATTTCCCGGTGAACCCGATTGATGACGCGCAGGATATCCGCTCGGAAATGCTGTCGACCATGAAGCGCATGGGCATGACCGTGGACAAGCACCACCACGAGGTGGCCTCTTGTCAGCACGAGCTGGGGCTGATCTTTGGCTCGATGACGCATCAGGCCGATGAGCTGCAGAAATACAAATATGTCGTGCATAATGTCGCCCATGCTTACGGCAAATCCGCCACCTTCATGCCCAAGCCGATTTCCGGTGATAACGGCACCGGGATGCATGTGAACATGTCGATCTGGAAAGACGGCAAGCCGCTGTTTGCCGGTGACAAATATGCCGATCTGTCGGATGAGGCGCTGTGGTTCATCGGTGGTATCCTGAAGCACGCCAAATCGCTGAACGCGTTTACAAACCCGTCGACCAACAGCTATAAGCGGCTGATCCCGGGCTTTGAAGCGCCTGTGCTGCGGGCCTATTCCGCCAGCAACCGTTCGGGCTGTGTGCGCATTCCATGGTCGGAAAGTCCCAAGGCCAAACGCGTCGAGGCCCGCTTCCCCGATCCGGCCGCCAACCCCTATCTGTGCTTTGCCGCGCTGCTGATGGCCGGCCTTGACGGCATCAAGAACAAGATCGACCCGGGCCCGGCGCAGGACAAGAACCTCTATGACCTGCCGCCAGAAGAACTGCACGGCATCCCGACAGTTTGCTCTTCGCTGCGTGAAGCGCTGGACGAGCTGGAGGCCGATCACGATTATCTGCTGGCCGGGGATGTATTCACCAAAGACCAGATCAACGCCTATATGGAGCTGAAATGGGACGAGGTTTACGCCTATGAGCACACCCCGCATCCGGTGGAATACAAGATGTATTACAGCTGCTAAGCTTGTGCTGTGCGCAGCCTGTGGCCCGCATGTCTGGCGCTTAAATCTGTGAACTGGCGCAGATATTCGGCCAAGAGAAGCTGGCGGGCCTATCGTGCCGGTTCATATATCCGACAGCCCACAAGCAGGTTACAGAATCCCCAGCACATTTTCGGGCGGGCGGCCCAGAGCGGCCTTGCCATTGGCAAACACAATCGGGCGCTCGATCAGTTTCGGATGCGCCGCCATCGCCGCGATCAGGGTCGGTTGATCCGCCCCCTGCAATCCCAGCTCTTTGAACGCGGCCTCGCCCTTGCGCACCAGTTGATCCGCCGACAGCCCCAGCAGGCCCAGCGCCGCTTCGATCTCGGCCACCGAGGGCGCATCCTTGAGATAAAGCCGAATTTCGGGCGTGATCCCGGCCTGTTCGACCAGAGCCAAAGTCGCGCGGGATTTCGAACAGCGCGGGTTGTGCCATATCACGGTCATAGCCACTCCTGACATTTGCTGCCGACAGCATCGGCAATGGTCTCAAACCCATCGCGGGCCAGCAGCTGATCCAGCCCGCGGGTGATGTCGTTAACCAGCGACAGCCCCTGATAGACCATCGCAGAATAAAGCTGCACCGCCGAAGCCCCAGCGCAAATCTTGGCATAAGCCTGCTCTGCCCCGCCAATGCCGCCAACCCCGATCAATGGGATTTTGCCCTCGGTCAGGGCGGCCAGCCGGGCCAGAACGCGGGTGGATTTTTCAAACAGCGGCGCACCGGACAGCCCGCCGGCCTGATCGCGGTGTTTGCTGCGCAGCCCCTCGCGGTCAAGCGTGGTGTTGGTGGCGATGATCGCATCAATGCCGGTATCAGCGGCGACCTGAGCAATCTCGGCCAGTTCCTCCTGCGTCAGATCCGGGGCGATTTTCAGGAATACCGGGATTGGCCGTGCCAGACTGTCGCGGGTAATCATCACGCCTTGCAGCAGGGCGCTCAGCGCCGCTTTGCCCTGCAGATCCCGCAGCTTTTCGGTATTAGGCGAGGACACATTGACGGTGGCAAAATCCAGATGCGCGCCGCAATGGGCCAGCACGGTGGCGAAATCGGCTGCCCGGTCGGCGCTGTCCTTGTTGGCCCCCAGATTAAGGCCGATCACCGCGTCTTTGGGCCGTTTCGCCAGCCTTTCCCCGATCGCCTGCATCCCGTCATTGTTAAAGCCAAATCGGTTGATCACCGCCTGATCCTCGCTCAGACGAAACAGCCGGGGTTTGGGGTTTCCGGGCTGCGGGCGCGGGGTGGCGGCGCCGACCTCGACAAAGCCGAAACCGGCGCGGGAAAGCGGCTCAAGCGCGGTGGCGTTTTTGTCAAACCCGGCGGCCAGCCCCACCGGATTGGCCAGTTTCAGCCCGGCGATTTCGGTCTGCAAACGCGGGCTGGAGAAACGGCAACCCGTTGGCACCATGCCGCTGCGCAACAGTTTCAGCGACAGGGCATGGGCGCGTTCCGGGTCCAGATTATGCAGCGCTTTCAAGCCGAGTTTTTCAAACGGATTCATGTCAAGCCCTCCGGGAAAACATGGCGGCCTTGTTCAAAGGGCAAAGGCTTGGCCCACAGCACCTCGTCCCGACGCAAAGCGCGGTAAAGATGCGGGAACAGATCGCCGCCGCGCGAGGGCTCCCATTTCAGCGCCGCGCCCATCTGATCGGCTTCACAGGCCAGCAGCATTAGGCCATCCTGATGGGCAAAATGCTTGGCCGCGGTTTCGGCCAGCTGCGCGGCGGTTGAGAAATGAATATAACCATCGGCCAGATCGACCGGTGCGCCGAGGCTCTGCCCGTCGCGGTCCAGCTGTTGCCATTCAGGGCTGCGAAAAATTTTGTAAATCAGCATGGGCTCCACATGCCCGTTGCGGGTCGGATCGTCAAGCCTTTGTGGCATCGCACAGCGGCTGGCACGGTGTTTCAAAAGAGCTCTGCATCGCTCCGTTGGAGAACAAGAGCAAAGGGCTGCGCCTGCCGGAGGGCAGGCAGGCGCAACCCGGCGCTCTTGACGTTACGCAGCATTATGCAGATTCACACTTCCCCCTTGCAGCGCCGGCGGTTTTGCGCAATCAACACATATGACCGGACCCAGACTGACCCCGCTTATCGACGCTTTGCCCCTGAATGTGCCCTTCACCGGCCCCGAAACTCAGGAGCGCCACTTTGGCCGCCCCTTTAAGGCGCGGATCGGAGCCAATGAAAACGTGTTTGGCCCCTCCCCCAAAGCCATCCGGGCCATGCAGGATGCCGTAGCCGATTGCTGGATGTATGGCGATACCGAAAGCCACGATCTGCGCCGTGCTCTGGCCGCGCATCTGGGCGTTGGCATGGAAAACCTGATCATCGGTGCCGGGATTGACGGGCTGCTGGGATCTCTGGTGCGGATGACGGTGGCGCCGGGGGATAAGGTGGTGACCCCGCTTGGGGGCTATCCGACCTTTAACTACCATGTCACCGGCTATGGCGGTGAACTGGTGCAGGTGCCCTATCAGGACGACCACGAACACCCCGCAGCGTTGCTGGCCAAAGCCGCGGAGGTCAATGCCAAGCTGGTCTATATCGCCAATCCCGATAACCCGATGGCCAGCTGGCACAGCGCCGATGTGATCAACGACATGATCGCCAATCTGCCTGAGGGCTGTCTGATGATTTTGGACGAAGCCTATATTGAATTTGCCCCCGAGGGCACCGCGCCGCAGATGCAGGTCGACAACCCCAATCTGATCCGAATGCGCACTTTTTCCAAGGCCTATGCCATGGCCGGAGCAAGGGTGGGCTATGGGATTGGTCATGTGGATCTGATCGGTCAGTTTTCCAAGGTGCGCGATCATTTCGGGATGAGCCGCACCTCGCAGATCGGGGCTCTGGCCGCGTTGCAGGATCAGGATTATTTGCAACAGGTGATCGAAAAAGTCAGCGCCGCGCGGCAGCGGATTGGCGATATTGCCCGGGAAAATGGTCTGACGCCCCTGCCCTCGGCCACCAATTTCGTGACCATTGATTGCGGCCGGGACGGAGATTTTGCCCGCGCCATCGTCGAAGAGTTGGGCCAACTGGGGGTTTTCATCCGTATGCCTTTTGCCGCGCCGCAGAACCGCTGCATTCGGATTTCTGCCGGGACAGAGCAGCATCTGGATGCGCTGGCCGAAGCCTTGCCCAAGGCTCTGGCCCAAGCCGCCCGCCGTTTGGGCTGACAGCGGCACGACATAAAAGGAGCTGTTGATGAGCAACGCACAAATCGGAGTTTACGGCTTGGGCACCATGGGCAGCGCTTTGGCGTTGAACATGGCCGAGAACGGCTATCAGGTGGCAGTGGCCAATCGTGAAACCGACTGGATCGCTGATTTCCTCAGCCGGGCCGGGACGTTGGCCCAAAACCTGCACGGCTATGAGCAGCTTGAGGATTTTGTGCAGGCGCTCACCCCGCCGCGGGTGATTTTGTTCATGATCCCTTCGGGCAAGCCGATGGATGCGATGATCGCGGCCATCAGTCCTCTGCTAAAGCCCGGCGATACGGTGATCGACGGGGGCAACGCCAATTTCCACGACACCCGGCGGCGCAGCGCCGCGATGGCCAAACAGGATTTGCATTTCGTCGGCATGGGCGTTTCCGGGGGCGAGACCGGGGCGCGGCATGGCCCTTCGCTGATGGTCGGGGGCAGCGATCACAGCTGGGCTCAGCTGAAGCCGGTTTTGCAGGCGATTGCGGCGGATTATCAGGGCGATGCCTGTGTCGATCATCTGGGGCCGGACGGGGCCGGGCATTTTGTAAAAACCGTGCATAATGGCATTGAATATGCCGATATGCAGGCGCTGGCCGAGATTTACGCGCTGCTGCGCGATCTGGGCGGCTGGACAGCGGTGCAGATCGGGGATTTGCTGGCGCAGTGGAACACGGGGCCGCTGAACTCCTATCTGGTGGAGATCAGCGCCGAGGTTCTGCGCACGCAGGATCAGGCGACCGGTCAGCCGCTGGTGGATGTGATTTTGGATCAGGCCGAGCAAAAAGGCACCGGGCGCTGGAGCGCAATTGAGGCGCTCAATCTGGGGCAATCGGCCAGCATGATCGAAGCCGCGGTCGGAGCGCGATCCTGGTCCAGTGAGAAACCGCTGCGGGTGGCGGCCGCGCCGCTGCTGGAGGCGGGCAACCAAGCCGCCGATCTGCCCGGCGCGGATGATCTGGCCGGGGCGCTGATGGCGGCGCGCATTTTGGGCCATGCGCAGGGGTTTCGGATTTTGCAATCGGCGTCCGAGGCTTATGATTGGGGGCTGGATATGCGCCGGATTGCGCAAATCTGGCGGGCCGGCTGCATCATTCGCTCGGATTTGTTAAGCGATCTGGCAGAAGCGTTTTCCGCGCCGTTGCCACATGGGCAGTTGCTGCTGGCTCCGGCCATGATCCAGCGTCTGAACGCCAATATCCCGGCCCTGCGCCGGGTGGTCTGTGCCGGGCTGGCGGCCGGGGTGGCGATCCCCGCGCTTGCGGCGGCGCTGAGCTGGTATGACAGCATCCGCACCGCCCAAGGCAGCAGCAATCTGCTTCAGGCACAGCGCGATTTCTTTGGGGCGCATGGGTTTGAACGCATCGACCAGCCGGGCAAATTCCACGGCGATTGGAGTAAATCCGGCGCGTAAAATAATAAGGTCAGACAAACTGACGCATCGCAAATTACACCAATCCGGTGCTATGCGCACCGGCATCACTTTATAACCTGAAAGGTTCAGCCATGAAACAATCCCTGCTTATGGAAAAATATCCAGTATTTGATCTGGAAATCGCCAAAACCGAGACCTCGCACGCTTCGGTTGACGACATCATCACCGCGCTGAAAGGCAAAATCGACGCCCATCCGCAGGTGGCGTTTATCGCGGTGTTTGACCATTACAGCCATACGGTTTCGATTGATGGGCCGATTGATCCGGCGATCCAACAAGCCAAGAATATCGTGTTCTGTTTTGGTCTGAAACTGCCCAACCCGCATGTGCTGGCGGTACGTCCGCGTTCGATCGGGGTGGCGGATATGGGGGATCATTTCCACATCACTTTTATGGAGCCCCCCATGCCCGTGGCCACCGTCGCAATGGAGCAATGGTGCAAGGAATTGGCAGATCAACCAATAGGTTAAAGCGTTATGCGAAAAACCTGTATCACTTAACGCTGCCTAAAATCTCTGATTTCAGGCAGCGTTAAGTGATGCTCTATGTTTCAGGTATTTCGTCAAACGCTATAGAGGCCTTACTTGAACTTATCCACCAGCTTTTGCAGTGGGCTGCGTGGGTCGGGTTCGGGCGCGGCCGGCTGGGATTTTCCGGCCGGTTTGGGCTTGGGCGATGGGCGGGGGCTGGGCTGTAGGCGCAGCCCCACCGCGTTCAGAAATCTGGCGCTGTCGCCTTTGGCCAGATGCGCCGCGCCATCGCTGATGCCGCGCAGCATATCATCCAGCCAAGCCTGATCGGCCTTGGCGAAATCATGCAGCACATAGCCCGCCACCCGGTCCTTGTGGCCGGGATGGCCGATGCCGATGCGCACCCGGCCATATTCTGCGCCAATATGCTGATGGATCGAGCGCAGGCCGTTATGGCCGGCATGGCCTCCGCCCTGTTTGGCGCGGATCTTGCCCGGGGCCAGATCCAGCTCGTCATGGAACACCACCACATCCGCCGGCTCCAGCTTGTAAAACCGCATCGCCTGACTGACAGATTGGCCGGACAGGTTCATGAAGGTTTCGGGTTTAAGCAAAACCACCTTTTCGCCGTCCAGCCGCCCCTGACTGATCCGGCCCTGAAACTTGGCCTGCCACGGGCCAAAGCCATGATCCGCCGCGATTTCATCCAGCGCCATAAAGCCGATATTGTGGCGGTTATTGGCATATTTCGCGCCCGGATTTCCCAGGCCGACAAAGAGGCGCATCTGCTGTTCCCTTCGCTTTGATTTCGCACAAATTTACAAACTCACTCGCCCAAACGCAAACACGGGGCCAATAGGCCCCGTGCTGTGTCATAGCCAAAGGCTGACCGCAAAAGATTACTCTTCGGCGGCTTCTTCGGTGGTCTCTTCGCCTTCTTCGGCGGCTTCATCCGCTTCTTCGGCTTCCACGGAAACGGTCGGAGCTTGAACATTCGCGATCACAAAATCACGGTCGGTGATGACTGGGGTCACGCCTTCGGGCAGCTCAACGCTGGAGATGGTGATGGTGTCGCCCACATCCAGACCGGCCAGATCGACGGTGATGTGATCCGGGATGTCACCGGCCAGCACGTTCAGCTCGACTTCGGGGCGCACAATGGTCAGAACGCCGCCTTTGGACAGGCCAACGCATTCTTCTTCGTTGATGAACTCAACATGAATGTTCATGTCAATACGGCTGTCGCGGTGCAGGCGCAGGAAGTCAACGTGGGTCGGCAGGTCTTTGACCACATCGCGCTGCACGTCACGGCAAACCACGCGCACGTCGTCATGGCCTTCAACCTTGAGGTTGAACAGAGTGGCCAAAAAGCCACCAGCTTTGAGCATCTTGAAGAGCCTGTTATAAGGGATGTTGATCGGCAGCGGATCGGCGCTACCGCCGTAAACCACACCGGGCACCAGCCCGTCGCGACGTGCTTGACGGGCGGCCCCCTTGCCTGTCCCCTGACGCACTTCTGCGTGTAGATCTGGAATCTTTCCAGCCATGATAATTCTCCTAAAGTTTAAGGCGCGGGATCCTCCAAGGGTGTAAACCCGCTGATGAAGTGGCGCGTATAGACGGAATCAGGGGCGATGTGAAGGGGGAAATGTGGCCGATGCGGCATCCTTTCGCCCGCCCTTGCCGGCAATTTCGCCCGGAGCGGGCAGATCATTTGACATAACCGCCAGATTGGGCACAATCCCTATACCCCCTGCCCCGCGCAAGGCACCCGCCATTTGCGCGACCAAAGGACACAACCATGCGCCTGCTCAAACCGCTCGCCATCCCGGCCTTTCGCAATATGTTTATCGCCCAGGCGCTGTCGCTGATCGGCAGCGGGCTGGCCACAGTGGCGCTGGGGTTGCTGGCCTATGAGCTGGCTGGGGATAGTGCCGGTATGGTGCTGGGCATCGCCATGGCGATCAAGATGGTGGCGTATGTGTTCCTTTCGCCTCTGGCCGCGGCGCTGGCCAATAACATGCCAAGGCGCGGCTTTCTGGTCGGGCTGGATCTGGCGCGTGCCGGGTTGGTGCTGTTTTTCCCATTTGTGGATCAGATCTGGCAGGTTTATCTGCTGATCTTTCTGCTGTTTTCGCTGACCGCCGGGTTCACCCCGGTGTTTCAGGCCACCATCCCCGATATCGTCAAAGATGAAGAAACCTATGTCAACGCCCTGACCCTGTCGCGGGTGTCGTTCAATATCGAAGCCATCGCCAGCCCCATTCTGGCCGGGGCCCTGATGAGCGTGATGACCTTCAACTGGCTGTTCATGTTTACGTCGCTGGGGTTCGTGGCCTCGGCGCTGTTGGTGTGGAACATCCACAATCTGGCCGACTCGACCACCGATAACCCGGCCCCGTTTATCAAACGCGTCACCATGGGGCTGACGATTTTCAGCAAAACCCCAAGGCTGCGGGGGTTGATGGCGCTGAATATCGTGGTGTCGTTCATGTCGGCCAATGTCTATATCAACAGCATTATCGTTGCCCATAACACGCTGGGCGGCGATGAGCAGACCTATCTGAATCTGCTGCTGGCCTTCGGAGTGGGCTCAATTCTGGCAGCGCTGCTGCTGCGCCCGGCGATCATGGCGCTCAGCCTGCGGGGGATGTGCCTGCTGTCGGCTCTGGTCGCGGCGGGGGCACCCGGAGTGCTGCTGCTGGGGACCAACCCGGTGCTGATGCTGGGGCTGTGGGCGGTGCTGGGCTTTGCCACCTCGCTGATCACCACCAGCAGCGGGCTGTTGCTGCGGGTCTCGGCCAGCGAACCGGATCGGCCTTCGGTGTTTGCGGCGCAGTTTTCGCTATCGCACGCCTGCTTTCTGGTCGCCTATCTGCTGGTGGCATGGTTAGGAAGGCAGTGGGGCGCGGTGCCGGCGCTGTGGGTGACGGCGGCGCTGTCGCTTATGGCCTCGGCGCTGGCGCTGCGGCTGTGGCACCGTCAGGACAAGGCCGAGCTGGAACACACCCACCCCGCCCATAGCCACGCGCATCTGCACGTCCATGACGCGCACCACCAACACCCGCATATCGGCGATGAAGGCCCCGAGCCCCACAGCCACCCGCATAAACACGCCGAACTGACCCATATTCATCATTTCACAATCGACACTCATCATTTGGACTGGCCCTATAAACATGCAAACTGATCTTTACCAAACCCCGCCCGCCGATCTGGCCAAACGCATCACCGAGATTGCCAAACAGCATCCCGACAATCTGATGGCCCGGCATTTTGACCCAGATTATTTCGCCGCTCTGACGCCCGATCTGCAACGCCGTCTGATTGCGGTGATGAAAACCGGGATTGAGAATCCGGGCTCTCAGATGGGCGCTTATGCGATGCAGCCGGATGATTATCAGCAATTCGCGCCGATGCTGGATCAGATGATCCGCGATTTTCACGGGATTGATCCGGGGGGTGAGATTTGCCAGCCCACAGATTGGGACAGCAGCCAGCTGGCCTGCGATCTGGGGGCGATTGATCCGCGGCTGAAACAGGTTTCGATGCGGGTGCGGGTGGCGCGCAACCTTGCCAGCTTCCCCCTGCCCGGGGCGATGAACAAACAACAGCGGCTGGAACTGGAGGCCGCCGCGATCAAAGCCTTTGCCGCGCTGATCGACAACCCTGATTTTGGCGGTCAATATCTGTCGATCACCCCCGGCTCGCCCCATGAAATGTCGCCCGAGAAATACCGCGCGCTGGTCGAAGCGCATCAGATGTTCAAAGATATGAGCGGCGACAAATATCTGAAATCGGCCGGGATTTCATCGGATTGGCCCTATGGGCGGGGGATTTATATCTCTGAAGCGCAGGATTTTCTGGTTTGGGTCGGCGAAGAGGACCATCTGCGCATCATGTCGATGCAAACCGGCGGAGACCTGAAGGCGCTGTTTGCCCGCCTGCATGACGGGCTGACCACTCTGGCGCGGCTGCTGCCCGATTTTGCCATTTCGCCGAAATATGGCGCGATTGCCTCCTGCCCGACCAATCTGGGGGCGGGAATGCGGGCCAGCCTGCATCTGAAACTGCCGCATCTAACCCAAAACGGCAGTGATCTGAGCGCCGTCACCGCGCTGGCCAAACCGCTGGGGCTGGCAGTGCGCGGCGCAGGGGGCGAGCATTCCGATGCCGGGGCGGATGGTCTGGTGGATATTTCGCCCTCAGCCCGGCTGGGGGTCAGCGAAATGCAGATCATGCAGCGTCTTTATGATGGGGTGGCGCAGCTGTGGCAGGCCGAATGCCAGCATTCATAGCTTGATGCAAATCCGAGGGCTGCGTAAAGTGGCCGGTGACCCTCTGACCCTTCAGGCCATAAGGATAATGTCATGCCCGTGATCACCGAAATCGAAGATCTCAAGAAAATCTATCGCCGTAAGACTCCGAAAATGTTTTACGATTATGCCGAAAGTGGCAGCTGGACCGAGCAGACTTTTCGCGAGAATTGCTCGGATTTTGACCAGATCCGCCTGCGGCAACGGGTGGCAGTAGATATGACCGGGCGCAGCACGGCGGGGCAGATGATCGGGCAGGATGTGGCTATGCCCGTGGCGCTGGCGCCGGTGGGGTTGACCGGGATGCAGTCGGCCGATGGCGAAATCAAAGCCGCACGCGCCGCCGAAGCCTTTGGTGTGCCGTTCACGCTGTCGACCATGTCGATCTGCTCAATTGAGGATGTCGCCGAACACACGCAAAAGCCGTTCTGGTTTCAGGTCTACACCCTGAAAGACAGCGATTTCATGAACCGGCTGTTTGAACGCGCCCGGGCCGCGAATTGTTCGGCCATTGTGATCACGGTCGATCTGCAACTGCTGGGCCAGCGGCACAAGGATTTGAAAAACGGCCTGTCCGCCCCGCCCAAGCTGACGGTGAAATCCATCGCCAATATGATGACCAAGGTGCAATGGGGTCTGGGGATGCTGGGCACCAAGCGGCGCTTTTTTGGCAATATCGTTGGCCATGTCAAAGGGGTGAAAGACCCTTCTGATCTGGCGCAATGGACCCATTCGGCCTTTGACCAGACCCTGAATTGGGAGCGCATCGCCGAATTCAAAAAGATGTGGGGCGGCAAGGTGATCATCAAGGGCATTCTGGATGTCGAAGACGCCAAAATGGCCGTCAAGGTCGGGGCGGATGCGATCATTGTCTCGAACCATGGTGGGCGGCAACTGGATGGGGCGATCAGCTCGATCCGGGCTTTGGGGCCGATCATGGATGCGGTGGGCGATCAGATCGAAGTGCATCTGGATAGCGGCATCCGCAGCGGTCAGGATGTGCTCAAGGCGCTGGCGATGGGGGCCAAGGGCACCTATATCGGCCGCGCTTTCACCTATGGGCTGGGGGCGATGGGCGAGCAGGGCGTGACCAAGGCGCTTGAGGTAATCCAGCGCGAGCTTGACCTGTCGATGGGCCTGTGCGGGCGGCGCAGAGTTGACGAGTTGGACAAGGATATGCTGCTGATCCCGAAAAATTTTGCCGGTGACTGGGAATAAGTCAGACCGGCTCTATACAGGCCAATGCCCGCGCGGTTACCTCCGTGCGGGCATTTTTTGTTGAGAATTGTCTTTATTTTCAACTGGACAGGCCCGGATTTCGCGCCCAAAACAGCGCTGTCCAATCTACCAGAAGTGGGCAAATTCGGCCTAACTGTCGAACAATTATGGCTTTTTGGCCCTAATGTTGCCAAGATTCCCAGTCATTTCATTCTTCATCGGGACAAACCATATGCGGTGATTCGTATGTGCAAGCCCAGCGGAAGGCCTCAGGAACGCCATAAAATGTTCCAGAAACATTAATAATTTCCGCGTATTGAGGATTTGAGAGGACAAAAGGCAATGGAGAATACCGCAATGTTACAGCCAGAAACTGCGCCAATTACCGCCTGCACAGTTTCGCGCGATGTGGCCAATTTCGATCTGCTGATTGATGATATGGAAGCCGAACTGGGCGAAAGCTGGGGCGATCTGACACTTCAGGATGCCAGCGTCTTTTTGACTCAACCCGATGCTGATGCCCTGGAATTCATCGCCATTGCCATTGATGACCAGGACGAAGAGGATCTGGGCCTGATCGGGGATCTGATCACCACGGCCAAAGATAAGGGCATCAAGGTGATCCTGATTGCCGAAGAGGTCAGCCCGATTGCCCTGCACCAGTTGCTGCGTCAGGGGGCGAATGACTTCATCCCCTACCCGCTGCCCGATGGAGAGCTGCACAGCGTCATCGAACGGATGCGTGCGCCCAAGCCTCCCAAAGAACCGGCACTGCCCGCAGAAATGCGGCCAACTCTGAAGGCCACTGACGGCCATGATGGGGTGGTGTTGCCGGTGCATGGTATGGGTGGCGGCACCGGGGCTTCCACCTTTGCTGTCAATCTGGCGTGGGAACTGGCCAATGTCGAAAAGGAAAACGGCCCGCGGGTCTGCCTGATTGATCTTGATCTGCAGTTTGGCTCGGTCTCGACCTATCTGGATCTGCCGCGGCGCGAAATCATCTATGATGTGCTGTCCGATACCGAAGCCATGGACAGCGACAGCTTCATGCAGGCGCTGTTGACTTATAAAGAAAAGCTGCATGTGTTCACCTCGCCATCGGACATGCTGCCGCTGGATCTGGTCGATACCGATGACATCAACCGCATTATCGACATTGCCAAGGCCAATTTCGATTATGTGGTGATTGATATGCCTTCGACCCTGATCAGCTGGACCGAAGCGGTGCTGAATCAGGCCGATATTTATTTCGCCCTGTTAGAGCTGGATTTGCGCTGTGCGCAGAATGTACTGCGCTTGATCCGGGCGCTCAAGGCCGAAGAGCTGCCTTATAAAAAGCTGAAATTCGTGTTGAACCACGCCCCGAAATTCACCGATCTCAGTGGCAAATCACGGGTGAAACGGCTGGCCGAAAGCCTGGATATTGATATCGAGCTGCAACTGGCCGATGGCGGAAAACAGGTCATGCAATCGGGCGATCATGGCGAACCGATGGCGCTGTGCGCCAGCAAAAACCCGTTCCGCAAAGATATGATGAAGCTGGCGCAATCCGTTCACGACATCAACCAAGCCGCTGAAACCGGCAACTAAACAAGGGGCCAAGTGCCATGTTCTCGCGTTACAAAAAAACCGCTCCGGCCAAACCGGCCCCCAGCGCGGCCCCACAGCCGGCCAATACGGCACCGGCTGAAAAGCCCAAGCGCCTGCGCAAGGCACCTTCTGCCCCGGCGCAAGCTGCCCCGATGGACAAGGAGATGAAGCGCAAGAGCAAGCTGGGCGAAATCCGTCTGGAACTGCACAAGGAATTGCTGGACAATCTGAACCTGTCCGCGCTTGAATCCGCCTCTGAGGCCGATTTGCGCGCTGAAATCAACGCCATCGCCGAAGAAGCGCTGACCGATATGAACGTGGTTTTAAACCGCGAAGAGCGCCGGCATCTGTATCAGGAGCTGTTTGACGAAGTCACCGGGCTGGGCCCGATCGAACCGTTGCTGAAAGATGAAACCATCAGCGATATTCTGATCAACGGCCCGCAACAGATTTTTGTTGAACGCAACGGTAAATTGCAGCTGAGCGATATTACCTTCAAGGATGAAAAGCACCTGCTGCGCATCATTGACAAGATCGTTTCCGCCGTGGGCCGCCGGGTGGATGAATCCAACCCTTATGTGGATGCGCGTCTGGCCGATGGCTCGCGTTTTAACGCCATGGTGCCGCCGATTGCGGTGGATGGCTCGCTGGTTTCCATTCGGAAATTCAAGAAAGACAAGCTGGGCATTGATGATCTGGTGGCGTTTGGTGCGTTTTCCGAGGAAATGGCCGCTTATTTGCAGGCCGCTGTGGCGTGTCGTCTGAATGTGATCGTATCGGGCGGGACGGGTTCTGGTAAAACCACCACCCTGAACGCGCTTTCCTCTTTCATCGACAATTCTGAACGCATCCTCACCATCGAGGACACCGCCGAATTGCAACTGCAACAGATCCATGTTGGCCGGATGGAGAGCCGTCCGCCCAATGTGGAGGGCAAGGGCGAAGTTTCCCCGCGTGACTGTCTGAAAAACGCCCTGCGGATGCGCCCGGATCGCATTATCGTGGGGGAAACCCGCGGCGAAGAGGTAATCGACATGCTGCAGGCGATGAACACCGGCCATGATGGGTCGATGACCACAATTCACGCCAACTCGGCCCGTGATGGGGTGTCGCGGATGGAAAACATGATCGCCATGGCCGGCATCGAAATGCCGCTCAAGGCCGTGCGCAGCCAGATTTCCTCGGCCGTGAACCTGATCGTGCAGGCGTCGCGTTTGCAGGATGGCTCGCGCCGGATGACCTCGATCACCGAAATCACCGGGATGGAGGGCGAGGTGATCTCGATGCAGGAAGTCTTTAAATTTCAGCGGGTCGGCCTGGCCCCGGACAACAAAATTCTTGGGCATTTCACCGCCACCGGGGTGCGCTCGCATTACAGCGAACGATTCCGCATGTGGGGCTATGATCTGCCGCCATCCATTTTTGAACCCGTTTCTGTGGAGTAAAACGATGACCATCAATTTCGAATTTGTCGTTTACGGCTTGGTCTTTGTCGCAGTGCTGTTTCTGGTTGAGGGCATCTATCTGACGGTGTTCGGCAAATCCATCAGCCTGAACAGCAAGGTCAGCCGCCGCATCGACATGCTGGAAAAAGGCACCCGACGCGAAGAGGTGATGGAGAAGCTGCGCAAAGAAATGGAGCAGCACGCGCGCTCAAACGGGATTCCGCTTTATTCTTTGCTGGCCAACAAGGCCAAAAAGGCCAATATCGCCTTTTCGCCGGTGCATCTGATCCTTCTGATGATCGCGCTGAGCATCTTTGCCTTCATCGGCATGACCATGGGCACCGGCGCTTCGGTGCCGGTGCGGGCGGCGCTGTCGGTCGCCATGGGGGTTGGCGGGGTTTATATCTGGGTGAGCCAAAAGGCGAAAAAGCGCCTGGCCCTGATGGAAGAACAACTGCCCGATGCGGTTGATCTGATGGTGCGTTCCTTGCGGGTGGGGCATCCGTTTTCCTCGGCGCTGGCGATTGTGGCGCAGGAAATTCCCGATCCGCTGGGCAGCGAAATGGGCATCATTGCCGATGAAAACACCTATGGCCGCGATGTGGGCGAGGCGCTCAAGGAAATGGCGATGCGTCTTGAATTGCAGGATATGCGTTTTTTGGCGGTTGCGGTCAGCATCCAGCAGACATCGGGTGGTAATCTGGCCGAGATTTTGCATGGGCTGTCCCGCGTAATCCGCTCGCGTTTCAAACTGTTCCGCCGCATCAAGGCCATCACGGCCGAGGCCAAATGGTCTGGCAACTTTTTGTCCGCCTTCCCGTTGCTGGCGCTGATCGTCATCAACCTGATCAAACCAGATTATTACGACGAGGTTATGGAGAGCTCTTATTTCATTCCGGCCTGTCTGGTTGTGGCTGTGTTCCTGACGGTGAACCTGTTCGTGATGCGCTGGCTTGTGAATATCAAGGTATAGGGGGAAATCATGGGGTTTCTTGACACGATAAATACGATGCTGATCGACATGATGGGCCCGTTTGGCCCACTGCTGGCGGTGGGCATTCTGGGGATGTTCATGATCCTGCTGACCCTGCCGATACTGCTGCAGAAAAAACAAGATCCGCTGGACAAGCTGCGCAAAACCACCCGTTCTGGAAGTCGCAACAACAAAGGCCCGCAGCTGCGGCAAAATCAGGGCAGCAAAAAGCTGGAAAAATTCTCGAGCTATCTTGAGCCTCAGGATGCTGAAGAATACTCGACTATGCGCTTAAAGCTTTTGCAGGCCGGTTACCCGTCGAAAACTGCGGTGCGCACCTTTCACTTTGTGCAATTCCTGTTGGGGGTGGGTTGTTTGGTGGCGGGCACGATTTACGCCCTGACCTTAGGGGCCACCGAAGAACAAACCACGCAAACCATGATGATGACCATCCTGCTGCCCGGCGTTTTCGGCTATATGGCACCGCGATACTGGATCAACAAACGCCAGAAAGAACGCGAATTGCAAATCATCAATGGTTTTCCTGATGCGCTGGACATGATGCTGGTCTGTGTCGAGGCCGGGCAATCGCTGGATCAGGCCATTGTGCGGGTCTCGAACGAGCTTGAGATCAGTCACCCTGCGCTGGCCGGTGAATTTCAGCTGGTGACCGAAGAAATGAAGGCCGGGAAAGACCGTTTGGCCGTGTTGCGCGATTTGTCCGAGCGTATCGGGGTGCAGGATGTATCGTCTTTTGTGACCGTGTTGATCCAGTCCTCCAGCTTCGGGACGTCAATCTCAGAAGCGTTGCGGGTGTTTTCGGCCGAAATGCGTGATAAAAGAGTGATGCGGGCCGAAGAAAAGGCAAATAAATTGCCCACCAAGATGACATTGGCCACAATGATGCTGACATTGCCGCCATTGCTGATTATTCTGATCGGGCCTTCGCTTTACAGCATCTCAACATTGTTATCAGGCAAACTGTTTTAGGTTCATGACACGAAAATGGCTGAAATCTCTTCTGACATGTGCCCTGTTGGCCGCGTGTCAGCCTGCTGGCCAGCTGGGCCAAGCCAAAGACAGCCCTTATGCCCCCACTGGCTATCCGCGCCACCAGAAATCGGTTGACGGGCTTATTGTCGGGCACCGTTTGATGGCCGCGGGCCAATACGAGCTGGCGCTCAAGGCATATTACCGCGCCGCCGGAAAATACGGGTTGAACGCTGATACCTACAGCGCGCTTGGCTCGGCCAATTTGCAGCTGGGGCGTTTGGGGCAGGCCGAGGATTTACTGCGCAAGGCGATCAAGCATGATGAGAAATTCGTTCCGGCGTGGAACAATCTGGGCGTGGTGCTGATGGGCCGGGGCAAAATTGCCGAAGCCAAGCAGGTTTTTCAGACCGCTTATGCGCTGGATAGTGGCCAAAGTGACTCCATTCGCAAAAATTTACGCCTGGCTATCGCAAAATCTGATAATCTGGGTTACGTTGACGACGATATCGACAGTAATTTCCAGCTGATGTGGCGTGGGGGTGGTGATTATTTGCTTTTGCCCGCATCTTGAGGAAATTCGAGCAGCAAAAAGGACGCAAAAATGCGCCACATGAGTTTGATTTGCCTGTGTCTGACAGGCGCTTTGGCTGTATCTGCCTGCCAGAAATCCGGTGATGCAGATGTCAGCCGCACCCTCAAAGACCTGAATGTCATTGATGAAAGCAATCTGAGCGACATCATGCTCAGCGCTGCTGACCCGGCCGAGGCCGTGGCCTATTTCCGCAAATCCAGCGCCAATGAGCCCGAGCGCATTGATTTCAAACGCGGCCTGGCCAAATCGCTGATCCGCGCCAAACGCCCAGCTCAGGCGCTCAGCGCTTGGGATGATGTGGTCAAGCACCCCGAAGCCACGAATGAGGATCGGGTCGAGTTGGCTGATGCCCATATCCGCAATGGCAACTGGAAAAAGGCCAAAGCCACGCTGGACAGCATCCCCCCCACCCATGAGACCTATAAGCGCTACCGGCTTGAGGCCATGGTGGCCGACAGCAACAAGCAGTGGAAAAAAGCCGACAGTTATTACAAAACCGCGATGGGGCTGACCACCAATCCGGGCAGTGTGCTGAACAACTGGGGCTATTCCAAACTGACCCGCGGCGATTACAAGGAGGCCGAGCGCCTGTTCGCCGAGGCTCTGGGCTATGATGATTCACGGTTTACCACGAAAAACAATCTGGTGCTGGCCCGCAGCGCCCAGCGCAATTATACGCTGCCGGTGATCAAGATGACTCAGATCGAGCGCGCCCAGCTGCTGCACACCATGGCGCTGTCTGCGATCAAAAAAGGCGATGTCTCGACCGGCAAAGGTCTGCTGAAAGAGGCCATCGACACCCATCCGCAACATTTTGACGCCGCCGTCACCTCGCTGGCTGCACTTGAAAACAACGTGGCAAACTGATGATTATGGATATTTCTGCCAGCACGGCGCTGTGGTTTTTCCCCTTTGTGCTGCCCATTGCAATCTGGGCGGCCTGGAGCGATCTGAAATTCATGAAAATCCCCAACCTGTCGGTTCTTGCCCTGTTGGCGGTGTTTCTGATCATCGGTCTGATTGCCCTGCCTTGGGCTGAATACCCGTGGCGTTTGCTGCATCTGGTCGTGATTCTGGTGGTCGGGTTCGTGATGAACATGATCGGCATGATCGGTGCCGGAGATGCCAAATTCGCCGCCGCAATGGCCCCGTTTGTGGCCTTGGGCGATGCGTTTGTCATGGGGTATATTCTGGCGGCCTCCATGCTTGTGGGTTTTGTCATCCACCGGCTGTTTCAACGTAGCAAATCCTTTCGCAAGCTGACATCGGATTGGCAAAGCTGGGAAAACAGGGACTTCCCCATGGGGTTTCCTCTAGCATGTTCCCTGCTGATTTACCTTGGGCTGGGCATCGCCTGGGGCGGCGCTTAGTGGTGATTTTGCCGCTGAACGGCTGAAAAAACAAATCCTCGCCCCATAATCGCCAAAATTTTGGGGCGATAACGGGGGATAAGGTCAAATACCGCTGTGACGGATCAGAAAAGGGAACCGCCCATGGAGACGCAGACATCAGGCGTTGTCGCCCCCCCTGCCCCCAAACGCATGGAGCAGATGAACCTGCCCATCGTGATGATGCGCGACATTTTGCTGAAAACGATTTTCCGCAAAAATCTGGAAATGGTCACCGAGATCGCCAAATCCATCTGCCTGCCGATTCCGGTCACGCAAGAGCTGGTCGATCTGGCCCGCAACCAAAGGATGCTTGAGGCCACCGGCAGTATGCATGCCGGGTCAGGCGGGCAGATGGGGTATCAGCTGACCGATCAGGGCAAGGCCCGCGCCTTGGATGCGCTGGGGCAGTCGGAGTATTTCGGCGCCATGCCGGTGCCGCTGGAGGTTTACCGCGAGCAGGTCAAGCGCCAATCCATCCGCAACATCCAGATCACCCGCCAACAGCTGACCAGTGCCATGGGGCATCTGATTTTGCCCGACAGCCTGATTGATCATCTGGGTCCGGCAGTGGGTTCGGGCCGTTCCATTTTGATGTATGGCCCGCCGGGCAACGGGAAATCGGCGATTTCCAACGGTATTCGCGATGCGCTGGGGGACAAGATTTATGTGCCCCGCGCGGTGGAATATGCCGGTCAGGTGATCACGGTTTATGACCCGATCGTGCATAGCGCCGCCGAAGAACAAGAGGACGACCCCCACAGCCTGCGCCGCACCGGCAACCGCTATGACACGCGCTATGTCAAATGCCAGCGCCCGACGGTAATCACCGGCGGCGAATTGAGCCTGAGCATGCTTGATCTGGTCTATAACCCGACCGCACGCACCTATCAGGCACCGCTACAGCTGAAATCCACTGGCGGGGTTTTCATCGTTGACGACCTTGGCCGTCAGGCCGATCCGCCTCAGGCGCTGATCAACCGCTGGATTGTGCCTCTGGAAGAAAGCAAAGATATTCTGGCGCTGCAATCGGGTGAAAAATTCGAGGTGCCGTTTGACACGCTGGTGATTTTCTCGACCAACTTCCACCCTAATGAGCTGTTTGACAAAGCGGCGCTGCGCCGGATTTTCTTCAAAATCAAAATTGATGGCCCCTGTCAGGAAGATTTCCTGAAAATTTTTGCCATGGTGGCCCGCAAAAAGAAAATGCCGCTGGACGAGGCGACACTGGTGCATTTGTTGAAAACGAAATACCCGACGATTGACAATGTCTATGCCAATTATCAGCCGATTTTCCTGATTGATCAGATGATCGCGATTTGTGAATTCGAGGGCATTCCGCGCCAGATGCGCCCCGATCTGCTGGATCGGGCCTGGGCCAATATGTTCGTCAAGGAAGAGAAGATCGTGCATTAGAAGGCCGCGCCTGCCGGGCAGGCAGGCGCGGCCTGAAGAAAAGCACTGGGCAAAACGGCCCGCGCGGGGTTCCTAACTGTCCAAGGCCGATAGCCGTTTGATCAGGCTGGAGGTATCCCACCGCCCGCCACCCAGTTTCTGCACGTCTTTGTAAAACTGATCCACCAGCGCCGTCACCGGCAGGCTGGCCCCGTTTTCATCCGCCGCTTCCAGACAAATCCCCAGATCCTTGCGCATCCAATCCACCGCAAAGCCGTGGTCAAATTCATCATCCAGCATGGTTTGGTAACGGTTTTCCATCTGCCAGCTGCCCGCCGCGCCGCCTTTGATCACCTCGACCACCGCGCGACCATCCAGACCGGCTTTTTGTGCGAAATGCAGCGCCTCAGACAGCCCCTGCACCAAACCGGCAATGCAAATCTGATTGACCATCTTGCTCAGCTGTCCGGCCCCGCTGGCCCCGATCAATTTGCAAATGCGGGCATAGGCGGCGATCACCGGCTCGGCGCGGGTGTAGACCTCGGGCGCTCCGCCACACATCACCGACAACACCCCGTTTTCCGCCCCGGCCTGCCCGCCAGAAACCGGCGCGTCGACAAAGCCGATCCCGGCCTGATCGGCCAGCGCCGCCAATTCCCGGGTGACTTTGGCCGAAACGGTGGTGTGATCGACAAACACTGCCCCCACCGCCATTCCGGCAAAGGCGCCATCCTCGCCCAGACACACCGTGCGCAAATCGTCATCATTGCCGACACAGCACATGACAAACTCGGCCCCCTTAGCCGCCTGACGCGGGGTTGGAGCGAAATCGGCCTTGTGCTGTTCGGCCCAGCCTTGGGCTTTGGCCGTGGTGCGATTGTATACCGTCACCTGATGCCCCGCAGCCACCAGATGCCCCGCCATCGGATAGCCCATCACTCCCAGACCTAAAAATGCGACTTTTGCCATGGTTGTTTTCCCTTTGATTTGTCATGCGTGGTTTCTACATGTATTGACAGCTGGACACTGAACGTCAAGCGCGGTCGGGCAACCGCCGCCGGGCCAAACCACCATGGGGCAATTATGGTATTCGTATTTCGCTGGCTGATCCGCATTATTCTGGGCCTGTTTGCCCTGAGCCTGTTAAGCGCGGTGATTATCTATTATCTGGCCGCGCGGTCCCTGCCCGATTATAATGCCCGCCATCAGGTCAAGGGGATCTCTGGCGCGGTTGAGATTTTGCGCGACAATGCCGGGGTGCCGCATATTTTCGGCGAAAATGACGCGGATGTGTTTTATGCGCTGGGATTTGCCCATGCCCAAGACCGGCTGTGGCAGATGACCATGCTGCGGCGCACCGTGCAGGGCCGTTTGTCAGAGCAATTCGGTCAGCGCAGCGTCAAGACGGATGAGATCATGCGCCGCCTTGACCTCTATAACCTGTCGCTGAAATCAGTCAAAGCGCAGAGCCCGCAGACATTGGCCACGCTTCAGGCATATTCCAAAGGCGTCAATGCCTGGCTGGCCAAGGTCAATCAGGGGGCGTTGGGCCGGGGCGCGCCGGAATTTTTCCTGTTCAGCAATCAGATCGCCCCGTGGCAACCGGCGGATTCGATTGCCATTCTCAAGCTGATGGCGCTGCAAATGTCCTCGCATCTGGAACAGGAGGTGCTGCGGGCTCAGACTTCGTTGCTGATTAGCGAAGAGCGGCTGCGCGACATTCTGCCCGATGTCCCCGGCACCGCGATTTCCGCCCTGCCCAAATACAGCCAACTGTTCCCCACCCTGCCCCGCTATGCCGCCACGCGCCCTGCCGCGCCTGATCCGTTGTCTCCGTTCAAAGGCCGAGTCTTGGCCGGAGCCTCCAATGCCTGGGCCGCCGCCCCGTCGCGTTCGGCCGCCGGGGGCACATTGCTGGCCAATGATCCGCATCTGGGCTTTTCCGCCCCCACCATCTGGTATCTGGCGCGTCTGGAGCTGGCGCAGGGCGGCGTGATCGGGGCCAGCATCCCCGGGGTGCCGGTGATTTTGAGCGGGCGCAGCGATTATCTGGGCTGGGGGATCACGGCGGCTCATGCGGATGATCAGGATGTTTATATCGAGCGGCTCAACCCCGATAATCCAGAAGAATACCTGACCCCGCAGGGCTATGAGCCCTTCATCACCCGGGATTCGATCATCAACATCAAAGACTCGACCCCGGTGACCCTGAAACTGCGCTGGAGCGCCAACGGCCCGGTTTTGCCCGGTAGCCACCGCGATCTGGGCAGCATCACGCCAGCTGGGCATGTCACCAGCCTGGCCTGGACGGCGCTCAGCCCCGAGGATAGTTCGATCGGGGCGGCGCTGGAGCTGATGCAGGCGCGTTCGATCCCGCAGGCCATTGCCGCCGGGGAGCATTTCCTAGCCCCGGCATTGAACCTCACCTTGGCCTCGGGCGACGAGATCGCCATGAAAACCGTCGGAGCCCTGCCCAAACGTGACCCCCGGCATCAGACCAAGGGTCGCATTCCCTCGCAAGGCTGGTTGGCCGAAAACCGCTGGCAGGGGCGGATGGATTACCGCGACAACCCGGATTTCTTTAACCCTGAAGGCGGGTTGATCGGCAATACCAACAACAAGATGATTGATCGCCCCTTTCCCAACCATGTCAGCTATAGCTGGGGCGACAGCCAGCGGATTTTGCGCTGGAAACGGCTGATGCAGAGCCGTCAGGTCCACACCCGCGAGAGCTTTATCGAAGCGCAGTTGGATACGGTCAGCTATAGCGCCCGCGCCCTGTTGCCTCTGGTGGCGGCAGAGCTGTGGTTTACCGGCCCCGCCGCGCCCAAGGGCACCCCGGAACATCAGCGCCAGAAAGCTCTGGAGTTGCTGGGCAGCTGGAATGGCGAGATGAACGAGCATCTGCCCGAGCCGCTGATCTATGCCGCCTGGATGCGCAGCCTGCAAAGCCGGCTGATCAAGGACGAGCTGGGGCCGCTGGCCGCCAAATTCACCCATCTTGAGCCGCTGTTCATCGAACGGGTGTTTCGCAATGTGGATGGGGCTTCGGCCTGGTGCGATATTCTGCAATCGGCAGCGGTGGAAAGCTGCACCGATATTGCCCGCATGGCGCTGGATGATGCGCTGCTGTGGATTGGCGAACATCACAGCGGCAATCTGGAATCCCTGCGCTGGGGCGATGCGCATCAGGCGATTCAGGATCACCCGGTTCTGGGCAATCTGGCGGTGCTGAAATGGTTTGTGAACATCCGCCAGCCCACCTCGGGCGGAGACAACACCCTGCAACGCGGGCTCAGCAGCGGGCGCGAGCCAGCACCGTTTCAGAATGTGCATGGGGCCGGGTTTCGGGCGGTTTACGATTTTGCCGACCCGGATAGCTCGGTCTTTATCATCTCGACCGGCCAATCCGGCCACCCTCTGTCACGCTTTTACGACAATCTGGGCGAGCTGTGGCGGCGGGGCGAATATATCCCGATGTCGCTGGACCCGGCTCTGGCCCGGGCCGCAGCGGCGGGTGTGGTGGTGTTGGAGCCCAAACACGGGGATGGCGCGGGCTGAACGCCCGGGCGTGCGCATCATTGTCTTTTATTTCAAAAGCTTAGCCTTGTAGACAAAACTTCCAAACGGGATAAAAGACGCCACCGCCCCGATCAGGGTGAGCTTCAGGCTGACCCGCCCCATCGCCCAGAAAGACAGCAAAGTCAGGATAAATCCGACAAACAACGCCCCATGCACCGGCCCAATCAGTTTCACCGCCATGGGCAGCTGCACCCAATATTTCAGTGGCACGGCCACAAAAACCAAGGCAACCAGTGATGTGCCCTCCAGCAATGCTGCGATTTTCAGCCACTTCAGTCCTGAATGTCTCATGGGGGTCTCTGCTCCTTTTTTGCAACGCAAGGCACTGTTGGTCTGCCCCGATAACAAATGTCACCCGGGCTGGACATGCGGCAAATTGGACAGCTGCGCAGATGCGCATGGCCATTGACACAAAACAAGAACGCTTGTAGAACGAAGCGGAACATCTATGCAATACCACGATTGAGGGAGTGGCGCTATGCTGACACGCAAGCAGCTGGAACTGTTGGAGTTTATCAATAACCGGGTGACGCGTGACGGGGTGCCGCCCTCATTTGACGAGATGAAAGAAGCGCTGAGTTTGCGGTCCAAATCCGGCATCCACCGGCTGATCACGGCGCTGGAGGAACGCGGCTTTATCCGCCGTCTGGCCCATCGTGCCCGGGCGATTGAGATCATCAAATTGCCGGAAACGCTGGATCATGCCGCTGGGAAACCCGCTGGATTTAGCCCGCAGGTGATCCAAGGTGACAAGGTCGATCCGCCGGCAGAGGCGATGCCGATCAGTCTGGGCCATGCGGTGGAATTGCCGGTGATGGGGCGCATTGCGGCAGGCACTCCGATCGAGGCGATTTCCGAGGTCTCGCATAATGTGTCCGTGCCCGGCCAGATGGTGCGCAGCCAGGCGCATCATTACGCACTTGAGGTCAAAGGGGATTCGATGATCGAGGCTGGCATCAATGATGGCGATGTGGTGGTGATCCGCGAGGGCAGCACCGCGGATAATGGCGATATCGTGGTTGCGTTGGTTGACGGGCACGAAGCCACCCTGAAGCGGTATCGTCGCAAGGGTAGCATGATTGCGCTTGAGGCCGCCAACCCGGCCTATAAAACCCGGATCCTGCCGGAAAATCAGGTGAAGGTGCAGGGCCATCTGGTGGGGCTGATCCGCACCTATTAAAGTCATTGGGTTGAGCGTGTGGGCTCTGGCCTGAGCGCCGTGGGTTGGCATGATTGCCGTATTCCCCTCATCACACCCTGCCCCACCGGGCAAAATCGGTGGCTCTGTGGTGCCTTTCATATTGACACACCTCCAGATATGGCGCTTTTTCAGGAAAAACCGCCCCCTTTTCCGCAGCCCAAAGGAGCCAAGCCTATGACCCCAGCATTCGAAGCCGCCCTCTGGGGCGGTCTGGCCGGTGGCGCGTTGTTGGTCGGGGCCGCGGTAGGCTATCTGATGCAGGTGCCGCGCATTGTCAGCGCCGGTGTCATGGCCTTTGGCGTTGGGGTGCTGGTGGCCTGTCTGGCGTTCAACCTGATGCCCGAAGCCATCACTTTGGGCGGCGTCTGGCCTGCCTCTCTGGGCTTCGTTCTAGGGGGTGGGCTGTTTGCCGGGGCCAATGCTGTGCTGGCGCGCAATGGTGCCAAACATCGCAAACGCGCCAAAGGCCTCGGCGCAGGGGCCACCGCTTCGCTGGCGATTGCGCTGGGTGCGCTGCTGGACGGCATCCCCGAAGCCGCCGCCATCGGCACCAGCCTGCTGGATGGGCATGGGGTGGCGCTGGTCACGGTGCTGGCGGTGTTTATTTCCAACCTTCCCGAGGGGCTCTCGAGCACGGTGGGCATGAAAACCGCCGGGCTGTCCGGGCGATTCATCTTTGGGTTGTGGGGCAGCATCATGGTGGCCTGTGTGATTTCGGCGTGGCTGGGCTATGTGCTGATCGGCGGCTTTGGCCCGTTCTGGGTGGCCATCGCGGTGGCCAGCGCCGCCGGAGCGATCTTTGTGATGATCATCGACACCATGATCCCCGAAGCCTTTGAGGAAATCCACGCCTTTTCCGGCCCTATTGCCGCAGCGGGCTTTCTGTTGACCTTTATCAGCTCACAAACCCTGTAGCGGCCGCGGAACGGCCCCTGATCCGCCTTGAGAATGTCATGGAAAAGACCTAGGCTGCGCCTATAACACCCAAAAACGGACCAAAAACACAACCAGAGATTTAACACTTTCAGATCAGGCGAGAACATCATGATAACCCCGGTTTTGCTATGCGGAGGTGCCGGCACCCGTCTTTGGCCGCTGTCGCGCAAAAGCTATCCCAAACAATTCGTCCCGCTGGTGGGGGAAACCAGCCTGTTTCAGGCTTCCGCCCAACGGCTTTCGGGGTCAGGTTTTACCGCGCCCATGGTGCTGACCAATTCAGATTTTCGCTTTATCGTGACCGAGCAGCTGTCCGAAATCGGCATTGACCCCGGCGCAATCCTGATCGAGCCCGAAGGCAAAAACACCGCCCCCGCCGTGCTGGCCGCCGCGCTTTATCTGGAGCAGAGCGACCCGGAGGGGCTGATGCTGATCGCGCCGGCGGATCATGTGGTGCCTGAAGCGGATGCGTTTCGCGATGCGGTTCAGGCGGGTGTGGCCGCGGCCCGGGCCGGGCAGTTGGTGACATTTGGCATCAAGCCCACCCATGCGGAAACCGGCTATGGCTATCTGGAACTGGCGGACGATCCCGGCGATTTCAGCGCCCGTGAGATCCCGCTGCGCCCTTTCGTGGAAAAACCCGACGCGCCCCACGCCGAAGAGATGCTTAAGGCAGGCCATTACCTGTGGAATGCCGGGATTTTCCTGTTTTCCGTCAAAGCGATTCTGGCCGCCTTCCGCGCCCATGCCCCCGATCTGATCGCACCGGTTCAGGCCGCGATCCAACAGGCCAAGCCCGATCTGGGCTTTTTGCGTCTGGCCCCCGCGCCTTGGGGGCAATCCGAAGATATTTCCATTGATTACGCGGTGATGGAACGCGCCGATAACCTGTCCGTGATCCCGTTTTCTGCCGGCTGGTCCGATCTGGGCGGCTGGGATGCGGTGCTGCGGGAAAGCGCACGCGATGCGCGCGGCGTGGCTGTTTCGGGCTCAGCCACCGCGATTGACTGCGACAACAGCCTGCTACGCAGCGAAGATGACGGGCTTGAGATTGTCGGAATCGGCCTGAAAGACATCATCGCCGTGGCCATGCCCGACGCGGTTTTGGTCGCCGATCTGCACCGGGCGCAACAGGTCAAGCTGGCGGTGTCTTCGTTAAATGAAAAACAGGCCAAACAGGCCGAATCCTTTCCCAAAGACCACCGCCCCTGGGGCTGGTTTGAGAGCCTAGTGGTGGGGGATCGGTTTCAGGTCAAGCGCATCGTGGTGCATCCCGGTGCGGCTCTGTCGCTGCAAAGCCACCATCACCGTTCGGAGCATTGGATCGTGGTCGAAGGCACCGCTCGGGTCACGATTGATGACGATGTGCAGTTGATTTCGGAAAACCAATCGGTCTACATTCCGCTGGGCGCAAAACACCGGATGGAAAACCCCGGCAAGGTCGCCATGGTGTTGATCGAAGTGCAAACCGGCAGTTATCTGGGAGAAGATGACATCATCCGTTATGAGGATGTTTATGCCAGAGACTAAGCGAGCTCTATCTGGCCTAGCATTTTGAAAAGCATGTATTTTATATGTATAAAGGCGGGCGCTTACACCGAACCCGCCTTTTTTTAATCAGCTGTTGATCACCAGCGACGGCCACGCCACCGCTGGCAATGTGCGTTTGTTCGCCCCAAATTCAAGGGGAAAAGCAAGCTGATCGCATTGCTTCAGCCTTCATCGCTATCGCCGGCATCCTGTGCGGCCTGATAAACTCGGATGGCATCTTGTGCATCGCTGGCTCCCCCCACCAAAATGCCATTGACATAGAAATGGCGGGCAAGTGTGGCGTGTTGTTTGACGGTATATGGCATCAGAAACCTCCAATGAAAGTGTATGAGTAAATGCGCGGCAACTGCGACCGGTTTTCGATTTGCAACTGCCCGGCTTGCACCGCGACGCTGGTGTAATCTGCATCTCCGGTGGTGCCGGTGAGTACCTCTGCCCCCTTATTCAGCATCCGCGGCGCCAGTGTCATCGACTGAAGCGAAAGCGACCCGCCGCTATCGAACACAAAAATACCGCTATGTCTGGCCCGTGGCCAAGCCTCATGAACCATGGTGATCAGCACAAACCCGCAAGCGCCGGGGGTTGGGACAATGCCGACGCTGTCATTGTTGATCATAATCTTGCCGCTGCGCAGGCATTTCGCATCGGTCACACCGCTATCGGCGCGCAGGCTGAGGGCGTTTTCAAAATTGCTGCCATCGGCGCTGACCTTGAAGTGGAAATCATCATCGCCGATAGTGCCGATTTCTGCCCGGCCAGACCAACCGGTCTGAAACAGAACCGAGGCCGCATCGCCGCTGGCATTCTTGTTGATTTTCAGCCGGTGATCGCTGCCATCATGGCTGAGCAACGTGGCTTCTGATGCCACCGCCAGCCGGTTTGTGGCATCCGAAACGGCATTAATCCCGACTCCGTCGACATTTTGCACCACAACCGGCAAATTGCCCCAAGTGCCGCCGGCATAGACCTGCAGCCGCGCCTCGGCCTTGCCCCAAGCGCGCCAGCCGTCCTGAGGGGCAACGAAGATCCAGGCATTTTCCCGATAAACTGCCAAATTGCCCGCCTGCCCGGCCCAGTCGCCGGTGGGCGCACTGCCCAGCGCGTGAATTTCGCCATTTTGGGGCAAAGCGGGTGGGGTGTTGGCGTCAAACCCTTCGACGGTCAGCTGCACCAGCGCATCAAGCTGCTGCAATGCTTCGTTATGGGTGACGTGTTTTTGGGCTTGCGAAGGTTGCAGAAACGGCAACTGCAAACGTGGAGACAAATCAGACATGGAAAACCTTTCCGGCAGGTGAATAGTGGCCAAACCATCCTGCGTTCTGACTGATATTTCATTACCACAGCGTTCTGAGCTTTGCGTTTCGCGCAACAGCAAAGGCCGGGCACCATGCCTGAAGTGGCGGTGCCCGGCCCATGTTAAACGGCCTTGATTGAAAAAGGGTTAGTGACTCAACCCACCATGCAGAGTGGGCACATCCAGCGCGCCAAAACCATAATGACGCAGCCAGCGCAGATCGCTGTCAAAAAACGCCCGCAGATCGGGAATGCCATATTTCAGCATCGCAATCCGGTCGATGCCCATGCCAAAGGCAAAGCCCTGCCATTGCTCGGGGTCAATGCCGCCAGCACTCAGCACTTTGGGGTGCATCATGCCAGAGCCCAGAACCTCCATCCAGTCATCCCCCTCGCCGATGCGCAGCTGCCCATCCACCCAAGAGCACTGAATATCCACCTCGGCCGATGGTTCGGTAAAGGGGAAATGCGAGGCCCGAAACCGGGTTTTGATGCCGTCGATTTCGAAAAATGCGGCAAAAAATTCCTCGAGCACCCATTTCAAATTGGCCATGGAAATGTCTTTGCCAATCGCCATGCCCTCGACCTGATGGAACATCGGTGTGTGGGTTTGATCATAGTCGCTGCGATAAACCCGGCCGGGGGCGATCACGCGGATGGGGGCTCCGGTTTTTTCCATGGCACGGATCTGCACCGGGCTGGTATGGGTGCGCAGCACATGCGGCGGGCGCTGATCATCAGCGCTGCGATGCATGTAAAAGGTGTCGAATTCCTGCCGTGCCGGGTGGTGGGGCGGGATGTTCAGCGCGTCGAAATTATACCAGTCATTTTCAATCTGCGGCCCCTCGGCCACGGCAAAACCCATATCGGCGAAAATGGCGGTGACCTCATCGGTGACCTGAGACACCGGGTGGATGCTGCCCTGTCTGCGATGGCGATTGGGCAAGGTGATGTCCAGCCATTCGCCGCGCAAACGCTCATCCAGCGCCGCATCGGCCAGCGCCTGTTTCTTGGCCGCCAGCGCACTGTTGATTTCATTTTTCAGCGCATTCAGCTTGGGCCCAACGATCTGGCGCTCTTCCGGGGTCATTTTACCCAATTCGCGCATTTTCAGCGCCACTTCGCCTTTTTTGCCCACCGCTGCCAGACGCAGCCGTTCCAGGCTAGCTTCGTCAGCCGCATTGGCGATTGCCGTGATGTATTTGTCTCTGAGCGCGTCCATCGTTCGTTTTCCCAAATGCCGAGTTTGTGAATAAGGGTTTGTTAAAATGCTGCTATCACATCTCACACAAACTGCAACCGGATCACGGCCAATCTGCGGTTTTTCATTGCTCTGCCCCCGCAAAAACAAAAAACCCGCCGGGAGGGCGGGTTTTTCGTTTATCTGTCAGCAGCAGATTATGCCAAAGCGGCCTGCGCCTTTTTGACAATCGCAGCAAAGGCTTCGGGTTCATTCACAGCCAGATCGGCCAGAACCTTGCGATCCACCTCGATGCCGGCTTTGGACAGGCCGTTGATGAAGCGCGAATAGGTCAGGGCTTCGTCATGGCTGCGCACGGCGGCGTTGATACGCTGAATCCACAGAGCGCGAAAATTACGCTTGCGTGCCTTGCGGTCGCGGGTAGCGTATTGGTTGGATTTGTCCACCGCTTGCGTTGCGGATTTGAACAGGTTTTTACGACGACCTTTGAAACCTTTGGCGGCTTTGATGATCTTCTTGTGACGGGCCTGAGTGGTTGGACCGGATGTAACTCTCATTTTTCAAATTCCCCTTAGCGTGAATATGGCATCATCGACTTGATGATTTTCTCATCAGGAGCCGACAGGGTTTCAGTGCCGCGTGCATTGCGCAGGAATTTGTTGGTGCGTTTGATCATGCCGTGGCGTTTGCCGGCCTGACCCGCTTTAACACGACCATTGGCCGTAACCTTGAACCGCTTTTTGCAGCTCGATTTCGTCTTCATCTTAGGCATTTCCGTCTCCTTTGGAATGGGCGGTGTGTAGACGCGACTCGGCATGCCACAACAGGGCCGGTCACGCAGTTCGAATGCGTGATATAGGCTGCGAATGGGGGTAAGGCAAGCGGGAAAATGCCCCTTATCGCATATAGGTGCCAATCACCCGGACAAAAGCATGGGGAATATCGCTCAGCTCATAGCCGCCGGGCTGTTTTGACACCGCTATGGCCACCATACCCACGCCGGCAATCACCATCACAACCGACAGGCGCGGCTGTCTTCTGTCGGCAAAAGCGCTGAGAACCGCCGGAATCGACAGCGCCGAGATGATCAGCCCGATCACCAAAATCAAATCACTGTCCATGACGCCCCTCCTTAACGCAATGCGCTTGGGGCTATTATGGTTGCTCGGTGCTGAAAATCAAGCTTTCATCACAGGGGGCCACCCTGAGGATATTTGTCGTGCCTGGCACATTGAATGGCACCCCGGCAATGACCACGATCAGATCGTTCTGGCTGGCAAAACCCGCCGCCCTTGCGGCACGCGCGGCACTGACCACGGCCATTTTGAAGCGGTCCACATCGCCGGTGAAATAGCAATTCACCCCCCAGCTGAGGCACAACCGCCGGGCGGTGCCGGTCAGCGGTGTCAGGGCGATGATTGGCACCGCAGGGCGTTCGCGCGCGGTCAGCAATGCGGTGGTGCCGGATTGGGTAAAGCAGCAGATCGCTTTGACATCGGTAGCCTCGGCAATTTCGCGGGCGGCTGACACGATGCCCTCGGCCACCGAGCTGCGTTCCAGATGGCGTGATGCCTCGATCACATTGCGATAGGTTTTGTCATGCTCGACCTCGATCGCCACATTGTTCATCACTTTGACCGCCTCGACCGGATAATCCCCGGCCGCCGATTCCGCCGACAGCATCACTGCATCGGTGCCCTCGTAAATCGCGGTTGCCACGTCCGAGACCTCGGCCCGGGTGGGCACCGGGCTGGAGATCATGCTCTCCATCATCTGCGTGGCCACGATCACCGGTTTGCCCACCGCCCGGCAGCCGCGGATCAGACGTTTCTGGATCGGAGGGATATTCTGCACCGGCAGTTCAACCCCCAGATCGCCACGCGCCACCATGATGCCGTCCGAGACCGCCAGAATGTCGCTAAACGCCTCAACCGCCGCCGGTTTTTCGATCTTGGCCAACACCGCCGCCCGGCCCTGCACCAAATCGCGGGCTTCGTTCATATCCTCGGGCCGCTGCACGAAAGACAGCGCGATCCAGTCCACCCCCAGCTGGCAGGCAAACTCCAGATCCTTGCGGTCTTTTGGGGAAAGCGCCGCCAGCGGCAACACCACATCGGGCACATTCACCCCCTTATGGTCGGAAATTTCGCCTCCGGCCACCACCTGACAGTTGGCATAATCCGCCCCACAATCGGTGACCTGCATCTTGATCTTGCCGTCATTGACCAGCAGAGTCGCGCCCGGTTCAAGGGCTGCAAAAATCTCAGGGTGGGGCAAGCACACTCGATGGACATCCCCCGACGTCTGATCCAGATCAAATAGAAACGCCTGCCCGTTTTCCAGCACCGCCGCGCCGCCGTCAAACCGCCCGCAGCGCAGTTTCGGCCCCTGCAAATCCGCTAGAATGGCAATCGGGCGCTCCAGATCCTTTTCGATCTGGCGGATGGCGCTGTGAAAGCTGCGGATGTCGTCATGGGTGCCGTGGCTCATATTCAGGCGAAACACATCCGCCCCGGCCTCAAACAACGCGCGGATCATGTCATAGCTGTTGGATGCTGGCCCCAGAGTGGCCACGATTTTTACATTGCGCAGGCGCTTCATATTGCCCCGTTCCTTAACTGTTTCATTCATTTCCAGAGGGTTGAGCGCCACTATGGCGCAAATACCCGGCGGTTTCAACTGGCGCTTTATTCAAACAGCGCTTATGCAGGGGATATCTTAAGAAAATGACAAAGCCATGACATATCAACCCTATCATATCATCGGTCAGGATCGCAGTTCGCGCTGGCTGATTACCGCCGATCATGCCGCCAACACCGTCCCTGCCGAAGTCAATGGTGGCGATCTGGGGCTGAGCGCCGCGGACATGGACCGCCACATCGCTTTTGACCCCGGCGTGGCGGGCGTGACCCGGGCGCTGGCCGATTTGCTGGAGGCTCCGGCGATTTTGTCGAATTTTTCGCGGCTGGTGATTGACCCGAATCGGGGCGAGGATGATCCGACCCTGATCATGAAGCTCTATGATGGCAGCATCGTGCCGGCCAACCGGCATGTGGATCAGGCCGAGCGCGAGCGCCGGTTAAATGCCTATTACCGCCCCTATCACAACGCGCTGGCCCAGCTGGCGGGGCGGCGCAAGGATGTGCTTTATGTCTCGATCCACAGCTACACGCCGCAGCTTGAGGGCCGGCCCAAGCGGCCCTGGCATGTGGGGATCCTCTATGCGCAGGATACCCGGCTGTCGGATCCGGTGGTGCGGCTGTTGCAGGAACAGGGCGATCTGTGTGTTGGCGAAAACGAACCCTATGGCGGACATCTGGACGGCGATTCGATTGACCGGCACGCCATTGCCCATAACCGCCCCAATGTGCTGATCGAAATCCGAAACGATCTGATCCGCACCCAAGAGCAGCAGCAAAGCTGGGCCAAACGCCTTGCCCCACTGCTGCGCCAAGCGCTGATTGACAGCGGGTTATAGGAAAAAGGAGCAACCATGCCCCATATCGTCGTTGAATACTCTGCCCATCTGGCTGAAATCCACTGCCTGAATGATCTGTGCGCCACCTTGTTCGAGGCCGCCGCCGCGACCGGCGTGTTTCCTGACACCAGCGCGATCAAGGTGCGGGCCATCCCCTGCCCGTTCGGCCATGCCGGGACCGAGCCCAAGGGCTTTGCCCATGCCACCATCCGGCTGCTGGCCGGGCGTGATGAGGCCACCAAGGCCGCTCTGACCCGGCGCATTCTGGCAGTGCTGGATCAGGCGTTGCCCGAGGTGGGCAGCCTGTCGGTGGATATCCGGGATATTGACACCGCCACTTACGCCAAACGCACCCTTTAAAGCCCTATTACTTTGCCCCCTTTCCGACCGGTGGCAAATTCTGCTAGAGCTGTTTTCAGAATTTTAACCCTTGGCATTTTATAACCGATCAAAAGAGCAGGACTGACATGGCCGACACTTCCAGCCCCTCCGCCGAAAACCAGCCCCGGCTGATGCATTTCCCGATTACGTTTTACACCGTCACCATGGGGCTTTTGGGCCTGACACTGGCGTTTTACGCCGCCGGAGGAGTGATGGAATGGACCGGAGCACTGGGACACATTCTGCGGATCATCTCGCTGCTGGCCTTTGCGCTGATCACGCTTTTCTATCTGGCCAAAGCCCTGCGCTACCCCGCTGCGCTCAAGGCGGAGTGGAGCCACCCGATCCGGGTGACATTCTTCCCGGCGGTCTCGATCAGCCTGATGCTGATTGCGGTGTGCTTTTTGCCGGAACAGGCCGGGCTGGCCAATCTGTTCTGGTTGACCGGCGCGGTGTTGCAAGGGGTGTTGACGCTGAGCATCATCGCCCGCTGGATCGGCCACAAACCCTTTGAATACGGCCAGATCAACCCGGCCTGGTTCATTCCGGCGGTGGGCAATGTGGTGGCTCCGATTGCGGGCAGCCAGCTGGGCTATACGGAAATTTCGTGGCTGTTTCTGTCCGGCGGGCTGCTGTTCTGGATCGTGCTGCTGACCCTGATCCTGAACCGGATGATTTTCCACACGCCGCTGCCCAGCAAATTGCTGCCCACGCTGGTGATCATGGTGGCACCTCCGGCGGTTTCCTTCATCGCCTATACCCGGCTGAGCCCGCAGATCGACAATTTCGCGCTGATCCTGCTCAATCTGGGCTATGTGTTCTTTCTGATCGTGCTGACACAGGCGCCGGGCTTTTTGAAACTGCCCTTTTCCATGTCGTTCTGGGCGCTATCGTTCCCAATCGCCTCGCTGAGTATCGCATCGTTTCATTATGCCGCATTGACCGGATCGCAACTGCATGAAACCATCGGCGCAGGTCTGCTGTTTTTGCTGATGGCGATCATCGTGGTGCTGGTTTTGCGCACTTTGATTCTGATCACCCGCGGCGAAATCTGCAAACCCGACTAGGTTGATTTAAATCAACGACACACATAGCGGCCCTGGAATACTGAGCCGCGTAGGTATCTACACCCGATGGAGGACACCCAATGTTAAGACTGACGTCTTTGATGTATTCATTCATTTCCGCGACTTTGGCCGGTATTTTTATTGTTGTGGTTCTGGTCGCCGGCTATGGCACCACCAAGCCTATTATTTATGCCGCAATTGTCGGGTTTATCGTGGCGCTGCCGGTTTCTTGGCTGGTAGCCAAAAAGATTGATTCTCTCTGACTTTTCCTAAGCTAACCGTTTAAGCAGCGGTTTGCGGTGTGCCCGGATGTGGGCTCGCCGCCTTTTGTTGTGGCCGGATGCGAAAGGCACAGACGGGTTTTGCATCGCCCCTCTGTTATCCGCCTGCCAATCTGTGCTAAAACCTTCTCAAACCCTGACACATAATTATCCCGAGATCAAAATGCCCGACCCGACCCCGATTTTCGACGCTGCCTTTTGGATCACCTCTGCGGTGATCATCCTGCTTTTGCTGCTGTCAGGGTTCTTTTCCGGCTCGGAAACTGCGCTGACCGCTGCCTCGCGCGGGAAGTTGCGCAGCAAAGCCGATAAGGGCGATGCCCGCGCCGCAATCGCCCTGAAGCTGACCGAGGACACCGAGCGGCTGATCGGCGCCGTTTTGCTGGGCAACAATCTGGTTAACATTCTGGCGGCCTCGCTGGCCACAGCGCTGTTTACCCGGCTGTTTGGCGATGGCGGCGTGGCGCTGGCCACTTTGGTGATGACCCTGCTGGTGCTGATTTTTTCCGAAGTGCTGCCCAAAACCTATGCGATCAGCAACGCCGAAGCCGCCGCCGTGCGGGTATCGCCGCTGATCCGCCTGACGGTGACACTGTTTTCCCCCATCGTCGCCGCGATCCGCTGGTTCGTGCGTCTGGTGCTGCGCCTGTTTGGGGTGCAGATCGACGCCGATAGCCAGATGCTGGCGGTGCGCGAAGAAATCGCCGGGGCGCTGTCGCTGGGCCATTCCGAAGGGGTAGTGGAAAAGGAAGACCGCGACCGCATTCTGGGGGCGCTTGATCTGAATGAGCGCACGGTGGAAGAGATCATGCTGCATCGCTCCAAGATCGAGATGATCAATCTGGAGGACGAACCGCAAAAGGTGCTGGCGCAGTGCTTGGCCTCGGCCCATACCCGGCTGCCGCTGTTTCGCAACGACCCGGACAACATCGTCGGGGTGATCCATGCCAAAGACCTGCTGCGGGCGTTTCACGACATGATGCGCAACAAGGATGCCTCGCTGGATGATCTACAGGGGCTGAACGTGCTGGATCTGGCGCGCAAGCCCTATTTCGTGCCGGAAACCACCACTCTGGACGACCAGATGCGCCAGTTTTTGCACCGTCACAGCCATTTTGCGCTGGTGGTTGATGAATATGGCTCGCTGCAAGGGTTGATCACGCTGGAGGATATTCTGGAGGAAATCGTCGGCGAAATCACCGATGAGTTCGACAAAAACGACGAGCCCACCGTGGGCAAATCCGCCGATGGGCAGTTTGAGGTTGAAGGCACCATGACCATTCGCGATCTGAACCGGGCAATGGATTGGAACCTGCCCGATGAAGAGGCCGTGACCATCGCCGGGCTCGTGATCCATGAATCTCAGACCATCCCCACCGCCGGGCAGGTGTTTTCGTTCCACGGTTTCCGGTTTGAGGTGGTCGAGCGTCAGGCCAATCAGATCACCAAGCTGAAAATCAGACCGCTATAAAGCGTTATGCGAAAAACTTGAATCACTTAACGCTGCCTGAAATCAAAGATTTCAATGCGTTAAGTGATGCTCTATGTTGCAGGTATTTCGTCAAACGCTATAGGGGGGCCAGATGGCTGACATCACGCATCACGGCTCTTGCCTGTGCGGCGCGGTGAGGTTCACTGTTCATGCGCCGCTGCCGGCACCGGATGCTTGTCACTGTCGTCAATGCCGCAAAAGCTCGGGGCATTTTTCCGCGTCCACCGATATGCCACGCAGCGCACTTGAAATCAGCGGGGAAGAGAATATCAGCTGGTATCGTTCCAGCCACAAGGTGCGGCGGGGGTTTTGTAAAATCTGCGGCTCGAACCTGTTTTGGGACCCTGTGTTTCAGGACTGGACCGCAGTGATGATGGGCGCGTTTGACGGCCCGACCCGGACGCAGTTGGCGGGGCATATCTTTGTGGCGGATAAGGGAGATTATTACCAGATCAGCGATGGGTTGCCGCAAAATGCGCAATAGCATTGGCAACGGCCCAATCCACATTGTTAAGGGCTCCGTCTAAAAAAAAGGCCGCGCCCGTCGATCGAGAGGGCAGGCGCGGCCAGATCAACAAACCAGCGTTTTAATTGCTGTGTTCACCATGCTTTTTCATCATCTTGCCGTCGCCATGCTTGTGCATCATCTTGCCGCCCTCAGCAGGTTTGCGGTTCAAATCCACCGGCACGTCAATCTCAACTTCGCCAGCCTTTTCCAGCACCAAGGTCACATGAACGTTCTCCCCATGCACCAGCGGGCGGTTCAGCCCCATGAACATCACATGCATCCCGCCGCGTTTCAAAACGGTCTGACCATGGGCCGGAATCGGGAAGCCGCCCTCCATAATGCCCATCTTCATATAAGTCTGACCATTTTCGGTGGTCTCAACATGGGTATGCAGTTCAACCCGCTTGGAAATGTCCGATCTGGCGGCAACCACCCGGTCGTCAACATCACCCAGATTTTTGATAATCATAAACGCCGCGCCGGTTTTCGCCATTTTCATGGAGGACCGCGCATAAGAATCCTCAACCACGATGGTTGGTTCATCTGCCATACCCGGCAGAGCAAATACTGCAACCATCGCCGCAGCCATCACAGAGTTCAGCAGTTTCATTATAATTTTCCTTCTGGTTTGAGATTTATTCCAACACCAAAGCCACCCCAGCCGCGCCACAGGTCACGAAAAACCCAAACGCCGAGCGAACAAGGCATGGCTCATACTTATCCCTCGAATTGATGAATATCAACTGGCATGTCGCCGCATCGGCCTTTCAACGCTCACTTTGTCGTGAATAGGTCAGTTGCCTTTCAGCAGCTTACCCAGCCCCTTTTTCGCCTCTTCTTCCAGCTTTCTGCGGGCGGCATCTTCCAGAGACTCACCAGCCTTCAGATCGATGCTCAGCTTCTCTTCAGCCTTGCGCAGCGCCCGGGCCTTTTCGGCGGCCAGCTTGGCCTTCAACTCAGCCTTTTTGGCAGCTTTCTCAGCCTCCAGCTTGGCTTTTAGGGCAGCTTTTTCCTCGGCCAGACGCTTGTCAATTAGACCTTGCAGATCGGGGCGGAATTTGGGGTTGGACCAACTGCCGGAAATGATCACCGGCACCGAAATGCCACCGCTGCCATCGGTTTTGGCCAGCACGGTGGGGGTGATGCGATAATTCAGCGTCTGATCGCCGATCCCAACGGTGCCCGCACCAACAGCTTTGGCCTTTTTGGCGTCAAAGGCCAGATCATTGTTGCTAAGCACCCCGCCCTTGATCGAAAAGCTGGCGCTGATCTTGTCAAACACGGTTTTCTGGCCCTTGCCGCGGTAAGAGGCATCCAGATTGCGTAACATCCCGGCCAGATCGAGACCCAGTATCTCGCCCCGTCCCAGCGTGAACGACCCGCTGCCCGACAGGCTGTGCATGATGGCACTCATGCTGTTGCCCACACCGAGGAACTTCAGCTGCATATCGGCACCGGTCATCAGCCGGTCGTAATCGGCCAGATCGCGCAGCAGCGGCTGCATGGCGATGTTGCTCAGCGTCAGATCGCCGCCCACCGACAACCCGCGGCGGCCATTGACCACGAACTGACCGGCCAGCTGCCCCTGATAGGTGCTGATCTTTTTTAGCCCGAACACGGCGCGGGCGCGATCCAGTTTCATATGCACATTGCTGGGCCCCAGTTTAACCGTGCCCAGATTGACCGATTTGGCAACCAGATGGATATCGGCATCCATCAGTCCCAGAGCGCTAACATCAATGCGCTCCTTAGACCAACCCGGAGCCACCTCGACCGTTTGCCCGGAACTATCCACGCTGGCCGCAAGGCTGGAAAAATCCAGCGCCCCGGCGGCAAACTGCGCCTTGAGCATCGGGCGCGCTTTGCCGGGCAGGTAATCGACCCCACCGGAAAACACGTTCTGATCCAGCTTGATCACCCCATCGCGCAAATGGGCGGTGTTTTGCCCGGTATAGGTGACTTTGCCGTTGACAACCACGCTGCGGCCCATGCCTTTGTCCAGCTCAACCGGAGCCATCCCCAGCAATTTGAACAGGGTCGGCATTTGCTTCAGGCTGGCCTCAAGATTGCCATCGGCGGCGGGCGGAGACATCCCGGCCTTGCCGTTGAACTTCACCACATTGGCCCCGTTTTTCACCGTGGCTTTAACCCCTGTGATGCCACCCTCCAGCAAAGTGGCAAACTGCGCCACATCGCCTTTCACCGACACCGTCTGGCCATTCATCCGCGCCGAAAGCGCTAGATCGGCGCGGCCGGCGAATTCGGGCAGGCGCAGATCAATATCCATTTCGCTGAGGCTGGTCTTGCCGCCAGAGCCATGATCCAGATAGGTCAGCGTGCCGTTTTTGATCAGCGCCCGGTCCAGCGAAAAGGCCGGAATGTCGCCGGCCTGCCCCGCACCAGCCCCGGAACCGGCGCTGGCGGTTTTGCCCATTTCCCAGTTGGCGCGACCATCCTGGGCGACTTCCAGCAGGATTTTCGGCGCTTGCAGGTCGATTTTCTTGATCCTGATGTCACCGGTAAACAGCGCAGTCAGATCGACGCCGATGCTCATGCCCTCGGCCTGCACCATCGGGCCGGATTTCGACCAAGGGGCGTTGGCGATACGGATCGCCCCGGTGCGCACACCCAGCAGCGGATAGATGGTGGTCTTGACCTCGCCGCCAATGCTGATGGCCCGCCCGGTGGCGCTTTCAAACTGACCTTCGGCAAAGCGGGCGATTTTGTCGCCCGGCAACAGCAGCAAGGTGCCAATGGCAATGATCACCAGCAAAACAAGGACAATAATGGATCGGATCACAAAACGCATGGCCGCCTCCTTTGGTCAGAACAGCTGTCACAGCTATAGTTATGGCGTTTTCGCTCGGGCTTGAGACTTACTCAAGACTTATCTGGCGTGGCTTTCGATATGGGTCAGCTGGTGCATGATACGCTTTTTCACCGGCGGCAGGAAATGCCCGGCCCGCAGCGCCGCACCGCGCAGGATGCGCCCGGAAACCGAATTATTGGTGTAAAGCTTCACCAGCGCATTGGTGCCGTGGTAAAGCGGCAGGGCAACTTTGCGGTGCTGGCTTTCATAGCGGATCAGCCCGGCATCGGCACCGATGTCCTTGTGATTGCGGGTGGCCTCTTCGATCTGATCGGCCAACAGCTTGGCCCCGCTCAGGCCCAGGTTGAACCCATGCGCCGTGACCGGGTGCATCCCCACCGCCGCATCGCCCAGCAGGGCAAAGCGCGGGGCGGCGAAATGTTTGGCCAGCACCCCGACCAGCGGATAGGGGAAGCGCTTGCTGACCAGCGTCATTTTGCCCAGCTTGCCGCCAAAGCGATGTTCGATATCGGCGGCAAATGCGTCATCCGCCATCTGCATCACCGCATCCGCCCGCGCGGTGGGCAGAGTCACCACCACCGAGGATTTCTTGCCATACATCGGCAGGATCGCCAGCGTCTGGTCATAGTGAAAACACTCAAAGGCGGTGTCGCCATGGTCCAGCTCGTGTTCCATCTCACAGACAATCACCACCCGGCCAAAATCGAGGCTGCTGGCGGCGATCCCCATCATCCGCCGCGTGTTGGAAAAACGGCTATCGGCGGCCACCACCAGTGCAGCTTCCAGAACCGAGCCGTCGTTTAGCGTCACCGTGCCATTGGTAGAATTGGTCTGCACCGCGACCACTTCGCTGTCGCAGATCATGGTGACATTGGGCAGGTCTTTGACCTCGTTATAGGCGGCGCGGCGGATCAGGTGATTGGGAACGATTTTGCCCAGATAATCGGCCCCGCTGCCCAGACTGTCAAAATGCAGCGCGAAATTTGAGCGCCCGTTCACCACCTTGGCATCGCGGATGGTGCCGATCTGATCTTCGGGGATGTGCTGCCACATGCCCAGATCCTGCATCAGCTTTTCCGAAGTATGGGTCAGGGCAATATCACGCCCATCCTCGGGTGGATTGGCCAGCACCTCTTGGCTGTGCTTTTCGATCAGGGCAATCTGCTGGCCGCTATTGGACAAAGCCCGCGCCAAGCTCAGCCCTGCGGGCCCGGCTCCGATAATCACAATATCAAACTGGCGCGTATCCGTCATGCGTCTCATCCTTTTCATACAGGCTGGCTTCTCATACCGGGCTGGCCGGCACCCGTCTGCGAGCGCCGCCACGCTTGAAAAAACTGATAGCAAATCGGGAGCGGAAACTCCAGCCGGATTTACTCTTGCCAGCCGCTGACCGATTTGACTTCCAGAAACTCGTCCAGCCCCCAAATGCCGCCTTCACGGCCAGAGCCCGACTGCTTATAGCCGCCAAACGGAGCCCCTGCCCCGCGCGAAGTGCCGTTGATCTCGACCATGCCCGAGCGCAACGCCCGCGCCGCACGGCGTGCCTTGGCCGGATCGGTGGTCTGCACATAGTTGGTCAGACCGTAAACCGTGTCATTGGCGATTTCCAAGGCCTGCTCTTCCTTGTCAAACGGGATGATCGACAGCACCGGGCCAAAAATTTCCTGCTGGGCGATTTTCATGCAATTGGTCACATCGGCAAACACGGTCGGGCGCACAAAATAGCCGCGGTTCAGGCCATCGGGGCGGCCCAGCCCCCCGGCAACCAGATGTGCGCCTTCGTCGATGCCCTGCTGTATCATGTCCTGAATCTTGTCATATTGCTGCTGCGACACCACCGGCCCTATATGACGGCCGGGTTTATCGGCGGGCCCGACTTCGATCGCATTGGCCACACTGGCGGCGGTCTCAACCGCTTCGTCATAGATCGAGCGCTCAACCAGCATCCGGGTCGGCGCGTTGCAGGACTGGCCCGAATTGTTCATGCAATGCAACACCCCGCGCTTGACTGCCTTGTCATCGGCGTCGGCGAAAATGATATTCGCACCTTTGCCGCCCAGCTCAAGCGCGACACGTTTTACGGTATCGGCGGCGGCCTTGGTGATCAGCGCCCCGGCCCGGGTCGAGCCGGTGAACGAAACCATATCAACATCAGGATGCACCGACAGCTGCGTGCCCACCCCGGTGCCATCGCCATTAACCATATTGTAAACCCCATCGGGCAGCCCGACCGCATCAACGATTTCGCTGAAAACGATCGACGATAGCGGCGCAATTTCCGAAGGCTTCAGCACCATGGTGCAGCCCACCGCCATGGCCGGGATGCATTTCAGAGTGATCTGATTCATCGGCCAGTTCCACGGGGTGATCATGGCGCAAACGCCGATAGGCTCCAGCAGAATCCGGTCATTGGGGGCGTGATCGCCCAGCATGCGGTCAAACTGGAAATTCTCCAGCGCTTTGATGAAATTGGCGATGTGATACGAACCCGACCCGACCTGAGCCGTTCTGGCCAGATCAATCGGAGCACCCATTTCAACCGACATGGCTTCGGCCAGGTCGTCGCTGCGCTTGTTGTATTCCTCGAGCAGCTTTTTGGTCAGCGCCAGCTTTTCGGCGTGCGGCACTGCGGCCCAGGCCGGAAACGCGGCTTTGGCGGCGGCGACGGCAGCATCGGTGTCGGCCTGATCGCCCAGCGAAATGGTGGCGCAGACCTCTTCATTGGACGGGTTGATGACGTCGAAATCATGGGCCTTGGCCGGGTCAACCCATTGGCCATTGATATAGAACTGACGGTGATGGGTCATGGGGAGCCTCCTGATGAAGTGAATCATAAACACCCTGTCACCCGGAGCCCGCCTCTGCAAGGAGATTGTGGCTCTGGTGCCGGTGCCCGCCTCTGGAGGAGATGTGGGATAGGCAGTTTGCATCACCTGGCTTGATACAAAAAACAAAGGGCTGCGCCTGCCTGGGTAGCCATCAGTCCGAAGGCCACAGCCAACTTTGCGGCAGCCTGGCTAAATTTGTTCACTGGGGGAGCTGTCGGGCATGGAAACCTTCTGCCGTTAACCGATGCCTTCTTAAGGTTGCAACAAACACTGCCCAGCCAAACCACGGGAAAGCCCCTGCTTTTGTCGCAAAGATTAACCCAGCTCCGGTTCGGGGTTGTCGTTCATCTCAACCCCCTTAAGGGGATGGCACGGTATTGGTAAAACGCCATTCCGGCTTTTGTCCTTTACAACCATTTGAGTCTGTGGCTGGCTTGACCTACCGTTGGCAAAGTCGGCAAATCCATCTCGGTATGCCTTTGCCCATGATCCCGCGCAAGGCGTCGTCCGGGGGCAGGTAGGCTCAGTTCAGAGAGGTGGCCAAATGAGCAGCACATTTCTTTCAAGGCATCTCGGCATTGTAGCCATCGGTTGTGGGTTGATCGCTGCGACAATCTATATGTTGATGATCGGCGTCACGCTTGCCCATATCCAAGCCCTTTCGGGGCATGTCCCGTTTGACATGCGCCCGCTGGGCTATCGTTACGCAGACGCGGCAGCGCTGCTTGAAGCGTTAGGGGAGGAAGGGCGCATCTATTATCTCAGCCGTCAGATCCCTCTGGATACGCTTTATCCAGCAATGCTCGCGCTGGCTTTGGTTACAACGATTTTCTGGTTTGGGCAACGCATCCCCCACAGCAGGCTGGTTCACCTTGGCATCGTTTTTTCGGTGGGCAGTGCCTTATTCGACTATGCTGAAAATGTCGGTATCGCGGTCCTGATTTGGAGCTGGCCAGAAGTTTCAGTTCCACTGGTTTATGCCGCCAGCGCCGCCACTCTTGTAAAATCGGCTCTTACAACTTTGGCTATCCTGCTGACGATATTCATTGGATTCCTTTGGGCACGTTTCCGTCATAGCTGAGGGGAGTAGATTTTGGCCGCACACTCTACGGAGTATCAGATTAAATTTAATGACTTACCGCCTACCGAGGGGCAGGCAGGCTTAAGCCCGCCCAGAGGCCGGGCGGGGCAGATATATGGACCACAACGTCAAACAGAAGTCTTTTAAATCAATCTGTTACTTGGACTTCTTCACCCGAAAGATTATAAGATACTGCGCCGGCACAAAGAATAGGGTGATCACGGTTCCGACAATGATACCTCCCATCAGCGCATAGGCCATCGGGCTCCAGAACACCTGCTGGGAAATCGGGATCAGGGCCAGACTGGCGGCGGCGGCGGTCAGCACAATGGGACGGGCGCGGGTGATCGTAGCCTCATACACCGCCTCCCAGGCGCCCATGCCGCGTTGGCGCAGCGCTTCGATCCGGTCGACCAGAATGATCGAATTTCGGATCAGAATGCCGCTGAGCGCCAGCACTCCCAAAATCGCCACAAACCCCATCGGCGCGCCGGACATCAGCAGGGCAATCACCACCCCAATCAACCCCATCGGAGCCACGGACAGCACGATGAAGGCCAGCCGGAAGCTCTGCATCTGCACCATCACCAATGTGATGATGATCAGCACCATTATCGGTGCCACAGCCGCAATCGGCCCCTGAGATTCGGCGCTCTTCTCAATCGCCCCACCAATTTCGATATGATAGCCCGCCGGCAGGCTCTGACGGAAAGCGTCGATCTGATCGCGCAATTCATTCACGATGGTAGCGGGTTGATCCTTAGTCGCCATCGCGGCCTCGACGGTGACAGTGGGCATCCGGTTGCGCTGCACCACCAGCGGCTGTTCGGTTTCAAACCGGAACTGCGCCACGCTGGACAGCGGAATGGTCTGGCCGCTGGCGGTGTTGATCTGCAGATTGAACAGCGTATCAATGGATCGCGTGGTGGATTTATCCCCCCGGGCGACGATATCGACCAGATAGGTTTGATCCCGCAGCCGGGTCATGCCCGCGCCGCTGTAAACGGTGCTGAGCGCGGCGGCAATCTCGCTGCCGGTCAGGTTCAACTGGCGGGCCTTGTCTTGCAGGATTTCCAGCTTGACCACCCGGGCCGGAGCATTCCAATCCAGCGCGATGCTCTCCAACCGCTGATCGCTGGCAATGATCGCGGTCAGATCACGACCCAGGTCGCGCACCGTGTTGATGTCAGGCCCGGACAGCCGGTATTGCACGGGACGCCCGACCGGCGGGCCGATATCCAGCAGTTTCACCAGCACATCGGTGCCGGGGAAATCGCTCTGGGCGAGGTCTCGCAACTGTTGGCGCAGCGCATCGCGGGCCTCAAGGTCGGTGGTCTGGATCACGATTTGCCCGAAATTGGGCGCCGGAGTCACCGGTTCGCTGGCCAGCAAGAACCGCATGGCTGAGCGCCCAACATAGCTGGACCAATACTGCACGCCCGGATGGCCTTGCAGATGCGCTTCCATTTTGCGTATCTGTTCCGAGGTCTGGGTGATCGAGGCATTTTGCGGCAAGGTCATATTCACCAGCAATTCCGGACGGTCAGAATTGGGGAAGAATTGTTGCTCGACAAAACGCATCCCGTAAACCGAAGCGCCAAAGGCGGCGATGATCACCACCACCACCGGCCAGCGCGCCCGCATCACGCCGCGCAAGCTGGCTTGAAACAGCCGCATCATCCGCCCGGGGCCAGAATGGTGTTCGGCCATATCCTTGCGCAACAGGCTGACCCCCAAAAGCGGGCTGAACAGCACCGCCACGATCCAGCTGACCAGCAGCGAAACCGCGATCACCACAAACAGCGAAAAGGTGAACTCACCGGCATTAGAGCTGTTCAGGCCAATCGGGATGAACCCCGCCACTGTCACCAAAGTGCCCGAGAGCATCGGAAAGGCGATGCTGCGCCAGGCATATGAGGCGGCGCTGTGCAGGCTATCTCCTTTTTCCAGCCGCGAGATCATGGTTTCCACCGCAATCATCGCATCATCCACCAACAGGCCCAACGCAATAATCAGCGCCCCCAGCGAAATCCGTTGCAGGGTGAAGCCGGTATATTCCAGCACCACAAAGGTGATCCCCAGCGTCAAAGGCACCGCCAGCGCCACCACCAGCCCGGCCCGCACCCCGACCGCCAACACGCTGACGGCCATCACGATCGCCACCGCTTCGAACAGCGCTTTGGTGAAATGGCCCACCGCTTCGTCAACGATTTTGGGCTGGTCCGAGACCTGATGAATCTGCACCCCAACCGGCAGCTTTTGTTGCGCCTGTTCGATCACCTCATCCAGTTTTTCGCCAAATTTCAGGATATTCGCGCCTGCGCGCATCCCCACCGCCAGCCCCATGGCGGGCTCGCCATTATAGCGAAACATCTCGCGTGGCGGGTCCTGATAGCCGCGGCGCACGGTGGCGACATCGGTCAGACGGAAAAACCGATCACCGACCCGCAGATTGATGTCTTCCAAACTCTGACTGTCCAGAAACTTGCCGCTGACCCGCAGCAGGACGCGCTCGCCTTCGGTTTCGATCACACCGGCGGGCACAATTGCGTTCTGGGTGGCCAAGGTCGCCTGCACCTGCCGTTTGCTGACCCCATAAGCGGCCATCTTCTCCGGCGAGAAATCCAGATAGATCACCTCTTTCTGATCGCCAAACAGCACCACATCCCCAGCATCGTCCAGCTGCTGCACATCGCGGCGCACATCCTCGATCATATCGCGCAATTCGCGCGGGCTGAAGCCATCTGCGGTAAAGGCATAGATATTGCCATAAACATCGCCAAACCGGTCGTTGAACTGGAACCCGGCAAATTCAGCGGGGAATTCATGGCGCAAATCGCCCATCATATTGCGCACCTGTTGCCAGATCGCCGGAATGGCCGGCCCCCGGGTTGTGGGCAGCAAATTGACATAGACAATCGACAGGCCGGGGCGGGTGATGGATTTGGTGAAATTCAGCTCATCCACCTCTAGCAGCTTTTTCTCGATCCGGTCGGTGACCTGATCCAGCGTTTCGTCAATGGTGGCTCCGGGCAGTGCTGCCGTGATCACCATGGTCTTGATGGTGAAATCGGGGTCTTCTTCGCGGCCGATATTCACATAAGACATCATCCCGGCCAGCATACTGACGATCATCAGATACCAGACAAAAGATTTATGCTGTAATGCCCAGTCGGACAGGTTGAAACGGTCTCTCATTTGTTTACCCGGGGGCCAACGATTTGCCCCTCCTTGATCGAATGAATGCCTTTGGTGATGATCTCGTCGCCCTTTTGCAGACCTGACAGCACAATGGCGCGTTTGCCGACAACCTCGCCCAGCGTGACCGCAGCCTTGTGAGCCCGACCATCGGGGCGCGACACAAGCCAGACATGGCTGGCGCCGTTCTCGTCAAACACCGCACTCAGCGGGATGGTCATCACCTGAAGATCGTTTTGCCTTGGGCTGGCCAGCACCAGTGCGCCGATGCGAAACTCTGCCGGAGCATCCAGCAGCGAAAAATGGCAGCGCCGGGTGCGGGTGCGGGTATCGGCCACCGGATCGACCGAGCGCAGCCGGATTTGCGCCTGTATCTGCCCAATCGCCAACAGGCGGGCATCCAGCACCGCGTTTTGTGGCAACAGCGCCAATTCTTCTTCGCTCAGATCAATCACCACCTCGCGTTCATCAGTGGCAGCCAGGCGCAGAATCGGCTGACCGGCGGACACCGAAGCGCCCGACTCGGCCAGAACCAGAGTGATCACCCCATCATGTGGCGCCCGCAGGGTAGCCGAATCCAACAGATCCTCGGCCCGCACCAGCGCGGCTTTGGCTTGCTCCAGCCGGGCTTTGGCTGCGGCCAGTTTACGCTGAACAACCTGCAACCGGGACTGGCTTTCAACCCCGCGTTCAACCAGAATTTTTTCACGGCTCTCGGCATCCTGCGCCGATTTCAACTGTTGCGTGGCAATCACCACACCGGCGCGGGCAGCCCAGGCACCGGCCTCGAGCGCTTCGGGGTCGAGCTGGGCCAGAACATCGCCTTTTTGCACAATATCGGCCAGAGACACCGGCCGGCTGGTGATGGTCCCCGAGGCGGGAAAGCCCAGATCAACCTCGGTGCGGGCCGCAACCGTACCGATAAAATCACGCGCGGTGGCGGCCGTTGCACCGATGATTTCGCTATGAACCGGACGGGCAGGAGCAGTTTGTTCCGCCAGACCGGGAAGTGCAACCCCGGTGACCAAAGCGGCGGCAAAAAGCAAGGATTTAAAAGACTTCACGGCTTTTCCTCCTGTTTAACCTGATGCACCACACGCCCAGGATAGACCAACTGCGCGCCGTTGCTGACCACGATTTCGCCGGGGTTCACCCCCTCAGAGATCACCATTTTATCATCACTATAGCGCGCAATCGTCACCGGCCGGAGTGTGGCCGTCATACTGCCCGGGTCCACCACCCACAGCGCGGGGCGATCGCCCTTGGCCGACAGGGCGCTGAACGGCACGGTGATCTGATCCGGCTGCGGCACCGACAGGCTGGCCCGCACCGCCGCGCCATAGCTCAGCTGCTTGGGCGGAGAAACGATGCCGATCTTGACCTCAATCGTGCCCCGGCGCGGGTCAACCAGCGGCGAGACCTTGCGCACATGGCCCTGAAAGGTCACATCCGGGTTGTCCAGCAATGACAGCGAAACCGTCAGTTCGGGCGGGATGTGGCCGGGCAGCGATTCAGGCGCGGCAAACACCGCATCCATCGCCGCACCAAGCGCCAGTTTCAACACCGGGCGGGCGGCGGGGATCACTTCGCCCGGATCGGCCAGGCGCGCGGTGATGGTGCCATCGGCACTGGCCCGCAGAAACGAGTCCTGATAGGTTTTCTTGGCCCGGCTCAGCTGTGCCTGAGCGCGCTCGACGCTGGCCTCGGTGATGCGAAACCGCCGTTCGGCCTCATCGCGGCGGGTGCGGGTGGTGGCGCCGCGTTGCAGGAACACGTCCTGACGCTCGAATTCCTCTTTGGCCTGCACCAGATCGGCCCGCGCCGCATCCAGCGCCGCCTGAGCGCCGCGCATCGCCTGTTCCTGCTGCACCGATTCCAACCGCGCCAACTCTTGCCCGCGTTTTACGGTATCGCCCTCACGCACCAGAAGTGACATCAGCCGCCCGCCCATGGGGAAGGACAAATCCACCTCGTCACGGGCCTGAACTTCGCCGGTAAGAGACAGGGTTTTGTGGCCCGTGGCGGGGGTGATGGTGATCAGCTCAACCCCCAGAGATTGCGGCGAGGTTTGCTGCGCCGCGAGCGGCGCGGCACCCCACAGGGCGGCCATGATCGGCAAAAGCAGGTATCGGGTCAGGCGCATCTGATGTGGTCTTTCAGCTTCAAGGGAACAGTGGTGCAGCAGCATTACGGGTCGTCACTCTTACTGGCATAACTATACTGGCCGGTTTGCTGTTACAAGAACCCCCGGACTTGATTTCAAAGGGGATTTCGCGGGGATTTTTGCAAAGCCTTACCGAAACATCAAGGCAGTGATAGGAATAACGCTGAATCCTCAGAAGCGCAGAGTCCCCTCCTCGGTGACCAGTGCATCAAGGGGCTGATCGGTAGGCTCGGTGGGCAATTTTTCGCATTGCTGACCCTGATAGGCAAACCCCACCGCAATGGTCTTGCGCCGCTCGCGCAGCATTTGCAGGCTGCGATCATAATAGCCGCCGCCATAACCCAGCCGGGCTCCGCCAGGGGCAAAGGCCACCAGCGGCACGATCACGATCTCGGGCTCCAGCCAGGCGCCCCGCACCGGCACTTGCGCCCCAAACGGCCCCGCAACCATCTGACAGCCCGGTAGCCATTGCCGAAACTTCAGCGCCTGCCCTGCCCCCGCGATCACCGGCACGGTGACAAAGCCGCTTTCGGCCATTTCGGCCATCACCGGCAGCGGGTCGATTTCGCTGCGGATCGGCATATAGCCGGACAGAGTTTTGCCGCGGAACGGCTCAAGGAACTCCAGCAGGCGGGCCTGCGCCATATGCATCCGGGCCGGATCAGCCTGCGCGGCGCGGTGCGCTTTGGCGCGCGCCTCAAAGGCCAAGGGGCGCAGGCGGGCTTTTTGATCGGCAATATCGCTCATAGCAGCAACCCCGCAGCCAGCCCGAGAAAGGCGAAAAAGCCCACCACATCAGTCACCGTGGTGACAAACGCACCCGAGGCAAGGGCCGGGTCAATCCCCAGCTTTTCCAGCCCAAGCGGGATCAAAACCCCAGCCAGCCCTGCAACCAGCAGATTCAAAACCATCGCCAGAGCGATCACAACCCCCAGCATCGGAATGCCGAACCACATCAGCCCGACCGCCCCCATGACAATGGCAAAAACCATACCGTTGATCAGCCCGACAAAGGCCTCACGGCGCACCACCCTCCAGACATTGGCGCTGGTCAAATCCTTGGTGGCGAGTGCGCGCACCGCCACCGTCAGGCTCTGAGTGCCGGCATTGCCGCCCATCGAGGCGACAATCGGCATCAGCACCGCCAAAGCGACAAAGCTAGCGATCACCTGATCAAACTGCGCAATCACCGCCGAGGCCAAAATCGCCGTGACCAGATTGACAAACAACCAAGGGAAGCGCCGTTTGACCGTGCTCAGCACCCGGTCCGTCAGACTGCCTTCGCCCACACCCGCCAAGCGCATGATGTCCTCTTCGGCTTCGTCATCCAGCACCTCCATGGCATCGTCGATGGTGATCACCCCGACAAGCCGCCCGGCTTCATCCACCACCGGGGCCGAGATCAGGTGATATTGGTTAAAGGCATAGGCCACGTCCTCTTCGTCCTGCGTGGCCAAAATGGTGCGAAAGCTTTCCTCTGCAATATCCTGCAATTTGACCTGCCGGTGTGAGGCCAGCAATTTGCCCAGCGTGACATAGCCGGTGGGGTGCAGCCGGGCATCGACCAGAATCAGGTGATAGAACTGATCCGGCAGATCATCCCGCGCGCGCAAATGTTCGATCGCCTGACCGACATTCCAATGCTCGGGCACCATGACGCATTCGCGCTGCATCAGACGGCCCGCCGAATCTTCGGGGTAGCTCAAGGAATCCTCGACCGCCACCCGGTCCGAGGCCTCCAGCGCCCGCAGGACGGCCCCCTGCTGATCGCCGTCCAGATCCTCGATCAGGTCAACCACATCATCGGTTTCCAGATCGCGCACCGCTTCGGCCAGCTCTTCGGGGGCCAGATCGCGGATCACCTCAGAGCGCAAACCCTCATCCAGATCGGACAGGATCTCGCCTTCCATGCCGCCTTTCCAAAGCTGCAGCAAGGCGCGGCGCTGAGGCTCGCTGATCTGTTCCAGCATATCGGCGATGTCAGCGGAATGCAGCGGCTCCAGCAGGTGATCCAGTTCCGCACTGTCCTGATCTTCGACGGCGGCAACAATCCGATCCACTCGCGAGCGGCCCAGAGCAAAATCCGGGTCCAGACCATCGCTGCTTTCGTGCTGTAACTGGCTCATGGTATGTCTCCTGCCGCTTTGGGGCAAGATAGCCTTTCCGGGATAGCAACAACAACACAAATCAGGACGGAGCGAAGGGTTTTTTGCGCGGGCTCAGGTGATGACAGAAAACCAGGGCGCGGGCTGCGGCCCGACCTCAGAGTTGCAAGCGATGCACCCGGCGGCGTTTTCCCGCATCCTGAACATAGACAAATCCGCGTCGTTCGAACTGTGGAACCAAGCCCATATATTGATAGCTGGGGGAATCGGGCGCAATCGGATAGGCCTCAACCATTATGGCACCATTTTCGCGGGCATAGTCAATCGCGGCTTCCAGCAAATGGCCGGACAGCCCGGTCTTGCGGTGCGGTTTCGCGATGCTAAAGCAGGTCAGCGACCACACCGCGTTCGGGGCATTCGGATAGTCTTGCGGCCCGCCGAGGTCTCGGTGGTTGATGCGTGGCGCGATGGAACACCAGAGCGTTATGCGAAAAACCTGAATCACCTAACGCTGCCTGAAATCAAAGATTTCAACGCGTTAGGTGATGCTCTTTGTATCAGCTATTTCGTCAAACGCTATAACCAACAGGCTCATCACCGCAATAGGCCAGCAAACCAACGGTTTCACCGGATTTGACGCGGCGCTCCATGCGGGATTTGCGAAAATCCCGGTGGGTATTTTGGGCTTCATCCCCGCGGGCCCTCCAGACCATGCACCAGCATTGCCGCGACCAGCTTCCGCTTTGCAAGAAGCTCTCGAGGTCATCCCAAAGCTCAGGGACAACGGGTAGGTTGCGGATGCCTTGCGTCATCGGGGCAGACTATGGGGCCGCCGGTTGCCGGGTCAAAGAGCCGCGTGGGGCTGAGTGCCGAAAACCTCGTTCAGAGGTTTGATCCGAAATTTGCCGCCATCGGTAGCCCGTTCTCACTGCAAGGCCCGTTGTGGACACAAAGGCCAAAGTCACCTGACGCGCAAAAATCTGATGCGAACCGCGGCAAGACGCTTGCCCCGCCCCCGCCAAACCTATCCGCTATCGCGCAACAGCCGGGCCTTTTGCCGGCCCCAGTCGCGCTTGGCCTCGGTGGCGCGTTTGTCGTGCTTTTTCTTGCCCTTGGCGATGCCGATCTTGATCTTCACCAACCCCTTATGGTTGAAATACATCACCAGCGGCACCAAGGTCATCCCCTTGCGGGCCGTGGCCTGCCACAGCCGGGCCAGCTCTTTGCGGCTGACCAGCAATTTACGCCGCCGCCGTTCCTCATGCCCCCAGGTTTTGGCCTGCTTATAGGGGGCGATGTAAGAATTGATCAGCCACAGTTCGCCATCCTCAAGGCTGGCATAACTTTCGGCAATGTTGCTCTGCCCCACCCGCAGGGATTTGACCTCGGAGCCCATCAGCATCATGCCGCATTCGATGTCATCCTCGATGGCATAGTCATAGCGTGCCCGCCGGTTTTCGGCGATCACCTTGTAATTGGGATTGTCATTTTTCTTTTTGGCCATAGGCGGGGCTTACGACAAGGCACCTGATCTGTCCAGCAATATGCCCGTTTTTCTGAGAGAATGCGGTCAAACCCGATACGCCCCCTTGCCCATTAATAAAGATTACGCTGTTGCTCTTTCAGCAGGCCGGAATTGTCATCCTCGTCATCGTCATAAACCGTATGGGTTTTCACCCCCGGAATTTGCGCGAATTGGCGCATCGCCTTTTTCGGGTAGAACGTGACCTTGGTATTTTCAAACCCCGGCAAGGTTTTCAGCAAGCCGGTGATGGCGTGGGTGCAATACGCCTTGGGCGCCGCGCCATTGGTTTGAGCGGCACGCAACGCGGCCTCGGCCACTTCGGGGCTGACTTCAACCGTTTGCATTACCGTGTGATAGGTCTCGCGGGTGTGGTAGTCGATGTAATAGCTCAGCACCTCCGGGGTGACGCCGAAATGCACATCGTTGCGCTCAGGGATGCTGGGGCTCCACCAGGTGCCGGCCGGATCGAACAACACCCGTTGCGAGCCATTGATCATCAGCCCGGCATGGGCGCCCGAGCCATTGGTGTTGGAAATCACCGTAAACAAGGTCAGCGAAGGTGGGCCATTGTGGCGATAAATCGCGCGTTGCACTTCGGCTTCGGGGGCCCATTTGGGCTCGGCCCCGCAGGCCGCCAGAAGGATGGGCAGCAACAGCCCCAACACAACTCTCTTCACGATTCGCTCCGTTTCCCTGTTTATTCGCTGTCGCGCATATATGATTTTCGCGCCCCTGTCACGGTTTGCGCCGCCACAGCCACGCCCCATCCACGCCCAGCTCGCGCATCACCTGACCAGTTTGCAGCAGGTGATTGAGATGGGCCACGGCCTCGACCAGCGCCAGCCCGTAAACCCCCGGGCCGATGGCGCGTTTGAACAGCGGGGCAAAGCACTCACCCGCACGGCGCGGTTCGCTGAGGTGATCCAGCAACCGCTGCAGGGCACCATGGTGGTTGTCGATCAGCTGGCGCATCCGCAGAGGCAGGCCGGTAAAGGGCAGCTTGTGGCCGGGCAACACCAGATGATCGGGGCGGGCCAGAGGGGCCAGACGTTCGCAGCTCTCCATCCAATCGGCGATCGGGTCGGCTTCGGGTTCGGTGGCATACACCCCGATATTGGGCGAAATTGAGGGCAACAGCTGATCGCCGCCCAGCACCAGATGATCATCCTTGCTCCAGAATGTGGCATGTTCGGGCGCGTGGCCATTGCCGATATGCACCTGCCATTTGCGCCCGCCGATCACGATCTTATCGCCTTGCTGAATCCGGGTAAAACCCAGCGGCATCGGCGCGACCACATCGGCAAAGTTGAACGGACGCTCGGCGGCGCGTTGTACGTAGATCTGCGAATCCATGCCGCAGCGGCGCCAAAACGTCAGGGTCTCGGGCGTGGGGCGGTCCTGTTCGTCCAGCATCAACATGCGAGCAAACAGCCAGGCGGTGCGGGTGGTGGTCAGATCGGCCCCGTGTTCGCTCTGAAACCAGCCGGCCAGACCGACATGATCGGGGTGGTGATGGGTAACGATCACCCGCCCCACCGGCTTGCCCGCCAGCGGCCCGGCCAGCAGAGCCTGCCAGATCGCCTTGCTGCGCCGCGAGGCCAGGCCGGTGTCGATGATCGTCCAGCTGTCGCCCTCATCCAGCGCAAAGATGTTGATATGGTCCAGAGCCATCGGCAAAGGCAAGCGCATCCACAACACGCCATCGGCCACCTCAATGGCCTGCCCCTCCGCCGGAGGGGTGGCGAAGGGATAGCGGATTTTATCCACATCCTGTTTCATCACGGCCTCCGCCTTGCCGGGGCGGGCGGCGGTTTTGGCGTCTGCATCGGGGCTGAAACGGGCATTGTGGTATCCTTGTTCACGCGCTGGCTTGGAATTTCGGTTGGCATTGGATATGTCACGTTTGTTGAACCGATGTCGAGTCCCCCGCACCATGACCGAAACACCCACCCAGCATCTCACAGACACCGAGGCCGGATTGGCCCGCGCCGCTCAGCTGTTGCGTTCGGGCCAGTTGGTGGCGTTTCCGACCGAGACCGTCTACGGGCTGGGGGCGGATGCCCGCAATGGCACGGCGGTGGCGCAGATTTTCGCGGCCAAGGGGCGGCCGGCGTTTAATCCGCTGATCGTGCATGTGGCCGATCTGGAGATGGCCCGGCAAATCGCCGCGTTCACCCCGGAGGCGCTGGAGCTGGCCCGCCGTTTCTGGCCCGGCCCAATGACGCTGGTTTTGCCATTGCGCGAGGATGCGGGGCTGTCTTTGCTGGTAACGGCGGGGTTGAAAACGGTGGGCGTGCGGGTGCCGGGGCACCCGGTTGCACGCCGGCTGTTGCGGGAATTTGCCGGCCCGGTGGCTGCGCCCTCGGCCAATCCTTCGGGCAAGATCAGCCCCACCACCGCAGCGCATGTTCTGGCTGGCCTGAACGGCAAGATCGCTGCCATTGTCGATGGCGGAGCCTGTGGGGTCGGGATTGAAAGCACCATTATCGGGTTTGGGCCCGCCCCGGTGTTGCTGCGCCCCGGCGGGCTGGCGGCGGAAGCGGTCGAGGAGGTGCTTGCCACCCCCCTGCCCCGGCCCGCGCCCAAGCCGGAAGCGCCGAATGCCCCCGGTCAGTTATCTTCGCATTACGCTCCGTCTGCGCTGCTGCGTCTGAATGCGACCGACAAACGAGAGGGCGAGTTGAAGCTGGGCTTTGGCCCGGACCCTGAGGCCGATCTGAACCTGTCCGAAACCGGTGATCTGACCGAAGCCGCGGCCAACCTGTTTGCGCATCTGCACGCTCTGGACGGGCGCGGGCCGGTTGGGATTGCGGTGGCTGAGGTGCCACAGACCGGGCTGGGGGTTGCGATCAATGACCGCCTGAAACGCGCTGCCGCGCCGCGTCCGTGACGGGGGCCGCCGAATGAACAACCTGTTGAAAGATCCCCCCTAACCGCGCAGCTTTTTCACCGCCGCCAGCCCGGCCTGTCGCCCGGTGGCCAGACAGCCGGTCAGCAAATATCCACCCGTCGGAGCCTCCCAATCCAGCATTTCCCCGGCGCAGAACGTGCCCGGCGCGTTGCGCAACTCCAGATCGGGGCTAAGCCCGGAAAAGGCGATGCCGCCAGCGGTTGAGATCGCCTCATCCATCGGGCGCGGCCCGGCGTGGCGGATGGGCAGATCCTTGATCAGCTGGGCCAGTTGATCGGCCTGCTGCGGCAAGGGTCGGCCAAATTCTTGCAACAGCGCCAGCTTGACCGCGTCCAGCCTGGCGGCCTTGCGTAGATGGTTGGCCCAGCTGGCCTTGCCGCGCGGTTTGTTCAGGCGGTTTTGCAGGGTGTCCAGACTGACCCCGGGCCGCAAATCCAGCCGCAACTGAGCCCCCTGCCGCATCGGACGCGACAGCGCATAAATGCCGCTGCCCTCAATCCCACGGCGGGAAATCACGAATTCTCCCAATAGGCGCACATCCCCGGCCTTGAGGCCGACCGTCTTGACCGGAGCGCCAAAATGTTTGGCCATGAACGGGCTCCAATCGACGCAAAACCCCATATTGGCGGGCTGAAACGGGGCGATTTCAACGCCCTTGGCGGCAACGATCTGCGCCCATTCCGCATCCGAGCCCAGCCGCGCCCAGCTGGCCCCGCCCAGCGCCAGAACCGCGACTTTGGGCATCCGTTCCTGACGGCCCTGCGGGGTGTCGAAAACAAAGCCTTGGCCCCAGCCAACCCAGCGCCAGCGCATGTCAAACCGCACCCCCAGCTGAGCCAGCCGCTTCAGCCAAGCCCGCAGCAGCGGTGAGGCTTTCATCGCTTTGGGAAACACCCGGCCCGAGCTGCCGGTGAACAGCTCTTGCCCCAAATCCCGGGCCCAGCGCTGCACATCGGCATTGTCAAAACGCCGCACGATGGCTTGCATTTCAGGGCGATCATATTGCGCCAGAAATTGCTCTGGCGGTTCGTCCTTGGTCAGGTTCAACCCCGATTTCCCCGCCATCAGCAATTTGCGCCCCACCGAGGGCATCGCATCCACCACCTGCACCGACACCCCGGCCTCGGCCAGCATCTGCGCCGCCATCAGCCCGGCGGGGCCGGCACCGATCACCAGCGCGTCAGCCATCGGGCAGACTGTTTTTCAGCTCGACCACACGGTGCGGATAAGGGATTTCGATGTCGTATTCTTTCAGAGCATTCCAGATCAGAAACAGCACATCCGAGGTGTATTTATTGTCGCCATCATCAATGCCGTTCACCCAGAATTCCACCGCGAAATCAATGCCGCTGTCGCCAAAGCCGCGCAATTCGCAATCGGGGGGAAAGGGCTGATCCAGCACATCGGGGTTTTGCGCCACCGCCGCTTCGACGATTGCGGGAACCTTGTTGATGTCGGTATCATAAGAGACACTGAACGGTGCCTCATAGCGATTGGCCGAGCCGCTATCAGAATAGTTGGTGACCCGGGTGGTGATGAAATCTTCGTTTGGCACCACGATCCAGCGCCCGTCATAGGTTTCCAGAATCGCGGCGCGGGCGGTCATTTTCACGATGGTGCCGGCTTCGCCACCGTCCAGCTCGACATAATCGCCGACCGTGGCCTGCCCTTCCAGCAGCAGGATCACGCCCGAGATGAAATTCGACGCGATTTTCTGCAAACCAAAGCCAAGCCCGACCCCAATCGCACCGCCCAGCACTGCGAGGGTGGACAGGTCGATGCCCATGATGTTCATCAGCATCAGGAATGCGATGCCAAAAATCATGATCTCGGCGGTTTTGACCGCCAGATGGCGGGTGGCGGGGCGCATTTCTTCTTGTTTGTTGATCAGGGCTGCGCTTTGGTCATTCGACCAACGCCCCAGCCAGAACAACAAGCTGCCCGCGATCACCCCCCGCACCAGCGACATGATCGAGAACGAGATATTGCCCATGCCAACGGTGGTCGCCGTCAGATAAGCCGTCAGCTCATCGAGCAGCCCCAGCGCATAGAGTGCCATGGCCGGGATCAGGATGTATTTGCCCAACAGTTTCAGGAACGCATCCTTGACGATGTCGCGCACAAAGATACGGGCGGCGAGGAACAAAAACAGCCTTTTGCCAAAGGCGATCACCGCGCCCGAGCCAAACAGCGAGCGCGTGACCTGTTCGCCAATGCCGGTGAACACATAGGCCAGCACCGGCAGCAACAGGGGCAAAAAGATCAGCACAAAGCGGCGGGCTTGCGCCAGATAGCTGGTTTGTTCATCGGGTGGGGAAATCAGCGATTGCAGCAGCGGCGACAGCTTGCGGCTGACCAGCAGGGCGGCGATGAACGCCACGATCAGCAGGCCGAATTGCGACCACGCGGCGGGGCTGAGCAACCAGCCTCGGGCCATCTCCCAGCCCTGTTCGGCATAGCCGATTGCCTGTTGCAGGATCTCGGATTGTGCGCTCATCTGTTTGCCCTCAGCCGTTACACATCTGTTTGATGCCGCTTAGAATTTCTGGTTTTGCGCTCAGTACATCGGCGCTGAGATCGGCAATCGCATCCGGCATCTGATCGGCTGGGATCAGCCGGTCTACCAGACCGAATTGCAGCGCCTCATCGGCGGTGATTTTCTGCCCGCCCATCAGGATCAGCTTGGCCCGGGCCGGCCCGACAAGGGCACGCAGCCGCGCCGGGTCAGAGGGCTGGGGCAGAAAGCCCAGCTTCATCGCCGGGTAGAAAAACCTGGCCCCCGGATCGGCAATACGCAGATCACAGGCCAGCGCCATGCCAAAGGCTCCGCCCGCCAGCGTGCCATTCAGTGCTGCGATGGTCAGACAGGGGGCGGCGGCGATGGCAGATGACAGGCGCTCCCACACCGGATCGGTGGCCAGCCCGGCATGGGCCTCTTGCAGATCGGCCCCGGCGCTGAACACCCGCCCGCGCCCGGTGATCACCAGCGCTCCGGCCTGCCCGGCGGCGTCCTCGGCGATATCGGCCAGCTGGCTCAGCATGGCTTTGGTCAGCGAATTGGCCTTATCCGGGCGGTTGATGGTAGCAATCCACAGCCCGTTTTCCTTGGTCAGCTCAATCATCGGTTTCAGGCTCCGTTTCTGGCAAAAATATCTGGTGGGCAGCGCAGCAATCCTGCCCTGCCCGTTTGTGTAGGCGATTTCAGCCCGGCGTCAAGTGGCGCAGCCTTTGTGGGGGCCTGTGACGCCCCATCGCCCTGTCGGCAGATTTTCGCGTATCAGTCACAATTTCGCGCCTCAGGCGGTGATCTGTCAATCAATTCTTTATTCTTGAATCTTATTCACTTAGACTTGCATCAGGCGCGTTCTGCGCTCATTTATATGGTCAGTTCTTTTTTCTAAATTACCGAAGGATTCGAAATGAAAAACTGGAAAGCGATTGCGGGTTCTGCTGCGTTTGTAACCCTGATGAGCAGCACGGCTGCTTTTGCCGATGTATCGGCCAAAGAGGTCTGGGATGACTGGCGTCTTTATATGTCCGGTATGGGCTATAAGCTCACCTCGAATGACACTCTCTCTGACGGCAAGGTCACGGTTGATGATCTGGTCATGGAGATGAAAATCCCCGAGGAGGACGATACGCTAACCGTTTCGCTGGGGCAGATCACTTTTACCGATCAGGGCGATGGCAGCGTTGCGGTTGGGTTTGCCCCGGATCTGCCGGTTAAAATCACGGTTGACGATGAGTTTGCGGCCACTTTGAAATACACCCATCAGGCGATGGACATGATCGTCAGCGGCGCGCCCGAGGAGATGCGCTATGACTACACAGCCGCCGCCATGGGGGTTGAGCTTGTCGATCTGATGATGGATGGCAAAGAGTTACATAACGCTGTGTTCAATGTGAACATGCAGGGGGTGGCTGGTGAGGCGACCAACATTGTGGCGGATTTGCGCAAGGTGGCCGAGAGCTTCTCGGCCAAATCGGTCACCTATGACATCGCGATGAAAGAGCCACGCGGGGATAGCAGCTTCAAGATCAAGGGCGACATGGCCGATCTGGCGGGTAAATTCACTGCCTCCATGCCCAGCAATGTCAATTTTGAAAAGATGGCCCAGACGCTGAGCGATGGCTTTGCCTTTGCCGGTGGTTTCAGCTGGGGTTCCGGCGGTTATGAGCTCAGCACTAGCGATGGCGGCGACACCATGCAGGGCAAAACGCAGATGCGCTCGGGGTCGTTTGATGTGAAAATGGACCGTGAGCAACTGATGTATGCCAGCGATGCCAAGGGAATCAAGGCTTCGATTTCCGGTAATTCCATACCGCTGCCTTCGATTGATTATCAGCTGGGCTCGGCCGGTTTCAAGCTGCTGATGCCAGTCAGCAAAAGCCAAAAAGCCTCTGATTTTTCATTCGCGATCAATCTGGATCAGCTGAGCGTGTCCGAGGCAATCTGGGGGCTGTTTGATCCCTCGGCGGTGCTGCCACGCGATCCGGCCACAATCCGGCTGGCGCTGGATGGCAAAGCCAACTGGCTGGTTGACATCATGGACCCGAAAAGCTCGAAAAAGGCAGATGTGCCCGGTCAGTTGCACGCTCTGACCCTGAAAGAGCTGCAGCTGAGTATCGCTGGGGCTGATCTGACCGGCAGCGGTGATTTCACCTTTGATAATAGCGATCTGGAAACATTTGACGGCCTGCCTGCACCCGAAGGCGAGGTCAATCTGGAGCTGACCGGCGGCAATGGGCTGCTGGACAATCTGATCAAGATGGGTCTGGTGCCACAGGATCAGGCCATGGGTGTCCGCATGATGATCGGTATGTTTGCTGTTGTCGGCGATGGCCCCGATACGCTGACCTCGAAAATAGAAGTCAAAAGCGATGGCTCGATTCTGGCCAATGGGCAGCGGCTGAAATAGAGCTACCATATTTAACACAAATAGCGGGCCGCGCGGGGATTTCCCGGGCGGCCCGTTTGGTTTTGGCTTGATCCGGCTTACGCTTTGCCTGAAACTGTGCAAACCACCCACAAACTGGAAAAGAATATGTCACATCTATTTCGAACCACCGCTCTGATCAGCCTGATCGCCAGCCCCGCATTCGCCGACATCACTGCTCAGGACGCTCTGGATATGATCAAAGCGCAAAATGCCGCGATGGGTCTGAAAATGGAGGTCTCGCAATCGCGCAAAGGGGATACGGTGACGCTGGATGACATCAAGCTCACCGGCCAGCTGCCGTTTGAGTGGGGCAGCGTCGAGCTGACCTCATCCGGCATATCGCTGACCGAAAACGCCGATGGCACGGTGGCGATGAAACTGCCCGACAGCCTGCCTTTTGCCATGGCGCTCAGCCTGCCGGATGATGTCTATGTCACGGCTCAGGCGACCTCCCACGCGGAAAATTATCAAAACATCCTCTCCGGCACCCCCGGAGACATCCAGATGCGCTACTCCATGGACCGCACCCATCTGGAGCTGACCGAACTGACCGCCACCGGAGCCGAAACTTTTACGCTGGATTTTTCACTGGATATCACCGATGTGGCCGGGCTCAGCCATTTCAAAACCGGCAACATGCTGACGGGCATGCAGCAATACAGCTACGGCGGCATGGATATGAGCTGGACTTATCAGTTTGGCAAAGTCGGCAGCACCAACAGCTTCACTTCGGGCCGCACCAGCGGCAAAAACAGCTTTGCCCTGCCGGCAAATGGCATCGACTTTGCCAATTCTGCCGCCCAGCTGCGGGATGGGATGGCGCTTGAGCTGAGCTCTGAGATGCAGGACTACCACACCAAAGCCACGATTTATATCGCCGACAAGCTGCAACAAAAGCAGGATGCCTCGGTTCGCAACACCGTTACAGATATCAGGATATCCGCGGACGGGTTTGGCATAATGTCAAAGGCCGAGGGGTACGATTTGGCAATCAAACTGGTCCAGTTGCCCTTTGACATCAAAGCCAGCCTTACCGATGCCGTGGCAAACTTCAAACTGCCACTGCTCACAAGCGAACAGGATCAGGATCTGGTTTATGATGTTCGTCTTAACGGCATCACACTGCCCGAGGATCTCTGGGCATTGATGGATCCCAAAAACGTGTTGCCGCACGATCCGGCTGATCTGGTGGTGGATATGTCGGGCAAGGGCCGCCTGTTCTACGACCTGCTCGATTTCAAAGCCATGCAAAAGGTTGCAGATGAAGGTCTGAAATTCGCCGAAGTCACCTCGGCCCGGCTCAACCAGCTTGAGCTTTCTGCCATTGGTGCGCATCTGCTGGGCTCGGGGGCGTTTACCTTTGACAATTCCGATCTGGAAACGCTCAAAGGTTTTCCGGCCACCGAGGGCACGGCTTCGTTCAAGCTGACCGGCATCAATGGCGGAATTGATGCGCTGCAAAAGGCGGGCATAATTTCACCCAATGATGTTATGCCCATGCGCATGGGGCTGGCGGCATTTTTTGCTGCGGGGGATGCCCCGGATACCATGGTTTCTGATGTCAAAATCACCCTGGATGGCAAAATCTTTACCAATGGCAAGCGCTTTAAATAGCGCCCCAGCCACGGGCCGCAACATCGGTTTGACACCGCTGCGGCCCGTGATGCGTCATGTGACAAAAGGAACACCCCTTTGCCCGATGCCAACCCTGACCTCGATCTGCTGATAGAGGCCGCCCACGCCAGTGGCGAGATTGCCGGCAAATACTGGCGGCGCTCTCCGCAGAGCTGGGAAAAAAGCGCCGGGGCTGGGCCGGTGACCGAGGCCGATCTGGCGATTGATCAGATGCTGCGCCATGAATTATGCACCGCCCGGCCCGATTATGGCTGGCTGTCCGAAGAAACCGAGGACGACCCGGCGCGTCTGGCCCATGATCAGTTGTTTATCATCGACCCGATCGACGGCACCCGCGCCTTTATCGCGGGTGCCGAAACCTTTGCCCATTCGCTGGCCATTGCCCGCGCCGGGCGCATCACCGAAGCGGTGGTGTTCCTGCCGATGCTGGATAAACTCTATAGCGCCAGCCGCGATCAGGTGGCGTTGCTGAATGGGCAAGAGATCGGCCCCGCAACGCCAGCGCAGGGCCAGACCCCGACCATTCTGGCGGCCAAATGCAATCTGGAGCCCCGCCATTGGCACGGCCAACCCGCCCCCTTTGCCCGCCATTACCGCCGCTCGCTGGCATATCGGATGTGTCTGGTGGCCGAGGGGCGCTTTGATGCGATGCTCACCCTGCGCCCGACCTTTGAATGGGACGTGGCCGCCGGGGCGCTGATTGCCCAACAGGCCGGGGTCCATGTCAGCGACCGCAGCGGCAAAGCGCTAAACTTTAACAACCGAAAAGCGCAGCTGGACGGCATCATGGCCGCCAGCGCACCGGTGCATAAGGCGATTTGCGATCGGCTCAATCCGGGCTGAAACAGGGCGCATCTTGCCGTGGCAAAACCCGCCGCACTGCATTATGATCGGCCAGACACGAATAAAACGGAGCTCAAAATGACCCAGCGTTTACATCTGGTGTTTGGCGGCGAATTGATCGACCCGACCAAAAACACCTTTAAAGATGTCGACAATATCCACATTGTCGGCATGTTCCCCAATTACAAAACCGCCTATGACGCTTGGAAGGCCGAGGCCCACCGCACCGTAGACAACGCCCATATGCGCTATTTCATCGCCCATATTCACCGTCTGCGTGATGAAAAGGTCGAAGCTTCGCCCACCGAAGAGCTGGGCGGATAGGCAAACGAGGCACGCATGTCACTTGGCCTGAAGCTGTATCTTGCCGGAGCAAAACGCGAGGGCCGCGATGTGCCGCCCGATGCGCAACAGCTCAGGCTGGCGCGACCGGCCGGGCGGCTGATCTGGCTGCATATTTCTGAAAGTCAGGAACTCAGCGCCGCCAAAGAGCTGATCCGCCTGCTGTCCGCCGAACCCGGCCCGCTGGCTTTTTTGCTGACCACCGGAGCCGGCTTGCCCGTCGATCCCAGCGGGGTGCCGCACTGTGATCAGCCCTGCCTGCACATCCCCGCCCCGGCTGATACACCGCAACAGGTGGCGGCATTTCTCGAACATTGGCGTCCCACCCTTGCGGTTTGGCTGGGGGGGCATTTACGTCCGGCGTTGATCGTCGGCGCACAGGAGCGGCGCATTCCGTTGCTGCTGCTGAATATGCGCCACCGGGCGCAGATTGACGGCAGAACGCGCCATGGCAAGGGGATCATGCGCGATCTGCTGGGCCTGTTTGACCATATCATGGCAGCCAATGGCAGTGTCGCGTTTGAGCTGAGCAAACAGGGCGCGGCCGCCGATGCGCTCAAGGTGTGCGGGGTGCTGCAAGAGGGTGGAGATACGCTCTATTGTGACGAACGCGACCGGAATGAGCTAGCCGAAATTCTGGCCTCGCGCCCGGTTTGGCTGGCGGCAAATCTCAGCGCAGATGAAGAGCAGACAATCATCGCCGCGCATCATCTGGTCAGCCGCACCGCGTATCGGCTGTTGCTGATCCTGGTGCCACAAGACCCCGGGCGCGGCGATGCTCTGGCGCAGGCACTGACGGCGCAGGGGTGGATCGTGGCGCAGCGCTCACAATATCAGGACCCGGATGCCAACGTGCAGATTCTGATCGCCGATACCGAAGAAGAGATGGGGCTGTGGCTGCGGCTGTCTCCGATCTGTTTTCTGGGGCAGTCGCTCACGGAAAATGCCTCAGGCCAATCGCCACTGAGCGCCGCCGCTTTGGGCTCAGCCATTTTGCACGGCCCGTATATCGCCCGGCATCAGGCGAGTTATGCGCGTTTGCAACAGGCCGGGGCGGCGCATCAGGTCGCCGATGCGCAACAGCTGGCCAGCCGGGTTGAACATCTGCTGGCCCCGGATCAGGCCGCAGCGATGGCGAGCGCCGGCTGGGAAGTCGTCACCGCCGGGGCTGAAGCCGCCGATCAGGCGCTCGAAGTCATCACGGCCATCCTTGACGAAACGGAGGATCGCTGATGCGCCCGCCGCTATTCTGGCTACGCCCGGCAGATGCGCCGGGCCTTTTGCCCCGGATTCTGGCCCCGCTGGGGGCGATCTATGCTGCCGCCACCGCCCGCCGGGTCAAACGCCCCCCCGACTATACCGCACCGGTGCCGGTGATTTGCATCGGCAATATCAATGCGGGCGGCACCGGCAAAACCCCGACCGTGATTGCGATTGCCCAGCGCCTGCTGGCCACCGGGCACCACCCGCATGTGGTCTCGCGCGGCTATGGCGGGCGGCTGCAAGGGCCGGTGCGGGTGGATGAGATGCGCCACAGCGCCGATGAAACCGGGGATGAACCGCTGCTGCTGGCGGCGTTTGTGCCCACTTGGGTTGCCAAAGACCGCGCCGCCGGTGCCCGGGCGGCGGTTGAGGCCGGGGCAGATGTGATCCTGCTGGATGACGGGTTTCAGAACCCCTCGATTGCCAAGGATCTGTCGATTGTGGTGGTGGATGCCATGATCGGGTTTGGCAATGGCCGGGTGCTGCCCGCCGGCCCGCTGCGCGAGCCGGTCAAGGCCGGTCTGAAACGCGCTGATCTGGTGCTGTCCATCGGCCCGGAATCGGCGCAAACCGCCTTTGCCCGCACTTGGTCGGGCATGATCACACAGCCGCATCTGCGCGGCGCGTTACAGCCTCTGCAAACCGGAATCGAATGGCAGGGTCAGCGGGTGCTGGCCTTTGCCGGGATCGGCCAGCCCGAGAAGTTTTTTGCCACATTGCGCGCACTTGGGGCCGATCTGATCCATGCCGAAGCGCTGAGCGATCATCAGCCGCTCAGCCCGGCGCTGATGAAGCGTCTTTCGATTGAGGCCCGATTGCGCGATGCCATCATGGTGACCACGGAAAAGGATGCGGTGCGCCTGCCAGCGGATTTTCGCAGCGAAGTGCTGAGCCTGCCGGTGCGTCTGGACATCGCCGACTGGAGCGCCTTTGACGCCGCCATGGCCCGCCTCATTGATTAAGGGGGAGCGCCTGCCCCCCCTTTTCAAACCAGCTGTGCCAGATAGATCAGGCCCGTGTGCCTATTTCGCCAGCTTCTCATCCAGAGTGGCAACGAAATCCTCATAGCCCATATTGGCGTATTTCTGCCCGGCAATCATGAAAGACGGGGTCGCGTTCATATCATCGCGGCTGAAATTTTCTTTATACCAGGCCACCAGCTTTTCAACCTTTTCGCGGTCCTGAAAACAGGCATCCATGCCTTCATTCGTCAATCCCGCCGTCAGGCCGATCTTGCGCAAATTGGCGACCACGGTCTGCGGTGCGCCATCGCCCAGCCAGGCTTTTTGGTCATCCATCAGAATATCCACAATCCCGAAATAACGCATCTGCCCGCCGCACCGCGCCAACAGGCTGGCCCAGAGATCATATTTGCTGAAATACGCCTCGCGATAGACAAAACGCACTTTGCCGGTGTCGATGTAGTTTTCTTTCAGCTGCGGCAAGACCTCTTGATGGAAAGAAGCGCAATGCGGGCAGGTGAATGAGGCATATTCCACCACCGTCACCGGCGCATCTTCGGCCCCCATCACCATTTCGATCACGCTGGCGGTCTGATCCCCGCTGGTTGTCTCGGCCAGTGCCGCACCGCTTAGACCAAAAGCTGTGCTTGCAGCCATCACAGCCGCCCCCAAACCCACAAATAATCTTCGTTTCATTAACTAGTTCCTTTTGTCATCTGAAGAGCGGGATATAACATTTGCCCCCAATGCCGCAAGCGCATCGCGCAAACCCTGATCGGCGACAGGCGCCGCGATTTTCTGCGCCTGCTGCCGGGTTTGCGGATCGGGCCTTGGCTTGCCGGGTTTGGGCGTGGCTCTGAACTGGGCCTGCCCCTCGGCGAACCCGGTGGCGGCGGTTTGCGTGATCCGAATCCGGGCAATGGCGCTGTAGCCGTAACAGGCATTGACCCGGGCGCGGATGGTTTCTTTTTGCATCTCTAAAATCGGAGCCTGCGCCCCGGTGGTTAGCAAGGTCAGCGTCGCCCCCAGCCCCTGACAGCCATATTTCACATCCACCGGGCGGGCCATATTGGCGGTGGTTTCGCCAACGATTTCAACCCAATGGGTCAGCAGCCGGCTGACGGCAAAGCCCCGGCTTTCTCCTGCCGCACGGATGCGGGGCTGCAACAGGCTCGAGGCCCGCTGAAAGCCATAGCGGCCGCGCTTTTTGGAAGGGTTGGCAGGGGATTGCTTCATCAGGGGCCTTGCGAATAGGATGCGGTGTTAGCGATTTCATGGCATCTTAAACAGCTTGCGGCCAAGTGCCAGAACAATTCGACGACAAGGCAGGTAATAATTGCGTGATGATCCGGAAAACCGACCGCTCAGCCGGGCTTTGCTGGAGTGGTATGATGTCCATGCCCGCGACCTGCCCTGGCGTGTCGCGCCCGCGCTGAGCAAGGCGGGCCAGCGGGCGGACCCTTATCGTGTCTGGATGTCCGAGATCATGTTGCAGCAAACCACGGTGGTGGCGGTGGCGAAGTATTTTCACGCTTTCACCCGGCGCTGGCCGGATGTCGCCGCGCTGGCCGCCGCCGATGATGACGCGGTGATGGGGCAATGGGCCGGCCTGGGCTATTACGCCCGGGCCCGCAACTTGCTGAAAGCTGCGCGGATGGTGGTAGCCGATTATGACGGAGTGTTCCCGGATCATCGCGCCGAACTGCTGAAACTGCCCGGCATCGGCCCCTATACTGCGGCGGCGGTGGCAGCGATTGCGTTTGATCGATCGGAATGCGTGATGGATGGCAATGTCGAACGGGTGATGGCGCGGCTTTATAATGTGCAGACTCCGCTGCCCACCGCCAAGCCTGAGCTGTTTGCTCTGGCCGAGGCCCTCACCCCCGCCCAACGCCCCGGAGATTATGCCCAAGCCGTGATGGATCTGGGGGCGACGATCTGCACCCCGAAATCTCCGGCTTGCGGGATTTGCCCGTGGGATTTCGCCTGTCTGGCCCGTGCAGCGGGTCAGGCGGCACAGTTGCCGAAAAAGACGCCCAAGCCGGTCAAGCCCACCCGTCATGGCATTGTCTATATCGCGCGGCGCGATGACGGAGCTTGGCTGCTCGAGCGGCGCCCCGGCAAAGGTCTGCTGGGCGGGATGCTGGGCTGGCCGGGCGGGCCATGGGGGGATCAGGCGGTTGAGCAGCCCCCGCTGGCAGCGGATTGGCACGAGTTGAGGGCACAGGTGCGCCACACCTTCACCCATTTCCACCTGCATCTGCGGGTGCGGATTGCCACGGTTGCAGATATCCGCCCGGATACGGGTTCTTTCATTGCCAAAACCGATTTCGACCCCGATAATCTGCCCACGGTGATGGCCAAAGCCTATCGGCTGGCGCGCACCGAATTTGACCGTGAGCGCGGCGCACAAATGATGCAGGAGCAAAAGGATGGACTCATCTAAACACATTGCTGGCTTTGCTGCGGCGCTGCCGTTCTGGATGTCTTTTATCGCGCTGCCTCTGGCGGTGATCGGTGCGGTGTTTGGCGGCTGGTGGGTGATTTTGCTGCCGCTTTACGGCTGGTCCACCGCCAGCCTGCTGGATGCGATTCTGGGTCTGAACCTGAACAACCCCGATACCAGCACCCCCGATAAAGATCTGTTCTGGTATCGGTTGATCACGCTGATCTGGTTTCCGCTGCAATTTGCCCTGATCTATGGCATGATCTGGTGGGTGAGTGAAACCGATCACCTTTCAACGCTGGAAAAGATATTGCTGTTTTACGGGGTTGGGGTGACGTCGGGCAGTATCGGGATTGTTTACAGCCATGAGCTGATGCATCAACGCAACCGGCTGGAATGCTGGCTGGCCGATCTGCTGCTGGCCACCGTGTTATACAGCCATTTCCGCAGCGAACATCTGCTGGTGCATCACCCCTATGTCGGCACCCCGCGCGATGCGGTCACGGCGCGGTATAATGAGGGCTTTCATCAGTATTTCCCGCGGGTGCTGCGCGACTGCCTGCCTTCGGCCTGGCGGGCGGAAACGGCGCTGTTGGCACGGCGCAATCTGGGGCCGTTTCACCCGCGCAATCCGTTCTGGAGATATGCGATCCTGCAGGCCGCCGCGCTGGGGTTGGCCTTTGCGATCGGTGGCGTGGCCGGGGTTTTGCCGTTTCTGTTTCAGGCGTTCATCGCAATCTGGCATCTGGAGCTGACGAACTATGTCGAACATTACGGCCTGACCCGTAAATATCTGGACAATGGCAAATATGAGCATGTCAAACCGCGTCATTCCTGGAATGCGTCGCATACGGCTTCGAACTGGTTGCTGATCAATTTGCAGCGCCATTCCGATCACCATTACAAACCGGCGCGGCGCTACCCGTTGCTGCAAACCTATGACCCTGATGAAGCGCCGCAGCTACCTTATGGTTACCCGATCATGACCGCTCTGGCGATGATGCCGCATCTGTGGCGGCGGCGAATGAACCCAAGGGTGCGCAAATGGCGCGAGATGCATTATCCCGAGATCACTGATTGGCAACCTTACAAAGAGGCCTCCACCCCGATGCCACGATAGGGGCCGGAGGGGATGGGCCCGGAGATCTTTGCCACGGTCGGAGGGAGCCTGTGTCTTGCGATCTGGGGGAAAAAAGGGTGCCGCGAGAAACGCCCCCTTGCCGAACCGCATTCCGGCAAAATCTGGCCGAATGGCGGGCGTGCGATTCACCAAGGCCGATCCGCCACACCCTGACGCCCTTTGCCCCCACTTTGCCGCCCAGTCGCCCGGCCTGACACAAGCGCATTCTCGCCCCTCGCATGACCCCCGGGATCAAGCCCCTGCCCCGGCCTTTTCCGCAAAACCCGACTGTTTTGCTTGCCAGCCCGCCCGGCGCACGCTAGGCCATATATGAAACTGCAAAGGGGGGTGCTATGTTCCGGGATGATCCGAAAACGCTGGTGTCGACCAAATGGCTGGCTGACCATTTGAACGATCCGAATTTGCGCATCTTTGATGCTTCGTGGTATATGCCCGACGATCCCCGCAACGCTGAGGCCGAATTCAAGGCCCGTCACATCCCCAATGCCCGCTATTTCGACATTGACGATGTCGCCGATCACCGCTCGGATCTGCCGCATATGGCGCCTCCGGTGGATAAGTTCCTGTCGCGGATGCGCGCCATGGGGGTAGGCGATGGGCATCAGGTGGTGGTCTATGACAACGCCGGGATTTTTTCCGCCCCGCGGGTCTGGTGGCTGTGCCGTCTGATGGGCCATGATGATGTGGCCGTGCTGGATGGCGGGCTGCCCAAATGGATCGCCGAAGGCCACCCGGTCACCGACACCCCGCCCATTATTCGCGACCGGCACATGTATGCGCATTTTCAGCCGCAAATGGTCAAGGATGTCACCCAGATTGCCGCAGCATCGAAGCTGGGGGATTACGAGATCGTCGATGCCCGCAACGCCGCGCGTTTTCTGGGCGAGGAGCCCGAACCCCGCCCCGGTTTGCGCAGCGGCCATATCCCCAATTCGAAAAATCTCTGTTTCACCGATCTGATCAGGGCCGATGGCACCCTGAAAGACAACGCCGCGCTGCAGGCGGAGTTTGACAAAGCCGGGGTTGATCTGAGCAAGCCGGTAATTTCGACCTGCGGCTCGGGCGTGACCTCGACCATCATCAATCTGGCGCTCAGCCGCCTCGGCCATGACAACCACGCCGTCTATGATGGGTCGTGGTGTGAATGGGGAATGCCCAGTGATCTGAAAGTTGCGAAAGGAGCAAACACATGCTGACCAACCTGAAACCTCAACCGGCGGATAAAATCCTGCAATTGATGCAGATTTACCGTCAGGATCCACGCACCGACAAGATTGATCTGGGGGTCGGGATCTATAAGGACGCCAATGGCAACACCCCGGTGATGCGGGCGGTCAAAGCGGCGGAAAAGCAGCTCTGGGAAACCGAGCAGACCAAGAAATACACCAGCCTGGCCGGCGAGCCCGAATATGGGGATGTCATGGTCGATCTGGTGCTGGGCGACAGCGTGGCGCGGGCCAATGTCGCGGCGGCGGCGACTCCGGGGGGCACCGGGGCGATCCGTCAGGCGGTCGAACTGATCAAGATGGCCAACCCGGACGCCACCATCTGGATTTCCAACCCGACCTGGCCGAACCACCCTTCGATCATCAAATATGTCGGCATGAAGATGGCCGAATACCGCTATTTTGACGAAGCCACCCGCGGCGTGGATTTTGACGGCATGATGGCCGATCTGGCCGGAATCAAGGCCGGGGATGTGGTGCTGCTGCATGGCTGCTGTCACAACCCGACCGGCGCCAATCTGAACCTGACCCAGTGGCGCGAGGTGATCGCCTTGCTGCAAAAGGTGGGCGCGACTCCATTGATTGACATCGCCTATCAGGGCTTCGGAGACGGCCTGCAAGAGGATGCCGAAGCCGTGCGCCTTGTGGCCGCCAGCCTGCCGGAAACGCTGATCGCCGCCAGCTGTTCGAAAAATTTCGGCATCTATCGCGAGCGCACCGGCATCCTGATGACGGTCTCGCAAGACGCCGAAACGCAGCCGCTGGCACAGGCCAATCTGGCGTTTCTGAACCGGCAGAATTACTCCTTCCCGCCCGATCACGGTGCCCGGTTGGTGACGATGATTTTGCAGGATGAGGCGCTCAAGGCCGATTGGCAGGACGAGCTGGAAAATGTGCGGCTGGGAATGCTGAAACTGCGCGAGCAACTGGCGGCCGAGCTGCAACGCCTGTCGGGCTCGGATCGTTTTGCCTTTCTGGCGCAGCATCGCGGCATGTTCTCGCAACTTGGGACGACCCCGGATCTGGTTGAAAAACTGCGCAGCGAGCATGGAATTTACATGATCAGCGACAGCCGGATGAACATCGCCGGCCTTAACGAAGCCACCATCCCGGTGCTAGCCAAAGCCATCATTGATGTGGGTATCTAACCACGGCCCATGACCCCTGAAAACGCGCCTGCCATGGGACGGGCGCGTTTTTGTTTGGTGGGGTCTTGTCCTGACCCGTTGAGCGGGGCGTCACAAACACAAGGCTTAACGTCGCGGTCCCGGTATTTGACACAACCCATATACATTGCGAGGCTGTGTTGAGTGCGGCACTGAGAGGGGATGAAAATGGCTAAGATGATCCAAGGCGCGTGTCACTGCGGGGCCGTAACGTTCGAGGTCAGCGCGCCGAAGTTTGTGGTGTCTTGCAACTGTTCCATATGTCGCCGCTATGGTGCGTATTGGGCGCATTGCCCGCCCAATGACGGTGCAATCCTGACCGGGCAGGATCACACGAAAACCTACAGTTGGGGCGATCACATGATCGACTTCCACGCCTGTAAAACATGTGGGTGCATCACGCATTGGAGCGCGGGGAAGAACGCGGATCAGGATCGGTTCGCTGTGAACCTGCGTATGGCCCCGCTTGAGGTCATGCACATGCTGACCGTCCGCCACTTCGACGGGGCGGACAGTTGGGAGTTCTTGGACTAGAGCATCGTCCATTTAATCTGCCCCGCCCGGCCTCAGGGCCGTCCTTAAGCCTGCCTGCCCCCCGGCAGGCGCAATCACCCCTATCAACACACTGAAACGCCACATTTTATTCGCAGGGTTCGCTTACCCCAACGCCCCGCACAAGCGCCTCCCCAGGCAGGCGCAGCCCGGCAACCTTTGGCTCAGCCCACAATGCTGCGTTTCATAGGCTCCCCCACCCACACCGAAAGACCTCGGAACAGCTTGACCGCGTGCCAAGCAGTGCTACAGTTTCGCAAGTGATCCAGGATCCCCCAATGCCGAAAAACCGCCTCACCCTGCGCCAGAGCCGCAAACGCCCCCTCCCCCGCCGCCACGCTCACACCGCCAGCGGGCGGGATATTCTGGGGCTCTGGGGCTGGATTGAAAGAGGGGTATTTGTGGCGATTCTAATCGCGGTTGCGGTTGGTGTTTGGGCTTATCGCGAGCAGAGCGTTGTTAATTCTGAGACACTGGCCGCATATAAAGAACAAAGCATCGTCAATACCGAAACGCTGATGGCCTATGAAGCGCAAAGCAAAGTCAACACGGCCACCTTGCGCGAAATCAAAGAAGCCCATGACGAACGACAGGCCGAAGCGATCAACCGCGCCTGGAGCCTGATCACCACCCGCACCAGCGGCAATTCCGGCAAAGGCCCAGCGCTGGAATATCTGAATGGTCTGGGCATTCCACTTCAGGGCATCAACCTGTCTTGTGCGCATATGGGCGGCGGTTGGGATGCGGAGAAGTTGCGCTGTAAAACCCCGACCTATCTGCGAAAGGTCAATTTGCAGAAGGCTGACCTTAGGGGTGCGCAATTGCAAGGAGTTGATCTCTGGAAAGCGCAGTTGCAAGAGGCCGACCTCCGGGACGCGCAGTTGCAAGAGGCCAAACTCTGGGGTGCGCATTTGCAAAGGGCCGAACTCTGGGGTGCGCATTTGCAAGGAGCCGAACTCTGGGGTACGCAGTTGCAAGGGGCCAACCTCCCGAGTGCGCAGTTGCAAGGGGCCAGCCTCTGGAATGCGCAGTTGCAAGGAGCCAAACTCGGGAAAGCACAGTTTGGCGGGGCAAATCTGACTGGAACCGACTTCACTGATGCCAAGGAGCTTAACACAGCCCGTTTTCACGACCCCGTAACTGGCCTGTCTGCTTGGGCGTGGGCGGACCGGCCGCCCATCGGGCTGGAGGGGGTCAAAATTGTTTTGTGCGTGTATGACTATAAAATCCACGAACGCTCCACACGCCCCTCCCCCTGTATCCCACCCAAACCGGCCCCATAGGTCGCAGCCCCTATTTCCCATCTTGTCCCCGCGCCCCAATGCTTGCTAAAAGCAACAACGCCCCGGGCCATACTGCCCGCAACCTTACAAAAGCCCGCATCCAACATGACCAACCCCGATCCCCCCAGCAAATCCCATGGCCGCAAGTCGATTTCGGCCAGCCTGCAGCCCAGCGATCTGATGGCCGAGCCACCCCGCCTGCCCCATGTCTGGCAGGCCCGGGTGGTGACTCTGTTTCCGCAGGCTTTTCCCGGCGTGTTGGGGCAGTCTCTAACCGGGCGGGCCCTGCAAAACGGGTTGTGGCAGTTGCACACCATTGATCTGCGCCCCTTTGGCGAAGGCAAACACAAAAACGTCGATGACACCCCCGCCGGCGGTGGGGCCGGGATGGTGTTGCGTGCCGATGTGGTCGGGCGGGCGCTCGAAGTCGCGGGCAAGGGCACCCCGGCGGATAAGCAGAAATGGCCGGTGATCTATCTGTCTCCGCGCGGCAAAACGCTGACGCAACAGATGGTGCAGCGATTCGCCAAATCCGACGGGATCACCCTGCTTTGTGGCCGTTTTGAGGGCGTGGATGAGCGGGTGATCGAAGAATTCGCCATTGAAGAGGTCAGTTTGGGGGATTTTGTGCTGACAGGCGGAGAGATTGCGGCTCAGGCCTTGATTGATGCCACAGTCCGTCTTATACCGCGCGTTCTGGGCAACCAGGAGTCCTGCGAGGACGAATCATTTTCGCATGGCCTGCTGGAACACCCGCAATATACAAGACCGGCGACCTGGAAGGGCCGCGCGATCCCGGAAATTCTTCTGTCCGGCCATCACGCGAATATCTCTGACTGGCGCCGGGACATGGCCGAAAGGCTGACCAAGCAACGGCGACCCGATCTCTGGCGGGCTTATTGTGAGAAACACGATAGGGACCCGAAAGAAGACCAAGAGCAATAGGGCCGCAGCAACACTTCGCGGAGCAAACCGCGAGCAACATGAAGGAGCGTTTCAGATGAACCTGATCGCACAGCTGGAAGCCGAGCAAATCGCCGCGCTGTCCAAAGACATCCCGGATTTCAAGGCCGGTGACACCGTCCGCGTTGGTTACAAAGTGACCGAGGGCACCCGCACCCGTGTGCAAAGCTACGAAGGCGTTTGCATCAGCCGCAAAAACGGCTCGGGCATTGCCGGGTCGTTCACCGTGCGCAAAATTTCCTTTGGCGAAGGGGTTGAGCGCGTGTTCCCGCTGCATTCGACCAATATCGACAGCATCACCGTGGTGCGCCGGGGCCGTGTGCGCCGGGCCAAGCTTTACTATCTGCGCTCGCGCCGTGGCAAATCGGCCCGTATCGCCGAAGACACCACCTACAAGCCCAAGAAATCTTAAGGGAGCCGTCGAGATGAAAAAAGGCATTCACCCCGATTACCACATGATCAATGTCAAAATGACCGATGGCACGATCATTCAGATGAAATCCACCTATGGGGCCGAAGGCGATCAGCTATCGCTGGAAGTTGACCCATCGGTTCACCCTGCCTGGACCGGCGGCGGCACCCGCCTGCTGGACACCGGCGGCCGGGTTTCCAAGTTTAAAAAGAAATACGAAGGTCTGGGCTTTTAATAGCCGCTCACCTGACACAAACAAGAAATGCCGCGCTGTTTATGCAGTGCGGCATTTTTTTGTGCTTGTTCGGGGGGGGGGGAAGGAATGCCGAAATCCAGTCAGATCACAGGCATGTCTAGGAATGTGTTCTGCTATGACAAGGCGGCGAAACGTTTTCTCAGCGCATCATCCGCCCCGCACCCAACGCGCTTGCGCAAGTCGGGGCCGTCAACGCCCCCAAGGCCGGTGTTAATCCGCCAACCCTTTGCTGCCGACTTTCAGGAATTTGTCACGCCGGTCTTTCAGCAGAGTGTTGGGCCTTTTGCGTGACAGCTCTTTCACCGCTTTTTCCAGCGCTTTGCCCACGCTTTCAATCGTGCCCTCGCGGTCGCGATGCGCGCCGCCCAGTGGCTCTTTGATCACGCCGTCAACCACGCCCAGCTTTTTCAGATCCTGAGCCGTCAGCCGCAGCGCCTCGGCCGCTTCACGCATTTTTTCCGCGTCTTTCCACAGGATCGAAGCGCAGCCTTCGGGCGAGATCACCGAATAGATTGAATGTTCCAGCATCAGCAGCCGGTTCGCCGTGGCCAGCGCCACCGCCCCGCCCGAGCCGCCTTCGCCAATCACCACCGCGATCAGCGGCACTTTGACTTGCAGGCATTTTTCGGTGGAACGGGCAATGGCCTCGCTCTGGCCGCGCTCTTCGGCCCCCTTGCCGGGATAGGCACCGGGGGTGTCGACCAGGGTGATGATCGGCAGGCCAAAACGATCGGCAATGCTCATCAGCCGGATGGCTTTGCGATAGCCCTCAGGGCGGGCCATGCCGAAATTGCGCTCGATCCGGGTTTTGGTATCATAGCCCTTTTCCAGCCCAATCACCATCACGGGGGTATCGCCCAGCCGGCCAAGGCCGCCCATCACGGCGTGATCATCGGCAAAATTGCGATCCCCGGCCAGCGGGGTGTATTCGTTGAACAGCGCGTAAATATAGTCGCGGCAATGCGGCCGGTCGGGATGACGCGCCACCTGACATTTGCGCCACGGGGTCAGATCGCCATAGATTTCTTTCAGCATATTGGCGGCTTTTTTGTCCAGCGCCGCCGCTTCGGTATCGACATCCATCTCTTCATTGGCCCGCGCCATCACCCGAAGCTCTTGCGCTTTTCTTTCGATTTCGGCCAGTGGCTTTTCAAATTCCAGATAGTTTGTCATGTTGTGCTCCGAACATTTGCTTGGCCGATATATGGCGGTGATTTCAGGAATATGCAATATAGCAAGATTTGTGAATGGGGCATCTGGTAAGACAATGCTGTGAAACAAGCCAAAGGGCCCGATGATGCAGAACGATTATGAAAAGCGCTTGTTGCGGGTGATCGACCACATTTATGAGAATGTCGATCAAGATCTATCGCTGGATGCGCTGGCCGATGTGGCGGCGATGTCGCGGTTTCACTGGCACCGGGTGTTTCATGCGGTGACCGGCGAAACCTGTGCTGCGGCGGTGCGGCGCATTCGGTTGCATCGCGGGGCTTGCTGGCTGGTGCAGCGCGATTGGTCGCAGGAAGAGGTGGCGCGCAGGCTGGGCTATGGCAGCCAGCAGAGCTTTATCCGGGCGTTTCGCAGCGCCTATGGGGTCAGCCCCGGTGCGTTTCGCAAAATTGGTAAAATCGAATTGCCGCAAATGTTGCGCAGAAAAGGAGATCTGAAAATGTTCCCAGTTGAAATTCAAAATGCCCCGAAACGCCGGCTGGTCGGGTTGCCGCATCGGGGGGCGTATATGGATATTGGTCAGACGTTTGAAAAGCTGAGCGCGATTGTGACCAGCCGAAATTTGTGGCCGCAGGTTCGCGGTATGCTGGGCATGTATTTTGACGATCCCGATGCGGTGGCCGAGGCTGAGCTGCGCTCCTTTGCCGGGGTTGATGTGGCCGAAGATTTGCCGCTGCCCGAAGGGTTTGAAGAGTTGCGGATTGCTGCCGGTCCGGTGGCGGTGTTGCATTACAAGGGGCCATATGCCGGGCTGAAAGAGGCTTATACCTATCTCTATGGCGAATGGTTGCCCAATTCGGGCCGTGAGCTCAGTGATCAGCCTTGTTACGAGGTTTATCTGAACAGCCCGGATGATACCGCGCCCGCAGATTTGTTGACTGATATTTGTGTTGGCTTGGTGGCGTGACTCTGCATCACGATGTTTGATCCAAAGAGCAGAGGGCTGCGCCTGCCTGGGCGGGCGCGAATGCGTCTGCCGGGGGGGCAGGCAGGCGCAGCCCGGCCTATCGGCCGGGCGGGACAGTTAGATGGGGGATGCCATTTGGCAGAGGTCTTGATCTTCTCCCCAAGGGGCCGCGATCCCCTTGCTAGCCGCCGATCATCTCGGCCTGCTGCACGATCACTTCGGCCTGCTTGATGCTGGCAATATCCACCAACCGGCCCTTGTAAACCGTGGCACCTTCGCCATTGGCCTTGGCCTGTTCCATGGCTGCCAGAATCTCGCGCGCTTCGGCCACCTGAGCTTCGGACGGCGTGAACACCTCATTGGCCAGCGCGATCTGTTTCGGATGGATCGCCCATTTGCCCACCATCCCCAATGTCGCCGACCGCCGGGCCTGCGCCAAAAAGCCGTCATCATCGGAAAAATCGCCAAACGGCCCATCCACCGGCAGCAGCCCATGGGTGCGACAGGCGGCAACGATGGCGGTCTGCGCCCAATGCCACGGGTCGGACCAGAATTTTTGCCCCTCATGGTGCATGTAGTAATTTTCCTGAGTCCCCCCGATCCCCGTGGTCTGCATCCCCATACTGGCGGCAAAATCCGCTGCCCCCAGCGACATGGCTTGCAGGCGTGGGGATGCGGCGGCGATGTCTTCGACATGCGACAACCCGGCGGCGCTTTCGATGATGACCTCAAAATTGACCGGCTTGCTGCGCCCCTTGGCGGTTTCAACCGCGGTGGCCAGCGCATCGACGGCGTAAATATCGGCGGCATTGCCGACCTTGGGGATCATGAACTGGTCAATCCGATCGCCGGCTTGCTCCAGAATATCCACCACATCGCGATACCAATAAGGCGTGTCCAGCCCGTTGATGCGCACGCTCAGGGTCTTGTTGCCCCAGTCGATATCATTGATCGCCTCGATCACATTCTTGCGCGCGCTGTCCTTGTCCGAAGGCGCCACGCTATCCTCCAGATCCAGATTGATCACATCCGCGGCACTGGCGGCCATTTTTTCGAACAATGCGATGCGAGAGCCGGGGCCGAACAGCTGGCAACGGTTCGGACGGGCGGGCGAAGCGGGTTGGATGCGAAAGCTCATATTGGGGATCCTGTGAGTAATGAAATTGCGAAATAGGCTGAGGATTTGGTATAATACTGCGCCCCCTTGCGCAAGGTCGCAGAGTCGCCGGGATTCGAGGGATGCGCTTTTCCCCGGAATCTTCTAATCAACGGCTATATTTCGAAGAATCTTCGAAAACAGCAACCCGTTCAACCCAATTCTTGCATTTCGTGCCCGGTTCCCGGCGATTTGGGTAAAACATTCACCGATTTGCCCCGCTATTATGGCCAAAGATGAATTCAGCGGAGAGAGAATCATGATCGAGACACCATATCTGTTGTTCCTGGGCGATGCGCCTGATCAGCTGGCGGCCAAGGTGGCGCAGGGGATCACCGATTGGCGGCCTGAAAACGCGTTGGGCCAGCTGCGGATGCCCGGCTGCGGCGCTGATCTGGGGCTGACGGATATGACTCTGGAACAGGCCAAAGCCGCCGGGGTCAGAACCATGGTGATCGGGGTGGCCAATCGCGGCGGGCATATCTCGGATAGCTGGCTGGATGTGATCGTCAAGGCGCTGCAGATGGAAATCGACGTGGCCAGCGGCCTGCACAATCTGTTGCGCGACGAAGGCCGGCTGGTGGCCGCGGCGCAGACCTTTGGCGCGACCTTGCATGATGTGCGGGTGCCCTCAGTGGGGTATCCGATTGCCAATGGTAAAAAGCGCAGCGGCAAGCGGGTGCTGGCGGTGGGCACCGATTGTTCGGTGGGCAAGATGTATACCGCGCTGGCGATGGATGCGGAAATGAACAAGCGCGGCCTGAAATCCACTTTTCGCGCCACCGGCCAGACCGGGATTCTGATCACCGGGCATGGGGTGCCTCTGGATGCGGTGGTGGCCGATTTCATGGCCGGAGCGATCGAATATCTGACCCCGGACAATGACGATGATCATTGGGATCATATCGAAGGGCAAGGCAGCTTGTTTCATGCCTCTTATTCCGGTGTGACCATGGCTCTGATCCATGGCGGCCAGCCCGATGCGCTGATTTTGGCGCATGAGCCCACCCGCACCCATATGCGCGGCCTGCCCGAATACGGCCTGCCTTCGCTGGAGCGTTTGCGCGACACCGCCCTGCCGATGGCCCGCGTGGTTAATCCCGCCTGTCAGGTGGCCGGGATTTCGGTCAACACCCAGCATTTTGGCGAGGATCAGGCGCTGTCTTATCTGGCCGATCTGGAAAAACGCATGGGGTTGCCGGCGGTTGATCCGTTCCGTCAGGGGGCCGGGCGGCTTGTCGATGCTTTGCAGGCGCTTTAGGGTGACAGGCGGAGGAATGATATGACGATTTCGATTACTGCCGATCGGTTCCGGCTGGCGCAGGTTTTCACCATTTCGCGGGGCTCGCGCAGTCAGGCCGAGGTTCTGACGGTCAAGATCAGCCGCGATGGCCACACCGGCTGGGGCGAATGTGTGCCCTATGCGCGCTATGGCGAGTCTCTGGACAGCGTGACGGCGCAAATCGAAGCCCTGCCCGAGGGGATTACCCGTCAAGACTTGCAAGAGGCGCTGCCCGCCGGGGCGGCGCGTAATGCGGTGGATTGTGCGCTGTGGGATCTTGAGGCGAAACAGACCGGCAAGCGGGTGTGGCAACTGGCGGGGATCGCGCGGCCCGGTCCTCAGATCACCGCTTATACCCTGTCGTTGGACAGCCCCGACAAGATGCGCCAGCAGGCCGCCGAAAACGCGTTTCGCCCGCTGTTGAAAATCAAGCTGGGCACCCCGGATGACATGCCCCGGCTTGAGGCCGTGCGTGCCGGGGCACCGGATGCGCCGATCATCATTGACGCCAATGAGGGCTGGAGCCCCGAGATTTACGCCGATCTGGCCCCGCATTTGCTGCGTCTGGGGGTGAAACTGGTGGAACAGCCCTTGCCGGCGGATCAGGATGACGCCTTGCGGGATATGCTCCGCCCGGTGCCGGTTTGCGCCGATGAGAGCTGCCATGACACGCAAAGCCTGCCCGCTTTGGCCGGGAAATATGATGTGGTCAATATCAAGCTGGATAAAACCGGCGGTCTGACCGAGGCTTTGCGCCTGAAACAGGCAGCACAGGCGCAAGGCTATCAGATCATGGTGGGCTGCATGGTGGGGTCTTCGCTGGCGATGGCACCGGCGACCTTGATTGCGCAGGGCGTGGCCTATACAGATTTGGATGGGCCGCTTTTGCTGGCCGAGGACCGCGATACGCCATTGACATATGATGATGCCGGAGTGCATCCCCCCAGCAGCAAACTCTGGGGTTAGGACAGGAGACAAGATCATGAGCCGCACTGTTTATCTGAACGGAGCCTATATGGCCGAAGAGGACGCCAAGGTTTCGATCTTTGACCGCGGCTTTTTGATGGCCGACGGGGTTTACGAGGTCACCACCGTTCTGGACGGAAAGCTGATTGATTTCGACGGCCACGCCAAACGTCTGCAACGCTCGCTGGATGAGCTGGACATGGTCAACCCGATCAGCATGGATGATCTTTTGGAGGTGCATCGCGAGTTGGTGCGGCTGAACGGCATTGATCTGGGGCTGATCTATCTGCAAATCACTCGCGGCGCGCCCGATGATCGTGATTTCGTGTTCCCAGACCCGGATAAAACCCCGGCCACCATTGTGCTGTTTACCCAGAACAAGCCCGGTCTGGCCGACAGCCCGGAGGCGAAAAAGGGGTTGAAAATCATCTCGATTGCCGACCAACGCTGGGCGCGGCGCGATATTAAAACCGTGCAGCTGCTCTATCCCAGCATGGGCAAGATGATGGCCAAGGCCGCGGGCTGTGATGATGCCTGGATGGTTGAAGATGGGATGGTGACCGAGGGCACCTCGAACAACGCCTATATCATCAAGGACGGCAAGATCATCACCCGCAATCTGTCCACCCACATCCTGCACGGCATCACCCGGGCGGCGGTGCTGCGCTATGCCAAAGAGGCGCAGATGGAGGTTGAGGAACGGCCCTTCAGCGTGGACGAGGCGCAGCAGGCGGATGAGGCGTTTGTGACCTCGGCCAGCAGTTTTGTGATGCCGGTGGTGGAAATCGACGGCGCGAAGCTGGGCGATGGCACGCCGGGACCGGTGGCAACGCGGTTGCGCGAGATTTATCTGGAAGAGAGCCGTAAAGCGGCGGTTTAGCGGATTGCTGGGGTGTAACGTGCCCTGCTTGGCTTTGCTCAATTTGTAGAACACAGGGCTGCGCCCTGCCGGGGGGCAGGCAGGCGCAGCCCGGCCTATCGGCCGGGCGGAACTGTTGAAAGGGGCGCTCGGTTAATCAGAGGTCTTGTCAAAGGGCCACAGCTTTCCCGCTACCCGCCGAATTTCTGCTTCCAAGTCGGCAAAACATCCCCTTCGGCCGGGCTGGCCGCAAACACCCCCCGCGCAATTGCCCGCGCCAGACACACCGCCGCCCCATGCCCCAGACGGATCGGATCAAACACCGGATCGGGCAGCTCCCGTGCGCCGGTGGACAGACCAAAGATCAGATCTCCGTCAAACGGCGTGTGGCTGGGCACAATCGCCCGGGCCATGCCGTCATGGGCGGCGGTGGCCATGCGTTGGGTCTGGGCCTGAGTCAGCTGCGCATCCGTGGCGACAATCGCAATCGTGGTGTTCTGGCCCAGCTGCGCTTCGGGGTGGGGCTCAACCCCCGGATCATAGTGGCTAGCCAGCGGCCCATTACCAAACTCGCCCTCCATTTCGAACGGTTTGGCCCAGAACTCCGGCCCATCTCCCACCGTCACCGCCCCCAGCGCATTGACCGCCACCAGCGCCCCAATCGTCACGCCGCACTCCAGCACCAGCGATGCCGAGCCCAGCCCGCCTTTCAGCCCCTCCACCGTGGCGCCGGCTCCGGCCCCGTGGCTGCCCAGCTCAAACACCGGATCAGCCTTGGCCAGCGCCTGCCAGCCCAACCCGCCATAGGGGTTGTGATCCCAATTCTTATCCCCCCCATTGAGCAAATCAAACAGGATCGCGGCCGGCACGATCGGCACCGTCTGCCCGCCCACATCAAAGCCGCGCCCTTGTTGCCGCAGCCCCTCAACCACGCCCGAGGCCGCATCCAACCCAAAGGCCGAGCCCCCGGACAGCACCAGCGCATCCACCTGTTGCACCATCTTGTCCGGGGCCAGCAGGTCGGTTTCCCGGCTGCCGGGGGCCCCGCCCATCACATGCACTGCGGCGGTAAAGGGTTCCTCCCCCAGCAGCACCGAGACCCCGGATTTGAGATGCGCATCCTCGGCATTGCCCACCCGCAAGCCGGCCACATCGGTGATCAAATTCATCGCGCCTGGTTTCATGGTGTTCCCCTTGTCTGAACTCGATTGAAAAGCGCCTTAAATGCAGCGCCCGCCATCGACCTCCATCGCCACGCCGGTGATCATCGAAGCCTCGTCCGAACACAGAAACGCCGCCGCATTGCCCATATCTTCGGGGGTCGAAAACCGGCCCAGCGGGATGGTGGACAGGAATTTGGCACGGATTTCCGGGGTGTCCTGGCCCATAAAGCTTTTCAGCAGTGGCGTTTCCCCGGCCACCGGGTTGATGGCGTTGACCCGGATGCCGAACGGGGCCAGCTCGACCGCCATGGTGCGGGTCGCCGTGATCATCCAGCCCTTGGAGGCGTTATACCAGTTCAGATTGGGCCGTGGCGAGACCCCGGCGGTTGAGGCCACGTTCAGGATGGCTCCGGTTTTGGCGGCTTTCATCAGCGGCACGATTTCGCGGGCGGTCAGAAACACCGATTTGGCGTTGACCGCGAACACCCGGTCAAAATCGGCCTCCGAGACCTGCTCCAGCGGCCCCGGCAGATGGGTGGTGCCGGCATTGTTATGTCGGCCAGCATCACCTTTGCCCCCTCGGCGGCAAATTTGCGGGCGATGCCGGCGCCAAAGCCCGACCCCGCGCCGGTAACGATGGCGGTTTTGCCTGCTAGTTTCATATCTCTCTCCCTGATCCGCTGGTGGCTTCGCCATGATGGGCGGCCACTGTTTTTAAGGTTGAAAATCCGTAAAGCGCTTCAAAACCCTTTTCCCGCCCATGCCCGGATTTGCCGACCCCGCCAAAGGGCAACTCGACTCCGCCACCGGCACCGTAATTGTTGATGAACACCTGCCCGGCCTTGAGCGCTTTGGCCAGCCGCATTTGCCGGCCCCCATCGCGGCTCCAGACGGCGGCGACCAGACCGAATTCGGTGCCATTGGCGATGGCGATGGCCTCGGCTTCGTCCTCAAACGGGATCACCACCTGCACGGGGCCAAAAATTTCCGACTGGGCCAGAATGTGATCCGGCGGGACATCGGCGAACAGGGTCGGCAGCACATAATGGCCGTCTGCCGGGGCATCGGGGGCCAGTTGGCCTTGGGCCGCGATGCGCAAATCCGCACCCCGGGCGATGAAATCGGTGACGATCTGCTTTTGCCGTCCCGAGATCAGCGGCCCCAGATTGAGGTCCGCCATCGCCGGACCCACCCGCAAATCGCGGTAACGGGCGGCCATGCGCTCCAGCACCTCGTCATAGATCGAACGCTGCACCAGCACCCGGGAAGAGGCCGAGCAGGTCTGGCCCGCATTCTGGATGCAAGCGCCGACCAGAAAGGGCAGGGCCGCGTCCAGATCGGCGTCGGCGAACACGATCTGGGGCGATTTGCCGCCCAGCTCCAGCGTCACCGGCACCACATTCTGCGCCGCCGCGCTTTGCACCAATTTGCCCACCTCGACCGATCCGGTAAAGGACAGATGCTGCACGCCCGGATGGGCCGACAGCGCCGCCCCGGCCTCCTGGCCCAGCCCCGGCACCACGTTGAGCCCTCCTGCGGGCAGCCCGGCCTCTTGCGCCAGCGCGGCGAAGGCCAACGCGGTCAGGCAGGCCTCTTCGGCCGGTTTCAGCACACAGGCATTGCCCATCGCCAGCGCCGCCCCAACCGAGCGGCCAATGATCTGCATCGGATAATTCCACGGCACGATATGGCCGGTCACCCCATGGGGTTCGCGCAGGGTGTAAACCGTATAGCCGGGCAGATAGGGGATGGTTTCGCCGTGGATTTTATCGGCCGCGCCGCCGTAAAATTCCATATAGCGGGCCATGGCGATGGCGTCATTGCGGGCTTGGGTCAGCGGTTTGCCGACATCGGCGGCTTCGATTTCGGCCAGCGCGTCCACCCGTTGAAGGATCAGCTGGCCAAGGCGGGTCAGGATGCGGCCCCGCTCAAGGGCGCTCATCCGGCCCCACCCCCCCTCCAGCGCGGTTTGTGCCGCCGAAACGGCATCGTCAATATCCTCGGCCTGACCACGGGCGATTTGCGCCATGATTTGCCCAGTCGAAGGGTTTTCCAGCGGCACGCTCTGCCCCGAACGCGGCGGGTGCCAGTCGCCCGAGATAAAGATTTTGTCGGTGGGATACCAGAGTTTACTCAGCATGGGTTGCCTCCTGCCAGTTGGCCGGAATTTGCGGCGCGGCGGCCAGCAATTCGCGGGTGTAGGGGTGTTGCGGATCGGCAAAGATTTGCCCGGTCGGGCCTTGTTCAACGATTTTTCCGGCCTGCATCACCAGCACCCGGTCGGTGATCGCCCGGACCACGGTCAGATCGTGGCTGATGAACAGGTAAGACAGGTCAAGCCGGGTTTGCAGATCGGCCAGCAGATCGAGGATCTGGGCGCGGATCGACACATCCAGCGCCGAGACAGCCTCGTCCAGAATGATCAGATCGGGGTGCAGTACCAAAGCGCGGGCAATGGCGATGCGCTGGCGCTGGCCGCCGGAAAATTCGTGGATGTAGCGCTCCATCGCGGCGGGTTCGATGCCGACATTTTGCAGCGCTTCGGCGGCATGTTTGCGCGGATCATCCGGGGGTTTTCCCAGATGGAAAGGCTCTTGCAGCAGGCGCTTGACCCTGTGGCGGGGGTTGAAGCTGCCGTAGGGGTCCTGAAACACCACTTGCAGTTTCTTGCGCTGCTCGGGCGGCATTTTGCGCCCGGTCAGAACCGGCTGGCCCAGCAGCGAAATCTGCCCGCCTTGCAGCGGCTCCAGCCCCAAAATCGCCCGGGTCAGGGTGGATTTGCCACAGCCGCTTTCCCCGACCAGCCCCAGGCTTTCGCCGCGATGCAGATCAAAGCTGACCCGGTCCACGGCGCGAAACCGGACAGGAGCCCGGAACGGGTTGCTGCGCCGGCGGGTATAGTCGCGGATCACCTCTCGGACCTGCAAAATTGGGGTGGGTTGCGCGATTTCGGAGCGCTGCGGCTGATGCGATGAAGCCTCGAACAGCTGTTTGGTATAGGGGTGCGACATGGCGCGAAACAGTTGCTGGCACGGCCCTTGTTCGACGATTTCACCGTGGCGCATTACCGCCACATGATCGGCGGTTTCGGCCACCACCGCCAGATCATGGGTGATCAGCAGCAGCGACATGTTTTCCTGATCGACCAGATCGCGCAGCAGCGCCAGAATCTGCGCCTGAGTGGTGACATCCAGCGCGGTTGTGGGTTCATCCGCGATCAGCAATTTGGGGCGCAGCGCGATGGCCATGGCGATGCACACCCGCTGGCGCTGCCCGCCGGAAAGCTCGTGCGGGAAGCGACTGGCCGGAAACTGATCAGCAGGCAGGCCGACTCGGTCGAGCATCTGGCGGGCGATGCGCTCGGCCTCGCTGCGGGAGGATTTGCCGTGGATCAACAGGGTCTCGGCCACCTGATCGCCAATGGTTTTCACCGGGTTCAGGGCGGTCATGGGCTCTTGAAAGATCATCCCGACCTCATTGCCGCGGATCTCGCACAGCTGGGCTTCGTTCAGCGTCAACAGGTCGCGTTCCTCCAGCAACACCCGGCCGCTGCACTGGCTGCCCTCGGGCAGCAGCTGCATCAGCGACAGCGCGGTCATGGATTTGCCCGAGCCACTTTCCCCCACCAGCCCGACAATCTGCCCCTGCGGGATGTCAAAGCTGACGTTGTTCAAAATCGCGCTGTCATGGATCGACAGGCTGAGCTTGTCGAAGGAGATCATTGCCGTTGCCTCCGAATGCGCGGGTCCAGCAGGTCGCGCAGCCCGTCGCCCATCAGGTTCAGCCCCAGCACCATCAGGATGATCGCGCATCCCGGCAGCAGGGCCAGCATCGGGTTGCTGTAGAAAAATGTCTGGGATTCGGCCAGCATCCGGCCCCAGCTGGGGGTGGGCGGTTGTGCCCCCAGCCCGACATAAGACAGGCTGGCTTCGGCCAGAATGCCCAGCGAAAACTGGATGGTGCCCTGCACGATCAGCAGATTGGCGATGTTAGGCAGGATATGTTCGGCGGATATGCGAAACGCGCCTTTGCCAAAGGTGCGGGCGGCCATGATATAATCCAGCGTCCAGATCGACAGCGCTGCGCCACGGCTGACCCGGGCAAAGACCGGGATGTTGAAAATGCCGATCGCCAGAATGGCGTTCAGCGCCGATGGGCCAAACACGGCGGTGATCAGAATGGCGATCATCAGCGAGGGGAAGGCAAAGATCAGATCATTGCCGCGCATCACGATCTCATCCAGCAGGCTGCCCCGCCGCGCCGCCGCCATCAGCCCCAGCGGCACGCCCAGCCCAACGCCAATGCCCACCGCCACAATCGCCACCGCGATCGAAGTGCGCGCCCCCACCATCAGCATCGACAGCAGATCCCGCCCCAGATGATCGGTGCCCAGCCAGTAGGTGGCCGAGGGTGCCTGCAGCTTGTCGCGGATCGTCAGGGTGGTGACGTCATGGGGCGTCCAGATGAAAGACAGCGCCACGATGCCCAGAAAAAACCCGGTCAGGGTCAGGCCGATTTTCAGTTGGATGGGCAGCTTCATCGGTGCTTCCTTAAACGCGGGTCAACCGCGGCATAGGCCAGATCGACCAGAAAGGTCACCAGAATGACCGCAAACACCAGCAGCATCACGGTGCTTTCGACCACGATCAGATCGCGTTGGGTGATGCTCTGGAAAATCAGCCGTCCCAGCCCCGGCAGGTAGAACACATTTTCGATGATGATCGCCCCGGCCAGCAGGAATGAAAACTGCAAGCCAATGATGGTCAGAACCGGGATCATGGCGTTGCGCAGCGCGTGGCGGCGCAGGGTTTGCGGGCGGGTCAAGCCTTTGGCGCGGGCGGTGCGGATATAGTCCTGTGTCAGGGTTTCCAGCAGGGAAGAGCGCATCACCCGCGCCAGAATCGAAGCCTGTGGCAATGCCAGCGCGATGGCCGGCAGGGTCAGCGCCTTGAGCCCCGTCAGCATGCCTTTGTCCCAGCCCGGAAAACCGCCGGCGCTGAACCATCTTAGCTGCACTGCAAACACCAGTACCAGCAGCATGGCAAACCAGAAATTGGGCACGGCAATGCCCAGCTGGGTGGCCCCCATCACGCTGTAATCACTGAATTTTCCCCGCCGCGCCGCGGCCAGCAGCCCCACCGGCAAAGCAATCAGCATCGACAGCAGCAACGCGATCAGCGCCAGCGGCAGCGAGACCCAGATCCGCTGCAGGATCAGCTCGCTCACCGGCACGCGGTATGTGTAGGAATGGCCGAAATCTCCGCCCAGCATTCCCATCACCCAGCCCGAATAACGCGCCCACAGGTTGCCATCCAGCCCCAGCTCTTGTTTCAGCGCGGCGATGGTGTCGGGTTGGGCATTCAGCCCCAGCATATAGGCGGCCGGATCGCCGGGGATGACTTCGACCACCGCGAAAATCACCACCGAGGCCGCAATCAGGCTGAGCAGCAGGGACAATAAGCGCAGAGAGGCAAAGTAAAGCATGGGGGCAGGTTAGTGCGCCGTCCTGCAGAAGGCCAGTATTTTGGCAGGGAATTTTAACCTTTTGTGGCGGGCAAAAAAGCTTGACCCGCCCGGCAGATGGCGGATGCAAGCGGGTTCTGATCCCAGAATCTGCGGCTCGGATCAGGCTCTAGGACAACAGCTTGGGGATCAGCCGATAGGTGTTGCGCTCGCTGATGCCCAAAACCCTAGCGACTTTGCTGCGATTGCCATTGTGACGCTCGAGCAACAGCCGCAGATAAGAGGCCCGCAACTCCTCCATCGTCGGTTCGTCCTCGAAACACAGCATCACCCCATCGCATTGCCCGGCCAGCCCCCCCGTGCCGGAGGTCTGTTGCAGGGACAGATGCTCGGGGCGCAGCTGCGGATCGGTGCCCGATACAATCACCCCGCGCTCAATCGCATTGCGCAATTCGCGCACATTGCCCGGCCAGTCGTAATTCTGCAACAGCTCCAACGCCTCGGGCGTCAGCACCTTGTCGATCTTTTTCTGAAAGCCGCGATGCTCCAGAAAAAACTGCGCCAGCATGGGGATATCCTGGGCATGGTCGTGCAGCGGAGGGATCTCGATCTGAAACGCGTTCAGATAGAAAAACAGATCGGCGCGGAACTTGCCCTGCCCGACCAGCTCTTGCAAATCATGCTGGGTGGCCAGGATGATGCGGGCATTGGCGTCAATATCCTCCCCGCCGCCCAGACGGCGAAACCGCCCGCTTTCCATCACCCGCAACAGCCGATCCTGCATCGCCAGCGACAGATCGGCAATGTCACGCAGAAACAAAGTGCCGCCGGAGGCCAGTTCGATCAGCCCCTCTTGCGGCATGTTGTTGCCATTGGTTGCCCCGGCCTCATAGCCGAACAATTCGGCGGTAAAGCTGTTTTCCTGTGCCGGGTCGCAATCCAGCGGTACAAAGCGGCGGTTGGCGCGGGGCGAGGATTCATGCAGGGTTTTAGCGACCAGCTCTTTGCCCGTGCCGCCTGCGCCCTTGATCAGAACCGGAGTATCGGCGGCGGAAAACAGCGCGATCTGGTTGCGCAGCTCGACCAACGCCGGGCTTTCGCCGATCAGCATCTCGGCATTGCTGCGCCGCGCCCGGCCCTGCCAGTATTTCAGATCGCGCTTCAGCTCGGCCGTTTCCAGCGCCCGTTCGGTGGCAAATTGCAGGGTTTCAAAGCTGATCGGTTTCACCAGATAATCCACAACCGGGATACGCTGCGCCAGCTCGGTCAACAGCTCCAGCCCATTGCAATCGGGCAGGCGCACATCCAGCAGGATCAGGTCAGGCCGGGCGCGCTCGATCTCTTCGCGCGCGCGGGTGCCGCTATCGACCCCCTGCACCCGATGGCCGAGTTGTTCAAGATGTGCCACAAGCAGCCGGTTCAGGCTGTTGTCATCCTCGACCACCAAAATCCGGTGTGAATTTGTTGCACTCATACCACCCCTCCTTCTTCGTCTGACAGCACGACTTCGAAACAGGTTCCCCCCCCAGAAACCGGGTAAAAGTCAAGCACGCCTTCCATCTGCTTGACAATCGAGGCGCAAATCGCCAACCCCAACCCACGCCCGCGACTGCCGTCAGAGCGCCGGGTCCAGAACGGTAACAGCACCTTGGCACGATCACGTTCGGGGATGCCCACCCCGGTGTCACGCACCTGAATAAAGACTTTACCCCCTTTTTGATAACATTTCAGCATCAGTTGTCCACCCTCTGGCATCGCATGGATCGCATTCAGGGCCAGATTGAACAGCACTGTGCGCATATCGCTGTCCCGCGCCAGAATGCGGGGATTGCCGTCAATGTCTTGTGTGATCTCGACCCCGGCTTGCTCGGCTTCAAGGCGCAGCAGGGTGGCTGTGTCAGAGATCACCTTGCCCAGCTCGACCAGCTCTTTACTGACGCTGGGGCGCGAAGACAGGCGCAGCAGGCTTTCGGTGATCTGCTGGCAGTTGGCAATCTCGGCCTCGGCAATGTCAAGATATTGCCGCGCCGAGTCCGGCAGATCGGGCTGCCGACTGACCGCATTCAGCGCCAGAGCAATCGCCGAAAGCGGGTTGTTCACCTCATGCGCCACCCCGGCGGCCAGGCTGCCCATTTCGGCCAGTCGCTGCTTGTGGGAAATCGAGATGTCTTTTTCCATGTCGCGGATGGATTCCACCACGCAATCCTGCTCGCCCCCGGGCAGAGACAGGCGCACCGGCGCGGCCGAGACCTCCACCGAAAATTCCCCGCCATACTGATCCTTGTGGACATGGGTGGTGATGACCTCGCGCTTGCCGTTATGCAGGATCTCGCTGATCGGGCAGCAGGTCATGGTCGGCACGCAAGGGGCACTCAGGCCGTGGCTGGAACGGTAACAGAACTGCCCGGCAATCTGCACCGGATCGGCCCCAACCTGTTTGCAATAGGCCCGGTTGGCCATGATGATGCGAAAGTCCGGGCCCGTCACCCGCACCCCGTCTGGGATGGCGTCAATCAGGGTTTGCAGCGATTGGCGGGCGGATTCCAGCGCTTTGACGTTGCGTTGCAAGTGGTCGGCCATATCGTTGAAATGCTGGCCGAAACGGTCGATCTCATCGTGGCCCAGCGGTGGCACCCGCACGGATAAATCGCCATCTGACAGCGCCTGGGTGCGGTCTGTGAGAATATCGACCCGGTTCAGCACCAGCCGTTTCAGCGCCAGCCAGATGCCGGTTTCCAGCAGGATCAGCACCACAACCCCCAGCACCGCCAGCCCGATCGCGCCTGAACGCAGCAGGGCGCGGATGTTCGAGGCGTCATAATCCACAATCAGCACCCCGTTGATCGGGTTATCGGCAATCGCGCCATGGCATTGCTGACAACGCGGCTGGTTGGGCAGCGGATTGGTTGAGCGCAAGACCTCGCCGGTGCTGGCATCGCCATCCTGAAACCGGGTCTTTTGCTGGCCGGTGGCCACGGCGTTGGTGAAATCCTGATCCGTCAGATGCGTGCCCAGCCGGTTCTGGTAAGAGGAAAACCGCACTTCGCCTTCGGGGGTGGCGATCATCACCCCGGCGACATCCGGCTGCGTCCCCAGCCGCTGGACGATGCCCTGCAAGCCCTCCAGATCGCGTTTGAGCATGGCGTTTTCCAGCGCCGCCTGGAGCAACAGATTGACGTTCAGCGACGCGGCTTCATGGGTTTTCAGGATGCTATTGCGGTATTGCTGAATGACGATGGGCAACAGCACCGCCGAGCTGACCAGCACCAGAACCGCCGCGACCAGCAAAAACTGCCGTTTCAGTCGCTGCGCAATCCAGTTTTTCGCAGAAACCCACCATTTTGCCATCATCCATCCAATACCTGAAACAGCTTTTTGTGATGCTGGGTGCGGGCGCAGATGTTGCAGAGCCCGTCCTCATTACGGTTTTGTAACGGCGGATGCACCGAAACACCACAGGCTTTGCACGCCCATTCAGACAGCGCCACCGGCTCTGGGGTGGTTTGCCTAATCCTGACCGTGATCGCCCGATGGTCGCAGACATCTTCGCACAAGCCGCAGCCATCACAGGCCGCCGCGCTGGTTTCGTAGAACAGGCCGCCCTGCTCTGGCGTGGTTTGGGTCAACACCTCATCCGGGCAGATACGCAGGCAGGCGTCACAGCCCACGCAGCGGCTGGGGTCAATCACCGGAGCCACCGCGAACATCGCGCCCGGGGCATCGCATTCGATGATCTGGAGCGTGGCCAGCGCGGGCTCCGGGTTGTCGATGGTGGCGACCTTGCGCAGCAGGTTGCGGCGTTTGGCGGTCTCGTGTTCTTCCTGATACCAGCTGATCACGCGGCGCATCCCCGGCGCATCCGGGGCGATATGGCGCAGCGCCATTTGCGGCAAATCGCGGGTTTGCAGGATGTCGTTGAACAGCGCCGGCAGGTTGAGCGCAGATTGCGAATCGGGCGCTTCGGCAGGGTCGAGGCATAACAGCCGGCGGGTTCCATCCAGATAAGCCTGAGCCAGCGGCGTGATCTGTTCGACCAGATCGGCGGCGGATGCAGGCTGCACCCAGACATGATCAGCGGGCAAAATCAGAACCCCATCGCGCAACAAAGGTGCGCGGATGAAGTCGACCTCATCCGCGCTGCTCTGTTCGATTTTATGTCTGCTGCGCCAGTTTACCAGCTTTCTGCCACTCCCGGAATATAGGGTGCGGCCTCGGGTTCGGGCGCACGTTGGGTGTCGAGATTTGAGATGTCACGCACATTGCGCTCGCGCCCCGTGATGTCTTCTAACAGCAGGCGCAAATCTTCGAGCAACGCATCGGTCAGCTCCATCACCGCGCCATAGAGCGGCTGCGAGGAACACTGCGCGGCGCGCTCGAAAAAGGCGGGCACCCAGGGCAGCACATGCAAATCCATGAACCCGGCCACATCCTGGGCCGCAACCGGATTGGCCAGACGGCACAGATGCGAGATGAACTGAAGCTCATGCACCACATGATCATCCGAGCGCACCCGCCAGTTGGGCACGGAAATGCCGTAATGCTCATACCAGTCGCGCACCTCGAACATCGGCAATTGCCGCTCCAGCTTATCCTCAGTCAACCAGACCGAGCCACTGGGCGAGGCCCGATAGGCATGGGTCAGGTAGATGTCGGCATATTCGGCCGCCAGAAGTTCGAGCGTTTGGGCATCCGGCGATGGCCCCAGCGCGTCGAGCTCTTTGCTCAGCGCCGAAATCGCCGCCGCCGATCTGTCGGTGGTCGACAGTTCACGCAAACCGTCAATGATATGATGACGGAGCAGCTGGGCCAGAAGCTCGGCTTCAATCTCGCGGTCATGGAACCGGATCAGAACATCCAGACCATCAGCAAACTGCACCAAGCGCCGCGCTTGCTCGGGAGCCAACGCGGCGGGTTTTTGCTCGGCCGCGCCCATATCAGACCTTGCCTTTCGAATGCGCCACAAAGCGGATCGACGGGTTGGTCAGCTCGGGGTCGGACATGGATTTGACCTGACGGACCACCTCTTCATTGGGGCCAACCGCCTTGGTGTCATAGGTGCCGTCAGCGATCTGATCAATCGGACCAACATCCAGCACCCGCATCATGCAGGCAGCCACGCAGTAAGGCTTGCGCCCCGCTTCCAGCTCGTCAATGCACATGTTGCACTTTTTGACCACGTTTTCTTCGGGGTCATATTGTGGCGCACCGAATGGGCAGGTGGCCTCGCATTTGCGGCAACCGATGCATAGCGTGCTGTCGATGTCGACCACGCCGTTATCCTTGCGCTTCCAGATCGCCCCGGTGGGACAAGCCGGCAGGCAGGCCGGTTCGGCACAGTGGTTGCAGGACATGTTGATTTTGAAGGCAAACACATCCGGGAACACCCCGCCCTCAATATACTGCACCCGCCGGAACCGAGGCCCGGGCCGCAGCCCGTTTTTATCCTTACAGGCCATTTCGCAGGCCCGGCAGCCGATGCAGTCCACATTGTTATGCACAAACCCCATCTGCATTTCCGGCACCACCGGCACATAGGTTTCCCGTTTCATTCGCGCGACATTTGCCTTGATCCGCGCCTTATCAACTTTGTTAGCCATATCTCACACTCCTTGCGCTGATCATAAATCGCGGCGGAACACATGGCTCCGCGCTGTGGCGAGTTGATCCCAACCGGGACGGTGATCCAGATCGGTTTTCTTCACGTTGCAAAGCACCGTGTTGTAGGCAAAAGCCCCAGCCGGGGAAGGATTGTCATCGGTCAGGAAGTCCGGGTTACCGGCCCGATCAACGCCGTCCTTGTCAATATCCATCCATGCCCCCTCATGCAGCACCACCACGCCGGGCATACAGCGTTCGGTGACATAGGCCGGCACGATCACCCGACCGCGGTCATTCCAGGCTTCGACCGTATCACCGGTCTTGATGCCCAGCTTGCGCGCATCCGATGCGTTCAACGTGATCTCCTGGGTAAAAGTCTCACGCAGCCACGGGATGTTGTTAAAGATCGAGTGGGTGCGCCAGCGTGGGTGCGGGCTGACCATGTGGAATGGGAATTTCTCGGTCAGCGGGTGATTGAGGCTCTCCCACGGTTCGACCCATTTGGGGATCGCCGGGATGTGATAGCCATATTGGGTTTTGGTCCAGTCCTTGATCTGGGCCAGCTGCCCCGAGAAAATCTCGATCTTGCCGCTGGCGGTCTGAAATGGCTTGCCCTGTTCGACCTGCTCGCGGAACGCCACATGCGGTTCGGGTAGAACGAATTTATAAACCCCGCGCTTTTTGAACTCTTCCCACGAGATGTCAGCGTGCTGGTGATGCTGCACTTTATCGTGCCACCACTCCACCAGATAAGCCTCGTCCACCTGGGTGGGGTCGTTGAAATAGCTGCGCGGTGCCTTGGGATTATATTGCGGCCCAAAGCCCAGCCGGTAAGCCAGTTCGGTAAAGACCTGAAAATCCGATTTGCTCTCGCCCATCGGCTGGATCACCACCGGACGGTGGATGTAGTAATGCCCCTTATACCAAGGCAGCGCCACATCGTGCCGTTCAAAGTGGGTGGCAATCGGCAGGATGTAATCCGCCCAGATACCGGTTGGCGTGATGGTGCTGTCCATGCAGACGAACAGGCTTTCCATATCGCCTTCGTCTTCCAGCTTGCGGATCGCCTCGATTTCCTTGTTGATATTGGTCAACTGGTTGAACCAATCCGAACCCTGCCAGAAAATCCCGCGGATATTGGGGATCACCCCGTCCAAATAGTCACCCCGAGGCCAGCAGCCGATTTCCTCGCGCTTGACATTGGGATAATTCAGCACCGCATGGGCCCAGCGATCAGATTTGATCGCCGCATACCAGACATTGGCGAACTGGTCATAAGGGTAAGCCACCGCTTCCGAGTGCCAGCCCTTGCCCACACCTTCGGCACAACCGCCAAGAATGCCGACATTGCCGGTCATCGCCTGAAGTGCCGCCGCCATGCGGTTATATTGCTCACCATAGGCATTGCGCCCCGGTGCCCAGCTGGCCTTGAGCGCGGCAGGTTTGGTGTTGGCATACATTTCGGCCAGCTTCTTGATGTCATCGGCCGAGACACCGCAGATTTCCGAAGCCCATTCCGGGGTTTTCGGAACGCCATCGCTTTCGCCCAGAATGTATTCCTTGAAGCTTTCCTGCCCCTTGGCCCATTCGGGCATGGTGCCTTTGTCCATGCCTTGCACGAATTTGTCGATAAATTCCTGATCGTGCCAGTCATTATCCCAGATGTGGTAGGCCATCCCGGCCATCATCGCCGCATCGGTGTTGGGGCGGATCGGGATCCACCAGGCATCATAGGCTGAAGCCGAATCCGTATATTGCGGATCGACCAGCACGAATTTACAGCCGCGCTGTTTCGCCATGCGCAGATAATAAAAGGTATTCCCGCCATGGAAGGTATAGGCCGGATTCCAGCCCCACATGATCATCAGCTTGGTGTGGGCGTAGGCATCGTCTTCGTTACCATCCTGAATAGTGCCATAAGTCATCCGGCTGGAAAACGTGGTGCCCTGATAGGACGGCACCGACCAGCTGTTGGTCCGGCAACCGAACATGCCCAGAAAACGGCCCAGCAGCCCTTCGATCTGGTCAGATTTATGCAGCACCCCATAGGACGCCCCGGCATAGCTCTGATCCACCAGCGCGGTGGGGCCATATTTGTTTTTGATATAGACCATGCGCTTGGCGATGTCCGACAGGGCCTCGTCCCAAGTGACGCGCTTGAATTTGCCTTCGCCGCGCTTGCCGACCCGCTTCATCGGATACAACAGACGCTCGGGGCTATAAAGCCGCAGCCGATAAGAGCGCCCCCGCAGACAGCCACGCACCTGAGGTTTTTCCTCGGTGTCAGTGCCATAAGCATCGCCCTGATAGCTGCCGTCATCGGTGGACAGGCGCACGATGACATCGCCCTTTTTATGCGCCACCAGCATATGGCGCGAGCCACAGTTATGGGCGCAGCTGGTCACTACGGTTTCCAGATCGTCATCGGTCGGGTATGGCTCGTAGGCGAAGGCCTGTGCCTCTTGCCCGCCAGCCCCAACCACCAGCCCGGTAGCAGCCACCGCCGCGCTGGTTTTCAGGAATTCCCGCCGTGCCTGACTTTCCGGGCTGTCATGGGTATCAGAATGATCTTTGCTATCATGATATGTCATGTTGGCTTACCTCCTTATTCAGCAGCCGGAAGGGCATATTCAGGGTCAGATTGCGTGGGGCGATCCACCGCCCATTCAGGAACTTCGGTATCCATGTCAGGCCAGGGGTGGCGTGGGAACGGATATGCAATCCGATACCAGACCCGCCCACCGTGGCAGCCATAGCAGGTGTCCGAAGAGCCTTCGCGCGCCAGCTTCTCGATATTAGCGCTGTTCAGGTAAGAGACCTGATGGCGCATGGTGCGGAAGCTTTCGGCATGGCAGGACAAGCAGCCATTCGGAGCTTCGGGATATTCCATATCGGCGCGGATCTCATGCCATGGGCCTTCCAGATCCATGACCTCGTAGGGGAATTGCCCGTGGCAGCGCAGACATGTTGTCGAAGGGTTAACCATCTTGCGCAGGGTAAATTCAGGCGTTGCCGCCGCTTGGAAGGCATCGCGGGTGGGCAGCATATCCGGGGTTTCTTCGCGCGGATCGTTGCCTTTGTGGCAGAAGGTGCATTCCAGATTCATCACCTCTTTGGCGAAATCGCTTTCCAGATGTCGATAGTGGAAGGTATCCTGCGGGCCGGTATAGGTGTCCAGAGTCTGATACCAAGCCAGCGTCGCATTCACCGGCACCCCGGCAATCGATTCCGAGCGCGGCTTGTGGTCCAGAATATCCTTGTGGCAGGCCAGGCATTCTTCGTTGCTGGCATTCTCGATATTGGGCGAGAAGTGCAGCGGGTGATAGCGGGCGCGCTGATAATCCATGCCAGCTGCGATCTGCTTTTCAATCTCAGCCGCTTTGGCCTTAGCCGCCGCCTGTTGCTCAGCCGTGGGCTGAGGGGCGTTGGCGTAGGTAACGCCTTCGGGGTAAGGGACGGGCTCGATTTCAACCACTTCGTCCTCTTCCTCGGTTGCCTCGTCATTGGCGGCAACCTCAACCACCGAGTCACTCAGACCCAGCGCAACAACATCCTGCGGCGTATCGGCCTTACTGCCCAGAAACGCGATCAGGTTGCTGACATCATCATCAGATTTCACACCGGCAAAGGACATCTTGTTGCCGGGAATGGCCTTTTTGGGGTTGTGCAGATAGGGGCGCAGCGCATCAACCGTCCAGCTGCCCCCATGGGCGACCATGGCATCGGAATACGCAAACCCTTCGGCAGAGGCCACATCGCGGCCCACCACATTCCACAGACTCGGCCCGGTCTTGTGCTTGCCATCCGGGGCAATCGCGTGACAGGCTTTACATTTCTTGAAAACTTTTTCGCCAGCCGCCGCACTGACAACCTTGGCAGCAGGCGCTTTGGCCGGTGCCTTCGCCGCAGCCCCGCTCTCTTGCGCGTTCAAGGCCGTATCCCCAACCGCCGGAGCATCCGGACGTGTCCCTTCCATCACAGGTGACCCCTTGAACACCATGGTCGAAGCAACACCGCCCCAAAAGAACCCCAGAGCAGCGATCGACAAGAACAAGAGTATGGTTACGGTTATGATGGCCGTTTCTAAAAACCTCATTGGCTCAACCCCTTCTCGGCTTGAACCCGGCGCGCAACCAGCAGTTTGTGTTGGCTGGTGAGACATCCCTGATGCGCATCGGCACAGCGCAAAAGCATCCCACGTGGCTGGGTATTGTTATCCGTTTCCTCTGACCAGAACACACAAAACGCCTGCCCTGACCTTTACAAAGTTGAGTGGCCCGCCAAGCCCGGGCGCGCCACTCTGTTTCTTCTGGCAGAGAGGCCGATTTCCCGGCCCCTCAAGAACAAAGCAGCTACGCTTACTTCTTCTTCTTGCCTTCTTTGTCTTTTGCAGGCGGCTTCCACTCGCCGCTCATGCCGGACATTCCGCCCATGCCGGACATACCAGACATGCCGCCCATGCCGGACATCCCCGACATACCGCCCATGCCGGACATTCCGCCCATGCCGGACATACCAGACATGCCGGACATTGGGCCGGAAACCAAGCTCCACTGGGTGCAGCCCCAGCCGCCAGAATTGCCAGCCATGCCGCTCATGCCGGACATACCGCCCATGCCGGACATTCCGCCCATGCCGGACATACCAGACATGCCGCCCATGCCGGACATGCCGCCCATACCGCCCATGTGAGGCGTTTTAGTCCACTGAGTGCAAACCCAGTTGCCAGCATTGCCGGACATACCGCTCATACCGGACATGCCACCCATGCCGGACATACCAGACATTCCGCCCATACCGGACATTCCGCCCATACCTGACATGCCGGACATACCGCCCATGCCAGACATGCCAGACATACCGCCCGAATTCGCCGGCATGGCGAAAACGGCGGCGCTGCACATAGCCGCAGCAATCGTGTAAGAAAACTTCTTCATTAGGAACTCCCTCTTCGTTTTTTGTCAGACGCTTGCAAGATGATCACGCCGACGGTTCACCCCGACAACCGACGAATGCCGGTGCCGAAATCTCTAGTGCCAACCCCGGATATCATAGGGGCCGGTCATCCCCGGAGCCACGAACGGGTCAAACCACCCTTCCTGATCCTCAAGGAATTTCAAACTGTAAGGATACGGAGCCTCAACCCCGCTCAGCGCCTCAGCATACCATGCGCCGCCTTTGCCATACTCAGTCACAACAGGCGCGGATGCGGGCCGCTGATAGGGCTTGACGCCCGCCACAAAAATCTGACCGGCAGCCGCCTCCTGCCCCGCAATCTCAGCTGTCTCAGCCTGGGCAAAAAACGGGACACCCAAAAGGATCAACGCAGCAACCGCCCTCAACCCTGACTGTTTTCGCACCATGGCTAATCCTCCTTAATGAACTGGCTTGGCTGGGGCTGGCAAAGCCCCAAAAGTTGCGGGGTATCTCGATTCCGTATCCTCCGCTGAGGGGATGATACTCTGCCTGCCCTCAGTGTCCATTAGTTTATTTTTTTTAAGGACTTAGCAGCAATCATAGACTCACAGAACAGACCTGCCATTTTGGCAGTCACCCCCGGAAGCGCATAAAAAAATCAGAAGATACCTGCATAATCAACTGCCATTCTGACAAAACGGGTTTGCCATATTGTCATGCGGCATGTTGTCGCATTTTGCCGCCTATCCATGTAGTCCATTGCTGGCAAAACCCACCACAGATGCCCTGCATTTCGCCTGCGTTTGCACTTGTTTTTATTTGTGTTTTCGCACAGCATTCAGGGCAGAAAATGACCCGAACAAAGCGAGATCAGCCATGTCCGAGACCCCCATCAACTATCGTCAGGAAACTCTGAACCATCTGGCAAAGCTTGCCCTGCCGACCCCGGACAGCAACCCGATCGAAGCCGGCTTGGTGCGGGCGCTGTCGCTGACCAATCAGAATTCCGTGGTGCATTTCGTGCTGGAGCTGCCCGAAGGCGGGGATGCGGCGGCGTTGAAATCGGCGATTCATGACTGGTTGATGCAACTTGACTGGGTGGAGGATGTGAAAATCGCCGTGGCCGATGCCCGCCCAAGCACCCCACCGGATCTGTCAACAGGTGCGGGCATGGCTCAGGAAGACGCCGCACCGCGCATCGAGGGGGTTGAGCATGTGATGCTGGTGGGCTCGGGCAAGGGCGGGGTTGGCAAATCGACCGTCACCGCCGGGCTGGCCGCCGAAATGGTGGCGCGGGGCTTGCGCGTTGGGGTGCTGGATGCTGATATCTATGGCCCTTCGCAGCCGCGCATCTGGGGGGTCACCGGGCGTCCGGTCAGTTATAATGACGAGCTGATCCCGATTGCCACGCTGGGGCTCAAGCTGATGTCTCTGGGGCTGCTGACCACGCCGGATCAGGCGCTGGTCTGGCGCGGGCCGATCCTGCATGACACGCTGACCCGGCTGCTGTTTCGGGTGCGCTGGGCTCCGCTGGACGTGTTGCTGATCGACTTGCCCCCAGGCACCGGCGATGTGCCGCTGACCATTTTGCAGCAGGTGCAGGCGGATGGGGCGGTGATGGTTTCAACCCCGCAGGATCTGTCGCTGATTGATCTGCGCCGCGCCATGGATCTGTTCCGGCGCACCGATACTCCGATGCTGGGGCTGGTTGAAAACATGGCGATTCACATCTGTTCGGAATGCGGTGCGGTGGATCATCCGTTTGGTGCGGGGCTGGAGGTATTCGCAAAGGACGAAGACGTGCCGTTTCTGGGTAAGTTGCCGCTGTCGCACAGTATTTCGGCGGTGTCTGAAAGTGGCATGGAACAAGCCGGAGACGAGGCCAAAGCCGCAAGTTCGGCCCATTTTGCGCCGATTGTGGATCAGATTCTGGAAGGGATGCAAAACGGCAAAGCCGCCGGTTAAGCTCCGCCCCTTTGATGCAAAACACCCGCTTTGGGCGGGGCAGATAGGGCTTGCGCTCCGCGCCATCCGCAGGAATAGTCGGAAAACACCAGAGCCCCAATCACAGGACCGGACCGATGCCAGACCCGCTCAATCAGCAGCAACGTACCGAAGCGATGCAGCAAACCTTCATCGCCATGCCGCATTTTATCGCCCTGGGTATGGAATTTGGCGCGGTTGGCGATGGCCGGGCCGAGCTTTCAATGGCTTATGATGAGCGCTTTATCGGCGATCCCGAAACCGGGGTAATTTTTGGCGGCGCGGTGTCGGCGCTGATGGACACCAGCTGCGGGGCGGCGGTGATCTGTCACGCTCAGGGCAGCCCCGTCACCGCTACGCTGGATTTGCGCATCGACTATATGCGCTCGGCCACGCCGGGGCAGCGGATCACCGCCAGGGCGGAGTGCTATCGCATCACCCGCTCGGTTGCCTTTGTGCGCGCCATTGCCACCGATCACGACACAACCCGCCCGGTTGCCTCGGCCACCGGCACCTTTACCGTGCAACGCCCCGAGGAGACCCCGGCATGATGCGTAAACAACTTGAGCCCCTGCCCATCATCAAGCACCGCCGGGATACGGCGCTGAGATCGTTGATCGACAGCATCCCTTATGTCGATTTTCTGGGGGTGCAGTTTGACCGGCGCGGAGACGAGCTGACCGGCGTGCTGCCCTTTGATGAAAAGCTGATCGGCAACCAGATGCTGCCGGCGCTGCATGGCGGGGTGACGGCGGCGTTTTTAGAGATCACGGCGGTGATTGGTCTGAGCTGGTCGACGATCTGGAACGATATTGACAATGCCGATGGCCCGACCCCGATACGCCCGCGCCTGCCAAAAACCATTGACTTCACAGTGGATTATCTACGTTCGGGCCTGCCGCGTGATGCTTATGCCCGGGCGCGGGTCAACCGTTCCGGGCGGCGTTATGCTTCGGTGCATGTCGAAGCCTGGCAGGACAATCGCCAGCGCCTATTTGCCCAGGCCACCGGGCATTTTCTGATGTCACTGCCCGAGTAATATCGCCCGCTCACGGCATGACCGGGGAATGAGAGTCCATAGCCAAACAACATAATTCTGATTGCGCCTTGGAGGATGGCGCTGTGAACTTACGCTGATGCCTCGGGGGTTTGAGGCTCAGAAACGGACGGCGTCACCATGGCGTCAATCGTGGCCTGCATCGTAATCTGCCCCAGCACCGCGCCCGCACCATCCACCACATGCGCCAGCAACTGGCCCTGATGGGACAGGTGCTTGGCGGCTTCTTCCAGATTGCTGCCACTGGGCACCGTCACACGCGCCTCACCGGTCACCGGCGTCATCACCGTATCGACCCGGATCACCCGGCCCCGGTTCACCTCTTTGACGAAAGCCGCGATATAATCATCCGCCGGGTTCAGAACAATATCCTGCCCCGTGCCCTGCTGGATCACCGCCCCATCGCGCAAAATCGCGATCTGATCGCCCAGCCGCAGCGCTTCGTCCAGATCATGGGTGATGAACACGATGGTCTTGTGCAGCTCTTCCTGCAACTGCAACAGGATGGACTGCATATCCATGCGGATCAGCGGATCAAGCGCGGAAAAAGCCTCGTCCATCAGCAAAATCCCCGCATCATTGGTCAGCGCCCGCGCCAGCCCGACCCGCTGCTGCATCCCGCCGGAAAGCTGATTGGGGTAGTTATCCTCAAACCCCTCCAGCCCGACGCGTTTCAGCCAATAGCGGGCGCGGTCCTGACATTCGGCGTGCTTGATGCCTTGCAGCTCGATCCCGAACAAGGTGTTGTCCAGCACGGTGCGATGCGGCAACAGGGCGAATTTCTGAAACACCATCGCGGTTTTGTGGCGGCGGAACTCCTGCAAATCGGCCCGCGACATTTTGCAGACATCTTCGCCCTGATACAGAACCTGCCCGGCGGTGGGCTCGATCAGACGGTTGATATGGCGGATCATGGTCGATTTGCCCGACCCTGACAGCCCCATGATCACCTGAATCTGCCCCGAAGGCATATGGATGTTGATATCGCGCAAGCCCAGAACGTGGTTGTGCTGGGCGTTCAACTCTTCTTTGGACATGCCCTGACGCACTGCGTCGATATATTTTTCACCCTGCGGGCCGAAAATCTTATAGAGGTTTTTCACCTCGATGCTGTTATCAACCATGCAAAACCTCTGAATGCTTTTGCAGCCTTTTGCCAAATTTCTGCGAGGCCCGATCAAACACGATCGCAATCACCACAATCGCCATCCCATTCATCAAACCCAGTGTAAGATACTGATTCTGCACTGCTTTCAAGACCTGTGTCCCCAATCCCGGCGCCCCAATCATCGAAGCCACCACCACCATGGCCAGTGCCATCATGATGGTCTGGTTGACCCCGGCAAACAGGTTGGGCAGCGCCAGCGGCAACTGCACTTTCAGCATTTTCTGCGTCGGAGATGCCCCGAAAGCATCCGCGGCCTCCAGCACATCTTTGTCCACCAGCCGAATGCCCAGATTGGTCAGCCGCACCACCGGCGGGATCGCATAGATGCAGACCGCGATCAGCCCCGGCACCTTGCCGATCCCCAGCAGCAACAGCACCGGGATCAAGTAAACAAAGGCCGGAATGGTTTGCATTGTGTCCAAAATCGGGACAATCGCCGCCTGCATCCTGTCCGATTTCGACATCAAGATGCCCACCGGAATGCCGATGGCGATGCACACAAAGGTCGACACCGACACCAGCGCCAGCGTGCGCATCGTGTCCTCCCACATGCCCAGATAGCCGATCAGCAGCAGCGATAGAACCGTGCCCGCTGTGATCACCCAACTGCGGGCCGCCAGCCAGACCAGAACCGCCACGATCACCAGCGTCACTGGCCAAGGCGTGGCCAGCAGCAGTTTTTCAAACCAGACCAGAAACACTTTGAGCGGGTAAAAGAAATTCTCGATTGCTTCGCCATATTCGCGTGAAAAATCGCGAAAACCGGCATCAATGCCTTTCTTGAAATCCCGCAATTCGCTGCGGCTCATTTTCGGAAATTCAAAGAAGATATCAGTGGCTGCCATGAGGACCCCTCGCCTGAAAAACGGGCCCGCCTGTCATAGCAGACGGACCCTTATTTTTAGTGACTTACCTGACTTACAGAGCGGCCTTGACCTTGGCCGCAACATCGGCTGGCACCCATGTCGTCCAGAGGTCTTCGTAATTCAGCAAAAACTCAATCGCCGCATCGGCCCCATCGGCCTGCTCGTCCGTCATGTAAACCAGCATCGCGCCCATGGCTTCGGCAGAAAACACCCGCTTGGCCAGATAATCATTGATCTCGCCGCCGTTTTTCATGAATTCATCGGTGACGATGGTGTAAACTTCGGATTTCACCCAAGAGGTTTTCTGCACATTATCGCATTCCCCACCGGTGGCGATGCAGTTGGTCCAGTTGTCCATCCCGGCGAATTCCACGCCAAAAGGCACCAGCTTCAGCTTATATTTGCCAACAATCGCGGTCGGAGCCCAGTAATAACCGAACCAGTTTTCGCCACGCTCGCTGGCCTTGGCAATCGAGCCATCCAGCCCGGCAGCCGAGCCCGGATCAACCAGTTTCCAGCCCTTGGCCTCCATGTCAAAGGCTTGAAACAGCCCGGCATTATTGGCCTGACAGCCCCAACCGGCAGGGCAACCGACCAAAGCGCCCTTGCTGGGGTCTTCAGAATCGGGGAATGCTTCGGGATGCTCGATAATATCCAGCACGGTTTTCCATTCGGGATGCGCATTGGCGGTGTGTTCCGGGATCCACCAGCCCTCGCCCAGCCCCATGATCGGAGCCTTGTTCACCGCATGTAAGCGCCCCTCTTCCAGCGCCGGGTCCAGCAGATCTCGCAACGAGTTTACCCATTCTTCGCCGGCAACCTGCGGTTCGCCTTTTTCATTCATTGAGGCAAAAATCGCCGTGGTTCCGCCCACCACCAGCTCGATATTGCAGCCATAGCCCTCTTCCATGATGAACTTATCCACATGCGCCATCAATTCGCCCGAAGGCCAGTTGAATTCGGCCATTTTGATATCGCCGCAATCGGCAAGCGCTGCGGATGCGCCGAAAAGGGCGGCAATGGCGGTGGATATTGCTATTTTCTTCATAGCCAAACTCCTGATTTATGAGGTGTTAATGTGCGCCATCTTGCGGCAAACGGGCCCGGCGGCCAATCTGCGCAGGAAGCCAATCCGGCGGAATATGTGGTATTCAGCTTGATCATCATGGCATCCTAGCAGCTGGGTTTGGGGAAGGAAACCAAAAGCGACACCAATTGCCAAAAAGCGACCTTTTTAGACCATAGATGTCTGGCAAAGAAGCCTCTACATCATCCCGCAGGAGGATAAAAGCAGAGTGCTGTGCTTGCCTCTATGGCAGATCACATGGGCTGATAAGGTGATGGGGTTCGATATTTTAGTGTGGGTCTATAGCCAAACGATACAATTCTGATTGTGCTTTTTGGCTATATCACATGCCATATGCCAGAGCGCGCTTCGGCCCCTGTTCAGTCCGGGAAAACCATCGTGATCACGACAGCTCTTTGACCGAGTGGGTCAACCAACGCAAAAACGCCCCGCGAAAGCCGCGAGGCGTTTTTAATCATTGTATCAGAAAGGTCCAAGCCCGCTTAGCCGCGCTCTTCGACGATCTCCACAAGATGCGAGATCTTGGCAACCATGCCGCGCACGGCAGGGGTATCTTCCAATTCGCGCGTCTTGTGCATCTTGTTCAGACCCAGCCCGATCAGCGTCTGACGCTGTTTGGCCGGGCGCCGGATAGGAGAACCGATTTGTTTGACAACAATAGTTTTAGCCATTTTTCAGACCTCCTTAAGCTTCTGCTGGGGCGTCAGCCGCCGCAGCAGGGGCTTCGGCCGGTTTGCCCAGAATATCGGCAACCTTTTTCCCACGACGCTGCGCCACATTGCGCGGGCTGGATTCTTTTTTCAGCCCGTCCATGGTGGCACGGATCATGTTGTAAGGATTTTGCGACCCAATGGATTTGGACACCACATCACGCACGCCCAGCATCTCAAACACCGCACGCATCGGACCACCGGCAATGATCCCGGTCCCCTCTGGAGCGGCGCGCATCACCACTTTGCCAGCCCCGTGACGACCATTGATGTCGTGGTGCAGGGTGCGACCCTCGCGCAACGGCACGCGGATTATCTGGCGCTTGGCTTGCTCGGTGGCCTTGCGGATGGCCTCAGGCACTTCTTTGGCTTTACCTTTACCAAAGCCAACCCGGCCCTTTTGATCGCCAACAACCACAAGTGCGGCAAAGCCAAAACGCTTACCACCCTTAACGGTCTTGGATACGCGGTTGATCGCAACCAGACGATCGGCGAATTCAGGTGTCTCCTCGCGATCGCGACGTTTCCCCCGATTATTATCTCTAGCCATAATATCGTCTCCTAAAACTTGAGGCCGCCTTCACGGGCAGCGTCGGCCAGGGCCTTGACTTTACCGTGAAACAGAAAACCGCCGCGGTCGAAATAGCATTCCGATACATTGGCCTTCTTGGCGCGTTCTGCGATCGCAGCACCAACCTTGGCGGCTGCTTCGACGTTGTTTTTGCCAACCACGCCCAGAGCTTTCTCCATTGTCGAAGCCGACGCCAGAGTGACGCCTTGTGCATCGTCGATCAACTGAACATGAATGTTTTTGTTGCTGCGGTGAACCGACAGGCGCGGACGCCCTGCTGCGGTTTTCCGCAATTTGTTCCGAACGCGCAGGCGGCGTTTCAGAAACAGGTCTCTTTTGCTGTTTGCCATACCCTTGGTCCTTACTTCTTCTTACCTTCTTTGCGGAAGATATATTCATCTTTATACTTGATGCCCTTGCCCTTATAGGGCTCTGGTTTGCGCCAAGCACGAATTTCGGCGGCGATCTGGCCGACACGCTGTGCATCAATGCCTTCGACAATCACAATCGTTGCTTTGGGGGTTGTGACGGTCAGATCAGAGGGCACCTCAAAGTTGACCTCATGGGACAGGCCCAGTGTCAAATTCAGGATGTTGCCCTGCATTTTCGCACGATACCCGATCCCGTTCAGCTCAAGCTCTTTCTTGAAGCCTTCGGTCACGCCGGTCACCAGATTGGCGACCATGGTGCGGCTCATGCCCCATTGCTGACGGGCACGTTTCGAGGTGCCGCGCGGCTGCACAGCAACCGTATCGCCATCAACGGTGATCGTAACATCATCCGTTGCCGTGAAGCTGAGCGTGCCTTTCGGCCCTTTAACTTCGACGGTTTGACCGGACAACGAAGCGCTGACACCGCTGGGCAGAGCAATCGCTTTTTTACCAATTCTCGACATATCAGCCCCCTAAAATACGGTGCAGAGCACTTCGCCGCCAACATTGGCATCGCGTGCAGCAGCATCCGACATCACGCCCTTGGACGTGGAGACAATCGAAATACCCAGACCCTGACGGACCTGCGGGATTTCATTAACGCCCATGTAAACCCGACGGCCCGGGGTCGAAACCCGCTTCAGCTCGCGGATGACAGGAACGCCATCGAAATATTTCAGACTGATTTCAATAGCCGGGTGGCCATCTTCGCCAGTGATTTTTTCATAACCACGGATATAGCCTTCGTCAGCCAGCACATCCAGAACCCAGGCACGCAGCTTGGAGGCCGGAGTGATCACTGTGGACTTGCCGCGCATGCTCGAATTCCGGATCCGGGTGAGCATATCAGCGATAGGATCATTCATATCTTTCTCTCCCTTTTACCAGCTCGATTTAACCATGCCAGGGATCAGGCCGAACGAAGCCTTTTCCCGCAGCGCGATCCGCGAAATGCCCAACTTGCGGTAATACGCATGAGGGCGGCCCGTCAGCTGACACCGGTTATGCAACCGTGTCGCCGAGGAATCCCGCGGTAGTTTGGCCAGTTTCAGAGTCGCCTTGAAGCGCTCATCCATTGGCTTGCTTTCGTCGTTGATGATGTCCTTGAGCGCGGCGCGCTTGGCGGCGTATTTCGCCACCAGCTTTTCACGCTTCAACTGACGTTCAACCATTGCTTTTTTAGCCATGTTCTCTCTCCTCGCCGCGCTTAGCTTGTGAAGGGCATGTTGAGTGCTTTCAACAATGCCTTTGCTTCTGCGTCAGTATTCGCGGTGGTGCAGATTGCGATGTCCATCCCCCAAACTTCGTCGATCTTGTCGTAATCAACTTCAGGGAACACGATATGTTCTTTCAGGCCCATGCCGTAATTGCCGCGCCCGTCAAAGGATTTCGGAGAAATCCCGCGGAAGTCGCGGATGCGGGGCATCGCAACGGTGATCAGACGGTCCAGAAATTCATACATCCGGTCGCCACGCAGGGTCACCTTGACCCCCAGAGGCATATCCTCACGCACCCGGAACGAAGCCACGGATTTCTTGGCCTTGGTAATCACGACCTTCTGACCAGCAATCGCGGTCAGATCGGCTTCGGCGGATCTGATTTTCTTGGTGTCTTTGACAGTTTCACCAATCCCCATATTCAGCGTGATTTTATCAAGCCGGGGGATCATCATATCGTTTTTATAGCCAAATTCCTCTTTCAGGGCTGCACGGATGCTGTCCTGATAAAGAGCCTTGAGCCGCGGAGTGTATTTTGCATCGTCAAGCATTATACTGTCTCTCCTGTTGTTTTGGCGAAACGCACCTTTTTGCCGTCTTCCATACGGAAGCCAACACGAGTGGGTTTGCCTTTGCTGTCCAGCAGCGCCAGATTTGACAGATCAATCGGCATCGCCTGAGGGACACGCCCCCCTTGGCTGTTTTGCGACTGGCGCACATGGCGGATCGCGATGTTCACGCCTTCAACGATTGCCTTGCCGGCAGATGGGTTGACCGAGGTGATCTCACCTTCTTTACCCTTGTTCTTGCCGGACAGAACGATGACCTTGTCACCTTTTTTCAGTTTTGCAGCCATCTTACAGCACCTCCGGAGCAAGCGAGATGATCTTCATGAAGTTCTTGGCCCGCAACTCGCGCACAACAGGCCCGAAGATACGGGTGCCCAGTGGCTCGTTATTGTTGTTCAGGATCACTGCCGCATTGGAATCAAAGCGGATCGAGGTGCCGTCTTCGCGACGGACTTCTTTGGCGGTGCGCACAACGACGGCCTTACGGACATCGCCTTTTTTCACGCGACCACGCGGGATGGCTTCTTTGACCGAAACGACAATGATGTCGCCTACGGAAGCGTATCTACGCTTGGAACCACCCAAAACCTTGATGCACTGCACACGGCGCGCGCCGCTATTGTCAGCAACATCCAGGTTGGTTTGCATCTGGATCATTTGGTTTCTCCCGACCTATGGGGTGACATGCCTGCCCTTACCCCCAGGGTTTCGATTAAACTGAAGTGTTCCGGCCTAGGCCAGAACCTCCCAGCGTTTAGTCTTCGACATTGGCGCACATTCCTGAATACGGACGGTATCGCCAACCTTGAATTGGTTATTCGCATCGTGAGCCCGGTATTTTTTGGACTTACGGATGGTTTTCTTCAGAACAGGGTGCTTGAAGCGACGCTCAACCAGAACGGTGACGGTTTGTTCATTGGCATCGCTTGTCACGGTGCCTTGCAGTATACGTTTGGGCATAATTCAGGCTCCCTATTTATCGGCCGCAGCGGCGGCGGCTTTTTGGTTCAGAACGGTTTTCACACGCGCAGCATCGCGGCGCACCTTGCGCATCCGCGCGGTGTTTTCCAGCGATCCGGTGGCCTGCTGAAAACGCAGGTTGAACGATTCTTTTTTCAGATTGGCCAGCTCTTCTTGCAGCTGGTCGGGGGTTTTGTCATGTAGCTCTTTGGCGTGCATCGCCTTGTTTCCTTTCAACATCACCAGCAGGCCCCTTACGGTCACCTTGATTCTGGTGGAGTAACGCATGAAGCTGTCCGTCTAAACTGCTCTCACCCATAAGGCAAGCGCTGTTTTGCGCTGCATTTCAGAAAAACCGCCCGGCCCGGTTCACCCTCTGGTACCAAGGATATTCAGATCGTCGCGGCTCCGGGGTAGCACCGATGGCGCGGGCTGCACCTGCCGGGCGGGACGGGTCAAAGGGGCAAGACATTTGCCAGAGGTCTTGCAGAATAGGGCGCAAGCCGAAAATCAGCGCAGCACAAGGGGCGCCTGCAGCCAGCCCTCCAGCGCCTGATTGGTCTGTTCGGGGGTCTCAAGCGTGGGCAGATGGCCGGCATTTTCGATCACGGTCAGCGATGCATAAGGCACCATCTGCGCCATGAACTCATGACGGCGCGGAAGGGTCAGCCGATCCTGAGCACCACATAAAATCAGGCAGGGGATATGAATTTTACGCAAGGTTTTCTGCTGATCCGGGCGCCGCTGCAACGCCCGCGACTGGCGCACAAACTCGCCTTCGCCCAGATGCAACGCCATGGCCTGCATCAGCGCCAGGATCCTGCCCTGCTGCGGCCCTTCGGCCAGATACTCGGGGCGCATCACATCGCACATCACCTCTTCCAGCCGCCCGCCCATCACCTTGACGATCTGCGGCTCGCGCGAGGCCGCCACCGCCGGGGTTTCGGATTGCGCATTGGTGCTGATCAGGCAAATGCGCGACACCCGCTCCGGTGCTTGGTGGAAAATCTCCATCGCCACCATGCCGCCCATGGAAATTCCGGCCAGCGCGAAATAAGGCGGCGCGCTCTGTAACACCTTTTGCGCCATCTCAGGGATGCTCTCGCAGTTGGTCAGACAGGGCACATGCACCGCCCGCTGGCTGGAAAATGCGGTGATCTGAGGCGAAAAGATCCGCGCATCGCACATCATCCCCGGGATCAAAACCAATGGCTCGCTCATCTGGGCCCCTTATCTGCTCGTGTCATCCCCGCCTTGCCGATGCTTATGGCAAAACGTCAATCAGGCTGCGCTCAATCTCGGCCAGACAATCGGGCGTCGAAAAACTGTGATCCGCCCCCTTGATCAGCTTCAGGCTCATATCCGCAGCATCGGCGTGCTCCAGCAGGGTCAGCGGCACCGAAAGTGCAACGGCATCATCCGCCGTGCCCTGCAACAGACGCACCGGAAAAGGCAGCGCCAGCGGCGAACGCAGCACCAGCTGATCGCGCCCATCGGCAATCAGCTTTTGCGTGATCACATAGGGTTCGTCATAATCCGAGGGCAGCTCAATGCGGCCATCTTTCTCAAGCTGCACCTTTTGCGCGGGGCTGAATTGCTGCCACATGGAGTCCTCGGTAAAATCCGGGGCGGCGGCAATGCCAATCAGCGCGGCGATCTTTTCGGGCATCTGCCGGGCCAGAAGCAGCGAGATCCAGCCGCCCATGCTGGAGCCGATCAACACCTGAGGCCCCTGACAAAGCGCCTCGATCACCGCCTTGGCATCCGCGGCCCAGTCGCCAATGCAGCCTTCCTCAAACGCGCCGGAAGACTCCCCATGGCCGGAATAATCAAACCGCAAAAACGCCCGCCCCTGCGCCCGGGCCCATTGCTCCAGATGCACAGCCTTGCTGCCCTGCATGTCGGACTTGAAGCCCCCCAGAAACACCAGACCCGGCCCCGCGCCGGGGCTCTGGCAATAGGCGATGCGCCGTCCGTTATTGCATTCCAGATGGTTTATATGTGTCACGATGCTCTGCCCCGGCTGTTACGCCGATTCAGCATAGGTCGGATTAGCTAGTCTGACAATCCTTCAATCAGTTTTCCCGTTGGCAAAACCGAGGCATACCCCATTGACAAAGCGGCCATAAACCCAGCATGAACCTGCTCGGCCGTAACACTGATGCCGTTAAATGCCAAATCACGCGTTGCACAGGCATCATGGGCCACTTTACAAACATAACCCAGATCAACCGCAGCCCGGGTTGTCGCGTCAATGCAATAATGGCTCATAGCACCTGTGATCACCAACTCCTTGACGGCCAAATCCTGCAACTGGCCATGCAAAGCAGTGTCACGAAAACTGTTGGGAAAGTTTTTAGTGATGACCGTTTCATTACGAACCGGACGTAAAAGGCCATAAATTTCAGCGCCTTCTGTGCCAGGTTCGAAAAAGGGGGCTGGCTTTCGCAAAATCTCGTGGCGGATATGGAATACAGCCCCGCCCCGCTTGCGAAATGCAGCCAGTATTCCGGCTGCATTCGCCGCAGCTTGCGCAATATTTTGCAGCGTATATTTGCCACCTTCAAAATAATCATTTTGCATGTCGATGATCAGCAAAGCCGTATGATCCATTTCAATCCCTCCTTACACTTTGAATGCACCACAGACTTGCGGCGCACCGGCCTTTTTTGTTAGTGTCAAATATGACATAAAACACGCCAATTCAGACAAATGCCCTCAAACCCAACCCATCTCGGATTATTAGAATATTCTGGAGCTTCGAGCGCTGCGGTTTTTGGTCTGCAAGAAATGTTTGAGTTTACCGCCAGGCTAAATGCCCGCGATAGCTTGGCGGCGCTGAAACTCAGCATCATCCGGCCACCCTTACTGCCAGATACAAAATTTGATGCAGTGATATTGCCACCTGCTTTTGGCAACCGGCAATATCTCGACCCACCGGCAGATCTGATACAATGGCTGCGCATGCAGGCGGAAAGCCGTTGCATTATGGCCTCAGCCTGTGCCGGCGCGTTTTACTTGGGGGCCGCCGGGTTACTGGACCAGCGCCGCGCAACCACACATTGGCACTTGGGGCAAGACTTGCAGCGCCGTTTCCCAAATGCCATGATTGATATTGACGAAATTATAATTAACCAAGCCAACTTGATAACCGCAGGCGGTATGGTGGCTTGGATTGACTTGGCACTGGAGTTGATTGACCGCTTTTGCGGCACTGCGATCATGCGCGAAGTCGGGCGGTATTTTGTCATCGACACCGGTCGGCGCGCGCAAAGCTATTATCGGGATTTCTACCCTAATCTGGAACATGGGGACTCAAGGATAAAGCACGCGCAACTTTTGCTTGAACGCACATTTACATCCCCAATCCGTATTTCAGAAATTGCCAAAACCGTGGCTCTGAGCGAACGCACATTCCTGCGCCGGTTCCAAACCGCAACGAGCTATACACCGCTGGCCTATGTTCAGCATTTACGGATGCAATCGGCCAAAAGGCATCTGGAAAACACCAGAGCAGCAATCGAACAAATCGCCTATAATGTAGGCTATGAAAACACCAACGCTTTTCGCAAAGTATTCAAACGCTATACCGGCCTGTCTCCTTCGCAATACCGCCAGCGTCTAAAGCGTTGACAAACCCCACAACCAACGCCAAAAGGGCGCGAAACTGAACCCGCAACCGGGCGCTTGGTAGGCGCCAAAACGACGAGGAGCGCCACAATGGCCCAAATCTCTGTTACCTTTCCCGATGGCAATATCCAAAGCTTTCCCGCCGGCATCACCCCGGCTGAAATCGCTGCCGGAATCTCGAATTCTCTGCGCAAAAAGGCGATCTCGGCCACGGTGAATGGCGCGCATTGGGATCTGCAATGGCCGATCGAAACCGATGCCAGCATCGCGATCAACACCATGAAGGACGCCGGACCGGCACTGGAGCTGATCCGCCACGATCTGGCCCATATCATGGCCCGCGCCGTGCAGGAGATCTGGCCCGATACTCAAGTGACAATCGGCCCGGTGGTCAAGGATGGCTGGTATTACGATTTTGACCGCGCCGAGCCGTTCACGCCCGAAGATCTGGGCCTGATCGAGAAAAAGATGAAAGAGATCATCAATCTGCGCGACCCGGTGCGCACCGAAATCTGGGAGCGCGAACGGGCGGTGCAATTTTATCGCGACAATAACGAGCCCTATAAGGTCGAGCTGATCGACTCGATCCCCGGGGATGAACCGCTGCGGATGTATTGGCATGGCGATTGGCAGGATCTGTGCCGTGGCCCGCATTTGCAGCATACCGGGCAGGTGCCGGGGGATGCGTTCAAGCTTATGTCAATCGCCGGGGCGTATTGGCGCGGCGATAGTGACCGGGCGATGCTGCAACGGATTTACGGGGTGGCGTTTCAGAACAAGAATGATCTGAAAAAGTACCTGCTGATGCTGGAAGAAGCCGCCAAACGCGACCACCGCAAGCTGGGCCGCGAGATGGATCTGTTCCACATGCAGGAAGAGGCTCCGGGACAGATTTTCTGGCACCCCAATGGCTGGCGGATTTATACCGAGCTGCAAAACTACATGCGCCGACGGCAAAATGAGGCCGGCTATGTCGAGGTCAACACCCCGCAGGTGGTGGATCGCAAATTGTGGGAGGCTTCGGGCCATTGGGAGAAATATCAGGAACATATGTTCATCGTCGAAGTGGACGAAGAGCACGCCCGTGAAAAGGCGGTGAATGCGCTCAAACCGATGAACTGCCCCTGCCATGTGCAGATTTTCAATCAGGGTCTGAAATCCTATCGCGATCTGCCGTTGCGCATGGCCGAATTTGGCTCTTGCAACCGGTATGAGCCCTCTGGCGCATTGCATGGTATCATGCGGGTGCGCGGGTTTACCCAGGATGATGCGCATATTTTCTGCACCGAAAACCAGATTGAGGATGAAACCAAGAAATTCATTCATCTGCTGTCGCTGATCTATAAGGATCTGGGGTTTGAGAAATTCTCGATCAAGTTTTCCGACCGCCCCGAGATGCGGGCGGGCTCGGATGAGGTCTGGGACAAGGCCGAAAGTGCGTTGATCGCGGCCACCAGGGCCGCCGGTTGTGATTTTGATCTGAATCCGGGCGAAGGGGCATTTTACGGGCCCAAGCTGGAATTCGTGCTGACCGATGCGATTGGCCGTGACTGGCAATGCGGCACTTTGCAGGTGGATTTCGTGCTGCCCGAGCGGCTGGATGCCACCTATATCGGCGAGGACGGGGCCAAGCACCGCCCGGTGATGCTGCACCGCGCCATTTTGGGCAGTTTTGAGCGCTTTATCGGCATCATGATCGAAAGCTTTGCCGGCAAGCTGCCCTTCTGGCTGGCCCCGCGTCAGGTGGTTGTGGCCTCGATCGTGTCGGATGCCAATGACTATGTGCATCAGGTGGTGGCAAAATTGCGGGCTCAGGGTGTGCGGGCCGAAGCCGATATTCGCAACGAAAAGATCAACTACAAGGTTCGCGAACACAGCTTGGCCAAGGTTCCGGCGATTTTGGCGGTCGGGATGCGCGAGGTCGAGGAAAACACCGTTTCGGTGCGCCGTCTGGGCGAAAAGCGCACCACGGTTGTTTCGGTGCAGGACGCCGTGCAAGCACTCGCTTCCGAAGCTACCCCACCGGATAGAACCGGAACGGTTTAAGCCAACATTCCGACCGGACGCATCCCCACGGTTTTCAGACCGTGAGGGGCACAGCTGTTGCAGTGACGCTTGCGGCGTGGTCCTTTGTTGCACACAGATGCTTGGCAGGATCTCGGGCCAAAGCCCGCCCCTGCCCGCCATATCTGTCGGCAAACGCCCCCGGGGCGGCGGCCAAAGTGCCTTGGGCGTGGTTGGTTGAGGCAAGCACATACCCCATTGGGGGACGAAACAGCTCTGCCAAACCCTCCACCCCCGGCAAAGCCTCGTGGGGTGGGGCAAGAGACACTTTGTAAATTGCAGTAACAACCAGAACATAGCGCGAACTTAGGCCCGGAACATTAAAACCGCGTAAACAAAGCCGTAAAAACCAGCTAAAAAGGCAGCCTCATCCGGCGTTGGATTTTCCAGCCATCGGCATCGGGGCGCACCAGCACATTCAGGATGCGTTTCCATTCTTCGGGCATGGCCCCTGCATCGGCAATCACCGCCTCAACAACCATCGTATCTTGATCAAGACGCCCCGTGAGCGTCCCGCGCACCGTCACCACATCCCCCGTGATCTGAAACGGCGCACGCCATTTGCCCTGCGGATCGCTGATCAGTTGCATACTGCCCTGCCCCAGTGCTTGCCCGTTCACACCCGCCCCCAGCCAGGACAGATCCGCCCGGATGCCCCGCAATTTCGGCGCGATATAATCATATTCCGCCGAGAGCGCATCTATCACCCCGACCCGATAACGCGGGGGCACGCGCAAATCCGCATCAAACGTCAGCCCAGCCCCCAGCAGTTTCAGATCCCACTGCGCCCCTTTCATCCCCAGCCCGGCAAATTGCCATTGCAGCCGGGACGGGGCGGGCCAAGTCGCTGATCCCGCAAGAGTGGCCGCACCGTAAGACAGGCTGGCCTGATCCTGAACCGCTGCGCTCCAGTCAGGCAGGGCAAGCCCGGGAAGTTGGCGCAGATGTGTCATCCGGGCCTGAGTGAGTAGCGCAATTGCTCCGCCCAAAGCGATAAAGATCAGCACCAAAAGCAGTTTGATCAAGGCCTTCACTGCGGCACTCCCAGATTGAAGGTGGCTGAAACGCGATCCGGGCCATCGCCGCGTTCAAAGGAAAAAGAGCTGATCTCGTAACCCCAGCCGGGCATGACGCCGCCCAGCCATTTGGTCAGCGCGGTAAAGCGCACGGTTTCAAAGCTGAGGAAAATATCCCCCCGGCTACTGTTGGACAGCTCTTGCACCTCATCGCGCAAACCGGCGCTTTGCAGGCTGGCCTCGATGCCGCTGATGCCGATCGGAGCCGTCGCGGATGTGCCCGGATCCGGGCGTTGCGCCGTTTTCTGATAGGTCCGGGCCTGCTCGGCCACCCATTGCTCCAGATTGCGAGATTCGGTCAGGTTTTGCCGCGCCAGCATCCGTTTGTCATGCAGCGGCAACAGCATGACATAAACCGCCAGCACCGGTGGCACGATCAGCGCCAGCAGCGCCAGCAACAACCGCTCGCGCGGGGTTTGGTTCAGCAGCCATTGTAACATTGCGTTTCCCATGTCTGGCCCCCTCCTAACCGTTGCCGGTCAAGGACAATGTGGCCTCGACCCCGCCATTTTCGCGGGTATTGGACTGCACCAGCGTCACAGTCAGCCCCCCCTGACGCAGCGCCGCCACCAGCTGATCCAGCCCGGCGAAATCCGTCAGCTGCACATCCAGCAACAGACCGGTGTTTTCCCGATGCGCCACCCGGGCCAGCACAGCGCCCTGTTTCAGAGCCACCGCAGCGGCCTGCCGGAAAGCGTCGAGCGGGTCGAACACCGCCTGTTGCGATTGCTGCGCCTGTTGTTGCGCCATCAGCCGGCCGACCTGGCTGCGGATGTCCAGAATCGGGCCGGTCGGAATGAAGTGCTGGCGCACGATCTGGTTGGCATTGAGGCGATGCTGGTTGCTCTGAGCCTGTAGCCGGTTGATGTCGATCAGCAGGCTGGCGCTCCAGAAACACACGCCCAGAGCCGCCAGAGCCGCCACCCATTTCCAAGGCCGCAGATTCTGCCGCAGATCGGCCAGCGCGGCATAGGGATCGCGTGACAGATCCAGCGCAAGCTCGTTATGGGCAAACCGCTGTGGTGAGTCGATGCCATGCGCGGCCAAAGTGCTTTGATCCTCAATCAACGGGATGTCGTGCTGGTTCAGCAGCGTTTGCATCGCGTCGGGAGGGCTTCCTTCCAGCCACAGCGCCGCTTTGGGCGGCGCGCTTGCCAGCGCCCGGTCCAGCATCGGTGCGGCCAAAGCGGCCTCGCAGGCAAATCCATCTTCCGGCCCCAGACGGGCGATGATCCGGCCCTGATCCTGACGCATCACCCACAGCGCGGGCGCAGCGGGCAGGGCCAGATAATCGGGCAGAACCGCAGTGATATTGTCGGGCTGGCCCAGCTCTTGCCAGCGCTGATAAAGCGCCTGATCGGCCACCAGCATTTTATCCCAACCCGAGCGCTTGCCCGCACCCAGAAACGGGCGAAGCTCGATCGTCTTTTCCGCCGTGCCCAGCTGGCTGAGCAACTGCCCCCGCGCCACCCGATCCCGGTTGACCCCCTTGATCCCCTTGGGCAAATCCACCGACAGCAGCGGTGCATCCTCGCCATGGATCAGCGCAATACAGCCCCCCGCCGGGGCCGGTTGGCCACTATCGACCTGCCACAGTGGCAGCGCTGCACGATTTTTGCCGGTTTTCCGGTTCATTGGTTCTCCTGAATGCTGACATGGCCATCCTGATCCGAACGATGCACAATCAGGCGGCGCGACAGCTTTATCCGGCCCAGACTAGCGGTAAACATCGCCTGAAACCAGTTGCTGTTTACACTGAATCGCCCCGTTGTCGCCCCCTGAAAAACATCCCGGTGAATAAGCCGCCGGGCCTGATCGGCAAAATCACCGACGGATTGAAACGGCTCTTGTGCGCGCGCCTCCGTCAGGCGGCTCAGCGCGGTGGGGTTGGCGGCAGGCAGAAAGGCCTCGAGCAACTCGACCGGAGCGGTGTTGACATTGAGCTGGCTGTTCGCCGGCAGGCTGGCGACAAATGGCGCGAGGCGGCGGAAATGGCCCGGAGTCATCCCGTAAACCAGCCGCAATTCGTCAATGCTGTAGAGGCGGCCCTTGGGCGGCTGCATGGCGATGGCGCGGTTGGTGTAAAGCGACGGATTGGCCGGGCCGGTTTCCGAGACATATTCGGCAATCGCACTGGCCAGAACTGGGGGCAGCTCAAGCCTGCGCAACAGCCGTTCCAGCACCTGTGTCATGTCGGGGGCGCCCCGGTCGGTCAGCCAGTTGATGTTAAAGCGCCCTTGCAGATCGTGCAGGCTGCCCTCGACCAGCCCCCGGTCAATCGGCAGGGCATATTCCGGTTTCGCCCAGATTTCGCCCAGATGGTCGAGCTTATCGGTGTCTTTCCAATCCTTTTCCAAAATCATCGGCACCAGATGCGCCACCGAATCCAGATAGAGCGTGGCCTGCGCCACCTCTTGCAGGTTTTGCAAACGCCCGCGGCTGCGCTCGGCCAGAAACATCAGCGCCGTTGCCACCGCCGAAATCGCCGCCAGCATCACCAAAGCGTTGATCAACGCCACGCCGCGATCTGTGCCGCCCCGCCGCATCTTAATACCCCACCACAAGGCGCAGCGGGCCGAATTGGGCCGTTTCCAGCTGCACCTCAACCGCCGCGGGCAGCCTTGTGCCGGGGTGCTCCTGCGTGGTGCCATAGCCGCTGATCCAGCCGGTTTCGCCCTCCACCAAAGCGCGCATTTTCAGATCGGTCACACCTTGCAGCATCACCACCCTGGGTGAACGCGCCTGATCGTTTTGCGGGGTCAGCACCGGCCAGACCTGCCGGCTGAGCTGCCCGGTTTTGTCATCGAGCTGCCAGATCACCCGCGACAGCCCGGCCAGCTGCTGATCGGGCAAAACCGGCTGTCCGCCCACCGAAAACGCGATCTGCTTGCCGATGCGGGCCTTGGGGCCGCTGGTCAGATCCATGAACGCGCCCTGAGGCGGCCCCGAAGGCGGCACGAACCCTCTGGCAACCGCTGCCTTCAGATCGGCCCGCAACAGGCTGAGCGTTTTGGTCAAATCCGCGTTTTGTTCGGCGATGTCCTGCAACCGATCCCGGCTGCGCAACGCGCCCGACAGCGATTGCAGCCCCATCACCGCCACCATGGAAAAGATCGCCAGAACCACCACCAGCTCGATCAGGGTGACGCCTGTGTCGGATCGGGCGGGGCTGTTCATTGTGCCTCCGCAAGCGGCTCGGCGGTGACATAGGTCACCAGAAACGCGCCGGGCTGGCCGGGGCTGTGGACCTTGATGCCGATCTCGATCAGGCCGATGGCGGTGCGGGCTTCGCTGCTGTCCACCTGCCAGTCATAGGGGCCATATGTCACCTGTTTGGGCAGGGATCTGCCGTTTTTCGCCCCGGTGAGGCGCAACATCTCTGCCCGGTTCTGCGCCACCTGATAGGCAAACAACCGCGCGGTTTCGCCGCCGATATTGCGCTGCGCATGGTCAATCACCCGAAAGGCCGACACCGTGCCGATCGACAGCACCAAAATGGCAATCACCAGTTCCAGCAGCGTGATGCCCCGATCCGTGCTCTTATCTGTCACGCTGGCCGACATTGCAGCCCCTCCCAGCCATTTGTCCGGCAAATGATCGTGTTTTGCTCTGAAACAAAGGCCAATTCAAAGGCGGTGGACTGACCATTGGCCAGCAGAACCACATTGGGGAGGGGCTCGGCCCGGCGCGGGGGCGGCGGCGTGGTTTTCAGGCGGGCTTCGGATTGAAACCGGGCGCTGTGGCCGGTGGGCTGCCAAAGGATGCCGTCCTGATCTGGCTGTAATTGCTGCCAGCCTTGTTCGGAAATCAGCAACCCGACCGGACGCCGCGCCAAAATCGCGGTTTCCTGCAGGCTGTCAAACAGCTGGCTGAACTTGGCCGCATCCCCGGCCGAGCGCTCGCCCGTGCGGCCCAGGCTAAACGTCACGCTGATCGACAGCACCGCCATGATGGCGACCACCACCATCAGCTCGATCAGGGAAAAGCCGGATTGGGGATGCCCTATTTCAGCGTCCATGTGCCAATATCCGCATTGGGCCCGTCACCGCCAGACACCCCATCCGCCCCGAGCGTAAAGATGTCATAGCTGCCATGCAGGCCGGGCTGCAAATAGAGGTACTCATTGCCCCAAGGATCCTGCGGCAGCCGGTCGATATAGCCATTGCTGGCCCAGTTTTTCGGCAGCGGATCGCTGGTGGGGGCGCTGACCAGCGCTTGCAGACCCTGTTCGGTGGTGGGATAGACGAAATTATCCAGCCGGTAGAGCTTGATCGCGCTGTTGAGCACCGCCAGATCCGATTGCACCCGGGCAATGCGGGCCTGATCGGGCCGGTCGATCACCCGCGGCACCACCACCAGCGCCAGAATGGACAGAATCACCACCACGACCATCAGCTCAAGCAGGGAAAACCCCTGATCGGCAGGGTCTTTGGCGGCTGCTTTGGCAGGGGCGGCAGGGGTTTGGGAAAGGGATAAATGCATGGTCAAAACAATCTGAAAGGGATACATTGAATCCATGCCACGATATTGCATAAGCAAACAAAATTCAATCACCGTGCGGATGGTGATCAGTGTTATTGTGCTGGGCGGCGCGATCTGGCTGGCCGAACTCGGCGGACCGGCGCGTCAACAGGCGTGGTTGCTGGAAACCGGAGCCGTGCAGCACGGGCAGTGGTGGCGGCTGCTCAGCGCCCATCTGGTGCATCTGAACCGAGCGCATTGCCAGATGAACCTGCTGGGGCTGCTCAGTGTGATGTTCATCCTGTGGCCGGTTTTGACGGCGGGGCAGCTGCTGTGGGCGGTGAGTGTCTCGGGCCTGACGATCGGGCTGCTCTGGGTGCTGCTGCAACCGCCGGGGCCGACTTATGTCGGGTTTTCCGGGGTCATCCATGGGGTGCTGCTCTATGGCGGGCTGCTGATGATCCAGCGCGGGCCGGGCTGGTTTGGCGGGCTGATCGTCGCCGGGATTACCGCCAAGCTGAGCTATGAAATCCTGTTCGGCCCGCTGCCCGGGGTCGAACACAGCATTGGCGGGCGGGTCAGCATGATTTCCCATTGTTTCGGAGCCCTTGGCGGCGCGTTGGCCGCTGTAATCGCCGGTATCGCCCGGCCCTGGTGCTGGCTGGCGCTGGGGCTCTGCGCCCTGGCGATCCTGCCCAATCTGGCGTTTGAAAAGAGCCTCCGGCACCCCGAACAGGTCAGCGGCCATGCCACAGATTAGTCCCCCCGGACTCAGCCTGCTGTTGCTGTTGCTGGGGCCGGCGATGGGCTCGTTCATGGCGGCCCTGGCCGAGCGGCTGCCAAACGGGCCGGGCATCATTCGGACGCCCTCGCATTGCCACAGCTGCCAGCGGCGGCTGCGATGGTATGAGCTGCTGCCGATCCTGTCCTATCTGGGATTGCGCGGCAAATGCGCGGGCTGTGGGCACCCGATCCCGGCGCGACTGTTTTACGCCGAAATCGCCGGGTTGATGGCAGCAGTTGCGGCGGTGTCGCTGGCCTTTACCCCGCTGCATATGCTGCTCTCGGCGCTGTTGCTGTGGTGCCTGCTGGGGCTGTTTTTATGCGACATCCGCTGCTTTCGGCTGCCCGATATTCTGACCGGGGCGTTATTGATCATCGGGCTGGCACTGGCCGCCGAAGATCCCGGCCGCGATGTGCTCCAAGCCCTGCTGGGGGCGTTGAGCGCGGCGGCGGTGTTTTACCTGATCCGGCTGAGTTATCGGCTGCTCCGGGGCCGCGAAGGGCTGGGGCTGGGCGATGTCAAGCTGGTGGCGGGTCTCTCGGCGGCGCTGGGGATCACCGCTTTGCCGCTGGTCACGCTGCTGGCGGCACTGGCCGCGCTCGGCTGGGCCGTTCTGCTGTCCTGGCACCGGGGCCGGCCCCTGCTGCAAACCACGCCCCTGCCCTTTGGTGCCTATCTGGCAGCGGCAGCGGCGATTGTCTGGGCAGCACAGCTCTATCCCTCTTTACAATTCTGAGTGTGCCTTTTGGCTGCCGGCCTTTGCAACATCGGCGATAGACTGTGCCGGGTTGGGGTCGGCCCATCCGTGTCAAACGATGGGACATGGCGGGCTGTGAGGACACAGAGATCAAGAAGCACGGGTTTGACAAACATGGACAGATGCTCTGATATGCCCCGCACAAGCCCGGCAAAAGGATACCCGATGGAACATCTCGAACTGACCAAAGCCTTTGGCGCTTTTTTTGCTATTATGAATCCGTTTGTGAACCTGCCGATCTTTCTGGCGCTAACCGCCGGGCTGAGTGTGGCACAGCAGCGGGTGCTGGCGACAAAGATCACCCTGTTTTCTGCCATCATGTGTGCAGTGATCCTGCTGGCGGGGCATCAGATCATCGGTTTTTTCGGCATCACCGTCAATCAATTCCGCATCGCTGGCGGCGCGGTGTTAGCGCATATCGCCTGGAATATGTTGAACGGGCAGGAAGCAGCCTCGCATCATGGCACCAGCAAGGAACAGGGGCAAATGGCCCAGCTGTCGGCGCTGGCCTTTTACCCGATCACATTCCCGATGATCGTCGGTCCCGGCACCATTGCCACGCTGATCATCTATGCCGGTCACGCCCAAGGCACCGAAGCACTGATTGGCATCGGGGCGGTGGTTGGCATCATTCTGGCGATGCTGTTTGCGGTGATGTTCTTTGCCTCTTTCTTTGGCAAAGTGCTAAGTGATACCATGCGGGTGATCATGACCCGGCTGATGGGGATGATCCTGCTGGCCATCGCGGTCGAGATGATCACAGACGGGGCCAAAGCAGTGCTGCCGGGGCTGTCTTAGGGGCATCGGCACAGAAGCCAAAACAAAGGAAAACAAATGGACAGCAACACTTCAAACACTTTGATCACCATCACCTGTGCCGTCATCCTGACGGTGCTGATCGGTTGGCTGATCGTGGTCGGGCAATCGCTTTTGCTGCCGATCGTGATCGGGGTGATCTTTGTTTACATCCTGACCACGGTGGCCGAGGCCATGGGCCGCGCCCCCGGGATCAAAGCCCTGCCTCGTGGCTTGCGGGTGGCTCTGGTTGGGCTGATTGCGCTGGCGGCGATGGTGTATCTGGTTTCGTTAACCATGTATAACGCCGGAGAAATCCTGCGCGCGATGCCCGAATACAGCCAAAATCTGCAACGCATCTTTGATCAGGCAAGCGCCGCGATTGGCCTGAAATCGGTGCCCAGTGTCTCGAACATGCTGGCCGAAATTCAGGGCGCGTTTGACCTGAGCAAACTGGCCGCAATCATTGCCTCCGGGCTGAGCGGAGCAGGTACGTTTCTGGTCACCGCCTTTCTCTATGCCATGTTCCTGCTGGCGGAATGGAGCGATCTGCCCGGCAAAATCCGGCTGGCCATGCAAAATGACGCCCGTACCGATACCGTGCTGAACACCCTGCATCAGATCAGCGAGCGCATTGGCGGCTATCTGACGACCAAGACGCTGATCAATGTCATTCTGGGCGTGGTGTCTTACGTCATCATGTGGCTGATCGGGGTGGATTATGCGGTGTTCTGGGCGATCTGGATCGGGCTGTTGAACTACATCCCCTATATCGGCTCGGTGCTGGGGGTGCTGTTTCCGGTGGCGCTGACACTGGCGCAATTCGGCACGCTGGCCCATGCGGCGGCGGCGTTTGCCCTGCTGATGGCGGCGCAGCTGGTGGTGGGCAATGTGTTAGAGCCGCGGATGCTGGGGCGCTCGGTCAATATGAGCCCGGTGGTGGTGCTGGCGGCCTTGGCCTTCTGGATGTCGATCTGGGGGGTGATCGGGGCGATTTTGGCGATCCCGTTAACCTCGATGGTGATGATCATTCTGGCAGAGATCCCCGGCACCCGCCCGATTGCGGCGCTGATGTCGGGCGATGGGAAAATCTGAGTGCGGCTGGTCAGCTATAACATCCGCAAAGCCGTTGGTCTGGACTGGCGGCGCGACCCCGGGCGGGTTGTGGATGTGCTGGCCGAAATTGATGCTGACATCGTGGTGCTGCAAGAGGCGGATAAACGCATGGGCAAACGCGCCGGCGTGTTGCCTTTGGAGCGGCTTCAGCAAATGGGCTATGATCTGGCCGAAGTCGCCATCCGCCCGGCCTCGCACGGCTGGCATGGCAATGCGATCCTCTATCGCGGGCTGCGGCTGGCCCATGCCGGGCGGGTCGAGCTGCCCATGCTGGAACCCCGCGGCGCGGTGCGGGCGCAGTTTCACGGGCTTGCGGTGATCGGGGCGCATCTGGGCCTGACCCGGGCGATCCGCCGCCGCCAGATCGACGCGCTATGCGCCGCGATGGACGGCCCCAGCATCATCGCCGGAGACTTCAACGAATGGGCCGCCGAGCTGCCCGCCAGTGCTGGGCAAGTCCTCACCCCCGGCCCCAGCTTTCACGCCGCGCGCCCGGTGGCCACGCTGGACCGGTTCATTGTCTCGGGCATCACGCCGAAACATTACTATGTGCATCACTGCGCCCTTGCGGCCCGGGCCTCGGACCATTTGCCGGTGGTGCTGGAGTTTGACCCACAAGGAGCCCCCGCATGATCGCGTTCATCGCCCTGTTCCACTTTGCTCTGGTGCTGGTCTTTACCCTGCGCATCCTGATCCGGGATGACCTCTCGCCCCCGGCGCGGCTGGCTTGGTTCATTGTGCTGAACGTGCTGCCTTATATCGGCAGCGTGGTCTATTTGCTGTTTGGCGAAATCGAGCTGGGCCATAAGGCAGACAAGCGCCATGATGCGATTTTTGCCGAAATCAAGGCCAAAGCCGCCCGCTTTATGGGGGACCCAAGCCATGCGGCGATTGACCCGGCCTATCGTGCGGCCTCGCGCTATTCGGCCTCGATCAACGGCTTTCATCCGGTCACCGGCAATCGGGCGGAACTGATGCAGGACGGCTCTGACACCGTTCGGCGGCTGGTGGCCGATATTGATGCCGCCACCGATCATGTGCATGTGCTTTACTACATCTGGCTGACCGACAATACCGGCACCGCGCTGGCCGAAGCCCTGATCCGCGCCGCAAAGCGCGGTGTGACCTGCCGCGCCATGGCCGATGGGCTGGGCTCGCGCGCCATGGTGAAATCAGGGCTGTGGCAGCAGATGAAAGCCGCCGGGGTGCAGCTGGCGGTAGCCCTGCCACTGAACGACCCGCTGCGCACCATCCTGACCAGTCGGCTGGATTTGCGCAATCACCGCAAGATCACGGTGATTGACGGGCAGATCACCTATTGCGGCAGCCGCAACTCGGCAGACCCGGAGTTTCTGGTCAAACCGAAATTCGCCCCTTGGGTGGACATCATGCTGCGCCTGACCGGGCCGGTGGTGACGCAAAACCAAATCCTGTTTGCCAGCGACTGGATGCAGGCCACCGGCGAAAACCTGGATGTGATCCCCCTGCCCGCGCAGCCAGATCAGGGCGGTTTCCCGGCGCAGGTGATGGGCGATGGCCCGACCGAGCGCAAGGGCGCGACCCCGCAGCTGTTTTCCACCCTGATCGCCTGTGCCCGCCATGATCTGACCCTTTCCACCCCCTATTTCGTGCCCGATGCCACGGTGTTGGAGGCCCTGTGCACCGCCGCGCTGCGGGGCGTGAAAGTCACCCTGATTTTCCCGGAACGCAACGACAGCTGGATCGTCGCCGCCGCCAGCCGCAGCTATTACCGCAAATTGCTGGAGGCAGGCTGTGATATCCACGAATTTCACGGCGGCCTGCTCCATGCCAAGACCCTGACCATTGATGGCCAGCTCAGCCTGATAGGGTCCAGCAATCTGGACCTGCGCAGTTTTGATCTGAATTACGAAAACAACATCCTGTTGCAGGATGAGAACACGACCCAAGCCATCTGCACCCGTCAGGCCGCCTATATCGCCAGCGCCCGGGAGGTGACGCTGGAGGCTGTGCGTGGCTGGTCTCACCCGCGGCGCATCTGGCACAATGTGATTGCCACGGTTGGACCGATCCTGTGACGCTCTGGCTGTGGCCGGGGCCGCAAAACGCGTTTATGGGCGGGGGCTGTGCGCGGCAATCGCTGCTTTGATTTCGGAACGGGTGCTGTAGGATACACCATCTGGCATCATGAGATAACTCAGATTGGGCAACCCCTTGAGCGGGGAAAGGTCCTCAACTGGCGTATCGAACAGAAAAAGCATTTCCAATGAAGTCAGCCCGCTCAACGGGGAGAGGTCCGCAACTTGCGTTTCATTCAGAACGAGACCTGTCAGTGAGGTCAGACCACTGAGCGGGGAAAGGTCCGCAACCTGCGTTTCGTTCAGAAAGAGACCTTTCAGTGAGGTCAGGCCGCTGAGTGGGGAAAGGTCCGTGACCTGCGTGTCGCTCAGATCGAGCGTTTCCAGTGAGGTCAGGCCGCTAAGCGGGGAAAGGTCCGTGACCGACGTATGGCGCAGATAAAGCCCTTCCAGCGAGGTCAGGACGCTGAACGGGGAAAGGTCAGTGACCGACTTGAAGGTAAAATCCAACTCCGTCTCATCTGTGGCCACGCATTCCGTCAGGATTTGAAAACCTGGCTTGCCCTCCACAGTGCAATCGGGCTTTGGCAGCGGCGCGGTTGTCTGCTGGTCCGCCCAGCCGATTCCCGCCAGTCAGAAGGCTAGGGCAACGGTGGTGATCAGCGCGTTTCGGGACAATGTGAGCATGGGCATTCCTATCATGTGCAAGATCGGGCAGGGCGGGACAGCGTAAGCACATTTTCCATGACCGGGCAAGCCACGGCCGGAGCGGTTTTGCCCCTACCGGCTGCTGCGGGCCAGAAACAGCACCGCGACCATACCCACCCCGATCACCATCAGGGCGGTGGGCAAGGAATCTCAGATTTTTTCCAGTGACGCTTACGGAGATGCGCGGCTGGTCTCGCCCACGGCACATCTGGCACAATGTGATTGCCACGGTTGGGCCGATCCTGTGACGCTCTGGCAAGGCGGTGTTGGGCGGGTCCATTGCAACAAACGCACCGCATTGGCGCCTATTTTGCGCAAATCAACAGCGATTGCACCAGATTCGCGATCAGATCGCCATATAATTCAGGTCCATAGCGCAGGCTGACGCCGCTGGGGTCCAGATTGCCCACCGGGATGTCATGGCCCTCAAACAGAGTATCGAGCAACCCCGGCTCATGGTTGACCTCGCCAAAGGCGCAGACCACTTCGGCGCGGTCAATCTTGGCCTGCAATTCCTGCAAATGCGCCGCGCCGGGGCTGGCGGCGTCCCCATCGCGGATGCTGCCGGCGATCTGCAAGCCAAACCGGTCAGCAAAATAACCATAAGCATCATGCGACACCACAATCGCACGGTTCTGCACCGGAGCAAGGCGCTGCCGGGTTTGCGCCATCAAAGCCGCAATCCGCCCCTTGGCCGCGGTTGCATTGGCCTGATACTGGCTGGCATGTTCGGGGTCGGCTTTGGCCAGTTCATGGGCGATATGATCCAGCCAGACGATGGCGTTTTGCGGATCCAGCCACAGATGGGGGTCCAGCCCCTCATGGTGATGAGCCGCCTCTGCATGGTTGTCATGGTCCTCATGCGTCAGCGCTTTGGTGCCGTCAAAATCGCGCAAAATCGCTCCGGGGGCGTGCATCAGTTGAATCTCCGCCCCCTTGACTCCAATGCCATCAACCGCCCGTTGCAGCCACGGAGTCAGCTCGGGCCCGACCCAGAACAGCAGATCCGCATTCGCCAACTGCCGGGCTTGCGAAGGGCGCAGCTGGAAGGAATGCGCATCCCCCCCCTGATCCAGCAAAATCTCCGGGCGGCCCACCCCTTGCATCACCTGTGCCACCAGCGAATGCACGGCCCCAATATCTGTGGTCACGGCCGGAGCCTCGGCCATTGCCGGGCTGCCAGCCATCAAAAGGGCGCATGAGAGTTTTCGGAGCATTTTGTATCCTTGCCTTGGCGCGTCATATCAGGTAGACGTTATGTGATAACATAACATTAGGTAAGTCAAGTGACAACTCCCCCCTCCCAGTCTAACGCGGCGTTTTGCCCGCATGATCATGCGCATTGCAGCGCCGATGTGTTGGCTTTTGCCGATCAGATGGTGCAGCAATCGGGGTTGCGGCTGACGCCGGTGCGCCGCCGTGCTTTGGAAATTCTGCTGGAAAACCATCAGGCGATGGGGGCGTATGACGTGCTGGAACGTCTGGCGCAGGATGGGTTCGGGAACCAGCCGCCAGTGGCCTATCGGGCGTTGGATTTTCTGGTGGCAAACGGGCTGGCGCATCGGGTGCGCCGGCTGAATGCCTATGCCGCCTGTATGCATCCGCAAACCGATCACACTCCGGTTTTCATGATCTGCAAACGCTGCCATGCGGTGGCCGAAACCGTGGCTCAGGATGTGCGCACCGCCATCGCGACGGCAGCGGCAGCGGCGGATTTCAGCATCGAGCGGGTCAATGTCGAAGTTCTGGGCCTGTGCCCGGGCTGTCAGGAACGGGCCTCGGCATGAGCCTGATTGCAGCGGAAAATCTCAGCCTTAGCTATGGCGGCGATACGGTTCTGAGCGCCGTGGATTTCAGCATCGAGGCCGGCGAGATCGTCACCGTGATTGGCCCTAATGGCTCGGGCAAATCCACTTTGCTGCGGGCTTTGCTGGGGGCGAAACGGCCCAGCGGCGGTCGGGTCAACCACAAGGCCAATCTGCGCATCGGCTATGTGCCGCAGCGGCTGATGGTCGAATCCAGTATGCCTCTGACCGTGCGCCGGTTCATGTCTCTGCCCAAACGCCGCACGGCCGGGCAGATCACCGATATGCTGGGCCGGGTCGGGGCCGAGGGCTTGCACGACCGTCAGCTGACCGGGCTGTCGGGCGGGCAGTTTCAGCGGGTCTTGCTGGCGCGGGCGCTGTTGGGAGACCCCGAGATCCTGATGCTGGACGAGCCCACCCAAGGGCTGGACCAACCCGGCACCGCCGCCTTTTATCAGCTATTGGAATCGGTGCGCCAGCAGATCGGTTGCGCGGTGCTGCTGGTCAGCCATGATCTGCATGTGGTGATGTCAACCTCGGATCGGGTGATCTGCCTGAACGGGCATATTTGTTGTCAGGGTTGCCCGACCGTGGTGTCAGAAGCCCCGGAATATCGCGCTCTGTTCGGGGCCGGCACCCATGGCACCATGGCGCTTTATCAGCACAGCCATCAGCAAGAATGCGACCACGACAGCTGCACGCAGGAGGGCGGCCATGCTGGATGATTTTCTGATCCGGGCGCTTTTGGCAGGCATCGGGCTGTCTTTGGCGACCGGGCCGCTGGGAGCGTTTGTGGTGTGGCGACGGATGGCCTATTTCGGAGACGCCACAGCACACGCCGCGATTTTGGGCGTGGCGCTGGCGCTGGCCACGGCGCTGCCGGTCTATCTGGGCATTCTGATCGTGGCGCTGGCGATGGCGCTGACGGTGTCGCTGCTGGTGGGCCGGGGCCGGGCAATGGACACGCTGCTGGGGGTGCTGGCGCATTCGGCGCTGGCGATCGGGCTGGTGGCGGTGTCTTTCGTGCAGGGGGTGCGGGTGGATTTATCGGCATTTTTGTTCGGCGATATTCTGGCGGTGTCGCGCATGGATCTGGCGGTGATCTGGGGCGGAGCGCTACTGATTTTGGCCGGTCTGATCTGGCGCTGGCCAGCACTATTGACGGCGGCCTTAAGCGAGGATTTGGCCACCGCATCCGGCCTCAACCCAAAGCGCGAACAACTGGTTTTGACTCTGGCGCTGGCGCTGGTGGTGGCGGTGTCGATCAAAGTGGTGGGGGCGTTGCTGATCGGAGCGATGCTGATCATCCCGGCGGCGGCGGCGCGGGGGCTGGCACGCACGCCCGAGATGATGGCTGTGATGGCCGCAATCATCGGAATCGTGGCCAGCTTTGGCGGATTATTTGTTTCTTTTCAATGGGATAGCCCGGCGGGGCCGAGCATTGTGATGCTGTGCTTTGTGCTGTTTTTGCTGGCGCTGGGGGTGTCCAAGGTCAGATCCGGGGGGTGATGTCGGTGCGCCTTTACCCTTTGCTCGCCAAGAGTTCTGCATGGATTCGCCAAGCGACGCACCCCGCAAGGCACGCCCCAAAGGGCTGACGACGAAGCCATCGGCACAGCAGCGACAAACGCGCGAAAAGATTTCGCCGCCACCGATCCAGCACATGCCGGGGCAGTGCGGCTAATCCGCTTTTTCTGACTCCGCGGCGTCTTGGCCCGCATCCGGGTCCGGCTGGCCAATGCCCAAGAAGACCGAACGCAAGGGCAACATCCACAGAAAGCCCAGAAAGATGTAAACGAACAGCTCCAGAATGATATGATACCACGCCAGCACCGGCGGCCGATCAAACAGCGAGATCACATAAAGCGCTACCCCGATATAAATCGGCAGCCCAATGACCAGAACGACCAGCGCCCAACGACGGCGGGCTTTGTAAGACAGCGCCATCAGTCTGCAAACGGGTCTGTGACCAAAATGGTGTCTTCACGCTCGGGCGACGTCGACAGCATTGCCACCGGGCAATCAATCAGCTCTTCGACCCGGCGCACATATTTGATTGCTTCGGCCGGCAGATCATTCCAGCTGCGGGCACCAACCGTGCTTTCGGACCAGCCCTTCATGGTCTCATAAACCGGTTTCACCCGGGCCTGTTGATCGGCTGCGGTGGGCAGGTAATCCAGCCGCTTGCCGTCCAGCTCATAGGCCACGCAGATTTTCAGCTCTTCCAACCCGTCCAGCACGTCGAGCTTGGTCAGCGCAATGCCGTTCACCCCCGACACCACGCAAGTCTGGCGCACCAGAACCGCGTCAAACCAGCCACAACGGCGCGCGCGCCCGGTGACGGTGCCTTTTTCGTGACCGACCTCGGCCAGATGCTCGCCGACCTCATCATGCAATTCGCAAGCAAACGGGCCTTCGCCGACCCGGGTGGTGTAGGATTTGACGATCCCCAGCACGAAATCGATCGCCCCCGGGCCAATCCCGACCCCAGAGGCCGCCATCCCGGCGGTGGTGGTCGATGAGGTCACAAACGGATAGGTGCCGAAATCAACATCCAGCAGCGAGCCCTGTGCGCCTTCGAACAGAATGCGTTTTCCCGCCTTGCGCTTTTCGTTCAGCACTTTCCAGACCGGAGCGGCATAGGGCAGAACTTCAGGCGCGATGTCCAGCAGTTGCTGTTTCAGGGCCACCGGATCAATCGGCTCCAGCCCCAGACCGTTGCGCAGGGCGTTGTGATGGGTCAGCAGGCGGTCGATGCGCAGCGTCAGCGTGGCTTCGTCGCCCAGATCAGCCACCCGGATCACCCGGCGACCGACCTTATCCTCGTAACACGGCCCGATGCCGCGCCCGGTGGTGCCGATTTTGGCAATCGAGGTCTGCCCTTCCCGCGCCCGGTCCAGCTCGCCATGGATTGGCAGGATCAGAGGGGTGTTTTCGGCGATCATCAGATTGTCGGTGGTGATCTCAACCCCCTGTGCGCCCAGCTTGTCTTTCTCTTTCACAAACGCCCAGGGGTCCAGCACCACGCCATTGCCGATCACCGCCAGCTTGCCCTTGCGCAGCAGGCCCGAAGGCAGCACCGACAGCTTGTAAACATTACCGTCGATCACCAGCGTATGGCCGGCATTGTGGCCGCCCTGAAACCGGGCAATCACATCGGCCCGCTCCGAGAGCCAATCCACGATCTTGCCCTTGCCTTCGTCCCCCCATTGCGCTCCGACAACTACAACATTGGCCATCAATAATCCCCCGGATAAATCCTGATCTGTGTTTAAACCGTCGCCCTTTTAGCCGCAGCAGCACCGGCAAGAAACCATAAAGTGACGGCCCGGGGCCAATCCGTGCAAATATCCACAGTTTTTTGCCGCCAATCCATGGTCAAAGCGCAAAATCAGCGGCAAACTTGCAAAGCCGCAGCGGCTGGGGCATGGTTTTGAGCAAACAGAGGCGAAACACTCAGACAGGAACGAGGTCACCATGCAGTTCTCAGCGAAATATATCACAGCCGGGCTGATCGCCATGGCCACCAGTGCCACCGCCTATGAAGCTGATCCGGCCCCCAGCCTGCTGGAGCTGTTTTCGCCCGATAAAATCTCAACCGTGGTCGCTCACAGCCTGATCGCTGCACTGCGCACGCAGGTTGAGATGCGCTATGATTACCTGTCGAGCAGTGTGATGCAGGGCGGGGTCTCGATCACCGGGTTACAGATGCGCCCCAGACTGCCCTATGACACCCGGCATCTGTGCGTGATCAAGGTGGACCGCGCCACGCTTTCTTCTGCTTTGCCCGAGGTTTTGCAGACCCGGCACAACACCCGCCTGACCCTGACCGGGCTGCATCTGCCCGCCAGCTGCGTGCCCTCCGAAGCCGCGCAGACGATGCGCACCGCCGGGCTAGACGACGTGCAGCTGGATTATGCCAATATCCGTTTTTCTTACACCTATGGCAGCGGCGAGATCAGCAGCGATATGTCTCTGGCGATCAATGATTTTGCCCATCTCGATCTGGGGGTGACCGCCACCATGGTGCCCACCCATCGCAACTTTTACAGCGATGACCCCGATCTGCGCTTTACCCGGCTGGTGGCCACGCTGAAGGATAATGGCGGCTGGGCGCGGGTGCAAAAACTGTTGCCCCCCAAGATGCAAGACCCCAAAACCATCCGCCAGATTGTGCATCAGGGGCTGAGCGAAGAGCTGGTGGACAAGCACGACCCCTTGCTGCAAGCTCCGCAGCGCAAGTTCATAAATGAACTGGCGGATCAGGTCGAAGCCTTTACCACCAAGCCCGGCGAAATCACCATTGAGGCGGTTCTACCCCCCGAAGGCGTGCAAATCGACCCCAACCGATTTTGGCCCAACATGCTGATCACCACATTCGGCTTGACCGCCCGCAGCGCGCCTCTGGCCCGCACCCGGCTGATTGACAATGAGCTGGTCAATCAGCTGTCCACGCCGGATCAGGTCGACGCCCCGACGCGGCTGAAACTGGCCCAGGCGCTACTGGCCGGGATCGGTGTGCCCCAAGCCCCCGCCATGGTGCCGGAACTGTTGGAGCCCCTGCTGGACGACATCACGCACCGCCCACAGGCCGCGGCGCTGATCGCCCGCTCTTTGCAGGACACCAACCCGGAAGAAGCCTACCCCTATGCTCTGATGGCCGGCGCGGGCAAAGCGACCATGGCCGGTCTGTCGCTGGACCGGATCGAATCCATGCTGACCACCGGCAAGGTTATGAAACTGCAAGAAGGCTATAAACGCCCGCCCCTGACCGAGGATTTGCCCTCGGGCAACGACCCTCGCGCTTTGCGAGACAAATCGCTGGCCTATTTCACCGGACTGGGTGCGCCGCGCTCTTACGCGCGGGCTTATTATTTCGCCCTGCTGGCGCAGGCGGCGGGCGATGTCGGGGCTGCGGGCCTGTTGGATGACATCAAGGCCCGCTTTGCCGGACGGGGCGAGAAGGTGCGCAAAAACTGGACCAAACTGCACCGCAAAATTGAGGGCCAAGCGCTGGAAGATTGGTTCGAGCTGAAGCTGGCCGAAAGATACCAGCAGCCTTAGACCCTAAGCGCAACACAGCAACGAAACCCCGCATTTGCCGCTTTCGGCTTGCGGGGGGCTTGCGGCCCGGCTAAATCATCCCTAAATAACCCCAAACCCGTGTGGTTCAGACCGCGCCCGCTCAACCAAAATGGATTGCCCTTATGGAAAACGTCATCCTTGTCATCCACCTTCTTCTGGCCCTTGGCCTGATTGGCGTCGTGCTGTTGCAACGCAGCGAAGGCGGAGGTCTGGGCATGGGCGGCGGCGGTGGCGGCGGGGCCATCAGCGGACGGGCGGCGGCCTCGGCCCTGAGCAAGCTGACCTGGATTCTGGCCATCGCCTTTATCATCACCTCGATCATCATGACGATCATCGCGGCGCAAAATGCGGCTGGCTCCAGCGTGCTGGACCGTCTGGGCGTGGACAGTAGCGCCGAAGAGAGCGCACCGGTTACCCCGGACGCCGAAGATTTGTTGCCACCCGGTCAGGATGCCACAGACATCACGCCTCCGGCCAGTGACATCACCCCGCCTCCGGCGAACTAGGTCGAGCCACGCGGACCAAATAAGCCTTTGTATTTCAAGCTGTTGCGCTTGCCCTGACTTGCGGGGCAAGCACCTCCATGACCTGAAGCCTGCGAACACGCCGGACACACCATGGATAGATTCTGCAGTTTTTCCTGCAACAGCATGTTGTGCCATATTGCTTAATCCTTGCGAATCCGCTACAGATCAAATCCCGTGATGTAGCGGTTTTTTGCGCCGTTTATTGCCAGATCATTAACAAAATATCACGGGGGCGATTGCCATATGGGTTCATTTTCATTACAGGCGGCGTGGTTTCATCCCTGGGCAAAGGGTTGTCCTCGGCGGCATTGGGCGCTTTGCTGCAAGCGCGGGGCTATTCAGTACGGCTGCGCAAACTCGACCCCTATCTGAATGTCGACCCCGGCACCATGTCCCCCTTTGAACATGGCGAAGTGTTTGTCACCGATGACGGCGCCGAAACCGATCTGGATCTGGGGCATTATGAACGCTTTACCGGGGTCTCGGCCCGGCAGACCGATTCGATTTCCTCGGGCCGGATCTATTCCGATGTGCTGGAAAAGGAACGCCGCGGCGATTATCTGGGAAAAACCATTCAGGTGATTCCGCATGTGACCAATGAGATCAAGGATTTCATCGCAATCGGCGAGGATGAGGTTGATTTCATGCTCTGCGAAATCGGCGGCACGGTCGGCGACATCGAAGCGCTGCCGTTTTTCGAAGCCATCCGCCAGTTTTCTCAGGACAAACCCGCCGGCCAATGCATTTTCATGCATCTGACCCTGATCCCATATCTGAATGCGGCAGGCGAGCTAAAAACCAAGCCGACTCAGCACAGCGTCAAAGAGCTGCGCTCGATCGGCATCGCGCCCGAAGTGCTGGTGTGCCGCTCGGAACATCCAATTCCTGATAAAGAACGCGCCAAGATCGGGCTGTTCTGCAATGTGCGCCCGGAAAATGTGATCGCGGCGTATGATCTGAACTCGATCTATGAGGCTCCGATTGCCTATCACCGCGAGGGGCTGGATGATGCGGTGCTGAACGCCTTTGGCATCACCGATGCCCCCGCCCCGGATATGTCGCGCTGGGAGGATGTGGCCGATCGCATTTTCAATCCCGAAGGCGAGGTCAAGGTGGCGATTGTTGGCAAATACACCCAGCTCGGCGATGCCTATAAATCCATCGCCGAGGCTCTGACCCATGGCGGCATGGCCAACCGGGTCAAGGTGAAAATCGAATGGGTTGAGGCCGAGATTTTCGACACCGAAGACCCCAGCGCCCATCTTCAGGGCTTTCACGCCATTTTGGTGCCCGGCGGCTTTGGCGAGCGCGGCACAGAGGGCAAGATCAAGGCGGCCGAGTTCGCCCGCACCCATAAAATCCCCTATCTGGGCATCTGTCTGGGGATGCAGCTGGCGGTGGTCGAAGCGGCGCGCAATCTGGCTGGTCTGACCAATGCCGGCAGCGAAGAATTTGACCACGAGGCCGGCGAAACCCGTTTCACCCCCGTGGTGTACCACCTGAAAGAATGGGTGCAGGGCAACCACACTGCCAAGCGCAAAGTCGATGATAACAAAGGCGGCACCATGCGGCTGGGGGCTTATACGGCCGAATTGCAGCCGGGCTCGAAAGTGGCCGAAATCTATGGCAGCACCACGATCGAAGAGCGCCACCGCCATCGTTACGAGGTCGACACCAAATACCGCGAACAGCTCGAAGCCACGGGGTTGCGTTTTTCCGGCATGTCCCCGGATGGACGCCTGCCCGAGACCATCGAATGGCCGGATCATCCGTGGTTCATCGGTGTGCAGTTCCACCCCGAGCTGAAATCCAAACCCTTTGACCCGCACCCGCTGTTTGCCAGTTTCGTCAAGGCTGCTATGGTCAATTCGCGGCTGGTTTAGCCGGGTTATCAGGGGGGGGCGGATATGGCCAAAGCCTATTGGATCGGACAGATTTCTGTGCAGGATGCGGCGGGGTATGAGGCCTATCGTCAGGCCAACGCCGCCGCCTTTGACAAATACGGCGCGAAATTTCTGGTGCGCGGCGGGGCGCAAACCGTTGCCGAAGGTCAGGCCAATCCGCGCAGTGTGGTGATCGAGTTTGCCGATCTGCAAACCGCGCTGGCCTGCTATCACAGCCCCGAATATCAGGCCGCCAAAGCCTTGCGCGACCCGGTCAGCCACGGCAATTTGGTGATTGTCGAAGGCTATGAGGAGGCCGCCGATGTTTGCTGATTTCCTGAAAAACCTGATCGCGCCCGACCCGGACCCGCTGGCCGAAATGGACGCCCGGCTGGCCTTTGGCGCGCTTTTGGTGCGGGTGGCCAAATCGGACGAGCATTATGACGATCTGGAAGCCGTACGTATCGAACAACTGCTGGGCAGGCGCTATGGCCTGAATTCCGCCGAGGCCGGCCAGCTACGCCACCAATGCGAAGCGCTGGAATTTGAGGCCCCCGACACGGTGCGTTTCACCCGCGCCATCAAGGACTGCACCGCGCTGGAGGACCGGATCGGGGTGATGGAAGATCTGTGGTCGGTGGTGCTGGCCGATGGGGTGCGCGATGCGGGCGAAAACGCGCTGCTGCGCCTGCTGGCCAATCTGCTGGGCATCAGTGACGTGCAGAGCGCTCAAGCCCGACAAACCGCTCAGAGCCAGCAATAGCCACAGCAACGAATCCGCCGAATCCGGACCTGACCGGGTTGGGGGCATGGATTGTGCTGTTCCCCAACACCCAGCCCTCTTTCTGTTCCACAACTCTGTGCTGATGTTGTTTTCCGGCTGACCGGCCTGGCGGCAAAAGGGCGATGCGCTCTACGATGCCAGCCCCGGTGCCGATCAGGTGTTGCCCCCCGTCTTGCATTATCCGATTCTGGCGGGTTCTTTTATGACCTTGACGATGCTGGTGATCACGGCATACGGTCTGATCAACAAACGCCTGAACCGGCCTTTACCGCAGGAAAAAGACCGTAAACTCAGGGTCAGGCCACAAATCATTCGTTAAGGTGCCCCATGAGCAAAACCGCACAGACCATTCGCGTTGCCACTGCTGATCTGAACGGGGTGATGCGCGGCAAACGCGTGCCGCTATCTTATGCCAAAAAGCTGGATAAGGGCGCGGTGCGGCTGCCGCTTTCGGTGCTGAATGTGGATATTCTGGGCCGCGATATTGCCGGCAACCCGCTGGTGTTTGACTCCGGCGATGCCGATGGCATTTTGCTGCCCACCGGGCGCGGGCCGGTGCCGATGCCGTGGCTGCAAAACCCCAGCCAGCTTTACCCGATGGCGCTGCACCATGAAGATGGCAGCCCGTTTATGGGCGACCCCCGCCACGCCCTGCAACATGTGCTGGATGGCTATGCCGAACGCGGCTGGCACGTGGTTGCGGCAACCGAGCTGGAATTCTATCTGGTCGATGACAGCAATGGCCAGCTGGCCCCGGCCAGATCGCCGCTGAACGGCAAAACCATCGACCGCCCGGCGGTTCTGGGGCTGGACGCGCTGGACGCCTTTGATGATTTCTTTAGCGAGCTTTATCAGGCCTGCGAAGATATGGACATCCCGGCGCAGGCTTCGATTTCCGAAGGTGGTGCCGGCCAGTTCGAGATCAACCTCAACCACGTCCCGGCCATGAAAGCCGCCGATGATGCCTGGCTGTTCAAAAAACTGGTGCGCGGTCTGGCCCGCAAACACGGCATGACGGCCACCTTTATGGCCAAACCCTTTGTCGATGATGCGGGCAGCGGGCTGCATGTGCATTTTTCGGTGATTGACGCGGCGGGCAACAACATCTTTGACAATGGCAGCGAAAGCGGCAGCAAGCTTTTGCACCACGCCATTGCCGGCTGCCTTGAGGCCATGACCCCCAGCACGCTGCTCTTTGCCCCGCACGCCAATTCCTATCAGCGCATCGTCCCCGATGCCCACGCCCCGACCAAAATCTGCTGGGCGTATGAAAACCGCACCGCCGCCCTGCGCGTCCCCGGCGGAGACCCAAAGGCCCGGCGCATCGAACACCGCGTGGCCGGGGGCGACATCAACCCTTATCTGATGCTTTCTGCGGTGCTGGGAGCGGCGCTGAACGGCATCGAAGACGGCCACATGCCCGCCCCCGCGATTGAGGGCAATGCCTATACGCAAAAACTGCCCCAGCTGCCCAGCGACTGGTCCAAGGCGATCGAGCTGTTCGGAACCTCGGATCCGATCCGCCGTTTTCTGCCCGATCAGCTGATCCGCAATCTGGTGCTGACCAAGCGCCACGAGCTCAAGAAAATCGGCAAGCTGAACTACACCGCGCAAAGCGCAATTTATCTGGAATCGGTTTAGGCACGGCACATTGGAATAACGAAACAACGGTGAGATATGAAAATCGGAATACTCGTTTGCGGCCATGCCATCGAAGAAGTCGCCCAAACCAAGGGCGATTACGACAGATGGTTTGAAGAACTGCTGGCCGGGCATGGCTTTGACTTTGCCACTTATAACGTGGTCGATATGGAGTTTCCGGCCAGCATTCACGATGCCGATGGCTGGCTGCTGAGCGGCTCGCGCCATGGCGCTTACGAAGATCACCCCTTCATCCCGCCGCTGGAAGATTTCGTGCGTCAGGCTTATCAGGCAAAAATCCCGATGGTCGGCATTTGCTTTGGCCACCAGCTGATCGCGCAGGCTCTGGGCGGGCGGGTTGAGAAATATCACGGCGGCTGGGCGATTGGCCGCCAGGAATACCAGTTCAAAGATCAAGGCACCGTCGCCTTGAACGCTTGGCATCAGGATCAAGTGGTGGCCCTGCCCAAGGATGCGCAGGTGATTGCCCGCAATGATTTCTGTGAAAATGCCGCTCTGATCTATCAGGATTGCATCCTGACCGTGCAGCCGCATCCCGAATTTTCCAACGATGTCATCCGCGACTATATCCCCCTGCGCCGCCCGCTATTAGGGGATAATGAGGCGCTGATCGAACGCGCTCTGGAGCAGACCAGCCAGCCCAATGACTCGCGCCTGCTGGCCGATCAGATCGCCGCATTTTTCAAACAACCACGCAAAAGGTGACCCATGGCCGACTGGACGCAAAAACTTCCCATCGCAGCGCAGGATTATCTGCAAGGGCACCGGTTGGATGAAGTCGAATGCATCGTTTCCGACCTGCCCGGCATCGCCCGCGGCAAAGCGATGCCAGCGGCCAAATTCGCCAAAACCGCGCAATCTTATTTGCCAAATTCGATCTTTTATCAAACCATTACCGGCGGTTACGCCGATGAGGCCGAAAACGAGGAAAAGGGGTTCACCGAACCGGATATGATCCTCACCCCGGACCTGTCCACCGCCTCGGCCGCGCCATGGACCGGGGACTGGACCTTGCAGGTGATCCATGATCTGAGCAACCGCGATGGCTCGCCGGTTGAGGTATCGCCGCGCAATGTGCTCAAACGGGTGGTTGAGAAATATAAGCAAAAGGGCTGGACACCGATTGTTGCGCCCGAAATGGAATTCTATCTGGTCGCCCGCAATCTGGACCCGACCAAACCGATCGAACCGCCGATGGGCCGCACCGGACGCCGCGCGGCGGGGCGTCAGGCTTATTCGATGTCTGCGGTGGATGAATACGGGCAGGTGATTGATGATATTTACGATTTCGCCGAGGCTCAGGGACTCGAAATCGACGGCATCACCCAAGAAGGTGGCGCCGGCCAGGTCGAGCTGAACATGCAGCATGGTGATCCGGTCAGGCTGGCCGATGAGGTGTTCTATTTCAAACGCCTGATCCGCGAGGCCGCGCTGCGCCACGATTGCTATGCCACCTTCATGGCCAAACCGATTGAGGGCGAGCCGGGCTCGGCCATGCATATCCATCATTCGGTGCTGGACAGTGATGGCAATAACATTTTTTCGGGCCCGCAAGGGGGGGAAACGGATGCGTTTTTCCACTTCATTGCCGGGCTGCAAAACCATTTGCCCACCACCATCGCGATGCTGGCCCCCTATGTGAACAGCTATCGGCGCTATGTCAAAGACCACGCCGCGCCAATCAATCTGGACTGGGCGCGCGACAATCGCACCGCGGGCATTCGCATCCCGCTCAGCAGCCCAGACAGCCGCCGGGTGGAAAATCGGCTGGCCGGGATGGATTGCAACCCGTATCTGGGCATTGCCGCCTCGCTGGCTTGTGGCTATCTGGGCCTGACCGAAGGCTTGCGCCCGGACGCCTCGCTCAAGGGCGAAGCCTATAACGGCGAACAAAGCATCCCGCGCGATTTGCACAGCGCTTTGGGCAAATTTTCTGCCGCCGATGAGATGCACCAGATTCTGGGCCCGAAATTCTGCCGGGTTTACGAGATGGTCAAACGTGCCGAAATTGATGAATTCCTACAGGTGATTTCGCCCTGGGAACGTGAACATCTGCTGCTGAACGTATGAACCTGCTGTTTATAAACGATAAGAAGGGGCAATACCCCAACAGCTGGTATCACGCCACCGCCCGGCCCATATCCCCGATGCCGGCCCTGAAGGGTGATATCCGGGCGGATGTCTGCGTGGTGGGCGGGGGCTTTACCGGGCTGTCTTCGGCGCTGCATCTGGCGCAGATGGGCTATCAGGTGGTGCTGCTGGAAGGACAACGGGTCGGATTCGGAGCCTCGGGGCGCAATGGCGGTCAGGTGGGGCATGGGCACAATATCGACCAGCGCAGCCTTGAGAAAAAGCTGGGGCGGGCGGATGCGCGGATGCTCTGGGACATCGCCGATGCTTCGATCACGCTGACCCGAGAGCTGGCGGAAAAACATGCGCCCGATGCGCATTTCAAACCCGGCCATGGCGCTGCCTATTTCAGTGGTTCCGAAACCGATGCGGCGCGCAAAGATCGCGACTATCTGGCCCGGTATTACGGTTTTGACCAATCCGAGTATCTGGACAAAGCCGCCACGGCCGAGATCATCGGCACTGATCAGTATTCGGGCATGGTGCTGGACCATAAGGGGGGGCATCTGCATCCGTTGAATCTGGCGCTGGGTCTGGCGCGAGCAGCGCTGGCGGCGGGGGTGCGCCTGTTTGAAACCAGCTGCGTTAACCAGATTATTGAGGGCAAAACCGCCAGTGAGACATCATTGGTGAAAACCGCAGAGGGCAGCGTTCGTGCCGATTATGTGGTTCTGGCCTGCAACGGTTATTCCAGCGCCGGCAATGCCAAAGTTTCCCGCCGGGTGATGCCGCTGAACAATTACCTAGTGGCGACCGAACCGCTGGGCGAGGATGCGGCCAAGATCCTGACCCGGGATATTTGCGTTTATGACAGCCTGTTTGTGCTGAATTATTACCGCCTGTCGCATGACAATCGTCTGATTTTCGGCGGAGGCGAAAGCTATGGCGCGAAATTCCCCGCCGATATCGCCGCCAAAGTGCGAAAACCGATGCTCAAGCTGTTTCCTCAGCTCAACGAGGTTCGGATTGACTATGCCTGGGGCGGCACGCTCGGGATCACCACCAACCGGATGCCCTATTTTGGCCGGGTTGCGCCCAATATCCTGAACGCCTCGGGCTATTCCGGGCATGGGGTGGCGCTGGCCACGCTGGCGGGTGACATCATTGCGCAAGCGATTCACGGGCAATCGGCTCGGTTTGACGTCATGGCCCGGGTGCCGACTCTGCCCTTTCCCGGTGGGCGGTTTTTGAGCCAACCAATCCTCGGCTTGGCGATGAGTTGGTTTGCCCTACGGGACCGGCTGGGATTGTAGCAACGCACCCAAGGATTTTTCCAAAATCCTTGTCAAAAATCTTTAAGATTTTTGAGTCCGAGGGATAGCCATTTATCCATACTTCACTTACAGCTTTCCCGAAAGATTTGTTCAGGAAAGGCGAGAACATGACCGCAGCTCCCAATGTTTATGATGCCGAAGCCATCCCACAACAGGCTTTGCAAGACATAAGTAAAATGCTGAAAACCGGCGATCTGTTTCGCTACACCGCCCCTGACGCCGCCCCGGTTTCTCTTCTTGAGGCCGAATTTGCCCAAATGATCGGCTCCAAATTCGCGCTTGCGGTCTCGTCCTGCTCAGCCGCGCTGTTTCTGTCGCTCAAAGCGCTGCAACTGCCCCGCGATGCCAAAGTGCTGATCCCCGCCTTCACCTTCGCCGCCGTGCCCTCGGCCGTGGTCCATGCCGATTGCGTTCCGGTTTTGGCCGAAGTGGGCGAAAATTTCCGCGTTGACATGGCCGATTTCGAAGCCAAACTGACCGACGATATCAAAGCGGTGATCATCAGTCATATGCGCGGCCATACCTCGGATATGGACGCGATCATGGCCTTGTGTAATGCACGCAACATCCCCGTGATCGAAGACGCCGCCCATTCGCTGGGTACCACCTGGAACGGGCAAAACATTGGCACCATCGGCAAAATGGGCTGTTTTTCCTTTCAATCCTACAAGCTGATCAACTCGGGCGAAGGCGGCATCGTGATTACCGATGATGCCGATCTGATCGCCCAGATGATCATTATGTCCGGCGCTTACGAGCATAACTGGAAAAAACACCCCGTTGTGCATGACCGCTTTGCATTCTGGCAAAACAAGCTGCCGCTCTACAATCTGCGGATGCAGAATCTTTCGGCTGCGGTGGTCCGGGCCCAGATCCCCGAAGTGGCCAAACGGGTGGAAAACGGCCTGCGCAACCACAACTATGTCGCCGATCTGCTGAACCAAACGCCTTACTTCCACGTCCCCGATACCCTGCCCGCCGAGCGACGAGCCCCGGATTCGATCCAGTTCAACCTGATTGACTTCAGCGATGAAGAAACCCTGGCCTTTGCCAATGAAACCAAACGCATCGACATGGCGGTGCAGGTGTTTGGCCTGTCCCAAGATAACGCCCGCGCCTTCTGGAACTGGCAGTTCATCGGCGACATCCCTGATCTGCCCCACACCCGGGCCATGCTGATGCGGGCCTGCGATGTGCGCCTGCCCGCCCGTCTGGTCAAAGACGAGCTGGACTACATCGCCAATGCGCTGATCAAATCTGCCGAGCGGGTCAAGGGGACAAGCGCCTGAGCGAATGCGACACCGCCACGTTCAAAAGGTCGAGCGTAGGCCCAGCCTGGTGGTGAACAGTTCGGTATCATAAAGGCCGATATTGGATTTGTTCCGGGTCACCCGCAGATCGATCGAGGGTGAAAAGCCAAACAGCTGCGCCTTGGAAAACACAAAAGACACCCCAGCACTGAGCCGGGTGTCCTGACGGCCATTGGCATTATAAACCGAGAAAGGATAGTCCCGGCGTTCGGCACTCAGACCGAAGCTGACATCAGTGCCCCAAACCGGCTGACCCAGCCAATAATCAAGCTTTAACGCGACACTGTCAAACTCAGCACTTCGGCTGTCGCTGATCGCCCGGCGCCCCTCCAGACCCAAAATCAGCTTACCCTTATCCTGCAAAGCAATGTCCAGATTACCTTGCAAAGACAAGGTGGTGATATCATTGCCACCCCGTCCGACCGGACTCTGATGTTCAACCTCAAGGCCGAACTCGCGTTTCACCTTTGGCGACATCGCCTGCCTTTGCCGCACCCCCAAACGCAGATAGCGGTTCAGAGGATCACCGCCATACCAGTTTTGCCCGAGCGTTGCCGAAAAGCTGAGCATCGAGCGGCCGTCATTATAAAGCCGTTGATGGCTACCGAAAATCTCTGCCGCGAAAAAGGCGTAGTTTTTGGCCCGGGCATTCGGAGCCTTTCGCTTCGCCGAACGGCTGAGGCTATACCCCTTGCCATACAGCATCACCCCCAGATCCGTGGCGTGTTTGACGGATTGGCTCAGACGGTAGGTTGCCTTGACACCCGCGTTATACTCCGTCCCCGAAAGCGCCTGCGCATCAGAGCTGAGCAAAAACGGCAGGCCAAACAGCCAGGCCAAATCGGTGCTGGCTCCGTTATTGACATTAGAGGTCGGCGCGACCCCGAAAATAAAATTCAGCCGCAGCGGATTTGTGCGCTTGACCAACCTGAAATCACGTTTGGCGATCTTTTCGTGATACGGGCTGGGGGCGTATTGCAATGCCCGGCGCAACCATAGCTCGGACTGGATGTATTTACGGCTCTTGGCTTTACCCGCCGCGATCAACCGGGCGGCAGTAAACCGGTCTGCTCCGGTTTGGGCCAGTGACAGAGCGCGTTTTCCCGTCTTGACCGCCAATGCGCCACGCCCCAACGCCGTCTGTGCCGCCGAAAGCATGAACAGCGCTTGCAGATCATTGCGATCCCGTTGCAGCAACCCCCGGGCAATCGCCCGCGCAACATCGGGGCGGCCGCTGTGCAGCGCCTGCATTCCGAAGTCACGCGATTCGCCAATCCCCAGGGTCAGAGTCCGGCCGGCATCCGCAGGCACGCAGAGCAACAAGAGCAGCAGCGTGACTGTGGGCAATAACCGTGCCAGTTTACTGGGTTGGGCAATGAGATGATGCATTGGCTGTTGAGCATTCAGGCAAAACAAATGTTCCAAATTCCGAGGTATAAGGGTCGTCGGTATAGGGCGTAATCACCAAAACCCCGGCGACCTCGGTCGCACCAACGCCAGCCAGCACACCGCCATAGTTGCCGACCCCCTGTATCCCAATTCTGACCTCACCAACAAAAGCACCATCCGTCAGGACGGTATCAATCAGGCTAAGATCGTCCAGCGGCGTTTCACCCGTCGGGCCGCCAAAGCCAACAACGCGGCGATTGACAATACCGCCCTCGATATGGCCCTCGCCTTCTTCAAAGTTCACCCTGATATTGGCATCCCCCCGCACACGCTGCACCGGGCTTGTATCCCATTGGTCATGAGCAGAATCAAGGTGATAGCTGGGGCCGACACCATCCGTCGTATCGGGTCTGGTTAACAAGCCAACATAATTGCCCCGATATTGCGCCGACCCACGCGATGGGCGGCTATAGCCCGTTCTGGAAAACGTCGTTCCGCCGAAATGAGTCCCAAATTCACCATAGGTGGCCGAAGCCCCTGCCGTTGAATCCGCCCCGCTTGCAAACAGTGCCAGATAAGGCCGCGATTGGGTGTTTTCCTGATATGTAAAGGCGCGGTAAGTGGTGCTTCCGTCATCGGCGACAACATCCAGTGCGCTGGCCCGGGTATAGCGTCCATTCAATTCGGGGTGGTCAAAACCATAAAGAGAGACCGACAAGGTATCGGCAACCGGATCATAATCAGCGCTGCTCATATTCACGGCCAAAGGCCCAGGCACAGCAGCATCGCCGCCCCCACCGCCGCCGCCGCCTCCACCGCCGATACCAGCGCCCGTCGTGCGCTCCCCGCACGCCGTCAGGGCAAGAAGGCTCAGTCCGATGCAAAGCAGTTTATACATTTTTTTCTCTTTATTGTTGCAGTCCCATTTGGCCAACACGATTAAGACATTGTGGTTAATAGTCAAGCTGGGCGCGGCAAAAAACACCTGGATTGTCGAAAAAGGCACAATGGCTTTATACCTGCGCACAGACCGGTTTATATAGTAGTAGGACTCATATCATTTAGAATCCGTTACCAAAACCAAGCAAAGGACGCCCCATGTCGCTGACGCCCGAACAAATCGCTGAAATTGAAGAATTACGCAGCCAGACCCGCCCCACCCTGCGCGCCGTGAGCGAAGGAATGGAGGCGCATCTGTTCAAGGTGCATCAGGTGCTGGATCACGGCTTTATCCGGGTCATTGATTATATGGGCGATGATGCGGCGATCTGTCAGGCGGCGCGGGTCAGCTATGGCAAGGGCACCAAGAGCGTTTCCAATGATGCCGGGCTGATCCGGTATCTGATGCGCCATTGGCATTCGACTCCGTTCGAGATGTGCGAGATCAAGCTGCATGTCAAATTGCCGATCTTTGTTGCGCGGCAATGGATTCGCCACCGCACCGCCAATGTCAACGAATACTCGGCCCGCTATTCGATTCTGGACCGCGAGTTTTACATCCCGGCCCGCGATCAGCTGGCGGCGCAGTCGACCCAGAATAATCAGGGCCGCGGCGAGATGCTGCAGGGCGAAGAAGCCGCACGGGTGCTGGAGATATTGAAAAGCGACAGCAGCCGGGCTTATGACAATTATCAGGCGATGATTTCGCAGGACGGGCAACAGGGGCTGGCACGCGAGCTGGCGCGGATGAACCTGCCGATGAATATGTATACGCAATGGTATTGGAAGGTGGATTTGCACAATCTGCTGCATTTCCTGCGGCTGCGGGCGGATCACCATGCCCAATACGAGATCCGGGTCTATGCCGATGCGATCTGCAAGGTGGTGGCCGATTGGGTGCCTGCGGCCTATAGCGCCTTTGAGGATTACCGTCTGGGCGGCGCCAATCTGAGCGGCAAAGCCATGGATTGCATCCGCCGGATGCTGAAGGGCGAAAAGGTCGATCAGCAAAGCAGCGGTATGAGCGCCGGGGAATGGCGCGAATTTCAGGCCGAGCTGAATTTGCCCTGAGGCCGTGGTGTTCGGGAAGGGGGGCGCAACATAGCCGCCCTTCTCGTCCGGGCGGCTACCCCGCCTATTTGCAAGCCATCAGGCAATGGGGAAGGTGATCAGGCCTTTTCCAGCTCGAAGGCGTCATGCAGCGCCTGCACCGCCAGTTCCATATATTTGCGATCCACCAGCACCGAAATCTTGATCTCGGAGGTGGTGATCACCTTGATGTTGATGCCCTCATTATGCAGCACCTCAAACATCTGCGCCGCAACCCCGGTGTGGCTGCGCATCCCGATGCCCACCACCGAAACCTTGGCCACATCGGTATCGGCAATCAGATCGTGGAAATTGATCTCGCCGGCCTCTTTGGCGGCATTGATCGCCTTTTCAGCCCGCGCCACCTGATCGACCGGGCAGGAAAATGTCATATCCGTGCGCCCTTCTTCGGCGATGTTCTGCACGATCATGTCCACATTGATGCCGGCCTGAGCCAGCGGCACGAAAATCGCCGCCGCAATGCCGGGGCGGTCCGCCACCGAGATCAGAGTCATTTTGGCTTCGTCACGCTGATAGGCCACGCCGGCGACTACGTTATCTTCCATGATTTCCTCCTCGGAGCATACCAATGTGCCCGAATTTTCCGTTTGTTCCTCAAAGCTGGACAAAACCCGCAGCTTGACCTTATAGCGCATCGCCAGCTCAACCGAACGGGTCTGCAGCACCTTGGCCCCCAGACTGGCCAGCTCGAGCATCTCTTCGAATGAGATCTTGTCCAGCTTGCGCGCCTTATCCTCGATGCGCGGATCGGTGGTATAGACCCCGTCAACATCGGTGAAAATATCGCAACGCTCGGCCCCGAACGCCGCCGCAAACGCCACCGCCGTGGTGTCCGAGCCCCCGCGGCCCAGCGTGGTGATCCGCCCCTCGGGGCTGATCCCCTGAAACCCGGCAATCACCGCCACCTTCATGCCCTCGGCGAATTTGGCGTTGATGTTGTCGGTCGGGATGTCGTTGATCCGCGCCGCACTATGGGTCGACGTCGTCAGCACCGGCACCTGCCAGCCCTGCCAGCTGCGGGCGGGGATGTCCATTTCCTGCAAGGTCAGCGCCATTAGTCCGGCGGTGATATTTTCCCCCGAAGACACAACCGCATCATATTCCCGCGCATCATAAAGCGGCGAGGTTTCTTCAACCCAGCCGACCATCTCATTGGTCTTGCCCGACATGGCCGAGACAATGACAATCACGTCATAGCCCTTGGCCACTTCGACACCGATGCGTTTGGCCACACGTTTGATGCGGTCCAGATTGGCCACCGAAGTGCCCCCGAATTTCATTACCAGCGTTGGCATTTTCTGCCCTTTTATCTGACCGTTACCTTCACGGGATGTTTACGCATCCCAAACCGCAAGAGCAAGCTCGGAGTCGGGTCAAAGCCGTGTCATATCGGCGCAAAAGGCGGGTTTTGGGCCGGTTTAGTTGGTTTTGCGGCTGGGGGTAAAGGGCAGGGGCAGCACCGGCACGCCGTCTTCCAGCAGTTGTCTGGCCTCTTCGGGCTTGGCCTCGCCATAGATCGAGCGTTCTTTGGCCGCGCCATCATGCATCTGGCGCGCCTTGCGGGCGAAGTCTTTGCCGACATATTCGGCATTGGCCTCGACCTCGTGCTTGAGCTCGGCAATCGCCTTTTCCACATCGGTTTTCGGGGCCAGATCGGCGGGTTTGTCAACCGGCGCGGGCGGTTTTGCCGCTTTGCGGGCCGTGCGCACCCGTGGGGCCATGATGGATTTCTCAACCGCCGTGCTGGCACAGACCGGGCAGGCCACCATCCCCGCGCCATGCAGCTTTTCAAACGCGCCAGAGGATTGAAACCAGCTGTCAAAGCTGTGGCCGTTTTTGCATTTCAAAGCATATGAAATCATCTTGCAGCCCTAAACTCCATCGCACCCCGTGGCGCTTTGCTCTTATGCTCAGCATAGAGCATCCACCAACGCACCGACAATGCCTGATTTCAGCCCGCTGCCCGCCATCAACCCTTGAGGCGCTTGATGTCGAAACTGCTGATCAACGGACCCAGCTCGGGGTCGCTGATCATCTTGGCCGCTTTTCTGAGGCTCACCCATTTGCGCTTGCGCTGACCGGCCTCGGGGTATTTTTTCAGCAGACGTTTCACATGCAGCGGGAACACCGCCACCACGATGGGCAGATCATCACCTTTGGGCAAGGTCTTGGTGTAGGAATAAATCCCCAGACACAGATTGGAAATCTTGCCCTCGACACCGGCCTCTTCATAGGCTTCGGTCGCCGCCGCATGGGCCGGAGTCTCGCCATCCAGCGGCCAGCCCTTGGGAATGATCCAGCGCTTGGAGCCCCGGCTGGTGATCATCAGAACCTGCAATTTGCCATCACGCACCCGGTAACACAACGCCGCAAACTGCGTGCGCACATCCCGTTTGTCCGCCACATCCAGACGCTGGGGTTTGTGCTTTATTCTAACTGCCTTGTTCACTTGTCTGCGCTGCCGCTTACGATCTTTTTTTCGCATGTGATTTATATGCTCTGTCTTTTCACGCGTTAAACTAGTTTATTTTTCTCAAAAGAGAAAGCGTTACACGGAAAATTCACAATAAAAGATCAGGGTTCCGGCGCGTTCATGCAGGCAGTTTCGGTTGCTGACCGTTCAGGATCTGCGCAAACCAATCCGAATCGATATTGCCCCCGGACAAGATCACCGCGACTTTTTGGCCCCGCATCGCTTCGGACTCTTGCATCAGACCGGCCAGCGCCGCGCCCCCTGCCCCTTCGGCCGGGTTGTGGGTGTCGCTGAAATAAACCCGGATGGCCTGGGCAATTTCGGCATCCGATACCGTCACGAACCGCTCGGCCCCTTTGGAATAGATGTCATACGCCGCCTGCACCGGCTCGCGCACCGCAATCCCGTCGGCAAAGCTCTTGGCGGCACCTGTAGGCACCAGATGGCCGGCCTCAACCGACAATTTCGCAGTCGGGAAGTTTTCCGACACCACCGCGATCACCTTGGTATCCAGCCCCAGCGCATCCCGCGCCGCGATGGTGCCGCAAATGCCAGAACCACAGCCAATTGCCACATAAATCGCGTCCAGATCAGGGTGCGCCGTCATCAGCTCATAGGCATAGGTCGACACGCCACGGATCAGCGCAGGATGAAAAGGCGGCACCACGAACAGATCTTCGGATTGCGCCACCCGGATGGCTTCGGCTTTGGCTTCGTCGAAATCGGCGCCGAACTCGATCACCTCGCCACCATAGGCGCGCATGGCGGCGTTCTTTTCCGGGGAATTGCCGATGGGAACGTAAATCTTGGATTTCAGACCCGCCGCAGCAGCAGCGCGGGCCTGAGACTGGCCGTGATTGCCGCGGGTGGCGGTGATGATGCCGCGGGCCTCGGGGTGTTCGCGTTGCAGCCAGTCGATAAAGGTGATGCCACCGCGCACCTTGAACGCGCCGGTCGGGGCGTGGTTTTCATGCTTGACAATCACCTCGGCCCCGATGCGCTGTGACAGCTGCGGCCAATGGATTTGCGCGGTGGGGGCCATCTGGCGGTAAACGATGTTTTGCGCGGCTTTCAGATCGTCAATCGTAAACATTATTCATCCTGATATTGCAGCAGGCCGAGCAAGCGTTGGGCTGTCTCGGCAAGCGGTTTCTGGCCCTGCTTGGCCACCATGGCCGCCGCAGAGCGGGTGTTGACAAAGCTCGGATCCATCAAGGTCTGCGCCAGCTCATCGGCATCCCCAACCCGCCGGGCAGCGTTGTGGCGGTGGAATGCGGCGTAATCCTCGGCGAAATTCCCGATATGTGGTCCGTGGCTGATCGCGCAATCCAGACGGGCGGGCTCGTAGGGGTTATGCCCCCCCACATGGCCAAACGAGCCGCCAACAAAGCAACGATCTGCCAGCCGAAACCAAACACCCAGCTGGCCGATCTTGTCAATGATCAGAATTTGCACATCATCCAGGGGCTCTGTGCTGTTTTTCAGAATTGCCGCCGCAAAGCCCTGATCGGATGCGTGCCGCAACAGCCGTCTGGCCCGACCCGGATCGCGCGGGGCGATGATCAGGCAGCTTTGTGGCTGGCTTTGCAACAGCAACCGATGCGCTTTCATCACCTCGATTTCATCGGCCGGATGGGTCGATGCCGCCAGCCAGAGCGGCCGCCCGGCCAGAGCCTTTTGCCAGTGTTCCCGCTCATCCGGCTGATCGGCCAGCGGATCAGCCCCGGCCTTGAGGCTGCCGGTGACTTTGATCTGATCGCGGGCAATGCCGAAACGGGCGAATTGCGCCGCGCTGATGTCATCCTGCACCTCGATGAAGCGAAACTTGGCGTAAAGCGCGCTGAAAAACCCGCGGGCTTTTTGCTTGCTGTCGCCGGATTTTTCGCTCATCCGGCCATTGATCAGCGCCATCGGGATGCCGCGCCGCTCCAACTCGGTCAGGAAAGCCGGCCAGATGTCGCGCTCGGCCCAGACCGAAAGCTGCGGCTGCCAATGGTCGAGAAAACGGCGCACATAATGCGGGCTGTCCAGAGGCAAAAACTGGTGGATGGTGTCGGCGGGCAGGTTGTTTTGCACCGCCTGAGCCGAGCTGCGGGCCGAGCTGGTCAGCAAGAATTGCAACCCCGGTTGCCGCTGCTGCATCTGCCGGATCAATGCGGGCAACGCCAGCAGCTCGCCCACCCCGACCGCGTGCATCCACACCAGCACCCCCTCCGGGCGCGGCACCTCGGTCAGCGCCAGTTTTTCGCGATAACGCAGCCCGTCCTCTTTGCCACGCAACAGCCGCTTTTCCAGATGCCGGCGAGCGAACAGCCGGATCAGCGGGCTGAGCCGCAGATAAGCCCATAGCAGAGCGGATTTGGGGCCGTCAGCCAAGGTCTTGGAACTCTTTTTGCAACGGGTGCTGCCAGAACTTCTGATCTTTCAGAATGTCGACAAACAGCTGCGCCGAGCTGCCGGCGCCAAAGCCGCTATCGGAGTCATGTCTTTTGCCCCATTTTTGCGCCAGAAAATCATCAATCGCTTGCCCGTCATGGGCGCTGCAATGGCTGATCGAACCGGCATTGGAGCGCTTGTTCTGCCGGGTGCCGATATCCAGACTGGGCAGGCCCAGAAACGGCGCTTCGCGCACCCCGACGCTGGAATTGCCGATATGGGCGGCGGCGTTTTTCAACAGCTCGGAAAAATAGGCAAACCGCATCGAAGGCAGCACCCGAAAGCGATCATTCGGCAGGGTGTTGATCACCTGCACGATGTCATTGGCGCCGGGGTCGTTATTGGGCAGGATCACCACGAAATGACGCCCGCTGGCCACCAGACGATCAAACAACGCCCGGGCCTGAGCGCCGATGCTGTCCTGTTCGCTGGTCACCGGATGGAAGGTAACGATGCCGTAATCGTCAAAGTCGATGTCGTAATGCTGGCGCACCTGCTCCATGCTCACCCCGGAGGCGGCGCGGTGGGTGTCCAACTCGGGCGAGCCGGTGACATAGATGCTGTCCGCCACCTCGCCCAGCGCCTGCACCCGGGATTTGGCGACCTCGGAGCTGACGAAATGATACGTCGACAGCTTGGTGTTGCAATGGCGGAAAATCTCATCAATCGTGCCGGAAACCTCGCCGCCCTCGATATGGGCGCAGCGCAGATAGTTAGTGGCACAGACCAGCGCAGCAGCCAGCGCCTCAACCCGGTCGCCATGCACCACCACCAAATCGGGCTGGTGATCGGCGACAAAGGCGGAAAAGCCGGTGATGGTGCGGGCCAGGATCATATCCTGAGGATCATCCTCAGCCTGATTTTCAAACTCGAACACTTCGACGCCTTGCAGACGGTGGACTTCGATTTTGGTCAGCCCGTAGCGCTCCATCATATGCATTCCGGTCACGAAAAAGCTAACCCGGAACCCGGCATCGCGAGCGGCCAGCGCCAGCGGCTCGAGCTTGCCAAAATCGGCGCGGGTGCCGGTCACAAAAAGGATCTGTCTGGCCTGTGCTTGCGCCATGGTCTCAGCCCTCGACCCGTTCAAAGGCAACAACCTGTTCGGTTGACCATTCAATGCGCGGATACAGCCCGGCCCGGGCGCAGGTGTCGTAAATCGCCTTGATCGCGGCGCGGCTGATGACTTTGGGGTGAAGCTCAAGGATCACCGCCCGGATGCCGCTCAGATCAATGCCCTGAAACAGCTCTTCTTCGCCGCCTTCAATGTCGCACATGAACACGGTGGGTTTGACATCCTGCAAAACCTGGCGGAAATCCTTGACCGGCACCTCAACACTGCTTTGGCTGTTGATCCCCTCAACAATCGAACTTTCGGTAAAGTTTTCATGCAAGTTCAAATGCCGGCTGGTTTCATCGCTTGTGGGCAGCAAAATCGCGTTATGCACGGTGATATTGTCGATCTTGTTGATCTGATGCAGGTCTTTGATGCGCTCGATCAGGGTCGGGTTGGCCTCATAGGCTTCGATATGCACATTCTCCGCCAGCCGCGACGCCACAGCCGAAACCACCCCCATGCCAGAGCCCATCTCCAAAATCACATCCCCATCCCTGACCAGATTTTGCAGCGCCAGAATTTCGGGTGCCTCATAGTCGCCCTTCCACAGATGCTTCCACACCGGGCGGGTGACATGCGCACCTGTGACAGGCACTTTCAGACCCTTGAAACCAAGATAGGGGCGCAGGGCGCGGGCGCGATAGAGTAAGGTAACCAGTAATCCCATAATGTTCTTTTTTTTCCGTTTTGGGCCCAGGCACCCCGGTCAAGAACGGTGCGCCTGAGGGCATGTTATATTCGGGCTTCGGCCAATCCATCGGCCCTGTCGGCATCCACCTTTTGGCGGATCTCGGACAGCATGGCGGGCGCAGGAGGCTCAAGATCCCCCGCATCCACGGCCTCAAGATAAGCGATCCGCCACAATTTTGCGACCTGATCATTGCTTTTCTTCAGAACCGGATAGTGAAACAGCCGCGTCATGGCATAAGGATAGCTGCTATAAGCCTGACCGCGCTGCAAGGCGTTGTCGATATGTTCAAACACCGCCTGACGCCACTCGGGGCTGTCGGAAAAGCCTTGCATCAACTGGTCGCGCTGCTGGCGCAAATTCAGGTCGCAATAGGCCGCATAGCGCAGATTTTTGCGCAAAAACGCGTTTGATTGCTGTTGCAAAGCCTGCAAAAAGCGTTCGGTTTCATAGACCGGGCGCAGCTGAAATCCAGCGTGCCGCAACGCTTCGCTATGGCCGCGCTCGCCCCGGCGGATGACTTTGTACTTGTTCGAGGTCAGCTTTAAATCCTGCCAATAGCGCCGGAACACATCCGAGGCAAAAACCGCGCCGCGGATCAGATAGCAGTAAGATTCCAGAAACTGCACATCCCCCTTGAAGCGCATGATACAGCCAGCCATATCGGCTTCGGCCTTGTCCAGCTGCTCGAGCAAATCGCAGTTTTCATAGAGCGGAAACCAGATGCTGTCATTGAGGATCAACAGCTTCTGCGGCGAAACCTGCCAGTGCCAGAGCTGCCGGATACCATCGCGATACCCGCCGAAATCATAACCGAAATTGGGCCGCTCCATGATGCGCCAGCAATGGCCTTGCAGCAGGGCGATGTCCTGGCTGCTGAGCGGCGTGTTGGAGATGGCGAACACGGCATAGCCATGGCTGCGCAAATGCTGACAGGTTTGCACAGTGCTCTGGCTGATGCCCTTGGGCTGATACAGCAACAGGATGGCGATGTTTTCTGCCTGTGCCTGCTGGCCCTGATACACCTTGAAACCGGCGGCAAAGGCGGCATCGTGCTTGCGCTGCGCCGCGGGTTCCCACAGAGCCTCGGGGATGCTCTGCAGCTGCTGCCCAAGGCGCAGCAGTTCACGCTTTAACTTCCAGGCAGGGATCATTCAAAATCGGCCCAACGCAGTTGCTGGTTATAGCTCACCGGGCGTTTAAGCACTTTGCCCACCACCTTGTCAAATTCATAACCGGCGATCTCGCCCGATCCGGGGCGACGCGCCCAGATGTCGGCCTGCGTAATCACATGCCCGGCGGGCAAATCGCGATCCGCCACCACCGAGGCCCGGGCAAAGCGATACACATCCTCCTCAGGCGCGGTGCGCTGTTTGTCATTATGCAACGCGGTGTGAATTTCGCGCGAGCGATCAATCAGATGCCGCAGCTCGGCCGGGTCCATCGAACACACAATATCCGGGCCGATGCGATAGCGGCTGTCGGTGTAATGGCGCTCCAGAATCGACGCCCCCAGCGCCACCGACGCCAGCGCCATCTCCGGCCCGATCGAGTGATCCGAAAACCCGACCACCGCATTCGGGAACGCTTCTTGCAGGTCACGCACCCCTTTCAGCGACACGATTTCAGGCGGGGACGGGTAAAGATTGGTGCATTCCAGCAGCGCATACGCGACACCGGCATCTTCCAAAATCGCCACCGAAGCGCGGATGCTGTCGATGCTCTGCATCCCGGTCGACAGGATCACCGGCTTGCCAAAGGCGGCGATGTGGCGGATCAGGGGCAGGTTGTCGGCCTCGCCCGAGCCGATCTTGAAGGCCGGCACGTCGATCTCATTCAAAAAATCCGCTGCCGCCCGGGAAAACGGGGTTGAGATATAGATCATGCCCAGGTTTTCGACATAATCTTTCAGGGCGATTTCATCCTCTTTGGACAGGGCGCAGCGGGCCATGACCTCCCAAATCGACACATCCGCATTGGGCGGGAAAATCTGTTTGGCCTCGTCGGTCATTTCGTCTTCGAGGATATGGGTCTGGTGTTTGACCATCTCACAGCCCGAAGCTGCGGCCAACCGGGCCATTTCCTTGGCCACCTCCAGATCGCCGCCATGGTTGATGCCGATTTCAGCAATCACCAGAGGCGGCTGCTGGGCCGAGATGATACGGTCACGGATTATCATAGGATGCGCCCTCTTTTTTGCGCCTTTATGGCCTGTGCGCGGCGGAGGGTCCAGTGGTTATAATCTGGCGGGCAGCGAAGAGGGGCAAGATTTCTGCCGAACGAAGGCACGCTTTCAAACTGTCCCGCCCGGACGATAGGCCGGGCTGCGCCTGCCTGCCCCCCGGCAGGCGCAGCCCGGCGTTTTTACCCCATACGAAGGCTTTTAGACGCAATCCGCACCGCCCTCCTCCGCCTATTCAGCCAGCAACGGCTCCGTCACCGGCACCACCCGGGCGGCCGAGAACTTGAATTCGGGGATTTTGCCATACGGGTCCAGCTGCGGGTTGGTCAGGAAATTGGCCGGCGCATCGGTAAAGCAAAACGCAATGAACAACATCCCCTGCGTCACATCCCGATCCGCGCGTAACGTCAGGGTGATCTCGCCCCGGCGGGTCTGCACCCTGACCTTCTGCCCCCGGGTCAGCCCCTGACGGCCAATGTCGCGCGGATGCATCGAAACCACCGGCGTGGGCTCTTGCGCATGCAAATCCGTGGCGCGGCGGGTCATCGCCCCGGTATGCCAATGCTCGAGCATCCGCCCGGTGGTCAGCACCATCGGAAATTCCGGGTCCGGCAGCTCGGCAGGCGCGATCAGATCGGTCGGCACCAGAGTCGCCCGCCCGGTCGCGGTGGGGAAACCATCGTAGAAAATAATCTCATCGCCGGGGCCGTCCTCGGTTTTGGCCGGGTAACACACCATGCCCTCACGCTCCAGACGCTCCCAGCTGATATTGTCCAGACTGCGCATCACGCTGGCCATCTCGCGGTAAATATCAGCCACCGAGTTATAGTCCCAGCCACAACCGATCCGATTGGCGACCTCCATGATCAGCTTCCAGTCCTGACGCGCCTCACCGGGCGGTTTGCGGGCCGGAAAGTTCAACTGCACCTGACGGTTGGAATTGGTGAACGTCCCCGCCTTTTCAGGATGGGCCGAAGCGGGCAGGATCACATCGGCATGCCAGGCGGTTTCGGTCAGGAAAATATCCTGCACCACCAGATGATCGAGCATAGAGAGCCCCTTGCGGGCGTGGTGCTGATCCGGGTCGGACATCGCCGGGTTTTCGCCCTGACAATACATGCCGACGATCTCGCCACGCGTGATCGCATCCATGATCTCGACCACCGTCAGCCCGGTTTTCGGATCCAGAGACCGGCCCCAGAGGTCTTCGAACCCGGCCCGTACATCGGCATCCTCAACCGATTGGTAATTCGGGTAAACCATTGGGATCAAACCAGAATCTGAAGAACCCTGCACATTGTTCTGCCCTCGCAACGGATGCAGCCCGGTGCCGGGGCGGCCGATATGGCCGGTGATCAGCGACAGCGCCATCAGACCCCGCACATTGTCGGTGCCATGCACATGCTGGCTGACCCCCATACCCCACAAAATGATCGCACGTTCTGATCTGGCATAGGTGCGGGCCACATCGCGCAGCAGGTCAGCGGGCACGCCGCTGATGGGCTCCATCGCTTCGGGGTTGAAATCTTCGACCTTTTTGCAAAGGGCATCGAACCCATCCACATGCGCCTGAATATATTGCTGATCATACAGCTTTTCCTTGATGATCACATGCAGCATGGCATTGACCATCGCCACATCCCGGCCCGGTTTGAAAATGACCGGGTGGCTGGCATGGCGCATCAGCTCTTGCCGGCGCGGGTCCATCACGATCAACGCGGCACCGCGTTTGGCGGCCTGTTTGATATAGGTGGCGGCCACCGGGTGATTTTGCTCGGGCCGGCAACCGATCACGATGATGCAATCGCTATCCTCCACCGCCGTAAACGGGGCCGACACCGCGCCCGAGCCGATGCCCTCCATCAGCGCCGCCACCGAAGAGGCATGACACAGCCGGGTGCAGTGATCGACATTATTGGTGCCAAAGCCCTGACGGATCAGTTTCTGCATCAGATAGGCTTCTTCATTGCTGCCCTTGGCCGAGCCAAACCCGCATAGGGCCGAGCCCCCCCGTTCGGCCAGCACCTTTTTGAACCCGTTCGCCGCGTGGTCCAGCGCTTCGTCCCAACTGACCTCGCGGAACACGTCATGGAGGTTGTCAAAACTCAGCTGCATTTTCGGGTCTTTGGGCACATCGGTGCGGCGCAGCAGCGGTTTGGTCAGACGTTCGGGCGACATGACATAATTCATGCCAAAACGCCCCTTGACGCAGAGCTTGCCCCGATTGGCCACCCCATCGCGGCCATCGACCTTGATGATGTCATTGCCCTTCATATGCATCGAGGTCTGACAACCCACGCCGCAAAACGGACACAGCCCATCCACCACCCGATCCGGCTGAGCATCCGGGTTGGGCCGGGTGGCCGTGGCATCGAGCAGGTTTTTTTCGATCAATGCGCCGGTGGGACAGGCCTGCACACATTCGCCACAGGCCACGCATGAGGAAATGCCCATCGGATCATCCAGATCAAAGCTGGGCAGCACCTCCATCCCGCGCTTGCCCATGCCGATCACATCATTCATCTGCACTTCGCGACAGGCCCGCTCGCACAGACCGCAAGAAATACAGGCGTCCAGATTGACCGCAATCGAAGGGTGCGAGGCATCGTGGAAAATGCTATCCACCGGAATAGCCCCCCCCGATCCGGGGCGATCACCGGGAAAGCGCGGGGTGCTCAGCCCGACCAAATCGGCCTGTTGCCAGAAATGCGCCTGCGGGTCGGGGCTGTGACCCCGCTTGGGCATGTCCGAGGCCAGCAATTCAAACACCAGCTTGCGGTTGGTTTTCACCCGCTCGGAGTCGGTATGCACCACCATGCCCTCAACCGGTTTGCGCAGGCACGACGCCGTCAGAACCCGCTCGCCCTCGACCTCGACCACACAGGCCCGGCAGTTGCCATCGGGACGGTATTCGCCATGGTTCTTGAAACACAGATGCGGGATCTTCAGACCCTTGCCATGGGCGATTTCCCAGATCGTGTCACTGGCATCGGCGGTTACTTCTTCGCCATTCAGGGTGAAGGTCACGGTTTGCGACGGGGCGTTGTCCAGGCTCATGCCATGTCCTCCGGGAAATATCGGATCAGATGGTTCACACAGTTGGACGCCGCCTGCCCCAGCCCGCAGATCGAGCTGTCGCGCATCACCAGCATCAGATCATGATACAGCTGATGATCGGTGGCCGGGTCTTGCAGCATCTCAACCAGCTTATGGGTGCCGGCGCGGCAAGGGGTGCATTGGCCGCAGCTTTCATGTTTGAAAAACCGCATGGTGTTCAGCGCCACCTCTTTGATGCAATCCTGATCCGACAGGATCACCACTGCATGGCTGCCGACAAAGCCGTCATGGGGCTCGAACACGCCGAAATCCATCGCCAGATCGGCCATATGCCCCGGGAAAATCCCCCCCGAAGCGCCCCCGGGCAGAAACGCTTTCAGGCTGTGGCCGTCCTGCATACCGCCGCAGTAATCCTCGATCAGCCGGATCAGCGGAATGCCCGCCGGAGCCAGCTTGACCCCGGGCTGTTTGACCCGGCCCGATACGCTGAACGAGCGCAGACCGCTGTGATCCTCGGCCCAGCCCAGCCCGGCGAACCAGCCCGCGCCATTGGCCAGAATATCGGCAATCCAGCTGACGGTTTCGATATTGTGGTTCAGGGTCGGACGGCCAAACAGGCCGACTTCGGCGATGTAAGGCGGGCGATGGCGCGGCATTCCGCGTTTGCCCTCGATGCTTTCGATCATCGCGCTTTCTTCGCCGCAAATATAAGCCCCGGCCCCCCGGCGCAAAATCAGCGGCGCGTGATCGGCCAGACCCGCAGCATTCACCTTGGCCAGTTCAATGTCGAGCATCGCCAGAATATGCGGGTATTCGTCGCGCATATAGAGGTAGATCTGCTCACAGCCCACAACATATGCGGCAATCAGAGCGCCTTCGATCATCCGATGCGGCTGGCGCTCCAACCACCAGCGGTCTTTGAAAGTGCCGGGCTCGCCCTCATCGCCATTGATCGTCATCAGCCGCGGAGCCTGATAGCCGCGCACAAACCCCCATTTGGTGCCGGCAGGAAAGCCCGCCCCGCCCAGACCGCGCAATCGGGAATCCGACATGGTGGCAATCGCATCCTCGGCGCTGATTCCGCCAGACAGCACCTTGCCCAGCACCTGATAGCCGCCATGGGCCTTATAGGCGTCGAAATCCTGATAAGCGGGCAGCTCGGGCTGTGAATGGTCGCCCTCAATCGCCGCCAGCAGCCGCTCTTTGGTGGCGTGGCGGATCACCCGTTTGCCGATGATCACCGCCGGAGCCCCATCGCATTGCCCAATGCAAGGAGCCTCCACAATGCGCACCTGTTTGGGATCAATCACGGCGTTCATCTCGTCGATCAGCTCATAGGCACCGGCCAGCTGGCAGGACACGCAGGTGCTGATGCGGATGGTCACGGGCGGCGGCGGGGTGTCGCCGTCTTTAACGATGTCGAAATGGTGATAGAAACTGGCGACCTCGTAAACCTCGGCCTGCGACAGGCCAAACAACTCGGCCAGCGCCGCCAGATGCCGCGCTTTCAGATGGCCCACCCCGTCCTGAATCCGGTGCAACGCCTCGATCAGATGATCGCGCCGGATCGGCAGATCAGCCAGCAGAGCGCTGACCTCATCCAGACACACATCCTGAACCTGCCGGCCTTTGGGCAGGCTGACATCGCGTTTCTGATAGGGTTTGGGCGCAATTTTATTCATATTTTTTGGGTTCCAATAGGTTGGTTCCTAGGGGGAGATGGTAAGGTGCCTTGAAAATCGCGACAGTGTATTAGCGACATTTCATGGCACAAACCGGCCCCCAAGGCCCATTCTACGGCTTATCGGGGGCAGACACAATAAGCGGGCGAAGGGGCTGGTGTGATCACAGGCCCGGAAGGCGGCTTAACCATCGGCACCCTTGATCCATGTGATCGACGCGCCATGCGGATCAGCCCAGGCGATAGGCCGTCCGTTCAATGCCATGAGAAAATCGCTGTTCGGTCGCTGCTCCAGCAGATCTCTGCCAAAGTCGCTGAACAAGGCGGGGGATTCATTGGACACCCAATGATCGGTCAGCGTCCCGATGCGTCTGGCAAAAGCATCGCGCTGCGCCGGGTCAAGCGTATAGGACAAGACCGCCGAGTGATAAATGACCAGAGTCGCATCGCTTGGGGCCTGTGCCACAAGTCGATCAAGATCATCGCTGTGCAAATCCCCGACTTCAATGCGCAGTGCCTCGCCTGCGGCAATGTCCATCGCCGCCTTGAGCCGCTCACGGCGGTCTGTCTCGGTCGGCCAGACAAGGGTTTCCAGCCACGCCCTTTGTTCGGGGTCGTGTATATCCAACGGATTGCTGTCCAGACCCGCCCGCCAGACGACCTCTGGCATGGTCTTGGGCAAGGGCACGGTGGCACTTGCCGCACAATTCAGGACAAGGCCAGCATTGCGGCCCGCAGGCGCAAGACGCTGCGCCCCATAATCATAGGTATAGCGATCGGGGATCAGGCACAGACCCGCCGAAGCGCCAATTTCCAAAAGCGCGAGAGGCTGCGGCAACTGGCACAGCAACGGCAAAAGGGTGGCACAGCGGCCCGGCTCATTGGTCTGGGTGTTGTGGCTGAACACGATCTCGGTCAGCCGCTCGGTGCTGTTCAGCATGACCGCCCGCGCCTCGGCAAAATCGGGGACATGCCCCAAAAACTTGCGCAACGCGGCAAGAATCAGGTTGGGCTGTCGCTTGTTTTCGGGAAAGGTGGCGATCAGCCCAATCAACTCGGCATCACCCGCGATTTGCAAACCCAGCGCTTCGTAGACCGGACACCGCCCGTGCACCTCTTTTTCCGCGAAAAAGAGATACTGCTTTTTCACCGTGTCAAAGGTTCTTTTCGAGGTGGTGTTCTGGTGCAAACCATACTCCTGTCATGTGATGCATGTGCAAAGCACCATACACCCGCATCAGCTCCCATAAAATCGGGGCGGCCCGAACCCCGGACCCCCCCTGTTTCAGATTACCGCAATGTCACTCAGCGAAATGCCGGGATGATCTTTTCGGCATAATCAGCGATGATGCGCTCTTCATCGCCGCTATCCAGATAGATGTTGAACTGAGTCACCCCAGCCGCCTGCAACTCTTTGATCTTGGCGATATGCTCTTCCGGGCTGCCCAGAACCGAGAAACTGTCCACGATCTCATCGGTGATGAAATCCAGATACGGGTTGCTGCTCTGGCCGTGCTTGGAGTAATCATAGCCCTTGCGATCCTCGATATAGGCGGTCAGGCTGGCCGGAACCATATCGCTGTCGCTGCCGTATTTCTCAACAATATCAGCAACATGGTTGCCCACCATCGCCGGGAACCAGCGGGTGGCCTGATCGGCCAGCCATTTCACGATCTTGGGCTCAGCGATTTGCAGCACAAGCCCATCGCCAACCCGCCCGGCGCTGGACAGCGCTTTGGGGCCATAAGCAGCGACCCAAACCGGCAGCTCATAACCGGTTGCCCACGGGAATTTCACCGGAGCCGGGCATTCGCCATATTGTCTTTCCTCACCGCGAACCAGCCCTTTGACCACATCCACGAATTCTTCCAGACGCGCCAGAGGGGCCGGCTTTTTGCCCATAACCCGCACAGCACTGTCGCCGCGCCCCAGACCGATGTCAAAGCGCCCATCAGATTGCTTGGCCAGCGAGCCAAACAGGCTGGCGGCGGCCGACCAGTCCCGGGTGTTCGGGTTGGTCACCATCGGGCCAAAACGCATCTTGGTGGTGTGTTCCATCAGCATCGCCATGGCCACAAAGCTCTCGCGCCACAGGATGTGGCTGTCGTAATACCAGCAATACTCAAAGCCCGCATTTTCGGCCTGACGCACCAGCGCCTTGGCCCGGTTGTGATCAACGAACCCTTTGAATGTAATACCAAATTCCATATCTTTCCTCCTTGTTATATTTAGTGATCCGGTGCCCAGATCTTGATTCCGGCATGGGAAAACGGCACCGCTTTTGAAATGTTCAGCCGGATCAGAATCGGCGTGATCGCCTCAATGCAACGCGCCGAATTAGCGGCTCCGGCATTGTAACAGCTCACCCCCAGCTGGCTGACCAGAGCCATCACTTTCTTGCGCGGCTCCAGCTTGTTGCCGCAGACCAGAATATCGCAGTTGATGTCCTGATCCAGATTATTCAGCGTATGGGCCGAGACATTATGCAACGCCCCGACCACCGGGATGTCATCGCCCAGAAGCGCCTGCGCCGCCTCGGTGGCCGAGCCCTCGGGCGGCATGTCCACCACCTTGGGGTCATTGGCGGCCAGAGGCACCACGATATCGACCAGAATTTTCCCGGCCAGCCCGTCTTTCAGCGCCTCCAGCGTGGCATTATGCGCCGAAAACGGCACCGCTAAAATCACCATCTCATCAGCTTCGGCCACGGCCGAGGCATTGTCCATGCCGGCAATTTTGGTCTCGCAATCCAGCTTGGCGTTCAGCTCATCCGCGATTTCAGCCCCGCGCGCGCCATCGCGCGAGCCCAGCGCCACCTGAACCCCGGCGCGGGCAAACCGCAATGCCAAGCCTTGTCCCTGCGGCCCGGTGCCGCCGATAATTGCAATTTTCGTCAAAACATATTCTCCTTGTTGGGGCGTAACAGATCCGCCGCTTTGTTGTTTGTTTTCGACCGCCAGGGTCGGCCAAAGGTATCGGTGATCACCACGCCAATATCCGCGCCAAAGCGCTGCGCCAGCCGCTCACAAAACACCCGGGCGCTGGCATCGGGGTCTTTGGGCAGCAGGATCAGGGTCTGATCGGCACCGGTGTTGCTCTCATCCACCGCCGCATTGGCCGAGATAAACCCCAACCGGTGGCGGCAAATCATCACCCCTTCATTCTGATGCGGGTGGCGAAACGCTTTCACCACCTCGGCGCTTTCATCCAGAATGGCCTGCACCTTGCGGGCATCCTTGTTCAGCTGTTCGGCGATTTCCAGCGCCCGCTCACCCGGCGTCACATCGGCCAGCCGCACAATCTGGCCCTCGGCCTTGGAAAAAATCTTGTGCGCCGAAGTCAGAATATCGCCATGGCGCAGATCCATCCCCGCCGCCTCGAGCGCATCGCCCACGATAGCGGCCAGATCATCGCCCGGAGCGATGTCTTTGACGCCGGGAATAGCCTCGATGCTCAGCCCCATAATGCCCTGCCTTTCTTGCTATTTTGCCAGCGTGACCCGGCCAAATCCTGACCCGTGTCGATGTCATAAGCCAAGCTGCACAGCGGCGCGATGGTGCAGGGGATGCCCCGTTCCTCGGCCGCCAGTTGATGCGCTTGGCACGAGCCCTCGCCATAGTGAAACCTCACCGCGTCGGGCGGGCTGGCGATCAGGCAGTTGGTGCCGCCATTATGCGCCGGAGCCAGGATCAGCGAAGGGCTGGGCCGCGGGTAAGACAGCAGCTTTTGCAAATCGGCCGCTTCGGGATCAGCCAGATCGGCGGGCAGCACGCAGATGGCGCGATAGCCCTCGGCCACCGCCCAATCCGCCCCCTGCTGCACCGCAGCCGACAAGCCGCCGGTGCCGACCTCATCCAGCACCACCGCGCCGTGGCTTTGGGCGCAGGCTTTGACCACGCCTGAGGATGTAACCACCAGCACCCCATGGCCGGATTGATGCCGGATCAGGAACTCCAGCACCTGCCGGAACAACGCCATTGCCAGCCGTTGCCGCGCTTCTGGGGGCAGCACCGAAGCCAGCCGGGTTTTGGCGTGTTGAGGGTCTTTCATCGGGATGACGAACAGCAATTCAGGCATCACACACCGCCTGCGCCAGCCGTTGTTTGTCGGCGCGGGTTTTCATGAGGATATCATCGCACACCGCGCGGATGCCCAGCCGGGCGATCTCTTCGCTATGCCTTGCATCCTGATGATCAATGACCAGCGTATCAATCAGCCCCTGATAATGCTGCGCCACCCCCACAACATCGGCACGCATCCCCAGAGCCGTCATCATCCGGTCCGCCGGTCCCTTGACAACCTGCCCGTTGATCAGCGGGCTGACGGCGATCTTGGGGGCCTCGGCCCGCACAACCGCATCGCGCAAACCCGGAACATGCAGGATTGGGTCAATCGAGACCAGAGGATTGCTGGGGGCAAACACGATCAGATCGGCCCCGGCAATCGCTTCAAGCGCCGCCGCTGTGGGTTTGGCGTTGCGAATGCCGGAGAACTCGAGCTGCTGCACCGCCGGGGCGCAGCGTTCGCGCACAAAGTATTCCTGAAACGAAAGCCAGCCCGCCGCCGTCAGCACCCGGGTCTGCACAACGTCATCGGTGGGCAACAGGATGCGGCTTTTCACCCCAAAAGCCCGGGCGGCGTCGGCGGCAATCTGGCTGCGGCTGTGGCCTTGCGCCAGACGGTGCGTGCGCCAGATATGCAGGCCGAAATCGCGATCGCCCAGCGTCATCCAGGTCTCATCCCCCAACTCTTGCAACACCGAGAGCGCGCGCAAGCCCTCATCCGCCACGCCCCAGCCCTGTTCGCGATCAATGCGATCCGCCAGGCTATAGGTCAGCGTGTCAATATCCGGGCACACCCAGAGCCCGTGAAACTGCGCATCATCGGCGACATTGCCGATCACCGACAGATCAACCCCGGCCAGCGCGTCCAGACCCTCGGCCATTTTCGCGCCACCCACGCCGCCGGCCAGCAGCGTTATGTTGCGTTTATCCGCCATCTAACCCACTTGCGTTTTCAGAAAATCCGGGGTGTCGGGCGACAGGAAATCAATCGGCGTAAACCCGTCCCGATCCACCAGCGGCGCTTGCTTGGCCGGGTCGTGATCCTTGAACACTTCCAGCACCTGATAGAGCGTGTTGCGCTGCACCGGAATGCGCCCGGCATCGCGGATGATCTGCACCATCTCATAGGCGGTCACCTCTTGCCCATTGTCGGAGCCCGCGGCCCGCGAGATGCTTTCATTCATCAAAGTGCCGCCAAAATCATTGACCCCGCCGGACAGCAACTGCTGCGCCCGTTCCGGCCCCAGCTTGGTCCAGGAGGTCTGGATATTGTCGATCCAGCCATGCAGCATGATCCGGGACACGGCGTGCATCTTGTCAACCTCATGATCGGTGGGGCCGGGGCGCACCTCGTCGGGGTTTTCGGTGTAAAGCGGGCTGTCATAATGCACGAAGCTCAGCGGCACCAGCTCGGTAAAGCCGCCGGTTTCTTTCTGAATGTCGCGCAGCAGGGCAATATGCGCCGCCCAATGTTGCGGCCCATCAATATGACCATACATGATGGTGGCGGTGGTGGGCACCCCGGCCTGATGCGCGGCGCGGATGATTTCAACCCAGCGCTCGGTGCTGAGCTTGTTCTTGGTCAGGCGTTTGCGCACTTCGGTATCCAGAATCTCGGCCGCCGTGCCGGGGAGGCTGCCCAGACCGCATTCCTTAAGATCGGCGATGAAATCGGCATAAGACATTTTGGTTTTGGCCGCGCCATACCAGATTTCAAACGGCGAAAAAGCGTGAATGTGCAGATCGGGAAACGCCTTTTTGATCGCCAGCACGATGTCACGATAATATGTGCCGGGCATTTTCGGATGGATGCCGCCCTGAATGCAAACCTCGGTCGCGCCGCGCTCCACCGCCTCGCGGCAGCGCTGGACGATGGTGGGCAGGTTCAGCCATTCGGCCCCCTGATCCTCGCGCCGCTTGGCAAAGCCGCAGAAATTGCACCCCATATAGCAGATATTGGTAAAGTTGATGTTGCGGTTCACCACAAACCCCACCTGATCGCCATTGACCTGCCGGCGCAGCTGATCGGCCAGCCGGATGATCGCCTGCATATCCTCGCCCTGAGCAGCGAACAGAATTTCGCCATCGGCCTGGCTGACCTCTTGGCCGGCCTGAAAAGCCTCGAGGATTCGCGATACGGGTTTGCTCAGATTGACCACGGTCATGGGGATTCTCCTAGGTGCTGGGCGCGGGCCAGCCCATCGCTGCGGGCCATTTGATCAATGCGCAGTTGCAGCGACGGGTCCAGAAAGCGATCCGGGCGTTGCAGATATTTCGGGTAAATGGTCAGCCGCTCTTGCAAGGTGCAGCCGGCGGATTCGGTAGCCTGAGCCAGTTGGCGGATCTCGGGCCATTCATGCTGAGGGTTGATGAAATCAATGGTCACGGGCGAAATCCCGCCCCAGTCATTCATCCCGGCAGCCAGATATTTGATATGCCGCGCACTCAGATTGGGCGGTGCTTGCAGGCTGATATCAGGGGAGAGCATCAGCCGTGCCACCGCCAGAGTGCGCAGCATATCGTCCAGAGTGGGTTCAGGGTGGTTTTCCATGCCGATGCCGGGCTTTTGCTGGAAGTTTTGAATGATCACTTCCTGAATATGCCCATGCCGCAGATGCGCCTGATTGATCGCCTCAAGGCTGGCAACGCGCTCGGCCCATGTTTCACCGATGCCGATCAGCAACCCGGTGGTGAAAGGCACCTGACGCAGCCCGGTGCGTTCTAAGGTGCGCAGCCTTTGCAGCGGCATTTTGTCGGGGCAGCCAAAATGCGGCATCCCCTTTTTCATCAACCGGCGCGAGACTGTCTCAAGCATCATCCCCATCGAAGCCGAAACCGGGCGCAGCATCTCAATCTCATAATCGGTCAGCGTGCCGGCATTGACATGCGGCAACAGGCTGGTTTCGGCCAGCACCAGCTTGCACATCTCGGCCAGATAGGCGTTCATACTGGAATAGCCCAGTTGCTGCAACGCCTTGCGCGCACCTGCATAGCGCTGCTCGGGGCGCTCGCCCAGCGAGAACAGCAGCTCTTTGCAGCCCTGCCTTTCGCCGCGTCTGGCGGTGGCCAGCACCTGCTCGGGGGTCATGATATTGGCCGCCGGATCGTTGGGATGTTTGACAAAGGTGCAATAGGTGCAGGTGTCGCGGCACATATTGGTCAGCGGCACAAACACCTTGCGGGAATAGGTGATCACATCGCCCCAATGCTGGCGCCGCACGTCAACGGCCTGCGCCATCAGATCGCGCAATGCGCTGCCCTGACAGTTTTCAAGGGCCAGCGCCTGATCGGTGGACATGGTGTGAATCAGAGTCATGGGGAAAATTTTTGACCAAATGGTTTAAATCTGTCAAGCCCTTTCGGTGAAAACCGCCCAATCGGCAAAATCCACCGCAAAAACCGCCCTGCACACCGCCACAGATGAGCACAAGCGGCGGATTTACCCTTGAAAAGAGAAGGCGCACCTGCGCACAAACAGGGCAAACACCATCACGCACGGGGCCGCTATTGAACAAATCACCCGCCAGCGCCCGAAAAGGAAGACCATGACACAAAGCACCGAAAGCCAGAGCCGTTCTTTGCTGGTTCATCTGCGCGAAGCCCTCGCCCAAGAGGGTGAAGGCCAGAAGCGGCTGGATCGCATCACCCAGATCGTTGCGGATTCGATGGGCTGCGAGGTTTGCTCGATCTACCTGTTTCGCGATGAGGACACGCTGGAACTGTGCGCCACCCAAGGGCTGAAACCGGAATCGGTGCATCTGACCCGGATGCGGCTGGGCGAAGGTCTGGTGGGGCGGGTCGCCAAAACTGGCCGCGTGATCAACACCGATGACGCGCCCAACGCCAAGGGTTTCCGCTTTATGCCCGAAACCGGCGAAGAGATTTTCGCCTCATTCGTCGGGGTGCCGATCCAGCGGCTGGGCGAGCCCTTGGGCGTGTTGGTCACCCAATCCAAACAGGCCCGCAATTTCAGCGAGGATGAGGTTTATGCGCTGGAAGTCGTCGCCATGGTGGTGGCCGAAATGGCCGAGCTGGGCGCGTTTGTCGGCGAAGGCGCCGCCCTGACAGCATTGCACACCCAACCGGCGTTGTTTCGCGGCACGGTGGTGCAGGAAGGCGCGGCCGAGGGCCATGTTTTCCTGCACGAACCCCGCGTGGTTGTCACCAACCCGATCGCCGATGATCCCCAGCAGGAATTGCAGCGACTGGAAGAGGCCGTTGATAAATTGCGGGTCTCGGTGGATGAGATGCTGGAAACCGCCGGCACTGCGGATAAGGAACAGATGCAGGTGCTGGAAGCCTACCGGATGTTTGCCAACTCCAAGGGCTGGATGCGCCGGATGCACGCCGATATTGCCCGTGGCCTATCGGCCGAAGCCGCAGTGGAAAAGGAACAATCCACCGCCCGCGCCCGCATGGAGCAAGTGCCGGACCCCTATCTGCGCGAACGTCTGCACGATCTGGATGACCTGTCAAACCGGCTGCTGCGCATTCTGACGGGTCAGGGCAGCGCCACCGGGGCTGACATCCCGGAAAACCCAGTGCTGATTGCCCGCAATATCGGCCCCGGAGAGCTGCTGGAATATGGCCGCGGCCTGCGGGCGATTGTGCTGGAAGAGGGCTCGGTCGGCAGCCATGCCGCGATTGTCGCCCGGGCGCTGTCGATCCCGCTGGTGATCCACGCCAAACGCATCACCACCGAGGCGCTCAATGGCGATCACATCATGGTCGATGGCGGACAGGGCCTTGTACATCTGCGCCCGGATGACAGCGTGGTTTCGGCGTTCAAGGATAAAATCGCCATGCTGGCCAAGGATCAGGAGCGCTATGCCTCGATCCGCGACAAATCAGCCACCACCCGCGATGGGCAAACCATCACCCTGACGATGAATGCCGGGCTGATGGCTGATCTGCCCTCGCTGGAAAGTTCGGGCGCCAATGGGGTGGGGCTGTTCCGCACCGAGCTTCAGTTTCTGGTGCGAAACCAGATGCCCAGACGCACCGAGCTGGTGGCGCTTTATAGCCGCATCCTCGAAGCGGCCAAAGGGCAACGCGTGGTGTTTCGCACGCTTGATATCGGCTCGGACAAGGTGCTGCCCTATATGCGCACCCCGGACGAGCCCAACCCGGCCATGGGCTGGCGCGCCATCCGGGTGGGGCTGGACCGCCCCGGCGTGTTGCGGATGCAGTTGCAAGCGCTGATCCGGGCGGCCAATGGGCGGCCTTTGTCGGTGATGTTTCCGTTCATCGCTCAATCCGAAGAATTCTACACCGCCCGCGATTTCCTCGACAAAGAGCTGCGCCGCGAAAAGCGTCTGGGCCATGCGGTGCCCGAAAGCATCGAAGTCGGGGCCATGCTGGAAACCCCGTCTTTGGTCTTTGCCCCGCAGCGGTTTTTTGACGTGGTGGATTTCATCTCGATCGGCGGCAATGATCTGAAACAGTTTTTCTTTGCCTCGGATCGCGAGAACGAGCTGGTCCGGGCGCGTTACGACACCCTGAATGTCAGTTTTCTGAGCATGATCGAACAGATCGTGCAACGATGCGCGGCCTCTGGCACTCCGGTGTCTTTCTGCGGCGAAGATGCGGGTCGCCGGGTCGAAGCCGTGTGCTTTGCCGCCATGGGCCTGCGCACCTTGTCGATGCGCCCGGCCTCTATCGGGTCAGTCAAAAGCCTGCTGCGCCGGGTTGATCTGGGAGAAATCCGCGAGGTGATCGAACAGGCCCGCAACAGCGGGGCGCAATCGGTGCGTCCGGCGATCCGGGATTATTTGCGCGGCATATAAAACATGGAAAATCTGCTGATATTTACAGCGCTTGGCCTGACCGCAGCGCTCCTGATCTGGCCGCGTCTGGCCAATGCGACGATCTGGCGGGCGATGTCAACGCCGCTGGCTTCGATCATTGGCAGCGGCTTTTTGGTGTTGGGGCCGATCCTGATTGCCTCTTACGGCAAATACGCCCCTGTGGCGATGCTGGCGCTTTGCGGATTCGCCTATCTGTTCGGAGCCACAATCCGGTTCAACATTGCCGCCATCCAAACCGGCAACCGCCCCCGCATGGCGCAACATTTCGAGCTACTGGCCTCGTGGCTGCTCTCCTTTGCCTATATCATTTCGGTGGCCTATTACCTGAACCTGCTGGGCGCTTTTGCCGTGCGCCTGACCCCGTTTGACAGCCCGCTGAGCGCCCGGCTGCTGACCAGCGCGATTTACGCCGTGATCCTGGTCACCGGCTGGTTTTACGGCTTTGCCGCGTTGGAGCGGCTTGAACAAATCAGCGTTGGCATCAAGCTGGCGGTGATCGCCGGGCTGCTGGCGGCGCTGGGGTATTTCTTTGCCGGTCAGATGGCGCAGGACGCTTTGGTCATCAGCCCGGTCAGCCTGACCGGATGGCCGGCGCTGACACTGGCCTTTGGTTTGCTGATCTCGGTGCAGGGGTTTGAAACCTCGCGCTATCTGGGGGATGAATACAACGCCAGAACCCGCATCCGCTCGATGAAGCTGGCACAGGGGCTGGCGAGTGTGATCTACATGATCTATATCCTGCTGCTGGCTTATGTGTTTGCCCCGGATCAGCAACACTTAAGCGAAACCGCGATCATCGACATGATGCAGATCGTCGCGCCGGTGCTGCCGTTTTTGCTGGTGATCGCCGCGCTCAGCGCCCAGTTCAGCGCTGCGATTGCCGATACCAGCGGGGCCGGAGGGCTGCTGGAAGAGCTGACCGGCAACCGGCTGCAACCGCGCTATGCTTATCTGCTGCTGGTGCTGGTCGGGCTGGTGCTGACTTGGGGGGCGAACGTATTCGAGATCATCGCCTACGCCTCGCGCGCTTTTGCGCTGTATTACGGGGCGCAGGCGCTGATTGCGGCGGTCACGGCGCAACGGGGGGGCAAAGCTTGGCTGTTTACATCACTGGCGATTTTCGGATTCGTGGTGGCGATCTTTGGCCACGCGGTCGAGGGAAGCTAACGGCAAACCCCGCACATCCCGCTTAAGGTCCACACCCATTCAACCCGCGCCAGCCAGAGAACGGGAAGGCCAAAGGCCCACCCCATCACGCCGGGATCAGCATCCCCTTTTCCTTGGCCAGCTCGCGCATCCGGTTCTGGATTTTCTCAAACGCCCGCACCTCAATCTGCCGGATCCGCTCGCGCGAGACACCATATTGCCCCGAAAGCTCCTCTAACGTCACCGCCTTATCCTGCAAACGGCGCTGCACCAGAATATCCTTTTCCCGGTCATTGAGCACCTCCATCGCCTCGGCCAGCAATTCGCGACGCACATCCAACTCGTCCTTTTCCGCATAGGCTCCGGCCTGATCGGCATCCTCATCCTCAAGCCAATCCTGCCACTGCATCGAGCCCTCGCCATCAGAGCCCACCTGCGCATTCAGCGATGCATCTGAGCCCGCCATGCGCTGGTTCATCGACACCACCTCATCCTCGCTCACCCCCAGATCGGAGGCGATTTTCTTGACATTATCCGGGTGCATATCGCCATCTTCCAGCACGCCAATCCGGGCCTTGGCCTTGCGCAGATTGAAAAACAGCTTCTTTTGCGCGCTGGTGGTGCCCAGCTTGACCAAAGACCACGAGCGCAGCACATATTCCTGAATGCTGGCCCGGATCCACCACATCGCATAGGTCGCCAGACGGAAGCCCTTTTCCGGGTCAAAGCGTTTCACCGCCTGCATCAGCCCGACATTGGCCTCAGAAATCACCTCAGCCGTGGGCAGCCCATAGCCGCGATAGCCCATGGCAATTTTCGCCGCCAGCCGCAGATGCGAGGTCACCAGCTTATGCGCCGCGGCCGTATCGCCATGATCGACCCAGCTTTTGGCCAGCATATATTCTTCCTCGGGCTCCAGCATCGGGAATTTGCGAATGCTCTGCAAATAGCTGTTCAGCCCCTGTTCCGGCGAGGGCGCGGGTAAGTTTTTGAAATTGCTCATGATCTTCTGCCCCTTAATCTACCTTCTGTAACGCGCCTGAAGCCTCTTCAGAACACACGATCCCACGCCAAAGCCCGCCGACATAGGCAGGCCATAACGGCTGTCGTTTAACAATATATGAACACCGACCCGGCCAATATCCAGAAATATGTCAGAAATTCACGCAGGCGTGAAGCGGCGCGATCCGCTATGCGCTGTTTGCCGCCACCCAAGCCTGAATCTGCGGCGCTTGCATCGCCCCGGACTGGCGGGCCACCTCGCGGCCGGATTTGAACAGCGCCATGGTGGGAATGCCGCGGATGTTGTAGCGGCGACCGGCGGCGGGGTGGGCTTCGGTATTGAGTTTGGCAAAGCGCACATAGGGGGCCATTTTGCCCGCCGCCATGGCAAATTGCGGTGCCATCATCCGGCATGGGCCACACCAAGGCGCCCAGAAATCCACCACCAGCGGCACCTGATCGTGGCGGGCGGCTTTGGCCAGGGTCTCAAGGTCGATCTCGGCCACTTTGCCGGTGATCAGCCAGCCGCCGCATACACCACATTTGGGCTTGTCCGCGATTTTATCAGCCGGAAACCGGCCAAGCGCACCGCAATCCAGACAGGTGCATTTCAACATTTTCGCCATCATCTTATCCTTTGCAAACGACGTCTAATGCACAGTGACCGGCGCAAAATCATTCTGCCGGGCCAGCGCAAAGGCCAGATTTCGATTGGCCACCAGCGCCAGCTGTTCGCCATTTTCGCGGCACACCGCATAGACCCGATCCACCCCCTGCGCTTGCTCGCGCATCTCATCGGGCAAATCGGCTACCGCCATAGCGCGGATATAGACGATGTTGCTCTGAGCCAACTCAGACAGGTCAAATCTGTGATCCATCCCCCTACCCCTTTTTGATCTGAATGGTTTGCAGCACGGTTTCAGGAATTTTGCGTTGCAGGTCGATATGCAGCAGGCCGTTTTCCATGCGGGCCTCACCCACCTCGACCCCATCGGCCAGAACAAAGCTTTTCTGGAATTGCCGCGCCGCGATGCCCCGATGCAGAAACACCCGTTCGTCATCGGTATCCGACTGACGGCCGCGGACCACCAGCTGGCGATCCTCAACCGTGATCGACAGATGATCCTCACCAAACCCGGCCACGGCCAGCGTGATGCGATAGCTATGCTCGCTGGTTTGTTCTATGTTAAAGGGGGGGTAGCCGTCATTGCCCGCCTTGGCATTGCGCTCCATCAGGCGTTCCAGCTTGTCAAATCCCAGCAAAAAGGGATGGGTGCTTAGCGTCAGTTTTGTCATACAACTTGTCCTGTTCTTTTAGCGACAGTCATCCTAAAGGGCCCCGCAATCGGCGACCCGTTCGCAGCCTATATGGGCAGGCGCTGCGCCCGGTTCAAGATGTGATGCGCATCAAAAACTCTTCCCGCAGGCGGGAAAAGCCGCTATCCTTTGGCTCCTTGTTTTTGCGAGTCGGAAAGCCAGCCATGACCAATTCCACGGAAATGACCCCCGAAGAGGTGTTGCGCGTCAAGCTTGAGGGCTTGCGTTGCGAGCATCGCGATCTGGACGAGGCCATTTCCGCCCTGGTTGAGCTGGGCCGTGCCGATCAGCTGACCATTCGCCGCCTGAAAGCGAAAAAACTGCATCTGAAGGATGAAATCACCGCAATCGAAGATCAGCTGACCCCTGATATCATTGCTTAAAGCCCCCCGCGCGGCTATAAAACCGGTCTGAAACAGGGCAAGGATGGCATCATGACACTGATCAAAACCGGCATCATCATGGGCAGTCAATCGGACTGGTCGACCATGAAACAGGCCGCCGATATTCTGGACGAGCTGGCGATCCCTTATGAGAGCAAAATTGTCTCGGCCCATCGCACGCCGGATCGGCTGTGGGACTATGGGAAAACCGCGGTTGAGCGGGGCTTGCAGGTGATCATTGCCGGGGCGGGCGGGGCGGCGCATTTGCCCGGGATGATGGCCAGCAAAACCCGCATTCCGGTGATCGGGGTGCCGGTGCAAACGCGGGCTCTGTCCGGGGTCGACAGCCTTTATTCCATCGTGCAAATGCCCAAAGGTTTCCCGGTGGCCACCATGGCAATCGGCGCGGCCGGTGCGGCCAATGCCGGTCTGATGGCGGCCGGCATTCTGGCGCTGAATGATCCCGCGCTTGCAACACGGCTGGAGAACTGGCGCGCCGCGCTGTCGGCCTCGATCAAGGATGAACCCCATGACGACTAACCCCCTGCCGCCCGGCGCGACCATCGGCATTCTGGGCGGAGGCCAGCTGGGGCGGATGCTATCGGTTGCCGCCGCCCGGCTCGGTTTTAAAACCCATATTTATGAGCCCGCGCCCAACCCACCCGCCGCCCATGTCGCCGATCAGCTCACCACGGCGGGCTATGACGACACCCGGGCGCTGACCGCCTTTGCCAATGCGGTCGATGTGATCACATATGAGTTTGAGAACATTCCCACTTCGGCGCTGGACGCGCTGGAGAACCTGCGCCCGATCCACCCCAACCGCCGCGCTCTGGCCACGTCGCAAGACCGGCTGTCGGAAAAGCAATTCCTGAATTCTCTGGGCCTGAAAACCGCCCCGTTTGCCACGGCGGACAGTCTGGACGATCTGCAAAACGGTTTGCAGGAAACCGGCCTGCCCGCCATTCTGAAAACCCGGCGGTTTGGCTATGACGGCAAGGGGCAGGCCCGGCTAAACGCCCCCCAAGACGCCGCACAAGCCCATGCAGATATGGCGGGGGCGCCCAGCTTGTTAGAGGGCTTTGTGCCTTTCAGCCACGAGATTTCGGTGATCGCCGCCCGGGGCCAGCAGGGCGATATCGCCTGTTTCGACCCCGGCGAGAACCTGCACAAAGACGGCATTCTGGCCACCACCACCGTGCCGGCCAGATTGACCAGCGCTCAGCGCAGTGACGCGGTGCTGATGGCGGCCAACATCCTGAACGCGCTGGATTATGTCGGGGTGATGGGGGTTGAAATCTTTGTCACCGATCAGGGGCTGGTCATCAATGAAATCGCCCCGCGGGTGCATAATTCGGGCCATTGGACGCAAAATGGCTGCCTGATTGACCAGTTCGAACAGCATATCCGCGCCATTGCCGGTTGGCCTTTGGGCGATGGCAAACGTCATGCGGATATTGTGATGGAAAATCTGATCGGTTCAGACATGGACCGCCTGCCGGAGATCGCCAAAGACGGGCAATGCGCCATTCACCTCTATGGCAAATCCGAAACCAAGCCCGGGCGCAAGATGGGCCATATCAACCGGATCATCGCCAAATAAGCTGCACCGCTTCGCCATAGCTCAGATCATGGGCGAAGCGGCCATTTTGCAAGAACAGCTGCACCTGAGCAATCACCTGCGCGCTGTTCATCATGAAGGTATGGCTGACGGGCAGGATGATGTGATCGGCCATGCCCTCGGCCCGGGTTTCAGCAACCGAGACCTTGCCATCATCCGCACCGGTAATCAGGCTGGAATAAAACGGGTTCAAGGAACGGTTGCCAGCAATCACCCCCAACGAAAAATCCACCGGCCCCAGCCGATGCACCACGCCCGCCTTCCCGGTGCCCAGCGCCATGCCGGCGGGGCCGTTGATCAGCTCGAACAGCGCCCAGTTGCGCAATTTTTCCGCCAACTCCGAGCCCTGATTGGGTGGCCCCAGCATCACCACATGGCCCAGCCGGGCAGGCCGGTGTTGCGCCAGATACAGCCGCAGTAAAATGCCGCCCATTGAGTGGGTGACAAAGTGGATTTTCTGCCCCCTGCATTGCACCATGGCCGCATCCAACCCGTAATCCAGCAACTGCTCCAAAGGCTCGCGGGTTGAAGGGTAAGAGATGTTCACCACCTGATAGCCAACCCGCGTCAAATGGCGCTCCAAAACCAGCATCGAGCGATCCGAGCGCGCCAGACCATGCAGCAAAACCACACAATCCGCCGCCGCCGCGCCGATGGTCAGCAGCCAGAAAAACAGAGCCATCATCAGCTTCATCGGCACCCTCCCCTGCGTGACACCGCGCCCTTACGCCTGTGCAAACAGCCCGGTATAATCCTGACGCAGCGCGTTTTTCTGCACCTTGCCCATGGTGTTGCGCGGCAATTCGTCCAAAAAGATCACCTTTTTCGGCTGTTTGAAACGCGCCAGCCGGGGCGCGATGGCCGCCAAGATCGCGTCCTCGTCCAACACAACCCCCGGCTCGGGCACCACCACCGCCACCACGGCTTCGCCAAAATCGGGATGCGGCGCAGCGATCACCGCGCTTTCCAGAACCCCGTCCAGATCATCAATCAACAGCTCGATCTCTTTGGGATACACATTCAGCCCGCCGGTGATGATCAGATCCTTGTCCCGCCCAACGATGGTGAAATAGCCATCCGCATCCCGCCGGGCCAGATCTCCGGTGATAAAGAACCCATCTTCACGCAACTCCTGCGCCGTTTTCTCGGGCATCTGCCAATAGCCGGCAAACACATTGGGCCCGCGCACTTCCAGAATGCCGATCTCGCCCTCTGCCAGCTCGGCCCCGGTTTTGGGGTCGGTGATCTTGGCCTCGACCCCGGGCAAGGCAAACCCCACCGTTCCGGCACGGCGTTGCCCATCATAAGGGTTCGAGATGTTCATATTGGTCTCGGTCATGCCATAGCGTTCCAAGATCGTGTGGCCGGTGACCCGCTGCCATTGGACAAAAGTTTCGACCAATAGCGGGGCCGAGCCCGACACGAACAGCCGCATGTTTTTCGCGGCCTCCGCCAAGCCAGAGGTTTGCAGCAGGCGCACATAAAAGGTTGGCACCCCCATCATCGCCGTGGCCTGCGGCATGGCATCGCGCACTTTTTCGGCATCAAACCTAGCCATGAAAATGCAGGACGACCCCGACATCAGCACGGTATTGGTGGCCACGAACAGCCCATGGGCGTGATAGATTGGCAAAGCGTGGATCAGCACATCGCTGCGGCTGAACTGCCAGTAATCCTTGAGCATCTGCGCATTGGACACCAAAGCGCGATGGGTCAGCATCGCCCCTTTGGAACGCCCGGTGGTGCCAGACGTATAAAGGATTGCCGCCAGATCGGTCTGATCCCGCGCCACCGCCTGGAAGCCGGGCTGCTGCTGATCGCGCGCGGCGGGCAGAGTGCCGGTTTCATCAGCGGCAATGGTCAGAATATCATCCACCCCGGCCTGAGCGGCCACCGGGCGCAGCTGCTCCAGATTGCGCGGATCACAAACCAGCAGCCGGGGCGTGGCATCGCTCAGGAAATAGCTGACTTCAGCGGCGGTATAAGCCGTGTTCAGCGGCAAAAACACCGCCCCGGCCAGCACAGCGCCGACATACAGTTCCAGCATCGCCTGCGTTTTGGGTGCCTGCACCGCCACCCGATCGCCGGGGCGCACGCCTTTGGCCACCAGCAGGGCGGCCATGCGCTCGGCATTGGCGAAAAAGGTGCCATAGCTGACATCCTGACCAGTTTGACAATTCTTCAAGAAAACCGCCTGATCATGGCCGATACTGGCACGGCGCAGCTGTTCGGCCAGATGATTGTTGTCATACATCGCAAAGCCCCCCTTGATCGCATTGGTTCTGCAATACCCCACGGCCGGGTCCGTTTCAAACCAAATCCCGGCCCGAGGCTGCGCACAAGTTGAACAAAGTTTTAACTCCGACAATTTTAACAATTAAGGAGCGCTTTACATTTGCCTGTTACCCCTATCCATGGGTGAATAAACAAGGTGGTGGAAATGAGTGCGCAATCAAACGCGCCAGTCATTATCATCAAGCGTAAAAAGGTCGTAGGTGGCGACGGGCACCATGGGGGTGCCTGGAAAGTTGCTTATGCGGACTTTGTGACGGCCATGATGGCCTTTTTTATGCTGATGTGGCTGTTGAACGCGACAACTGAAAGTCAACGCAAAGGCATTGCGGATTATTTCAATCCGTCCATCCCAATGTCCCGGGTCTCGGGCGGTGGCGATGGGGCGTTTGGCGGAGACAGTGTCTTTAGCGAGGAAACTCTGGCACAAAACGGCACCGGGGCCTCTATGAGCCTGCCCGCAACCGAAGGCGCGGGTGAGGATTCCAGCCACGGCATTCCCAGTGAAGATGTCGATCCGCTCTCGCAGGTGGAATCCTTGCTGACCGGCGGCGGAGGCGAAAGCATTGTGATCGACAACTCGATGAAACACGTCACCACCCGGCAGACCGATGAGGGGCTGATTATCGAAATTTTCGATCTGGACGATCAGGCACTGTTTGAAGAAGGCAGCGCCACGGCGACCCAGACCCTCAAGGACATCAGCAAGATGATTGCCGAAGCTCTGAGCGTAGTGAAAAATGATCTGGCGATCAATGGCCATACGCGCTCGCAGCCGATTGTGAAGGCGGATAATCAGGTTTGGAATCTGTCTCAGGCCCGAGCGGATCAGATGCGTTTGCTGCTGGAGGGCGAAGAGTTTGACGCCGGGCGCATTCAGCGGGTGACGGGATATGCCGACCGCAAGCACAGCGTGGATAACCCGATGTCGCAGCGCAACAACCGCATCGAGTTGATCCTGCTGAGGTCCGATATCTAGAGCGTTATGCGAAAAACCTGAATCACTTAACGCTGCCTGAAATCAAAGATTTCAACGCGTTAAGCGATGCTCTATGTCTCAGGTATTTCGTCAAACGCTATAGGCGTCAAACGCCCCCTTAATAAGGCATTGGATGCGCTTTATGGGCAGCGTTGATCTCGGCCAGCACCTGATCCGACAGCGTCAGATGCACCGAACCCAGCGCCAGTTCCAGCTGCTCCATATTACTGGCCCCGAAAATCGCCGAGGTCATGAACGGACGGCTGCGACACCAGGCCAGCGCCATCTGGCAGATGTTCAGCCCGTGATGATCGGCAATCTGCTGATAGGCTGAAATCGCCCCCCAGACCCGCTCACTGACCCGCCCGCCCAGCCCGGGATTGACCGTGCGGCGCGATCCGGGGGGAATCAGATCGGGAGCGTATTTGCCACTGAGCAACCCGGTGGCCAGCGGTGAAAACGCCAGCAGGCCGACATGCTCATTCACGCTCAGCTCGGCCAGATCGGTGTCAAACATCCGGCACAGCAGCGAATATTCGTTCTGAATGCTGACCATGCGCGGCCCGTAGCCCTGCTCGCTGGCCCGCAACCACATCGCCGTGCCCCAGGCGCTTTCATTTGACAGCCCGACATGGCGAATTTTGCCCGCTTCAACCTGCCGGCCCAACTCACCCAACACATCGTGAATATGCGCCATGGTGTGGGTTTTGTCCTGCTCTGAGGGGTCATATTCCCAATTCTGCCGGAACATATAAGAGCCCCGATTGGGCCAATGCAGCTGATACAGGTCGATATAATCGGTTTGCAGCCGCTTTAACGATCCGTCCACAGCTTCGGTAATGGTCTCAGACGAAATGCCACGCCCCTCCCGCACAAAGCCACCATTGGCCCCAGACACTTTGGTGGCCAAAATCAGATCAGAGCGCCGCCCGCTGCTTGCCAGCCAGTTGCCGATGATGCTCTCGGTTTTACCGACATTTTCAGCGGCCACGGGGTTGACCGGATACATTTCCGCCGTGTCCAGAAAATTCACCCCATGATCCAGCGCCATGTCAATCTGCGCATGGGCCTCTTGCTGCGTGTTCTGCGTGCCCCAAGTCATGCTGCCCAGACACAGCTCGCTCACCATCAGGCCGGTGCGGCCCAGCTCGTTCATTTGCATATGTGTTTTGTCCTAACTGATTTATTAACCCATAGCTTAGGCAAGCCGGCCCACCGAAACAAGTCACCAAACTGGACAAGCCTCGCCACAGCTGGCACTAACCGGGAATGGAACCTTGGATCCCGCTCACAATCGCCGCCGCCTTTTCCCAAAACCTGCGGTTCATGCTGCAAAAACAGCTGAAATCCACCCGATTATCAGTGAGCGGCGCCACCGTGGCGCGGTTCTTTTATTCTGCCCCGCTGGTCGGACTGCTTGCGCTTGGCTATCTGCAAGCCTCCGGCCTGTCGCTGCCTGCAACCCAACCAGCGTTCTGGCTCTATGTGATCACAGGCGGGTTGGCGCAGATCGTGGGAACGCTCTGCGTGGTGGCGCTGTTTTCGCAACGCAATTTCACCGTTGGGCTGACATTCAAAAAAACCGAAGTCATTCAGGCCGCGATTTTCGGGTTTCTACTGCTGGGGGAAACGATCTCGGGCTGGGGCATGGCGGCGCTGGCCACCGGGTTCATCGGGTTGATTTTGCTGGCCGATAGCCCTCAGGCGGCGGGGCCACTATGGCAGCGGGTGGCCAACCGGGCGACGGCGATTGGCTTGCTGTCGGGAGCCGCCTTTGCGGTTTCGGCGGTGGCTTATCGGGGGGCAATGCTGGCCATGGCCTCTGAAGATACGTTTTTGCGCGCCAGCCTGACTCTGGCCGTGGTGACGGTGTTTCAAAGTGTGGTGATGCTGGTCTGGCTGCGCCTGTTCGAACCCGGAGAAATCACCCGCCTGCTGGGAGCGTGGCGGGTGGCTGTGCTGATGGGGGTGGCCTCGTTGGTGGGCAGCCTGTGCTGGTTCAGCGCCTTTGCCCTGCAAAGCGCGGCCTATGTCAAAGGTCTGGGACAAATCGAGATCCTGTTCGGCGCGGCGGCGTCCTATTTCTGGTATAAAGAGCACAGCACATGGCGCGAAATCATCGGCATCGCGGTGCTGATGGCCTCGGTTTTGCTGCTGATTTTGGCGGTTTAAATCTGACCCGCGGTGACCTTTTGGTGGAAAGCCCCAATCGCCGGGAAATTTTGCTGCACCTGCTCCAATGGCACTTCTGGCCCATCGTCATCATGCATCCCCCGAGAATCATTGTTTTGATGCACCGTGCGGATATAGCAGCCCGACAAATCGCTGATTACCCGCGATGGTCGGCGCTGGCCGATTTTGCGGTGGCTGGTCAGAAACGGGTTCCGTCTGGTTTTGGTCGGAGCAACTAATGTCAGGCCAAGATTGGTAAAATCGACCTGCCGCGTGATGAAATGCAGACTGTTTTCGGCAATCTTCATCGAATAGCCACGCGGGAATGAAAGAAAGGAATAATCCTCGGGGCTGGTAAAGTATGCGGCGGCATTCAGGCTCTCGCGCCGGCACAGCTCGACAAAATTCATGCTGACGGCATCATCATCATCCAGAACGACCTGCGCCGTCACCTCATCGGGCTGATCCCCGGCCATTTTGCGGACAAGGCGGCGAAAAATCCGCCCGGCATGGCCCCAGTTATTGAAATGCACCAAACAGCGGTCCGCGCCCAGAGTATCATGGCAAAGCTCGCTCAGATGTGTTTTCCACTTGTTCGGCATCCGCGTGGACGACAGCACAATCTGCTTGAAATCCGGGTCGGTCTGGGCCACCAAAGAGGGCAGTGTGATGTTTTCAAACAAAGAAAACCGGGCTTTCAGCCGGTCCTCGTCGAACAACCCGGCCGGATCGCGGCTGGCTTCTGACCGCCAGCCGGATTTTCCAAAAAACGTAAAACGGGTTTCAAAAACAACCTTCAATGCACACTCCAGTCCAACTGATGGGGTGGATTTAGCAGTTAGCGTAAATTCCCGCCAAAATGAATGTCACCCTTACGGCAAAAAATCCGCAACCGAGTCCTGTGGGCAACAGAGCTAATGCCGTTTTCGCCCCCACCCCGTTGCCATTTTTTTCAACCGCCGGGCAAATTTGCGGCGCTGATCCGGGCTCATCTGCTGCAAACGTTCCAATAACAAGCGCTGCGCCAGATCCTGACGGCTGCGCAGCGTGTTGCGGTTGTTGTCCAGCAGGGTTTTCACCGCCTCCATATCGAAATCCTCAGCCGTCAATGCAGCCGCAAGCGCCTGATAATGGCCGCGCATTCTGCGCCATTCATCCTTGGGCGCCCCCAACTCCCGACGCATCGCTTTGCCGATGGCTTGGCGATCCTCCCGGTTTAAGGCCCGGCTGTAATGGCCGAATTTCCCGCCGGGTCCGCCCCAGTGGCCCCCACGAAACTTATGCGTAATCACCGCAGAGCCCACCGCCCCCAGCACCAGAAAATTCAGCGCCAGCGACAGGGCCAGCAAAATCTTGACCCAGCGGCGCATGGGTTTGGGGGCTGGCTTGGAGCCTTGGTTATCTGACATGGATCATCCCTCCCACAATTCGGTCTCATAATCGGGCACCAGATCGGCCAGATACGACATCTCGTCCCCGTTTAAATAGCTTTCCGCCAGCATATCCAACCCCGCTGGCTGGCTAAAGCCGATCCAGATGCCGGCCAGCGTGGCCAAAGCCACCCCCCCCGCGCCGCGCCAGCCGCCGATGATCGACCAGAACAACGCCCAATTCCCAAGCGGTTTGGGGGCCGGGCGTTGCGGAGCGGGTTGTAACGCCGCCGCATCGCCCATGATCCGCTCCATCAAATCCAGTGACGGCAGCGGCGCGGTTTGCTGCGCGGCGGCAAAGCATTCATCCACAAGCTGTTGATCTTGATTTTCAGTCATCATGAAACCCCAATTCAGCGCGTTTGGCCGCCAATGCCGCGGCCAGCGCCCGTTTGCCCCGGGCGGTCAGGCTTTCGACCGCCGCGATGCTGATTTGCAAAATCTGCGCAATCTCGGGGTTTGTCGCCCCCCGCAAATGGCGCAACACCACCGCCTGCCGTTGGCGCTCGGGCAAGGTGGCAAGCGCCTGATCCAACGCCGCAACCCGTTGGTCCTGTAGCATATTTTCGACCACTGACAGGGCTTCATCCGTTGGCTCTGCCACAGTCTCCAGCGCCACTCCGCGCCTTTTGCGCAACCGATCGGTGCACAGATTGCTGACCACCTGATAAAGCCAGGTGGTCACCTTGGCCTTGCCCGGTTGCCAATCCGGGGCGATTTTCCAAAGCCGCAACATCGCCTCTTGGGCGACATCCTCGGCCTCGGCCCGATCCCCCAGAACCCGCGCCGCATAATTCAGAACCCCCGGCGTCAGGCGCAGCATCAAACGGCGCGCCGCCAGCTGATCGCCGCCAGCATAAAGCGCCAACAGCGCTTCATCCGGCAGATCGGTTATGCGTTCATAAGACACAGGCATTTCCCAGTTGCGTTTACAACAGCTGGCGGATCGACACCATGTTTATGTCACTCGCTTGCGCCATCACAGCCATGGCGCTTCTTCCAGCCCCAGCCCTTGTGGCGCTTGCCCATCCGGGCTTGGCCATTGGCAAATTCTTCAGCAGAAACCGCACCATCCTTGTCGGCATCCAGACGCTCAAACAGCTTGTCCTGACGTTTTGAGTTGCCGAATTCTTCGGCGCTCAGCAGGCCATCCTCATTGGCGTCCTTGTCAACGATCATATGCTTGGCCCGTTTGAGCTGCTTGGCTCTGGCCCGTTTGGCAGCCTGATCGGCGATTTCTTCGGCGCTGAGCAGACCATCACCATTAACATCAGCCTCTTTGAACCGCGCCTGCTTGCGGGCGGCCATTTCGGCCTTGGTCACTTTGCCATCCTGATTGACATCCAGCTTGTCAAAATCCATCGAAGCCGCCTTGAACGCCCCGCAACAATGGCCAAATGGCTTGGCCACCACAACGCTGGCCACAGTTGCGCTTAAGCCAATGGCCACGATCCCCGAAATCCAATACGCTTTTTTCATCGACATCATCTCCTGTGTTTTGCTTTGTATGCCCCTTAAAACGGGCGGGGCCGGTATTTCTGTCGCTGAAAGTTTCAGTTTTTTGCCGCTTGGCAGGGGCGGCTTTTGCTTTTAGGCTGGCGTTTCAACGAAAGGCCGCAAGATGGACAAAACCGCAATCCGCAATGCCGCCACCGTGATCATGGTGCGCGACCGACAGACAGACCCCAAGGTTTTGATGGGCCAGCGTGGCGCGGGGGCGGCGTTTATGCCGAATAAATTTGTGTTCCCCGGCGGCGCGGTGGACCGGGAGGATGCCGACATTGCTCTGGCCGCTGGCATGGCCCCGGGCTGCATCGCGCGCCTGTCGCATGAAACCGACCCGGCGCTGGTGCCGGCGCTGGCAGTGGCGGCGATCCGCGAGGTGTGGGAAGAAACCGGCCTGATTTTGGGGCAAAAAGGCGAATGGCCCGGCACGCCCCCCGCCGATTGGGTCGGGTTTGCCCAAGAGGGCTATCTGCCCTCGGCCGAAGGGTTGCGCTTTGTGTTTCGCGCCATTACCCCGCCGGGACGACCGCGCCGGTTTGATGCCCGGTTTTTCATGGTCGATGCCGATCAGGTTTGCGGTGATCTGGATGATTTCACCCATGCTTGTGATGAGCTATCACACCTGCAATGGATCGCGCTGGACGAGGTGCGCCATTTTGATCTGCCCTTCATCACCGAGGTGGTGATGGCCGAGGTCAGCCGCCTGATCCTATCCGGCGAAATCCCGGATCAGGTGCCGTTTTTCAGAAATGATGACGAAGAAAGCCTGTTTTTGCAGCTCAACGCCACCACCCCGGGCTGAGCCGCTATAAGGCCGGTTGGCTGAATGTCACCTGATTGCGCCCTTCCAGTTTGGCGGTATAAAGCGCTTTATCGGCCGCATCAATCAGCTGATTGGCGGTCTGAGCCTGATCCGGCAGGCCACCCATCGCCACCCCGATGGACAAAGACACCGCGATATTGGGCTTGGCCTTGTCCTGCACGACTTTGGTCTGATTGACCACGCGGCACAGGCGCTCTGCCGTGATGCGGGCCTGAGCCAGCTGGGTGTCGGGCATCACCACCAGAAACTCCTCGCCGCCGATGCGCGCCACCATGTCAACGGCGCGCAGATTATCCTTGAGGCGCTCGGCCACTTCGGCCAGCACCATGTCACCGGCGCTGTGACCATAGGTGTCATTGATGTTTTTAAAGTGATCAAGGTCCAGCACCATCACCGCGAAAGGGCGCTTGGTGGTTTTGGAACGCTCGGAAATCCGCGCCAGATGGGGCAGCGCGTAGCGACGGTTGTAAAGGCCGGTCAGCGGGTCGATCACCGCCATCCGCAACCCATCGCGCACGGTTTTGCGCAGGCGGTCCGCCTGCTGTTTGCGCCGGATCTGGGTTTTCAGACGTAGGCGAAGCTCATCCGCGCTGAAATCGTCGAACATCAGATCATTGGCCCCTAGATCCAGCGCCGAGGCCGATTTGTCAAACGCATCCTTGGGCACCACCATGATAATGGCGCTATGGCGGGTATCGGCACGGCTGCGCAGCTCTGACAGCAGGCGCAGCCCATCGCCGGGTTTGGCCAGATCACAGGTGATAATGAACACATCCGGGGACTGCCCCTTGGGCATTTTGGCCAGCGCTTTGTCCTTCGAAATCACCAGAATATCGCTGTCCAGCTTGCCAGCCACCGCGTTTTTCCAAGCCACGGCGGTTTTGTTTTCAGCTGCAATGATGCCGATGGTCACCGGTTTCAGAAATTCTGCGGCGGTTTCGGCAAACCCCAGATCGCGGCTGGTGCTTTCCCGCAAGCGCAGCTCTTCGTCGGTGCTGCGGGCCCGCAGCAGGCTGCGCACACGCGCCAGCAGAGTCAATTCGTCCAACGGCCGGGTCATGAAATCATCCGCACCGACGCGTAAGGCTTCGATTTTGGCACGGTCATTTTTATGCGCGGTCACGATGATGATTGGAATATGCGCCGTTGCCGGGTCGTTTTTTAACGCCCGGCAGACTTCAAGCCCATCTATATCCGGCATTTTCAGATCCAATAGGATCAGATCCGGGTCATCCTGACGGGCCTTGGCAAGGGTCTCTTGCCCACCCGAAGCTTGCAGCACCTGATAACACGCCTCGCCCAACGTGACCTTCATCACGATGCGATTGGTCGCCACATCATCCGCTATCAGAATTTTTCCCGCCATTGTGAGAACCCACTTATCAGAATATCCCTGCTACGATTCAGTTTGTGTTTAGATAGGTTAAGAAATAGTTTCCAAAATCAATGGGAAGGTTAGAAATGCAACAAAAGCAGGCGGAAATTCGCGCAATAGATGTTCTTGTCTGGTTAATTCGCAACAATGAGTTGTTGCCGGTATTTTTATCGGCCACCGGGGTGACCGCTCAGGATTTACGCGACCAAGCCGGGAATCCCGTGTTTTTGGGCTCGGTTTTAGATTTTGTCATGCTGGATGATGCTTGGGTTATGGCCTGCTGTGATCAACTGGGGTGGCCCTATGAAGTGCTGATGCAGGCCCGTCAGGCATTGCCCGGCGGTCAGGATGTGAACTGGACCTGAGCAAGAATCTGTGCTTTTCACAAATCATCACTTCAGCAGGCGGAGCAACAACATGTCTCACCCCAATACCCAAACAGGCATTCAAGCGGTATTGTTTGACAAGGACGGCACCCTGTTTGATTTCTACGCAACCTGGGGGGAATGGGTTAAAACCATTCTACAGGAAAACAGCCATCAGGATCCACAACGCGCCATCGCGATGGGGCAAGCGATTGGCTATGACGTTCAGACCGGCCAATTCGCCCCGGATTCCATGGTGATCGCCGACACACCCGCCGATATCGCCGCCGCTTTGATGCGGTTTTTCCCCGATCACAGTCACAACAGCCTGATAGACTATTTGAATGAGCGCGCAGCTCAAGCCCCTCAGATCGAAGCCGTCCCGCTCAAGCCGCTCCTAAGGGGGTTGCGCACCCAAGGTTTGCAGCTGGGCGTCGCCACCAATGACGCCCAAGCCCCTGCCTTGGCGCATCTGCAAGCCGCCGGCATCGCCGAGCTGTTCGATTTTGTGGCCGGATGCGACAGCGGCCATGGCTGCAAACCCGCCCCGGGGATGCAGCTGGCTTTTGCCGAAAAAACCAATCTGCCCCCGGCCCGGATTGCCATGGTCGGCGACAGCACCCATGATCTGATCGCAGGCCGAGCCATCGGGATGGCCACGGTTGCGGTGCTGACCGGAGTCGCCAAACAGCCGGATTTGTCGCCCCATGCTGATGTTGTCTTGCCTGATATTGGTCATCTGCCTGCCTGGATTGCTTCATTGCGGTGATCGCCTTGGCCCTGACAACCGCTCTAAAGAGAGAATCTTTGTAACCCGTTACCAAATCAGCAGATAATCGCAGTTTTAACGATCTAATTTTCCCTCATTTCCACTTTATTAACCTGTGAAACCTAGCATCGCACCAGACGATCAAGGATGGGTAAATGCACGGGTTAATAAACCGATCGCTGGAATTTTTCATAAGCGACACTTACGGAGCAGATATATGGCAGGACGTAGCACGCGGCGCGGGTCTTGGTTTTGCGCATTTTGAATCGATGCTGGAATATGACGATTCGCTAACCTATGCGGTGCTGGATGCGGCGGTCATAAGGCTGTCCAAACCACGCGAAATCCTGCTCGAAGACATGGGCACCTATCTGGTCAGCAACCCCAAGGTTGAGGCTCTGCGACGATTGCTGCGCTTTGGCGGAGTGACATTTGTTGAATTTCTGCACTCTCTAGAGGACCTGCACGGATGGGCCAAATTAGCCGTTCCCGAACTGAAAATGCCCAAACTGCACCTGACGGAACAAGCGGATTCCGGGTGTTTCAAGCTCAGCAGCGATAGCAGCCATGTCGGTTTTGAACACATCTTAATGGGCCTTTTGCGCGCCATGGCTGATGATTACGGCGCGCTGGTTTTGCTGGACCGAACCGATTTTGGCGATGGCCGTGGTGAAATCACGATCCAAGTGATTGAGGCCAGCTTTGCAGATGGCCGCGACTTTTCTCTTGCCGGTCTGGTTGAGGGAGCCGCGTGATGGAAAAGATTTGCTTAGCCACTGCCGCCCTGACCCGCCTGATGCCGATGCATGTGGTTCTGGCAGACGACGGCAAAATTCTGCGTTTTGGCGATACGGTCGCAAAACTGTTCCCGGATACGGATTTGACAAAAGCAAGCTTCTTTGAGCTGTTCAAAGTGCGCCAACCACAGAACATCAAAACGGTGGCCGATATTGTCGCAACCGATGGTAGCAAACTGCATCTGGAGTTGAAAAACACACAAGGCACCGCCCTGAAAGCGGTAGGCATTGAGCTGCTTCAGGGGGGCAATCTGCTGATGGATATGTCATTTGGCATTTCTGTCGTCGATGCCATCAGCGACTACAATTTGACAATCAGCGATTTTTCCCCAACCGATCTGGCGGTGGAAATGCTCTATCTGCTTGAGGCGAAATCGGCGGCGATGAATGAGTCGCGCAAATTGAACACCCGCCTGCAAGGGGCAAAAGTTGCTGCCGAAGAACAAGCCTTTACCGATACCTTGACCGGGCTGAAAAACCGCCGGGCGATGGATCATGTGATTGAACAATTGCTTGGGGCGGGTGAGCCATTTGGGCTGATGCAGATTGATCTGGATTATTTCAAAGCGGTGAATGACAATATGGGCCACGCCGCCGGTGACTATGTGCTGCGCGAGGTCGCCCGAATCCTAAATGATGAAACCCGGCGCGATGATTTGGTGGCACGGGTTGGAGGCGATGAGTTTGTGCTGGTGCTAAATCGGTTGACTGATATCGACAAGCTCAATGAAATCGCAGACCGCATCATCCGACGGCTAGAGGTGCCAATTCCATACCAAGATCACACCTGCCGGATTTCTGCCAGCATCGGCACCACCGTTTCTGATATGTATCAGTCCCCTGATAAGGATCGAATGCTGGGAGATGCGGATATGGCGCTCTATGCCTCCAAGGATAAGGGCAAAGCCTGCTACACGGTGTTCAGCCCGGAATTGCTCAACCGCGAGCAACCGCAGACCCCACTGGCCTCATGATTAGAATATCGTCCATGGTTCTTAGACCCACGAATCCTAGCCAACCTGCAACAGCCCGTCCTGTTTCAGCCCGGCATAGGTTTCGTCCAACGCTTTGCTGGCCAGCTCAATCAGCAGATCAATCTCGGATTTGCTGATCACCAGCGGGGGCGCAATGATCATCCGATCTCCGACATGGCGCATCACCAGATTATTGGCAAAACAGCGTTCACGACACCGCAACCCCACCGTACCGGCTTCTGCCGCAAATTTGGCCCGCGCCGCTTTGTCCGGGGTCAGAGCCAGACCGGCCATCATGCCATAACTGTTGGCATCCCCCACCAACGGATGATCCCCCAGCTCAGCCCATTTTTGCGCCAGATAGGGTGCGGTTTCGCTGCGCACCCGCTCAACCACCTGCTCTTCCTGCAAAATCCGCAGATTTTCCATCGCCGCCGCACAGGCCACCGGATGCCCGGAATAGGTATAGCCGTGGTTAAAATCCCCCCCCTCGGCAATCACCTCGGCCACATGATCGGCCAGCAAAGACCCCCCGATCGGCAAATACCCCGAAGACATCCCCTTGGCGATCGTCATTATATCAGGTCGGATGGCAAAACTTTGCGCCCCAAACCAGTTGCCGGTGCGCCCAAAACCGCAAATCACCTCATCGGCGATCAGCAAAATCTCATGCTCATCACAAATCCGTTGAATCTCGGGCCAATAGCTCTCTGGCGGAATGATCACCCCGCCCGCCCCCTGAATCGGCTCGGCGATAAAGGCTGCCACCTTATCCTCGCCCAGCTCGGCAATCTTGGCCTCCAGCTGACGGGCGCGCTCCAGGCCGAAGTCCTGCGGGTCACGTTCCCCACCCTCGCCATACCAAAACGGCTGGTCAATATAGCAAATATCCGGGATCGGCAGCCCACCCTGCGCGTGCATGGCCTGCATCCCCCCCAAGGAAGCCCCCCCCATGGTGGACCCGTGATAGGCATTGCGCCGCGAAATGATCACTTTTTTCTCGGGTTTGCCCCGGTTGGCCCAATAATGACGTACCAGACGGATATTGGTATCATTGGCCTCGGAACCACCGGAAGCGTAAAACACATGGTTCAAATCCCCCGGAGCCAGCTTGGCCAGTTTGGCCGACAGCGCAATCACCGGCGGATGGGACGTCTGGAAAAACGTATTGTAGAAAGGCAGTTGCAGCATTTGCGCATGGGCGGCTTCGGCAATTTCGTGCCGGCCATAGCCCAGATTGCAACACCACAACCCAGCCATCGCATCCAGAATCTCATTGCCCTCACTGTCACGGATAAACACCCCCTTGGCGCTGGTGATCACTCGGGTGCCGAGCCGGGCCAATTCAGCATTGGCGGTGAACGGGTGCATGTGGTGGGCCGCATCCAGTTTTTGCAGATCTTCGGTGGGCATATTGTGCAGCAGAGTCATGATAGGACGTCCTTATCCGTTGGGGCTCGTCATCCGGGCGGCGAGGTGTTATAACACGTCAGAGCCTAAAACGCAGCCACGACCGGCACAAGCATTTTCTGCCCCCAAGCAAGCGAGCCCCCGGTGCCCTACCAACCCGAAACCAAGGCCGACCACCTCAAGCAGCGTTTGCGCAGCGCTCTGTTACAGGGCGAGTTTGAACCCGGTCAGGTGATCTCGATCCGCAAAATCGCCCAGAGCTATCAGACCAGCGTGATCCCCGCCCGCGATGCGATGCGCGGGCTGGTGGCCGAAGGGGCGCTGGCATTTCAGGACAGCCGCACCATCGTCGTGCCGCAGATGACGGCCGAGCGGATGCAGCAGATCCGCTTTGCCCGCCTCAGCTTGGAACCCGAGCTGGTCCGGCGTGCCTTTGACCACCTCAACAGCGCCGATCTGGAGCAACTACGCCACATTGATGCCGGTCTGGATCAGGCGGTGGCCGCAAATGACACCCACGCCTATGCGCAGGGCAACTACGCCTTTCACTTCCTGATTTATCGCCGCGCCGCCGCCCCGGTGCTTTTGGCACTGGCCGAGACCCTCTGGTTGCAATACGCCCCCAGTATGCACCGGATTTGCACCTCTTTTGGCGCGGCGGCGATGGCGTGCGATTATCATCGCCGCGCTTTGCGGGCGCTGGAGCGCAGCGAGCGTGACAATTTTGGCGCGGCGCTGACGGCGGATATTCAGCAGGGGATGGATTTTATCATCGCGCGGCTTATCACCGGACCAGAAAACGAAACCCCATCCCAAACAGAGGCTGTTCAACATGTCTGACTCCGCAAATTGCTGCGCCCTATGCGCCGCCCAAACCGGCCTGACCACCCACCCCGTCGGTCCGGAAAACACCGCAAGCCTTACCCTGTGCGAAACCTGCGCCGCAGCGATGAATGGCGACATTCAAGATGCGCCGCATTGGAAATGCTTAAACGATGCGATCTGGAGCCCGGATGCGGCGACTCAGGTGCTGGCCTATCGGTTGCTGCACCGGCTGAGCGATCAGGTCTGGGCCCGGGAACTGCTGGAAATCGCTTATCTTGAGCCCGAGACACTGGCCTGGGCGCAAGCCGGTTTGGCCAGTGACCCGGACGAACCGGCGTTGATCCATCGCGACACCAATGGTGCCCAACTGGCTGGGGGAGATACCGTGGTTTTGATCAAGGATCTGAATGTCAAAGGTGCTGGCTTTACCGCCAAGCGAGGGACTGCGGTGCGCAATATCTCGCTGGTGCCCGATAATGAAGCCCAGATCGAAGGCCGGGTGAATGGGCAACGCATTGTGATTTTGACCGAATTCGTCAAGAAGTCTTAGAAACCCCGGTTCGGTTTCTTTCCGGCTGCCTCTTCAGAACGATTTTGTGGGCGCCACCACACAGGGCGCGCCCACAAACTGAATGCTTTGATCAGAAATGCACCGACAATGAATCAATCGGCTTTTTCAGCGGCGGAGAGAACTTGGTCAGGTCAATGCCCTTCACCGCGGCCTTATATTCCTCAAGCGTCGGGGTTCTACCCAAAATCGCCGATAACACCACGACCGGGGTCGATGCCAGCAGGGATTCGCCTTTTTTCTCAGGTGAATCTTCGACAACTCGCCCCTTGAACAAACGGGTCGAAGTCGCCAGAACCGTATCGCCCTTTTCCGCCTTTTCCTGGTTGCCCATGCACAGGTTACAGCCGGGCCGCTCCAGATAAAGGATGTTGTCATATTCCACCCGAGCGGTGCTTTTCGGCGCTGAATCGTCAAACTCGAACCCGGAATATTTCTGCAAAACCGCCCAGTCGCCTTCTTCTTTAAGCTCATCAATGATGTTGTAAGTCGGCGCAGTCACCACCAGAGGGGCCTTGAATTCAACTTTGCCCTGCGTTTCCTCAAGATTGCGCAGCATTTGCGAAACGATTTTCAGATCGCCCTTATGCACCATGCAAGAACCGACAAAGCCCAGATCGACCTTTTTATTGCCGCCATAATAGGAAATCGGACGGATGGTGTCATGGGTGTAGCGCCGCGAAACGTCTTTGTTGTTCACATCCGGGTCCGCAATCATCGGCTCCTCAATCTGGTCCAGATCAACCACCACCTCGGCAAAGTATTTGGCGTTGTCATCGGGTCTGAGGGCCGGATTTTCGCCAGATTTGATCTCGGCAATCCGTCTATTGGCGATGTCGATCAGCCCTTGCAGAGTTTGGGCGCGGTTGTCCATGCCCTTGTCAATCATGATCTGAATGCGGTGTTTGGAAATCTCCAGCGACTCGATCAGCGTTTCATCCTGAGAGATACAAATCGAGGCCTTGGCCTTCATCTCGGCGGTCCAGTCAGTGAAGGTGAACGCCTGATCCGACAGCAAAGTGCCGATATGCACCTCGATAATACGGCCCTGGAACACGTTATCGCCGAATTTCTTCAGCATTTGCGACTGGGTGGCATGAACCACATCGCGGAAATCCATGTAGTCTCTCATGCTGCCTTTGAAGGTGACCTTGACGGATTCCGGGATCGGCATGGTGGCTTCACCGGTGGCCAGCGCCAGCGCAACCGTGCCAGAATCGGCACCAAAGGCCACGCCTTTGGACATGCGGGTATGGGAATCGCCGCCGATGATCACCGACCAATCATCAACCGTAATATCGTTCAGAACCTTGTGGATCACATCGGTCATCGGGTGGTAAACACCCTTGGGATCGCGAGCGGTGATCAGGCCAAAATCATTCATGAATTTCATCAGCTTAGGAATGTTTTCCTGCGCCTTGATGTCCCAAACCGAAGCCGTGTGACAGCCCGATTGATATGCCCCGTCAACGGTGGGCGAAATCACGGTGGCGGCCATGGATTCCAGCTCTTGCGCGGTCATCAGCCCGGTGGTGTCTTGCGAGCCGACGATGTTCACCTTGACCCGAACATCCGATCCGGCGTGCAACACAACACCGTCAGGCACCCCAACCGCGTTTTTGTTGAAAATCTTTTCGACTGCGGTCAGACCCTGACCCTCATGGGTGATATGCTTGGACGGCGCAAAAGCCGATTTCAGCTCAACCCCCAGAATTTCAGAGGCCACGCTTTGCAGTTTCTTCCCAAACACAATGGCATAAGAGCCACCGGCGCGGATGAACTCGACCTTTTGCGGGGTCAGCGCCGATGAAATATCCACCAGCTCTTTATCGCCCTCATAAAGTTTCTTTTCCTTGGTGTTGATGGTCAGAACCTTGCCGGTTTCTACCGAATAGACCTGCTCCAAGATCGGATCGCCGTTTTCATCCAGCACGGCATTGCCATCGGCATCGACCTTTTTCACCCAGTTTTTCAGATCAATCCCGATGCCGCCAGTCACCCCAACCGTGGTCAGAAAGATCGGAGAGATCCCGTTGGTGCCCGCCACAATCGGCGCAAAATTGACGAATGGCACATAGGGGCTGGCCTGTTTACCAGTCCACAGCGCCACATTGTTCACCCCGGACATACGGGAAGAGCCCACGCCCATCGTGCCCTTTTCCGCAATCAACATCACCCGCGCATCCGGGTGTTGTTTTTGCAACTGCTGAATTTCCTGCTGTGCCGCCGGCGAGATCAGGCATTTGCCATGCAATTCACGGTCGGATCTGGAATGCGCCTGATTGCCTGGAGACAGCAAATCGGTGGAAATATCGCCCTCAGCGGCGATATAGGTGACCACTTTGATCTCTTCCTCGACATCGGGCAGCTTGGTGAAAAACTCGGCCTTGGCATAGCTTTCCAGAATTTCAGTGGCAATCTTATTGCCGCTTTCATGGGCTTCTTTCAGACGATCCGTGTCGGCTTCGTAAAGGAAAACCTGCGTTTTCAGCACCTCAGCGGCCTTTTTGGCATTCTCAGCCTCATCGCCCAGCGCCAGATCCAGCAGCACTTTTACCGAAGGCCCGCCCTTCATGTGCGACAACAGCTCAAACGCAAAATCGCGCGAGATTTCCGGCACTTCGGCTGTGCCCAGAATAATATCTTTCAGAAACCGCGCCTTTTCCCCGGCGGCGCTGGTTGTGCCCGGCAGGGTGTTATAGATGAAAAACTGCAGCGAATCGGCACGATCGGCATTGTTGGGGTCTTTGATCTGCGCGATCAGCTCGGCCACCAGTGCGCCATCATCAATTGGCTTGGGGTGCAGGCCTTGGGTTTTGCGGTTTTCGATCTCGGTTAGGTAATCTGTATACAAGCTCATGATGGTCCCAAACATTAGTGTTAGATATAGCCTGAGAACCGAGTCTGCATAATCTATGGCGGGCCGGATCAGGCTTGCTGTATGCAATAGTATACAAACGCTCATCCGATTGCAAGCCCCTTGCCCCGCGCCGGGGCAAATGAGCGGATTTGTGCAAGGAGCGGCGGGATGACAGACAGAGCACCACGGCCCATCCATCACAGATGCTGCGCCGCTTTGAAATCTGAAAAAATGGCAGGGGCTGAGGGACTCGAACCCACGACCCTCGGTTTTGGAGACCGATGCTCTACCAACTGAGCTAAACCCCTAGGACCGAAACAGCAGTTACGGCACAACGCGTGGGGAATCAAGAGCAATAAAACAGAAAACGATACATCTGACTCAAAATTCTCTGCCTCTCCATCAGCATCCTGCTGATTTCGAACGCGAATTTTGAGGCTCAGTGCTGCAGGTGGAATCGTTTTCGTTCTGGGCAAAGAAATGTGGTCCAACCATAATAATCCGCATTCCGGCAGCTCACAAAAAAACACCGCGCCCGAGATCCGGGGCGCGGTGGGGGTTTGCGTATCCTGAACCGGGTTCAGCGGGTCGGCACCGGCGTTTCGCCACGGTAATCATAAAAGCCGCGCTTGGTCTTGCGCCCCAGCCAGCCGGCTTCGACATATTTGGTCAGCAATGGGCAGGGGCGATATTTGGTGTCGGCCAGACCATCATGCAGCACATTCATGATCGCAAGACAGGTGTCCAGACCGATGAAATCCGCCAGCTCCAGCGGGCCCATCGGGTGGTTGGCCCCAAGGCGCATCGAGGTATCAATCGATTCAACCGAGCCAACGCCCTCGTAAAGCGTATAAACGGCCTCATTGATCATCGGCATCAGGATGCGGTTAACGATGAAACCGGGGAAATCCTCGGCCGTGGCCGATATTTTGCCCAGCCGCTCGACCACGCCATGACAGGCCTGGAAGGTCTCTTCACTGGTGGCAATGCCACGGATCAGCTCGACCAGCTGCATCACCGGCACCGGATTCATAAAGTGAAAGCCCATGAATTTTTCCGGCCGGTCGGTGCGCGAGGCCAGCCGGGTGATGGAAATCGACGAGGTGTTCGAGGTCAGCAGGGTGTGGGGCTGCAAATGCGGCACCAGATCT